>JBPRGG010000140.1:0-50072 GCA_051418075.1 Candidatus Cyclobacteriaceae bacterium M3_2C_046 | reverse complement strand
TTTTTCTGTCTTGATTTTTTTGGGTACTTTTTGCATCAAGGCAAAAAGTACCGCCCGTCTGGCCAGGACAAAAGATCAAATAAGGTAGCATGTAAATTACAAAACAGAATCCATCAATAACCATCTGAATAATTCCGTAGCATATCTGCTTATAGCAACTATCTACCTTAACCCCAACAGATTTCTCCTGGCGTCGAAATGACAAACATACCAGAACCAAAGCTGAAAGCAAAAACTATTAATTTCAACTATTAGTCTGATATTAATAGTTAGTCAATAGTAACCTGATAATGGAAAATGAGTATCAGATCTTTTACCATGTCCTTATTTAACCGGATATGTCCCTGATCTTCCCACTGTAGTTCTACCGGAATCTCATTTTCCTGTACCAAAAGTTCCCATAGGCCTGGATCCTCAGAAAAATCCGAAGAAACCTGATAAAGCTGATTTCCCAGGTCAGCCCTGGAGGAAAGGGTAATGCCATCTACCTGACTACTATTTACCGTGGATTTCAGGAGACTACCTGAGGGCATGGTCAAATCCAGTTTCAGGTTGTATGAATCTTCGGTATACTGATCTGCCAAAACCATCATCAAAGCTAGCCGGTTGGTTTTAACCTGATGGTTTCTAAACATAAACGGAAAAACCTCTGAAGCAATATTCAGGCTGGCCTGCTGATCTGTCTGTCCTGCCAGTGGATTCAAAAAACGATACCATTCATTTGAAAATTCATGTTTAAGGCTAACCATTCGGGTAAGTCCGATATTATCAGATCCCAATGCCATCTCCATTAAAGCGGTTTGTATCTCATTATTGGTTTTTTCCTTTAATGTTTCTCCTCCTTCCCTGGCAGTATAGCTTATCTGTATGATAATATCAGAAATGGTTTGATAGTTAAAGGCTTGGATCATAGCAGGAAACTCCAGTTTCCAGTTGCTGATCGCCCCGGCTCCTTCAAACGGAAGAAACCGTTCATCATTGAAGTTTAACTGGAACAGGCCGCTGTCATTTTGACCTGAACTGGTGGCAATGGATTGAGTACCACCGGAATGGTAAACAAAACGACTGTCATAGTCCTCACTGTCTTCGGTATAGGTATCACCTGAAGTATCTATTCGCCACTTGTGATCCAGTAAAGTAAGCTTCCCGCTAATTGAGGTATAGGGGCCGGTAACACAGGGGATGGTTAATTGCACAGATTTTATTCGTCTCAGGTATTGGCCCGGATAATCCAGATCAAACAGTACTTCAGGCAGATTGATAAAACAAACTCCGTTTTCCTTTAATTGGATCAGGGCCAGGGGATCCAGCCTGGCCAAAGATATTGATTTATTTATTTCAAAAGTACGCCGGTTTTGATCCAGGTAAGCCGCTTCCATCCGCCTGATATCATAATTTAACTTTTCACCGGCCAATAATCCTTTTTTCAGGCTGTCCCAATAACCGAACTGAATAAAGGTTTGATCAGAATTGAGCTCATACTGAAAAGCTTTTTGGGCTTTTTTTGCCATATCATAAGCCAACTGGTAGCTTTGAAAATAAACTGAGGATAATTGTCCTGACATCCATTCATACAAATCTTTGCTGGTAAATTTACTATTCATCCAATCATTTACTTCCCGGCTATGCTTCAGTTGGGTTTCATGGTTATGTTTCTCTTTTCCCAGAATTTCTACCCGTATTTCAGCTGCTGTAATCTGCTTGTCAATTTGCACCAGTTCACGTGAAGCCAGTTTTTCCTGAAGTTTCCATTCATCCCACCGGCGATCATGTCCGGCCTGAATTGCCGCTTTGTTGGCCTGATAAGATTCAATTGAGGATAAAAACCGATAATAGCTGCCGTAAAAATTTAATGCTTCCCCTACATTTGCCCCCCCAAAAGTAGTTCCCGGGGTTACGCCGGCGGTAGTTTCCGGAATCAGTCGACTATATTGGGCCGCCAGATCATATCCTTGTCCAATAGCTTGCAGTATTTGGGCTAATTCTAATTTCTGAAGATTTAGTGCTTCCTTGGAATTTAATTTCTCAATCCTGGCATAATAATCATACCGAACTTCTGTCATCTTTTTTAATTCCTTTAATGCTGAAAGACTGTTTCTGGCTTCATCGAGCTGAAGTTTTTTAACATCTTTTATCATCTCAAGCATTTTAATTTCATGCCCCGCCCGTAACAACGTCATTTCTTCCGCATCTTTTTTCTCCAGCACACTTAGCAAGCTATTGCCTAATGATTTCACCTCGTTACAAAAATCCAGGGCCTTCTGTACCATTACTCTGTACCGGTAGTATGGCAATGGCGCATACAGATCATTAAGCACACTTCCAATATCCAAACCTGCAGCCCTGGCTTTCACCAATAAGGCCGGATTAACAGGAGCCTGAAATAGTGGTAACTGACGTACCACGCCTTCAATATTCATGCAATGCCGGATCTTAAACAGACGATCTTCTACTGTTTCCCAATAAGTTAATAAATCAGGATTATTGGGAATACAAAAATACAGGCTCGACGGCAGATCTTCCAGGCCGGCAGAACTTCCTGTTGATAAAGATGTACTTGCATATATATTTTCCAGGCTAACCAGGGCATTGGAGAAAGCATCTAACTGTCCAGCTTCAGCGATAAGTTCGTTATAAGTTCGTTCCTCAGCTTCATCTCCCGGGATCAATTCAGGTTTTTTACCAAGGATCTGTGCTGCCAGAATATAAACCTGGGTAGCTTCGTTGATTGATTCCATGGTATCCTGACCAAACAAATGATCCCCCCAACTGATCAGATTATCAATATATTTCATTACCACTGTTTTCATATAGGCCACCGGCCGTAATGCGGCAATGGCATGAGGATCAAAAGGGCTATTAATCCAGGTAGTTACCTGTTGTTCTACCTCCGCTTTTTTGTCCAGCATTTCAGGGTCAGTGCCCGTATAACTAAGGGCATAAAGCAGGTTGTAAATGGAATCTTCAGCTGAGCCATTCCCATTAGCATACAGCTCAAAAAAAGGTTTAAACTGCCAGAATTTATGGGGGGAGGCTTCTGAAGACCGGTCCAGGGGATTGAATATAAAATGATACCATTTCTGGGATTCCTCAAATCGCTGGTTTTGGCTTAACTGGTCAGCTACCAGCATAGGAATATGAAAAAACATTTCCCAATTATAAATGGACATAGCTCCTTCAGGGGAAAAATCAATTTCTTTCCGGGGATAGCTATCATGTACAGAGGTGGTAGGCTGATAACTATTCGAAAAATATTCATAAGACTCAAATTGCAAATCCCTGGTAATCAAATTTTTAACACCATTAACATTTATCTTCTTTATAAAATTGATCATAAAGGGATGGTAAAAATTATAAAACCGGTATTTTTTTCCCAATAGGGTATGGAATTTATTTACCTGTAGGCTAGAATCAGCCGACCCCAGGGCAAAATCTAACTTAGGGGAAGCCGGTGAGGAGGTCACCACAGCACTTGTTGTCCATTCACTTCCCTGATGGGATATTTTTTCCTGCGTATCCAAAGAAAAAGGGACTGGATCCAGTTCATCTTTAGGACCGGAATCAAAAATAAGATCATCAATTTCAGGCAAACGATAAATTGTTTCATCAAAAACACCCAAAGGAATGGCATTTTCTTTTAGATAAAAATCTATTCCGGAGGCATCTTGATTTAGAACATCAGGAATTTTATAGGAAAAAGCATTGTAGGGCTTGACCAAAAAACTTCTTTCATCATCTGCATAAAAAAAATTTTGCTGAGATACAAATTCGTCATATTGGTGTGGGATTGGCATATGAAATGATCCGGGGGTGGCATTTAATAGTTTGACCAGGTTATCATTTCCTAAATAATTTCCATCTTCATCTACTTCCGCATAAACCAATTCCAGCCCTGTACTACCTGTTTCTTTAAAAGTCATATAATCAATATCTGTCCCGGTGGGTTTGATCATATTGTCAAGACCGAAAAAAACAGGCACTTTATTGTTAGCTTTGATTTTGTATGTTTCAAAATAAAAATCAAATTCCCCTTCATTGTATTGATAATTGGTACTTAAGCCTGTATCCAACAGCTGAATACATTTGATCTTAAGGTAAGCACTATGGTGACTGGTAAGAAAGCAAAAGTTATGTAAACCATAATTGTCCAGGTTCAGACTGCCTGCTTCAATTGAAAGGGACACATTCAATTTATCCGATTCAATATAAGCTTCTGAACTCTTCTGGGCCAGCCATTTATCATTTTTATATTCACTGAAAGCCAGCTTGATTTCCCAATAAGTCATATCATTATCAGGGCTGATTTCCTCCTGTTTTTCAGTGAATTCGGGCCAAAACAAATAGAGTCTCCTGTTAATCACCACAGGGATCAAATGTTTCCCCCTGACAGACAGGTTTACTTTTTTCCAGGGAGTCCAATAGTTCTGATCAACAAAAGTACGATAATAATACTGGTAGGGTACACTAATGGTTCTGCCAAATACATGCATCACATCCACAGGGTCATCACCTTCATCTTCATATTGATGGTAAGTGCCACAAACTTCAATATTGGAAACCGCATCAAGCTTTTCCAGGTAATCCTTTACTACATTTTCTACCAATTCATCTGTGACATTATTTTGTAACAGTGCATTTTGCAGATCTGCAAAAAACTCAGATTTGGAAAGTCGAAGTTCAGGCTCTATCCAATTTTCCGGATAAAGAAATACTTTTCTGTTGGCTTCCCATACCCGGTAATTTTTCATCCATTCCCATCGGTTAATGTCCAGATCAATGATTTCCCTTTCCAGGTTCATCAGGTGTCGTTGTATAAACAGCTGAACCGAACTGTTGGCCAATACGATCCTTGAGGTTAGCGTGCAAGCACTGGTTTCTACATCCAGTAGAAAATGTTGATAAAGAGCATTTTCATCTTCAAAGCCCTGGTTTTGAATTAAATAAACGGTTAAAGCATCCCGCTGTTTTTCTCTTAAAACATCTCGTAAAGGAGCTGCTACCTTAAGCCATTCGGATTCATTATATTTGGCTTTGGCTGTTTGTTTGATATTGCCTGAATTTTCATTGGTCAGATCCACCGCCATCCAGCTCCAGGCATCCCGGGCAGAGGCACCTAATTTTTCCAGCACCTCAAAGCAATGCATTAAGTGAAAATAGGTCTCCTCATCAATAAAATCATCAAAATTCATTTCATAAGCCTCCGGGCCAGCCAGAAAATACAAGGATTCTATTTCCCAACCGGTCACTTCGGCCAGCAGGTTCAGAAAGATCAAAAAACCTTTATCGGCTTCGACCCAGTTACCAGACGAAGCAATATAGGCTTCTACTTCTTCTTCATAGCCGGTTTCCAGGGCATCAAGTAAAGATGGTTCGCCAGCATAATCCATTAGGTTAAAAAATGTAATATCTCCTTGATTAAATTGCCGGTGTACCCTGAAGAAATTCTCCATTTTCTGCCAGGCTACGAAAACATCAGCTGGGGCACCGGAAATAGCATTCAGATCCAGCCATCCGATGGAGGGGCTTTGGAGAAAGGTCCATTCTGTATCTTCCGAATTCATTTCAAATTTATTGATGAACATTGTAGATTTGTAAAGGATGATATAGGTATCCTGTTGTACCAGGAACTGGCTTAATTCAAAATCCTCATCCTCTTCCGGGACATAAAGGGCAAATGAAGGATCCAGAAAGTCATCAATGGCATAAGCCGGATCAGTGGGATCAAACACATATCCTGTCGAATAAACCAGTTCAGTCAGCAGCAATTCAGCCGTATTGAGATCAATGAGCAGATCGGTTGAAAACGTCTGGACCACAAAGCTCCTGCTTTGGCTATCTACCAGATAATCAATCAGTTCTTTTAGAATATAAGCATACCTGGATTCAGTAGTCAGATAATCCCCACTGTCAAAATCACTGATCAATTGTTCTGCATCGAGAAATGATAAATAGGTAATGGCATCTGCTTCATGCTGGGAAGTCAATCCATCCACAGCTTCTACAATAGCCACAACTTCATCAATATCTTCTTCATCCAGTAAAAGGGACAGTTTTTGCTTACAAACTTCACCGGATGGATCAACCGGCATTTCATTTTCATCCAGGCTTACTTCATGTTCTGCCCTGATCTTTAACAATCCTGTCTGTAAGGTGGTAAGTAAACCAATGATCCGTTCTTCGACAGGGGCTATACCTTCGGCAGAATTATATTCATCCAACAATAGATACTGCAATTCTTTGAAACTAAAACCAGATTGCTGAACCTTCCTGATCTGTTCGCTCCAGGATAATGCATCTTCCGGCCTGGTTTTATCGAACGGATCGGCTACTATAAATTTTTTAGCCAGAAGGTATTCCTCAGGAGAAATATCTAATGCTTTTGATAAAGAAGTGATCCGAAAAAGCTGAGACAGATTATCAAGGTTGAGTGAGTCATCTATTTCATCATCCACAGTGGTGATCGTTGCTGTTAGCAAAAGCAGGTCTGATGAACTGATATTTAAGGCTGCTGCGATTTCATTCAGATAATCACTGATCAGATTTCCGGTATTTTTCAGCTCGTTAAGCGCTGTATTTAAAGTAAAAACAAAGCTTTCTTCATTAATTTCTCTGGGGTCAAAAACAGTTTTGTTTAAAAAATGCCGGGCATAAAAAGAACGGTGATCAGGATCATTCTGATCAGATTGAGTATTTAGCCTAGCCCACCAACTTAAAACTTCCCTTGGTTCCAGGTCCAGTCCGGATTGTAACTGAAGCAGGATTGCAGCCTGTTCAATAAATGACTCACTGATGGTTTGCACTGCCATTGCATCCATCATCCAGCCCAATTCCAGGATGGTCCAGGGCACTTTATGCAAAAACCGGAAGAACCGGTGGGCTTTAATAAAAAATTCTTCCTCAATAGGATCAGACCTGAATTGCCCGGTACTTTCTTCCCAATAAGCCAGTTCTGCCTGATCAATATTACAGGGAGCTTCCGGAGCAAATTTCACTTTTACTGTACCGGTATCATGGACAAAACCGAGCTGCAGAAACTGAAGTAACTGTTCATAGGAAATTTCGGCTTTATCTATAAACAGCCGTACATTTTGTAGTTGAGTCAGGTCACTGATGCCCCAAAAATCAGTGGTGGCATAAGTAGTACCATCAATGGTAGTCTCTCCCATTATAATATTTTTGCCTTGCTCTGTCAGATTTAACTGTACACTGTATTTTGCCTGATTGTCAGGTTCATTCGTGTTATTTTTGAACTGAAAAACATCGATCATTTGGTACCTCAGAATATCCAAATGCTCCAGGTACACATTTGCCTCTTCATTCCATAAATTGAAAGGCTGGGAAAAAGGAAAGATCTCCCTAGACAAATGATCATCATATACACTTTTGATAATATGTTCCGGATTGGCTTTTAATTCCTCTGTGGTACCGGTAGTCTGATAGGCAGCAGTGGTATTTATTATAGCATTTTCTAAAATTTCATTAACAATATCAAGATAAGGCAGTACTGTATTGGTATTTTCACAATTCAAAGCGATATGCCCCAGGTCAGACCGGCGTTCAAATAAAAGATCCAGTCCATTTTGGTACACATTGGGCGCTTTTTCCAGGTATACGGTATTTTGATCAGTGGAAGCTGTCGTATCAATCACATAGTGTTGACTGAGGTAGGACAAAAGGTCTACAAAATAGGCTGCTGCCCCATAAACAGAACCACAATGTTTGCAGGAACAAAAGTGCTGTCCCCCAAAAAGAGTTTCCAGGTCAGGCAGTTCCTGATTTGCCGATTTCATAGTGGCTGAGCGATTACTTCTCAGCACATAAGGCATTACTTCACTTTTCAGATCATTGTATTGCAGGGCCAGGTTCATGGTGGTCGCATTGATCTGACTGGCTTTCTGAAAAACCTGGCTGGCCAGGGTTCTACTGCCTAGTTTTTGACCAAACTGGTTAATAAAAGCCTTCTGACCATAAAATTTCACCTTTAGGGAGGAATCAAGCCCTTCCCGGTCCAGGGTTTCCATGACTTTATAATGATCAATTCCGGGAGCCAGGTTATAAAGGCGTTGTAACTTTTGCAGATCCCTGATCAGGACAGATTTATCTTTGATGCTGCCATTTAAGCGGTTGACATAGGCCGTTATGTTGGTACCTTCAAAAGAAAAATCCGGTGCCAGTTTAAAGAATTGAGATAATTCTGACTTCTGATATCTGTCGTTACCGGCAATATTGGTAGCTATATGCCTGGTTGGGAAAGCTTTCATGATGGATTTTTCCATCAGTCGGGCATAATTCATTATTTTTTCCTGCTTTTCTCCCGGAATATGATCGGGGGCGCTACCAATTTCTTTTGCCAATTTCATCCAATCATCAGAATTTAACTGGGTCAGGTTGGAGATCTGTGTGCTTTGCTCAAATAACGGAAGTGCCATAATGGCCTTTGTAGCGGGTTCATAATGCTGGGTCAGAGCTGATACTTTCAGGGTCAGCTTAAGTTTATCCTGAAATGGATTCAATTCAGGGTGTTTTCCCATGGCTTGCCAAAATGCTGAAGTATCATTAAGGTTTTTTAAATAGTGATCCAGCAAGTCAACCTGTAATTTTTCAGGGATTGCAGCCATTTTGAAAATCTTACCAATAGATGTCTGTTTTGATTGATCCTCAACTTTTAGTGCACTTTTAAGGGCGGAGCTTTTAAGGGCAGCAAAAAATTTATCCATTTCCTTACGCCAGGATTCATTAATGATATTCTGATCGATAGCCTTAAAAATTTGTTGCTTAATAGCTTGATGATCAACAGCCACCAATTTATTCAAGCTATAGGGCAACTGCATCCTGAAACAGGCATAAAAATAAGGCGCCGGTGCCTGGGTAAAATCAGCAGCTCGAAAGGCCAGGATATATAATTTAATCCATTCCAGGCTGGACCCGGTCTTATTACTCAGGTATTCAGCATTTTCGCTATTGAGTTTCTCCGGTTGCTGGTCTCCCAGACATGGTGTGAGGGTTTGCTCCAACTGCTGAAACTCGGAAGGACCTTTATAGACTTCATTACCAGCCACCAGATCAATGATGGTGATCTTTTCCACATTATAGAAAATTTCTGAAGATGCGATTAACTGATCATTCCGGTATGCTTTTACCAACAGGTCGGGGCGATCACAACCTGATGATTGATCCGGTATAAAAGGCTTATAAACAATGAGGTATTTACCTTGTTCGGTAGCTGCCTGGCCCAGTGGCTGTTGCTGGTTGAGCTTCACCTGGAAGGCCGATACCTGGGCAGCCATCGGATTGCCATTAACATCAGTGATCCGGCCTTTTACCTGCCACTGGCTGTTGGGGTTATCTTTTTCTGGATCAGTGACATCTTTTTGAGGCAGATCAAGGGGTATTAACATGTTTTTGGCCGGCTTACCTGAAGTTAATTTAACAGGTACGGTCTGAATCAGCTGATCCTTATTAAATATTTTGAATATCAATTCTGGTTTGGAGGAAAAAGCTGTTCGATTGATTTGAATAGAGAAATTGCCTGCCTGATCAGAGCTGGTACTGGTAAGAGGAGAATCAGTAAGGGATTTTTGATCCCATAGTTCTATTTGCAGATTTTTTAATTCTTTCTTGGTAGATTGGTCAATGAGTTTTCCGGAAATATTAAGGCTGGGTTTTTTCATGTTTGACAGAAGTTTTTAAAAATTATATTTTGATTTATCATTGATATTGATAATAGACATAGATCTATTAAGGTCAAGAAGCTTAAACAGTTATTGTAATTCAGGACGTCCTACTGCGGCTTCTAAATAAGCTTGATTATCAAGGATCCAGGTACTCATCATTCCAGGTACAATTTTAAATGAAGCACCTGCCGGTTTATTTGCTATATTGGTTTTCCATTGCTGATAGGAACTCCCATGATAAACCTGAGTCAATATTTCCGGATTATTTCTTATGTACCAGCCACTATTCCTCGCTTCAGCTTCGTCGGCAATTACGGACATGATGGCACCAATATATCGTATACTAGATGCTGGTAGACTTAAAACAAATCTTCTTTCCATGTCACTTCCCGGGGTTGGAACTAATCCTTTTTGTTCCACTACTTCTGGCCAGCCACTATGCCCGCCTGATCCTTCTACATGTATTTTTCCCGGTCCAACAGAACTGGTAGATGCAATCAAGGGGTTTTCCAGAGCCTCCCAGGCAATAGCACCGGCAATTGCTATCCTGCTAACACGAAAATCCTTTTCCGCTTGTATAATTTCCGGGGAAAACGTTTGTAACCAAAAAGCAACTGCTTCTCTTGGATCATCACTTGGAGGTGGCACTCCTGGCATATCCAATTCAAAAGAACTATAGGGTTCACTATAGAAGAACCTGGGCCTAAACGTCCTGTGTTTTAGATCATCACCAGACCATGAATAGTTGGTACGTACTGTCGATGGAAGCGCCTGACCTGTAATTGAAACCCCACTAAAATTAATTGAGGAGCCAACCGGAATTAAATATTGTTGACCTATCTTTATGTTATCAGGATCAGGAAGCGGCTGAAAATTTGGCCCCAATGCCACACCTTCATATGCCCCGTATCCTGTCATCTGTTCATATAATTGATCATAACCTTCTTCTTTTAAAGAACTCGAAACCCATGTTCCCGGAACAGCTTCATACATTTTATAAGAGACTCCCTCATGTTCAACTAATCCAATTTCTTTTCCACTATTTCCAGCTTGTCGACCATCAATATCTACTAATTTTACAGGATTATTTACTACAAATCTGTACAGGTTCAATCCATCCACGGTCCCGGCCGGATCTGGATTCAACCATCGACCCAGCCAGGGAGCATAATAACGGGCACCATAATAGTACAACCCGGTGGTATCATCCCGCTCCCTGCCGGAATAGCGATATGCCTTCAAAGCAACTTCAGTGACATTTATTCCGGCTGAAAAAGCAGTTCCACCAAAGGGAAAATACTCCTCATAAGATATGACCTGTCCCTCCTGATCCAGTTCCAAAGCAGCTGAACCCAGGTGGTTTCCCAGTTGGTAATGTATCTTGTTCTCATTAACTGTTACCGAACTGTCACTACTGACCTGCCAGTAATAAATCATGGCTATTCTTTGCTGTACATCCATTACATGTAAAGCAGAACGATCCTCCTGCAGGGTTTGACTATTGCCCTGGTACCTTCGCTTGATTTCCACCCCGCCCAGGTAGATCTTATCTTCCTTCCACAACAGGTCTCCGGATGAAGAATACGTTTCTTTTATTTTACGGGTACGCTGGCTACTGGCGTTGTATACATAATATTCCATATCATTTTCACCATTCCTTTCCACTATAGTGACAGAGGCGATCTGATTGCGATAATTCCAGGCAATGCCCTGCAGATGTTCCAGTTGAAGCAAATTGCCGGCAGGATCAAAATAGTCTTCCACCGGTGTAGTATGATCCATTTCATCAGAGATAGACCGGTTGGATGTGTCAGAAACTTTTACATTCCGGGTAAAGGAATTTTGTCCAATGTGCCTGATCTGAACCAGGTTGCCTGCTTCATCATAGTCATATTGGCGGATGTAATTTCTGAGCTGATCCGGATCATTGATATGGGCAAAATGAGTATTTTTAAACACGTCACTTCCTTGCTGATAGTCCGTTTTGGAAAGGGCCAGGTGCTCCCGACCTGTCGCTTCTTTCAATTGATACAGGGCATCGTATACGAAATTACTCTGGGGCTGTACCAGCTGGTTAGCCGTGAAAACTTTTTCCTGGCTATGGTCTGTGATCTTTACAATATTACCCACCGGATCATAAACATAGCTGATATCCTGCAAATAGGTAAGGCTGCCATTAGACTCCTGACGGGTTGTTTCCAGCCTGGTCAGTCGAAAAGTGGTGGCTTCATAAAAATAATCAGTGTGCACCTCATTACCATAAATGACCCTGGTTCTTTGGCCTTTGGGATCATAATCAATAGAGGCAATGAAGGAAGTATAATTGTTTTCATCCTTCAGTTGCACTGCTAAACTATTGAGCCAGCCATTCGGATAATAAGCAGGTTTGGTCAGACTTCCATCAGGTTGTATGGATTGGTTTACCCGGCCCAGTGCATCATATGCGGTCTCAGACGTAAAAACCTCAGGCTCCATCAATACAGCAGATTTATCCGACCAGTCCACTTCCGTTTTGTATTCCTTTCTCAGGGTTCTGTTTGAAGTTAATGGCTGACCATTGATGTCAAACAAGGTATGCTCCAATAAACCGGCCTGATCATAATGCCTGATCAATTGTCCCCGCAAATTTAGTAGCTCCGCATCAGGCTCTGCTTCACCGTATTCCATTAACTGAACCATATGGTTTATCCCACCTCCGGCCACCTTCACCAGAACAGGCCTGTCCAGAGCATCATAAATAATTTCCGTGTGAAAATGACGGGCATTCCAACTATGTACAGGATTGTTTTTTATATTAAACAAGTTCCAGGTTTCTCCGGCATCTTTGCTGCTGGTGTATAAAATATTACCCAACAGGTCATATCTGTGGATGAAATTATGGATTTTCTGATCCGCGGTTCTGCTTTGATTGGCTGAATATTGCCTGGGATCTGTTACAGTCAGCAGGTTACCTGATACATCAAATGTAGAAAAAGTAGCCAGCGGATCACTACCTTCTTCCATGTACTGGTAAGACATAAACTGCCGGTTCAGGCTATCCAAATGTACCACATCAGGTGTATTGTAGTGCGGTTCTGCCTTGAGTAATGCTTCTGCCTCATCATCATTATGGCCGATATGATCAGCATAATATGCACTGTCCTTTACTGTATCATTTTCATCATAAGTAGTAACCTGCCAGGAGTCATAAATCACTTTGGCATAAAAGCCCTTGGCTGTCTCAGTTTTATAAACCCTTCCCAGGGGATCATAATAAAGTATTGGCGTAACCCCCACCGGGGCAATGGCTGCTTCATCCTGGTAAGCATACACAGGGCTAAAAAAGGGTTCATATTGTTTTACAGGCTTTTCCTTGTTGTTATAAACAGTCCTTCCCGTCACCAGCCATTGCTCCTGTCCTGTTTTATCATCCACCATTTTCACCTTTTGCTGTAATTCCCGGCCAAACCCATCCGAATAACCCAAATGAACCTGGATAATCGGAGCCTCTCCATCCAATTCACTGGCGTGCTGTTCCCGTAACAGACTGACAAAATAAGGAGGCTGCTGATCATTCATCCAGGCTTCCAGGTCATAATAAAAAAAGCTGGTGACATCCTGTAAAAAGGTGGCAGGGTCTGCTATGATATTTGAAATCCTGGCATCTTCCTGTTCCAGGTAATCATTTACCGGATGATCTCCCCTGAAGCTGCCATTTACGCTACCATACACTGAGGTGACCATCGCCATGCCTAAAGGATCGGTTAATACTTCCGTTACATTTTGATTGATGTCCGTAAGCCTCCAGGGAGCAATGGCATAATAATCAATTTCGGCAGTAGTGACATTGCCTATAGCATCTTCATGCCTGACTGTGGTAATAAAATACTGATCATAAAAAACCTTTGATTCATTACCAAACCTATCTACGGATTTGTCAGGCAGATAAAAAGCAGCAGGCCCCTGATAATACAGGGTGGCACCGATACTCCACCAATGTTCATCAGCTTTCTCAAAACCTGCGGTTTTCATCATGGTATCATCTACCCTGGTATCATATACTTCACCTAACCACCCTGTACTTATGTTGATCTGTTCCGAATGGTGAGGCAGGGCCAGGGCAGAAACTTTCCCAAAAGGAAGCTCACTGCTTTCATCTTCCCAGTAGAAATTTTTAACCCAGGATAATAACCGTGCCTGCACACCATTGGTGAAAGGTTGATGATGCAGCAAAATATTTGATTGATCCAATACATGGTGTAACTGCAGGTTAATTTCCTTTATGCTAAAATATGCATCAGGTGAAACCTCCAAGCCATTAAGTTCATAGCTTTTCTGCTCAGTCACTGCACCTATTAAATAGAAATCTACGGTCTCATTAAAAAAGGTATTTGTTTTTAGGGTTGCATATAGCTGCCTTTGCTCAGGATAAGCTTCATCGATGGTACTTCTGCGGGGATAGGCAATTTCTATGGTTTTCAGTGGCTGTCCATAATCATCTGATTCAAGTATGAAAGAATGAGTGATTCTGGGATCCTGATCATTACGTTCGTAAGCATATACCAGAGTTTCACTGGCAGAGGTTAAAAAGACACCGTTTTTATCCTCATAGCCAGGCTGAAGCTGCTTTACCAAAAAGTTTGATTCAGTCAGACTGTAGGGAACATATTCTTTTTCTGATCCATCTAAAGCATAAATCTCCTGTCGTAATATTTTTCCTTTTAAAGACCGGTAAGCTTCCCCCAACTGAGAAAAATCCATTTCTGTAGCATTTTCTATAGTACTGTCAGGAAAATCATGGGCCTTTATATCACCGTTAAAATATTCACTGTGATATTGCTGAGAAATCGTTCCATTTTTGATGAAGGCTCCGGTATGAAACCAGGTTTTGGTTAAAACCGGCGGCATGTCCAATTCATTTTCTGGGTTATATGTCCCAAATAATTCACTGTCTGTTTGTTCCACCATACCAAATCCCCGAAATTCCCGCTCTCCCCCATCATAATAACCATGATGATACTTGTAGGAAGAAACCATCTGCGACGAGGAAATATGATCAATGGTAGTCACTTTCTCCAGCACATGCACCGGGAAATGAAGCCGGGTAATCCAGGGATTACCTTCCCGAAGGTCCTGCAGGTAAAAAGTTGTAGATGAAGTATAGGATAATTTAGTTTCCCGTCCCATGTTATTAGTTACCGAAGTCATCAGGTAGGGCTTACCCTTAGGCATCAAATCAATATATGCCAGAGGCCTTTCCTCATTTTTTGGTAAACCGGAAGACCAGACCAGACACCCTGTTCCTGTGCCCAGTAAATCCACCACAGCCAGGGAGGAAAGATTATCTGTATCCGGAAATGAGGGAATATTGTAGACTTCACTCCAACTATTGCCTGAACAATTATACCAGATTTGTACTGAATTATGGCCGACATAAAGGAGGTCAGTAGTC
This sequence comes from Candidatus Cyclobacteriaceae bacterium M3_2C_046, assembly GCA_051418075.1. GTDB lineage: Bacteria > Bacteroidota > Bacteroidia > Cytophagales > Cyclobacteriaceae > JBPRGG01. The sequence continues at coordinate 34,967 of JBPRGG010000140.1, read as the reverse complement.
CCGGTACCATCCAGGTCAAACATGCGTATCCTGGTTTGGTCAAAATGATCAGTTGTATCCAGCCATGGTGCATTTTCCATCACCACCTTTGCTCCAAATTTTCCATACCCTTTATTTGGCCAGTAGGCTATCGCTCCATTTCGAATTCTCACTATATCATTTAGCCCATCTCCTGTCATATCAGACAAATAAATGTTTTGTTCCGGATTTGAAAATACGATCCTGGGCCCTTTTTCTTCATTCAGGACTTTATTGATTTGTTTTGCTTCTGCAAAACCTGCTTTACCTTTAGAGGGATACCAGGTAAAAACTTCATCTTCACTAATTAGTAAATCAGGCAACCCGTCTCCATTGAGATCTATTCTTTTCAGATCAGGATTATTGAACAGATTTGAGGGATATGACTCAAAGGGTAAAAAATGCAGCCATTCATTTTCTTGTTGGGAAAAGTATCCATTCAGGGTCGATCCCTCCAGCAATAATTCCTTAACCCCATCTGCATCAATATCAGCTAAAACGGGCTGAAATCCCATCATCCATGAGGGTTGAGGCTTTTCGATCATCAGCCGCTGGGGTGTAAATGTTCCGTTTCCCCGGTTATTTTTGTAGTACCAACCCCCATTATTTTCAGTGAAAATACCGGGAAGTCCCTCTCCTTCCAGATCCAGCCATTGATAAGTACTGCCGTCTACTCCATAAGGCAGATTATCCAGGTATTCAGGAGAAATATTTTTCACTTCATCATCCATTTCAGGTTCACTGTAAGCAAATTCCAGCGGGGGGAAACTTTTACTTTTTTGTTTATCCTTGTTCTTTCTGTAGCCCTTCTGCTGAATGGACATCAGTAAAGTCCTTTTTTCATGCTCATGATAGCTCAAGTCCATTGACCTGACCAACACCGGATTCTGAGCCAACTGACCAAAATCATGAAAAAGTAAAATTCGATGACATAGCCGATATTGTCTTATTTCAAATCCGCTGGTAAAGCTTGAAAAAGGATCTTTTCGAACCAACCACTGTTGCTGCTCTTCCCAAGCAGGATCCATCAGATCATGTTCGCCATAATCAAATACAAGCTGGTAATGAAAGCTGTCTGCATCTCCGGCTGATTTATTCCCATAGTTCACAGATTTCAGATAGAGGTGGTTAAATGACACATTTTCTGTCAAACGGCTACCTTCATAAGACAAGGAAATATCTATCCCCTCCCTGTTTTCACGCTTGTAATTATAATTGATCGTGTTTCCTCTGGCATCATATGTTTCCTCCAGCATCCATTGAAAAACACGCCGCTTATCTTCAGGGTCAAATACTCTGGCCTGTTCTGAGCGTCCATAAATAGCCGTTACATTGGCTTTGCTGATGGTTTTCCAGTGGGTATTTCCGGTAGTTCTGCTGACCCATTTTTCGATCCGGGAAAATAAGCCTTCAATACGTGGCCTGTATTCAAAAATGGTATAATCATCATCTTCTGGTTTTTGTTTATGATGCCATTCCGTTCCATTTTCCACCAAAAAAGGAACAAGGTCTTCTGAATCAGCAAAAAGAAATACATCTTTATCATCATTATATTCAGGAAGACCTTTGGAAGTTTTCCTGCTGATGTGGGCCATGGGTATGTTCCAGCCATATCCGAATGGGCCATTACCCTGCCCTGAATCATATTGAAGGGAGAGCTGCGGGGCTAATGCCCTGGCCGGACTGAGGGGCAGTGGAATATTTAATGAACCAGAGCCTGTAACCGGATTAGCCGAAAATTTTTCTCCAATACCTCTGATGGCGCCTCCTCCTTGGGGCAGGTTGATGGAAGGAAGATCAGAATTATCCTGTTCTTTTTGTTTTGGGGAATTATTGGTATTCATAAATTAAAAATAAAAATGAAACTGTTATTAATCATCCAAAGATTTACATGCTGTAAGGAAGGTTTGAAATGATCTCAGCATATTTTTAGAAAAATATACTTATACTAAATTATAGGTTGAAAATAATGGAATCAATCCCCATTTTGAGGTATTTTAACCATCAGCCATCTATTTTCAGGGAGGTGATTATGGATTGCTGATCTTATCCCGCTATTCCATTATTCATTCAGAGCTTTTTCCACTGCCCACCCTGATCAATAGTCGGGGCGAGTCTCGAATATTAGCCATCACCGAAGTTGGATTGCCCGGGGGTGCTACCCTTATTTTTGCCAATACCCATCTGAATGCCCCACCCGACCCGGTGAACCGGCAATTACAAATGAAGGCCATTGTAGAAATCACGGGTAGGTATGAACAAACGCTGATACTGGCTGGTGATTTCAATGCGGAGCCCGGATCTGGCGTAATTGATCTGCTGGACCAGTATTTCACCCGCACCTGTAATCCCTGCGAACCGACCATTCCGGCCCTTCAACCAGCAAAAGCCATAGATTTCATTGCTTTTACCAAGCTCCGGGATTTTACAATCCTGAGTCACCAGGTAATTTTTGAAAAATATGTATCAGATCACCTGCCCATTGGGGCAGAACTATTATATTTATCTGAAAATTAAAAAACAAAAAAGCTATTAATTAAGATGAATAGGATAAAACGCTTTGCAGTTACTATATATATTATTTTTTTTCACTTATCAATTCAGGCTCAGGATATGATTGTTGCAAGTTATAATCTTCGATATGACAATAAGGCTGATACGGTAAATGCCTGGTCCAAAAGGGTGCCCAGGATTTCAGGTCTTATCAGGTTCCATGGATTTGAAATTTTTGGTACTCAGGAAGGTCTGCATCATCAGCTGGAAGACCTGCAAGCAGCTTTAGATGGATTTGAATACATTGGGGTTGGCCGGGACGACGGTAATCTGGCTGGGGAATTTGCCGCCATCTTTTATAAAACCGATTTATTTGATCTGGAAGAGCAGGGAAATTTCTGGCTATCACTCACGCCGGATCAACCCAGCGTAGGTTGGGATGCTGCCTTACCCAGGGTTTGTAGTTGGGGAAAATTCAGAGAAAAGCAAACCGGGGAATCCTTTTATCTGTTTAATGTACATTTCGACCACCGGGGTGAAGAAGCCCGTCAGCAAAGTACCAAACTGGTACTGGAAAAGATGGAAGAAATTGCCGGAAACATCCCGGTGATACTGACTGGCGATTTCAATTTCAGTCATCAGCATCCAAATTATCGCTTGCTGCAAGAAGCTGAAGGGCTGAACGATGCCTTTCACCAGGTCCCTTACCCTTATGTACCCAATGGAACATTTAATGGTTTCAGTACAGAAAACCTGGATGATCGCCGGATTGATCATATTTTCATCAGTCCTGATTTTGAAGTATTAAAATACGGCATACTGACGGATACCTACTACGGAAAATTTCCATCGGACCATTTCCCGGTAATGACCACCCTGATTTTTCAACCTTAAAATAAATCATGAACCTTATGAAAAAATTCAGCCTCATAATTCTTTTTTATTGTATGGTGCCATATCTTCAGGCACAGGATTTGGTGCAAGGCATTGTGTATGAAGACCTGAACCAGAATGGCAGGAAAGAAAACCGGGAAAAGGGAATTCCGGGAGTAGCTGTTTCTAATGGCCTGGAAGTAACCCTGACTAATGAAAAAGGACAATACCAACTTCCGGTGGCCCGGGATAATATCATCTTTGTGATCAAACCCTCAGAATATGGAGTGCCATTGAATGACAACAACCTGCCTCAGTTTTACTATATTCATAAACCGGAAGGATCGCCTGAATTAAAGTTTAAAGGGGTAGCTGCTACCGGGAAACTTCCCAAATCCCTCAATTTTGCCCTACTTCCACAAACAGAAGATCCTGTATTCAAAGCCCTGATCTTTGGAGATCCCCAGCCCTACACCCGGCAGGAAATGGATTATTTTGATCGTGGCATTGTGGCACCATTGGAACAGGTGCAGGAAATCGCTTTTGGTTTAAGTCTGGGCGACCTGGTGGGCGATGATCTGGAATTGTTTAAACCGTATCAGGAAGCTGTACAAAAGATTGGCATTCCCTGGTACAATGTAATGGGCAATCATGATATGAATTTTGATGCCATAGTCGATTCCCTGGCTGATGAAACTTTCGAAGCCCATTTTGGTCCGGCCAACTATGCCTTTAATTATGGAAAAGTACATTTTATCGTGCTGGATGATATTCTTTATCCTGATCCCCGTGATCAGCAGGGATACTGGGGAGGATTCCGGCAGGATCAGCTGGATTTTGTGGAAAATGACCTGAAACATGTCCCTGAAGACTACCTGGTGGTGGTGGCATTTCATATCCCCCTCAGTGAACCAGCCGGAGATCCTTTCCGGGATCAGGACCGGCAGCGGTTATTTTCCCTGCTGAAAGATTTTCCGCATACCCTTTCCTTATCTGCCCATACTCATATCCAGAAGCAGGATTTCTTCACCAGGGAGCAAGGGTGGCTGCAGGATAGCCCTCATCACCATTACAATGTAGGCACTACCTCGGGCGACTGGTATTCCGGACAGCTGGACAAAAACGGGATACCCATTTCTACTATGCGGGATGGTACACCCAAGGGATATGCCATCATTAACTTTGAAGGTAATCAATATACCATTGATTATAAAGCTGCCGGGCTACCGGAAGATCAGATAATGCAGATCTTTGCTCCCAAAGTGGTAGAAAAGGATAAACGCACATCGGCTGGAATTTTGGTGAATTTCTTCATCGGAACCAAACAGGACCAGTTAGAATTTCGGGTGAATCAGGGGCCCTGGAAAGTGATGCAGTATGTGGAAGAATACGATCCCCATTACCTGGACAAACTGCATACCTGGGATTTTACAGAAACCTTATTATCGGGTCGACGTCCCAGCAACCCGGTGCAAAGTAAGCATCTGTGGGCGGCTCCTGTACCCACTGATCTGCCGGCAGGGGTGCATCAGATTGAAGTAAAAGCTACCGATATGTTTGGTCGGACTTTTATCCAGCAGCATAGTTACCGGGTGGCGGAAAAGGATGAATCCTGAGGCTTTAAGCTATATTAGGTGTAGTATTGATGGTTTACACAAAGCGTTTGAATACAATTTTCTCCCTGACCTTTGGGTAAAAAATCTGAGCGCTTATAAGCTTAGCAAAGGAAACATATTGAGATTAAAGCGCAAAATAGCAAAAGTTTGGGTTTTGATTCAAATGTCTCTGCAAACTTGGTGAATACTTAGTGTTTTGTGGTTAAATCTCATCTCTTGTTTTCTTTATTTTTTTAATTAATGCTCCACTTGATCCTCTTTTTCTTCCTCATCTGGTGAATTTGACTCCGGAGTCAGGGAGTGTGGAATATGTTGCATGATAAAATCCTGCTTTGCTCCCGGTTTGCTGTAATCATAAGGCCAGCGATATACTTTTGGCACTTCTCCCGGCCAGTTACCATGTCCCGGTTTAGCCGGAGTAGTCCATTCCAGGGTATTGGCTCTCCAGGGATTGGCTGGGGCTGGCTTACCCTTTTTGATGGAATAAATCAGATTATAAATAAATATCAGCTGTCCGGCAAATGTAAGTATGGCAGCCAGGCTGATGAATGAGTTCAGATCGGTAAAGGCAGAGAAGGTATCAAATGAAGTAAAGGAATAATAACGGCGGGGAAAACCGGCCATACCCAGGTAGTGCATGGGAAAGAAGATCAGATAAGCCCCTATAAAAGTTAGCCAGAAATGCAGGTAACCCAGCTTAAGATTAAGCATCCGTCCGAACATTTTGGGAAACCAATGATAAATGCCGGCAAAAAAGCCAAAGAAGGTGGCACTTCCCATCACCAGATGAAAATGAGCCACTATAAAATAGGTATCATGGATCTCAATATCGATAGCCGTATTGGCAGTAAATAAACCGGTTAAGCCACCGGTTATAAAAAAAGAAACCAATCCAATGGCAAACAGCATGGCCGGATTTAAAATAATACGCCCCCTCCATAAAGTAGTCAGCCAATTGAAGACCTTGATGGAAGATGGTACTGCGATAATAAAGGAAGTCAGACTAAATACTGTACCCAGCCATGGATTCATACCGGAAACAAACATATGATGGGCCCAGACCATAAATGATAAAAACATGATCATAAACAGGGATAGTACCATAGCCTGATAGCCAAAAATAGGCTTTCGGGAATTCACTGATATTACATCCGATATAATCCCCATGGTAGGCAAAATGGCTATATAAACTTCCGGATGCCCTAAAAACCAGAACAGATGCTGGTAAAGAATGGGGCTTCCACCCACATGAGGCAAAGCTTCCCCCCCAATATAAATGTTGGATAAGTAAAAGCTGGTACCAAAACTATGGTCGAACAGCAATAATAAAAGAGCCGCAAAAAACACAGGAAAAGATATCAAACCCAGAATGGCCGTAAAGAAGAAGGACCATATGGTCAAGGGTAGCCGCTTAAATTTCATACCTTCTGTTCGCAGGTTAATGATTGTTGATATGAAATTGATACCAGACATGGCAATTGATATTACAAAAAAGACCATACTTATGATCCACAATACAATACCAGCCTGTGAGCCCGATATGGCGGTAGGCACTGCGCTTAAAGGTGGATAAGAAGTCCAACCGGCCATATTTGGCCCACTTTGTACAAACAGCGAGGCAAACATCACCAATCCGGCCAGGAAAAATGTCCAGTAAGAAAGCATATTCAGAAATGGAGAAGCCATGTCCCTGGCACCTATCTGCAAAGGGATCAAAAAGTTACTGAAAGTGCCGGTAAGACCTGCGGTAAGAACAAAAAACATCATGATGGTTCCATGAATAGTTACCATGCCCAGGTAAAAGCTGGGATCCAGCTTTCCGCCTTCCATAATCCATTTTCCCAGGATGGGCTTCAACCAGCTCAGATCGGCTCCGGGAAACCCCAGTTGCAGGCGAATGACAAGGCTGAATAGAGATCCAAGCACAGCCCAGGCAATAGCAGTAAACAGGTATTGCCTGGCTATGGTTTTATGGTCCTGGCTAAATATATATTTTGTAATGAAAGATTCAGAAGATTTGGTCTGATCGGGTGTGGGGGTATGGGTTATTGAGGTTTCCATTGGATAAAAAAGTACTTCTAATTATTTCGATTGACAATTTGCTGGGCCAGTTGCCGGTTTTTTTCCGGTATCCGGGCTAAATATTCCGGATGCCTGGTCAACCAGGGAGTTTGTTGTTCATACCAATGGTCATATTCCTCTTTTTCAAGGACAATGACCAGTTTTTTCATAGCAAAATGCCCGGCTCCACATAATTCGGCACAGGCCATTTCAAAATTAAAATCAGGATTATTCAGCTTCTGCCTCATTTCATTGGTAGTTTCAGTAGCAATGAAATGGAACTGGGTAGGCATGCCCGGCACTGCATCCATCTTCACCCTGAAATGAGGCATAAATACGCTGTGTATGACATCTTTTGCCCTTATCTTTAAATTTATATCGGTATCTACCGGTATGTATAAGGCATCTGCACTAAAATCATCCAAACTGGCCGGATCACTGAAATTGATTCCCACCAGGTTGATCTCATCGATCAGGGTATAATGAAACTCTCCCAACTTATGATCAGCTCCGGGATACCTTAATAACCAACTGAATTGTTGCCCCACTACCTCAATCTGGAGGGAATTATCAGGCGCTTTATCAATGATATCATGATAGGTCGTGGTACCCCAGATAAAGAGTGAAATGAATGTAGTAAATGGTATGGCAGTCCAGATAATTTCCATCTTGTAATTGATGGGAAAAAAGAAAGCAAAACCTGATTTACTGGACGGATATATTAAAGGAAACAGGAACAAAAGCAGGTGGGTAAGGACAAATACAGAACCGGTGATCAACAGGGTCCAGAAAAAAAGCCGGTCTATCCAGGCACCATGCACAGAAGAAGGTGAGGGCAGAAAGAATTCACTGTATTTTAGGATGGACCCTATTACCAGAGCAAATCCAACTACTAAAAAACCGGCCAATAATTTGGCATTACCACCAGAAATACCGGTTTTGGAACCTGTTTTCTCTGTTTTAGATGGTTTTTTCAGGAGTCGGGTCAATCGATACAAGCGAATAATAGCCCAAATGATCAAGAGAACCAGTAACAGACTGATGACAATAAGAACTAAATACATTTAATCAAAAAAATAGTATTAATTTTAATCTAAAAAATTTACAAATAATTGAAATGTCGACCATTTGCAAATATAAAACAATTTAACTACTATTACTATCCAGTTTTTGGAATACTATTTTTTTAACTAATAAGCAGGTACATGGTTAGATTAAACGTATATAAAAATCAAATAAAAAATGTTATGGCCAGTAATAACCCAACAAAAATCGCCAGTCTGAAAATGATGCCCTGAACTTCACCAGATTCCTCAATCATAATTTTTTTCATGATGCTAGTTTTTATGTTTTACAAGATTTTAACTATTAGACACCGTAATGTGGGTGATGGTTGGAAAGGCTAAGTGAATTTTCACCAGAATAATTACATTGACAGTTTATTGAGAAGACTGCATAATCAGGTGGAAGAAATAAATCCCTGTCAAAATGCAGCTTTAGCTTACTTGCTGCTTTCAAAATGAGGATACAACTCCTGCACCTGGTAAATATTATTCTCCTGATTGACATCGGGTATGTCCTCCTGGCCCAGGATTACCTTTTTGATGGATTTCCCGGGATCAGCATCCAGTACAATAAATTCGGGTTTATCTTTCCAGACATCAATGCCCTTTTGGATAACATCCCTGCTGTTGTCTTTGTAAATCACTTCACAATATACCGGTACCGGAACAATACCCTTTTTTTCAATGGTCACCTGATGATCTTTTACTTTTGTAATAGCCAGATCCGGATATCCAAATTCAAAAAACAGCGGATTCCACAACCAGCTCAGATCCTGGCCCATTTGATTTTCCACCAGATAGAAAAAATCATAGGGAGTAGGATGTTTGCCGTGCCAAACGGCTATGTATTCTTTCAAAACTTTATTAAATTGCTGTTCTCCCAGTAAAACATTAAGCAAGTGATAGGCCATAAAAGGTTTCAGAAAATATTGTGTAGGTAAATTATTCTGGATCACATAACTAGAAGAGGCAATCAGGGGTACATCTTTAGCCCTTCCTACGTATTTGTTATAAATTTCAGTTACTGAATATGGAAGGTAATTTTCAGGTAAAAATTTATTGGTTAGATAAAAAGCCCATCCTTCATCCATCCAAATACAATTTTTTTCATTGATTCCCATATAAAAAGGAAAATAGTTGTGGAATAACTTATGGGCAATCATGCTTTTAAAAAATATTTCATCCTCAAACAGGCTCATGTTAGCAATCATGGGGTATTCTACTGCCATGCCATTTGTGGGCAACCCATTGAAAATGGTTCCATGGGAGAATGGAAAAGGGTATCCCGGTAATTGCCGGGAAAAATAAGTAACACTTTGTTTGGCTAAAGCAGTCTTGCCTTTAAAATCCAAATTTTCAGGATGATATACCATATCCAGCAGCACCCTTCTATTCTCATTTCCTCCAACCAGCAAAGAAGACCCCTCCCAGTTGAAATTGGTGGCCATACCAAAAGCAAAATCAGTCACATGATCTGCTTTATAACGCCACACATTACTTTTCACCAAAGGTTTGGTATAATCCTCCTGGCTTATGATCTGTATAATTTCATCAGAATTTTGGGCTTGTTCCAGCCTGGATAATATCTCTGGAGTGTAAATGGTTTCAGGATCCTGCAGCTGACCAGTTGCCCAAACCAGGTAATTCTCAGGAGTTTTGATTTCTATTTCATAATCATTAAAATCATTGTAAAAATCCTGAATTCCCAAATGTGATACCTGATTATCCCAGCCAATTATATCATCGTATACAGCAATCTGAGGATACCAAAGTCCAATGAAATAAGCGCCATCCTTAAATTTTCCCATGCGGCGGGTTTGGGTAAAAGCAGGAATATTAAAACTCCATGTAACTTCGATTGCGGCTGATTCTCCCGGCAGAATATGCCTATTGATGTTTACATTCAGATTGGTACCTTCCAGGTTGAGCTTGGCCGGTAATTTTTCCTGCTGATCTTTAATATAATGTATGTCATCAATGGTTAAATGTTGTAAGACAATTCCATCATGCAGGTCTTCCAGGGCAACAGGTATATTACGTGTGGTCCCTTTTTTATAGATATTCTGATACAACCTGAAGGTTATGGAACATAATGTATCCGGGCTATTATTTTGATAGGTTATACTGGCGATTCCCTTCAGGCGGTTCTGGCCAGGAAGTACTTCTACCTGCATATCATAAAAAGCCTGGTTTTGCCAATAGTTGGGTCCTGGTTTACCATCTCTGCTACGGGTGCCTTCTTTTACAGCATCCTGGTAATCAAGACATTCAAATATCTGTCCATGGCTTAAATTCGTTAGTCCTACAAGTATAAGTATTATAAACAATCTTTCCATAAGCAGTATTTCTGGGCTCTATCTTATTTAACGGTAAATATGCCTGTCTGATACTTAAATATATGATAAATTCTGATCTTAATTAGGCCGGATCAATTTAATTATCAAACACTTCCAGGTTTAATCCAAATTCTATGGCCACTTCTTCGTCTACTTTTACCATACCCAGGAATTTGGTAGGAGGTGTGATATTGAAATCTGTAATATCCAGCTGATGGGTGCCTACATAAAAGGCATGGCTGTTTAGCTGTCTTAAATAAACCGGCAGGGTATATATATTTGATTCTCCAGCTATATGGAACTTTACCTCAGCCATGCCATAAACATCTTTTTCCGGTTTATCCGGAAGGGAAGATTTGATCCTTAATACTTCAATGGAAATCAGCGGAAACTGCTGATGTTTCAACAACTCCTGAAAATCATTGTTCATGACCTTATTGCCGCAATCAAAATTATCAACTTTTAGCTGCAATTGAACATCCTTAATCTTCACTTCATCATCCATTTGAATCAGTTGCACCTGAAATGTATCCTGGGGGAAATTACCCTGGTAAACACAGGAAAATTTATTGATATTGGTTTTACCTAAAATGGTTAAATAGCTATCCTGTCCCACCACCACAGTCATCTTTTTAATCAAATCCGGTCCGGACCTGAAAGAAGATGAGGATAATAGCAATCCAAATATTACAAGTATGGTTTTGTTAAATCTCAGGGTTAACTATTTTAAACCAATTCTCTACTAAAAACACAAATGACCTGTATTCCGGCCATTTGTGCATTTGATTATATTAATATGAAAAGCAGCTTATTTTTAAAAGCTAATAGCTGCTTCCAGCATAATTCCATTGAAGCTGGCATCCTCAAATATTTGACCATCAAAACCATCTGTATAGTTTTGCGATACATATTCGATCTTGGCCAATACATTCCTGGTCATAAACCATCCGCCACCTAGGTTAAAGCGATTGATATTCTGAGTAGTAGCTCCTTCAGAAGGCTCTCCTGATACTGAATTATAGCGCAATCCCAGGTAAAACTGTTCCCAGCTACCAAAACGGTAAATCAGGTCACCGGCTAATTGAGTATAGGAACCACCTGTAGCGTCATCCCCATCAGAAGCCACTTCAAATACACCAAAGAATTCTAACCCACCTATCTCTAAAAACGGATTTATTTGAAAGGAGGTTAATTTGGCAAATCTTGGGTTAATCCTGCCGGCAAAATTGCTGTCCCGGTCATCCGGATTAATGGTATGCATTACGCTGTAATACCTGGAACCAGCCCGGTCGCCTCCATAAAGGTAAAACCCTGTGGAGGTTCCATTATTGATGTACCAGGAACCGGTTATCCGGAACCTGAAATCATCCTGGAAACGCTGATCATATCCTAATTTACCATAAAAAGACGTGCCATTATCTGTGTCAGGATTCACAGCTACACTTTGATTCAATTTACCGTTAGAAACTCCCAGCATCCCGATGAATCCACCTGGTGTAAGTACAGTAACCTCCCCGAAAGCTTCGGTAGTAAAAGCATCCATCAGATAGTTGCCCACAAAGGGGTTGAAGATCACCCGGGCATTATCACTTCTGCGGAAATGGGCATCTCCATAGTTAATCTCATCCAGACCAATACGGAAGCGTAGGACCTTCATGATTTCCTCTGCAAATCCCTCACTTATAAAGTCAAGTTTGTCAATAGCCATATGCCCACCTTTTACCCAGGCTTCTGCATGGTTCCGGGAAGAAAGATAGGTACGCAGGTGCATACGCAAACCATCGTATAATTGAACATCCAGGTTTAGGTTGGCAGTAGGTAAATTGAAATTAGAACCTAATTCAACCAATCCGTTATCGGCATTTTCCTGGTTTAAAGACTGAAACTGAATAGCAAAATCTCCTCCTACTCTTACGGCAACACCATCAAACTCCACACTATCCACTTTCGGATCTTCGAAAACGTTTACTCCCTGATAATTATTGGGGCGCCAGAATTGTATAGGTGTTCTTTGGGCATACATAGCTAAAGGCCCAAGAATAAGAACAAAGAGCAATAAATATTTGATTGTTTTCATGATGATTGGATTTACAGTTTATAAAATGAAGAAAAATTAATTATAAGTTAAATGATATTCTATGGTCACTTCATCGCCGGTTTTGATGGTTCCCAACATAGCGGTTGGAGGATCCACCTTAAATCGAGTCATTGGAAAAGTAGTACTTCCTTTGATGGCTATTTTGCCATTTTGAACATTGTAATTCCCAGTCAATTCTACTTCCCTGGTATTTCCGGCAATAGTCAAATCTCCTACTACCCTTAATTCATTAGCTGAAGCAGATTTTACCCCTTTAAATTCAAATAAAATATTGGGGAATTTCTCTGATTTGAGTGCTTCATACATATTTTTATCCATGCCCCGTTTTCCACTGGAGAGTGACTCTACCGGAATGCTTAATTCCATCATTGTAATACGTTCTACTGCATTGTTATCCATTTCGAATGTGGCAGAACTTCGCATCTCTTCAGCATGCACCTCCCAATCGTGTATGGTAGAAGTTCCTTTGACAACAACTTTTGATTCTTTGGTTAAATGATAAGTATCCTGAGCCCAACCAAACCGGACCAATAAAAACAGGATTATAGTGATTATACTTAGTTTGTTCATTGCTAAATGTATTTTGATGTTTTTGATTTATTTTATTTACCTCATCATAAATAATCATGTTATTATAAACCATGTATTTATTTACCATGTCAAATATATGAAAACTTACTACTTGCATTTATGATATATATCATAAATGCTAATGATTTTTTACTCCGTCCTGACCATTCAGGCAGGAAATCATTCTTTATCTAACAAAAGATATACCAGGAAATTGTTTAGACAATTATTCGCGAAGTTTTTCCATTAAGTCTGAAACCAGGAAGGCATCCTGATCAGACCACTTGTAGGTAAATTTGAGGTATTCCGGGTGAATTTTATCTATCTCAGACATGATGTGGAGCCCTTTTGGGGAAATTCTGACAAATACCATCCGGCGGTCTTCCTCACTTCTTTCTCTTTCTACATATTGATTGTCATACAGTTTATCGATCATCCGGGTGGTGTTCGGCGTTTTCTCCAGCATTCTTTCTTTGATGGTTTGAATGTTGATTTTTTCAGGAAAGGATCCTCGTAAAATCCGTAGAATATTATATTGCTGTGGCGAGATCTTAAATGGCTGTAGAAATTTTGAATGTTTATTATTGATAAAGGAGGCAGTAAATAATATTTCAAGCAACGCTTTTACCCTGATGTTTTCAATATCTTTCGACTTTATTTCCTTTTCTAATTTCATCAACTTTTTATTTAAATGCGGTTCAATGTGTCCTCAAAATTAAATAAAAAACAGTCAGCACTACAAAACATTCCGATTTAAATAACATAATCATAAAGGGCGTGAACATTATATGCTGTGTTAGAATTCCGAATCACCCTGCAAGAAGATTTTGGGATTGTGACAAAACTGATTATTGAATGTTAACTCTAAATTGTTATTCTGGCTTACAATTCAAAGGAAACGACCTGCTAAACAAATTATTATTTTTTTCTGCGGCTCTTAATAAAACGTTTTAAAGGAGAAAAATTACCGGAAGCCATCGTCTATTTCAGAAATAAAGCATTCAAATAATTTACAATGTTGTAACATCAGCTGTTGATCATAATACCGGCAGCAAATCTTCCCCAATCACCCTTTCGGGCGGAAAAAAACAGTTCATTGGAAGTGTATGTACACAATCCACCTATTTCAATTTGAGAATCAGGAACGCCAGACTGAATCAATTGCCAGCGATTGGCCTGCCATAAATTACAGAAAGCATGACCGGGTTTATTTCTGACAGGCCTGGTGAAGCTGTTGTCAGGAAAAGCCTGTTGAAATGCCTGTATCACTTCAGTTCCTACTTCATATACTCCCGCAGATATGGAAGGTCCAATGCCCGCAATTATGTTTTCAGGAAGTGAATCGTATACTTCCTGCATGGCTTTAATTGTGCTGGATAAAATTTTACCTGCTGTACCTCGCCAACCGGAATGAACCGCCCCAATCACTTCATTTACCGGATCATACAATAATATGGGTACACAGTCCGCTACCAATACGCTCAGGTACAAACCGGGAACATTGGTCACCAGAGCATCTGTTTGATCCAGATCTGGCAACGGGGTGGCCGATTGAATTATTTTTACCTGGCTGGTGTGGCATTGCTTGGGAAACAATAGTTGGGAAGGGTTGATCCCCAGTGCTTCGGCTAATATTTTCCTGTTTCCCAGTGCATTTTCCAGGGGTTCTTCAGTATTCAGACTTAAATTCAGGGTGCTATTTTCACTCATACCTCCGGAACGGGATGTGACAAAATGGTCAACTTTCGAAAACCTGGAAAATGATGCAAAATTGAAAAGAGGCAGCCCAGCCTGGTTTTTTTTAATCATAAGTACTTAAAATATAACCAGTTAATGGTTTAGTCAAAACATTTAAATAGTAAATATAATCAATAATCCAGAAGCTAGGTCAGGACTTTTGATTTAATAAGTTATTTGGGCTAATCAATTATTTCACTTTTGAATTAACTATAACAGGAATACTTAAAGGTCTCTTTTATTGATCAACCATCTGATCAACAGCAAATAAATCATCAGGTAAGCCAGAGCGATGGCCAATTCTACTCCCCCTACATAATTCTGGATTTCCCTGAACATATACCTGGGAAATGGATTCTGTATTAAATTATTCAGTGCTTCAACCGGAAAAAATGGCGTGATTTTCTTATAAAAAGCCGGCAAAACAGGTATATTTTCCAGGTTGATCACTATAAAGGGCTCAATAAATAAAACATAAAGCGAAAGCAGCATAATGGCTATGGCCGATCGTTTTAACAACAATCCCACCAGGAAAGCAAAGCAGGAAAATATAAACAGGTCCAGTAAATAAACTGCTAAAAACTCTATAGATTGAAAAATGAATTTAGGGTCCTTTACCGGGGAAAAAATAAAGCCCAGGATCAATCCGGTTAATCCCACCACCAATACATTCACCAGACATAATATGAAAATGAAACCCAGTTTGGACTTGATAAAATCGGCCCGGCTCATACCGTCAATGATATTCTGCCGCAAGGTTCGGTAACTGTATTCATTGGCAATGGTGATCACAACGATAAAGCCAAAGAACACCTTAAAGAAGGTCCCAAAATAGGTAAGGTTCTGCCAGACATCCGGAAAAGCATAAATCGGAATCATGGTAGGTGAAAAACCACGGAAATTAGCGCCCTGATTTTCAATGAATTTCAGAAATGCCCCTCCTCCGGCCGAAAGGGCAACAATTACAACAAGGTAAAGCAGGAAAAGCACCCAAAAAGCACGGTAGTGCCTTACCTTTAACCATTCTATGTGAATTAATCTAAGCATGTTCAGATTGAGACAAGATTTCTAAAAATTGAGCTTCCAGGCTTTTGGTACGTTTGGCCAGGTGAGATACCACAATACCTTTTTGGCTGAGGTAATGATTCAAATCAAAAGCCGTTTTATCCTCTCTTAAGGTTACTAGCAGCAGGTCCTTTTCCTGTTCAAGGTTTGTCACTATTCCATTTTCCTGTAAAACAGATTTAAGTGGATATTGTGAGGGCGCTGATACTTCCACCACTTCTTTTCCGCCTAAAGCCTGGGCAACACTGCCCTGGTACATTTTCCGGCCTTTGTTCAATACGGCAAAGTGGGTACAAACTTTTTGCACCTCCGCTAACAGATGGCTGGCCAGCACAATAGTTTTTCCATTCTCTCCTATTTTTATGATCAGATCTCTGATCTCTTTAATTCCCTGGGGATCCAACCCATTGGTAGGTTCATCCAGGATCATAATATCCGGATCCGGTAATAAGGCAGCCCCGATAGCCAGTCGTTGCTTCATACCCAAAGAATAGGTTCGAAAAGGATCGTTTTTCCTGTCAAAAAGATATACTTCCTGCAGTACCTGATCAATTCTTTCATAGCCCACCTGTTTGATCCGGGCAATGATCTTAAGGTTTTCTACCGCGGAGAGATAAGGATAGAAGGCTGGAGATTCCAGAATAGCGCCAATCCTTTTTCTGATATTTTTGCTTCCAGGCTTTCCAAACCAGTAAAAGGAACCGGAAGATTTATTGGTTACGCCCAGGATAATGCCCAGAGTAGTGGTTTTACCGCTGCCATTAGGCCCCAGCAAACCAAATATATTCCCTTGGTGAATCTCCAGGGAAAGACCTTGTACCGCCTTCACTTTACCAAAGTTTTTGTGTAGATCTGCGATTTTGAGGATAGGTTGTTCCAATTTAATTTTTGCTGTTTTGCTGTTGTTCCTTTTCTTTTTTTTCTTTTTCCCTGATGATCAGTTTGCTAAAAGCAGAAGTATTAAAGCCTGATTTCATAAGATCCAAAGCAGCCGGCATGTTTAATTCCCCTTCAACTTCAAATACCAGTTGGCTATCATTTCCGGTTCTTACAATACCTACAAAATCAGAAATTTCTCCTTTTGGGTTAGTATAGCCAAAAATGCGGTAAGCATTATCCTGCTCATCCATTTCCATCAGGGTTTCAAAATGTTCCCGATCAAGTCCTGCTATCAGCTCATCGTAAATAGATGGTATATCATGCTTCTCCTGATCCAGTATCAGGATCTTTACTTTTTCCACATCATAGATCAGCTGGTTATAGGAAGGATTATTTTCCGGGTTCAACATACGAAGTGTACTGGGGTACAGGTAAAAAACATCCCAGGTATTCAATTTTTCAATGATCTGATCCACTGTCTGACTCTGGCTGAAACCAGATACAGACAGTGATAAAAAAATCAGGTTAAAAACAATCTTATTTATTATCTTTTTTCTGCTTTTTGGCATCATGCATATCATTTAAGTATTCCATGCCCTTCATTTTCATTCTGGAAAGTTCGGGTAATTCCGAAAGGTTAATTTCACCAAATAAATTCAAAAAGAAAAATTTATGGTCACCTTTTACCAGTACCAGCAGGTCCTGAATGACCCCTGAGGTATTTTCCTTGATCATAAATTGTACATTTTCATTTTTATGCCGTATGGTGGCCAATTCATCAAACCGATTTTTGGTGACGAGCTTCATGGCATCAGCATAGAGAGAATTTGCTTCATTAGAGGCCAGGCTATCGGCGGCTAGAATATGCAGTCCCTCCAATTTACTGATAGCGGCAGATAGCTTCTGCATGTCTTGATCTTCATTGTCAAATTCCTGGAACAGTGAAAACATTTTACCGGACACATTGATCTTGGTCAGGCTTTTATTGCCACTGTGTTTCTCAAAAAATTCATTCAAATCATCATTGGGTGAAGAATATCCTAAAAAGGGATATAAAATAATTAAAAATAATAAGCGTGTCATGGTGTTAAGTTTTACGGGTTAATTAATATTGAATTTTCAGGGGAGACGATCTACTTTATAAAATGTTACAGAAAAAAAAATTTACAGGAAAAAGTGATTTAATCATGTCTTAAGTAGGTCGGCCAACTGGGAATGGGTATAAATATCAAGTCTGCAAGAAATGTGACCTATGGTCGGTAAACCACCGTTTGACAGGAAAAGCCAGAGATGATCAAAATGAAGTGAAGATAAAAAAATCAATTTGAAATGCGTTCCTCCATCAGGGCGATCGGACCGGATTAGTAGTGGTTTTTATCTTCGATTTTCAGGTATTTGGAGTTAAGAAACTTTGTCGGCTCTAAATGTTCGTCTTTACTGCTTTGCCTACATAATTAACCAGGGGAAAATAAATGCCAGGTAGAACATCTTCACCACAGGTGCCTGACAGGCAAAGAGTGTCCATTTAAACTTTTTAAATATTCCTTTGTCGCAACCTTTTTCCTACTTCTTTCAAAGTAGCCTGGTCATCTTCATGAATTGATCCATCAGGTAATGGTCCGGTATTCAACAATAAATTGGCATCAACCTGTTGCGCCTGATCCAGCATTTCCATCACCTGGTAAGGTTTGATATGTTTACCTTCAGCATATAAATTATATCCCCAACTATTACCAGGTACATCCTTGGGTTGCAAAGTATCACAGATCTCTTTGGGTTTATCCTTATTTTTCTCCCAGGCCATCTGCCCCACCTCTCCCCCATTTGGGTGGGCCCGGGGGGTACGTTCAGGGGCTACAAAATCTTCATCCCCATTGGCACCCTGTTTAAAAGCAATCAGGGCCTGCGGTTGCAATTCCCGGATCAGGGCATAAGTTTCTTCAATAGGAAACAGATCAGGCCGGGTATAATAGCCCATGATAGGATCCAGCCAAATGCCGGCCAGATAAGGATACTGGGTCAAAATTTCTTCCAATTGCTTATGTACAAAAGTAATGTAACGCAGAAAATCACCTTCATTTTGATATTTATACTCAGGCTGGATTTGTTCATAATCAGGCCGGGCAGCATTCCATTTTACCGGACCTTCCATGGAAGCTTCATCGGAATAAAAATAAGGGTGTTTCCAGTCCAGAGCATAGGAATAATATAAAAACAAACCCAGGCCCTTCTGCTGACATTGTTCATGCAGCCCGGCAATAAGGTCTTTCTGAGCAGGTGCTTGTAAACTGTTAAAATTGGTCTGCCTGGTTTCAAACAGACAGAAACTATCATGGTGCCGGGAAGTGATGTTTATATATTTCATTTCAGCTTCCAGGGCCAGGTCTGTTATAAAATCAGGGTCAAATTTCGAGGCAGTGAAATCATCCTGCAATTTGCCATAGTCACTTACCGGGATTTTCTCGGTGAGTTGTACCCATTCTCCTCTACCGATCAGACTATATAAACCATAATGCATAAACAATCCAAATTTGGCCTGCTTAAACCATTCCAGATTAGCCTGTCTGGGGTTTTCCCGATAAATATCTTCAAAACCCTGTAAATATTTAGGCATGTCTTTCAGGTTTATATTATTTTCGGTTTTAGTGCCTGAGGTACTGCAGCCCAGGGCCGACAATGCGGCCAATGCAGTGCCTGATTTGATAAAGTTTCTGCGTTTCATGAAATACCGTAATTACTCTGAGATTAAATATATAACATATTTTTGAGATGAGTAATTCTAATTATACACAATTAATCGAACCATCGGGCTTTAGTATTTAAAGATCTTTTTGAGCACAACATGATGACCAGTTTGGATCTTTAGAAGATATATGCCATTGGATAGGCTACTGGTATCTATATTTGTCTGCGTTTCGCCAGAATATTTTGCCATCCTCAGATTCCCCTGTAGGTCAAATAATTGCACCTGATACAATTTGTCTCTGGTCCTGATAGTCAGATAATCCAGGCAAGGGTTAGGAGATACAGCCAGATTAAGTGGCTGATCCATTCCCATTACTTCCCCCTCTTCAGTTATTTCCAAATACTGATCCGCTTCTAAATTTTTCATAACCTGCACTACTCCAGAAGGCCAGATAATCCTGATTTCATCAATTTCTGTGGTTTTACCCAGGCCAAAATGAACTGTTAAATCATTTTGACCGGAATATCCACTCTGGGCATTTACCTCCCGGTATTGCAATTTATCACCTGATATCAAAATTACTTTGGCCCCAATAGCCGAACGATTGGAATAGACCCCTTGCAGTTTTAGCCTGATCCAGTGATTTCGATTGCCTGAATTTTGGTAAAGAAAATTGCTTATCCCGTTTTGATTGGCTATAAACAGATCTGAAAAACCATCCCGGTTATAATCAGACCAGGCAGCAGCCATAGAAGGCACTTGTTCCAGGTACCCTTCAATGGATTCATTCATCACCGGACTTTGGATCATCTTTTCAAACGTCCCGTTCCCATTACCCCTGTAAAGAAAGTTGTTTTCATTAAAATTGGCCACTATCAGATCACGATTTCCGTCATTATCATAATCATCAAAGGCGCTGCCAAAAGATAGTCCTCCGTCTAAAACAATATTTCCTGTAGTCACTTTTATAAAATCACCTTTTCCCTGATTAAGAAATAATGAGTTCGGCTGTACCTCATGTAAGCCGTTGGTGACAAACAGATCCAGGTCCCCATCATTGTCCAGATCGCCCCAGGAGGCGCCCTGAGAATTGAATTTATCCTGTGTGATGATGCTTGAAGTATGCATTATAAAAGTTCCTTCCTGATTCTCAAAAAATATATTATTGCTGAAATCAGCCAGATGCTGATGCCATCATACTGCCACAAACCTTCAAATTCAGTACCGATCCATACATTGCCTTCTTCTGTCCAAACATTCAATATGGATTCTCCGTAGAGGGCATTCTGAGGTTTATGCACATACCATAAGGTATCATAACTGGCAATACCACTTAAGGTACTGATCCAGATTTTGCCATTTTTATCAGAGTTAACTGAAGTGACCTGGTTAGATGGAATGGAAGAACCATTAGCCTGCAGATGAAATTCCCAGGTTTGTCCGTAACTGAATGACAGGTGAAAAACACCCAAAACAAACAGGAAGTATTTCTTCATAAAGTTTTTGAAATAACAGTTTACAGGAAGGATAAGACTGGTTGGTAACGAAACAATTAACTCATAGAGCATTTCATCCATTACACAATATCATTCTAATTTCGTATCTAATATATCATCTTTTTATGGCATTTTAATCAGGAATATAAAAATTATTTTTTGAGGATTTAATACCTGATCAAATTAAAAATTACTTATATTAAAATTGTAATATCCTATTGATATTCAGTATTTTATTTGCAACATTATCCCTTATCTATTAAATAACCCAAAGCTTTCATCCTGTCATAAAAAGCATATAAATCCAGATTATTTACAATGATCTGATATCCTTCTGCTTTGATGATCAGAGACCTTAAGATCTCATCCTGAGCAACTTTTAGGTGTAAATCCTTATTTTGAGCAGATAGTTGAAAAACAGTCACATAATTCCGGGATTTAATATCATTGCTGTTGTTTTCCAATTGCAAAAGATAATTTTCCCAAAAGGGCGGTAATTCCTGGTTTACCAGATTTTTAAACAGTTGTATCCTATCTTGCAGTTGTTTTTTAGTACGACAATCCTTCATCAATTTTTCCGGACTGAACACATAGCGATTATGACCTATTTTCTTGGTAAAATCTTCTAACAGGATATCACTCCAGCGGGTATCGCCTTCTACCATAATTACCAGGCTTTGCTCATCAAATTTTAAAACAGAAGATTGACCGATAAGGCTTGTATCATAACTGGAAGATAAACCCAATAAATAGGCACCTAAACTGGTGAGCCGATATGCTACCAGTTTATCATAAATAGAATAGCGTTCCGGTACCTGTGGATCAAGCGCAAGATCTAAAACGCCCCAGGCACCTAAGCAAAAAAGATGTCCAGCCAGATTGGGCAGAGCAATAGCTTTTTCCTGAAATAGTTCAGCCTTTAGATTATTGTTAAAGTGCTGGTACTTATCCAGATACTCAATTTGGTTGTAAACATAAAAGGAACTGATAGGCACCAAATGATAATGACGGCTATATAAAAATGTCTTGAGGTTCTCGAATAATATCCACTGATCCTGGGGTGAATTTTTAATGACATTCAGGACGGTGTGAGTGATCTGAAGATCAAATTCATACTGGTTCAGCCTGTTAAGACCTTTCAAGAAAGGCAAGAAATATTGTGTTTTTAGCCTTTTTTCTACATTTTCAAACAATTTTTTTAGCATTTGTAAAGATGATCCTTTGAATGCTTTGCTTTTAAATTCAGGACCCAGAAAGCCAGCCAGCATCAATGACCGGATCCTGTAATCTTCCAACAATGGAAAGTCATCAAGTTGTAATGATTTTGCCATTTTTGCCACACTGGCTGTGGAGGGGGCTTCATTTTTATTGTATTTGATCTTTTGCTGGGCGGAAAAAGTAACTAAGAGAGGCAATGAGGTTAAAATATCTTTCTCAAAACTTACCGTCAACCAATCCTTATTAACTTTTAAAACAGGTTCCAGGAAGTAGTATTTAGGTTTGGGAACATGGGTAGAATATAAAACTTTTAAAAATAATGGTAAATATAAAACAACATTGCAGGATGCAATCCGGTTCTCAGACTGAAAACGATCTCTGTATTTATCTAAAAAAATACAACCAGGCCATTCATTATTAATACTTTTTTTAATCCGGACTTCTTTATAGTTACTCCAGATATTAACCTCTTCCACAATAGGTTCTTTGTAAATCTCTTCCAGTTCTTCCCTATGCAATAAAGGTTTCCACATACCTTTCTCAATTACCTTCTTCCTTACAGGATCAATAGATGCATAGAACCCTTCGAAAATATCCTTATTACTATATGATTCAATTATCAGTTTAATCATTTTATCTTTGGCAGGGATCGTCTTAAGATCGTTCCAATTCATGCGATTTAGCCATTCCTTATGCTTTTGGCTGTTCTGAACAAGATACTTTCGCATAGGCAAAAAAGCCTGGTGCATTAGTTTTTCTTTATTGTTGGAATTTAACAGATCTTCTATTTTCTGCATGATTTTTAAGAATAATCCTATAGTTATTTACTGAGAATAAAGTCAAGATCTTCCTGATTCAATGATTTAATGGAAGCACTGTCTGTGGATATTATATTTTCAAATAAGGTACTTTTCATTTCCTGCAATTGCTGGATCTTTTCCTCAATTGTACCCAGGCTGATCATCTTGTAGCTCATCACCTTTTTATCCTGACCGATCCGGTGAGTGCGGTCAATGGCTTGATTTTCAGCGGCTTTATTCCACCAGGGATCATAAATAAAAACCATGTCAGCTGCAGTTAAATTCAAACCGGTACCACCAGTTTTCAATGTCATGATAAACACCCGGCAGTTGGAATCAGATTGAAAAAGATCAACCAATTGCTGCCGATTCCGGGTGCTTCCGGTCATGGTCAGAAAATCCACTCCCCGTTGATCCAATTCTTCCCCTATACTTTCTACCGCAGCCAAAAAATTACAAAAAACCAGTATTTTGTGTCGATTGGCCAGGGCATCATCCAGTTGTTCCATCAATAATTCAGTTTTGGACGACTGAATTTTTCCATCTGTAAGTGCCTGAGGCACGGAGGCGATTTGTCGCAGTTCATTCATGGCCTGAAAAATGAAAAATTGAGACTGCTGAATGCCTTTTTGGGCTACCTGATGTGCGATAGCCTGTTGATAAAAAGCACGCCGTTGTTCATAATAGGAGGCCTGTGACCGGCTCATTTCAACATATAGAGTTTGTTCGATTTTGTCAGGCAACTCTTTGGCAACATCCTTTTTTAAACGCCGCAGGATAAATGGATAGATCTTTCTTTTTAATTCATGCGTGGCTTCCTTATCATCATTTTTTTGGATAGGGTTCAGGTAATTTCGATTAAAATTTTCTGCACTGCCAAACATGGAAGGGTTTAAAAAACGAAACAACGCATATAATTCAGAAAGGTTGTTTTCAACTGGTGTACCACTGAGAGAAAACCGATGACGGGATTTCAGTAACATTACAGCCCGGGAAATCTTGCTGTTCAGGCCTTTGATAGCCTGTGATTCATCCAAAATACAGCATAAAAACTCCTGCTCCTTCCATTTTTCAATATCATTACGGATCATAGCATAGGTGGTCAATACCAAATGGCATTGGGTAGCTTCTTTCATATCTCTTTGATTGCCATACCAGATATAATAAGTAAGTTGAGGAGCAAATTTTTTCAGTTCATTTTCCCAGTTGTATAATAATGATCGGGGCATTACAACCAGGCTGGGCAATTCTTTGCTGCTTTTCTTATAAATATTGGCCAAAAGGGTAATAGTCTGAAGGGTTTTTCCCAAACCCATATCATCAGCCAGACAGCCGCCAAAATTGTTTTCATAGAGGTACTTCATCCATTTATAACCCTGCACCTGGTAAGGCCGCAATTTGGCTTTTAGTTTAGGTAACCTGATTTTTTGGGTTGCCAGTTGATTAAAACCTTCAAAAACCTCTTTGGCCCATCCAAATTGTTGATCTGCTATTTTTTCGTCTATCAATTCTTCTACCACAGGTAAATCAAAAAAAGACAGGGCTACCTTATCTTTGCGCTTCTTAAACAGCCTTTGCATCCGGTTCATATAGGCATCATTAACCAGGGCCCGGCTGCCATCAGATAATAGGATGTACCTGGTTTGGGAATACTGTGTGATCGCATCCATTAAAGAGATTTGCTGATCACCAAACTCCAGAGAGGCATCACCCTCCAGAAAATCAATTCCATGGCTCAACTGGACATTTAATCGGGGTGGATGAATATTGATCTTATAGTCCTGAAGTTTTTCAGAACCAATCAGGGCAAATTCACCAATCAGGTTAGGCACATCGTAATAAATAAATCCTGCTGCGACATGCTGAGGTATTAACAAAAAATTCTCTTCACGGAAAATTCCGGATTCTTTTTTGCGCTTTCCTTTACCTGTATGTTTTTGCAGTAATTTTTCAACCTGGTCCAGATATACTTCCAGGGACAACTGTTCAATGGGTCTGGTAGTGATTGTTTCTTCCATCTCATTGATAATGGCATATTGAAACAGATCATAATCTTCCAGTAAATGAATATCAGCGTTTGGTAATACCTGACCAACCCGTAGATAAAGAGACTGGTCAGTATCAACTTTTTCAAATATTAAGGCCGGGCGAGCTTTTAATGGCTGAAGCTCCTTTTTCAACTGGTAACTTTCATAAATAAGCTGTACATTTTCCACATATGAAAAATACAGGGAAAGATATTTCTGAAGCTCAGATTTTGGCAGAGCAGCACTGTTAAACGCTTGCAGCCTAAAGAATTGATTGCCAGCCGGTTGAGTTTTTAAAATACTATTGTGTTCTGGTAGGTAAGCATATTCTTCATTGAGAAATAAAAATTCCCGGTACTCATCTTCTATTCCTTTGATGACGGTTTGAACTGACAGCTGATCTTCTTCTATCGGTTGGATCTTTAACTGTAACTGACCCAATTGAGGTAAATGATTAATGGTTTTTCTCTGCTGATTGACCATCAGACCAGATTCAATGAGCTGCAAGATCAAATAGGGATGCTCGTGTAAATAAAGGTGATTTTCCGGATTTTCCCAATCAATGGTGAAATGATGCCTTTCCCTGATCAATTGAATATTTCTGATCAGTGATCGAAGATTTCCGCTAAACTGGCGGTAATCTACCTCCACTTGATTTCCTGAAGCACCTATGATATCCAGGTAGGCTCCTTGCTGATCAAAATTTAACTGAAAGAAAACCTTATCCCTGATCTTTGCTACGGGTTTTACTGATTGAGATGTATTCCTTTTAAGCTGCTCAAAAATAGACATTTGATAAAAAACTAAGATGAATTGTGGGAATTGACCTACAATTCCCTGATATCAATCTGTAAAATTATCGAATCCCTGTTGTTTTCTAAAGGCTTGTAAGTAATTAATTTGATGGTAATAAAGCAGTAAGAAATCCTCCTGTTGAGGACACTTCGGTAGGATTAAAAAAGGTGTATATGGGGGTATAGAAGTTATATTTTTGCCAGTCCCCTTCCAGAAAATAGAATACATTTTGTCAAATCAAAACCTCAAATGGGTTTCATATAGAAGCATCTTATTCATGTTACCAAAACAAGTAAAGTATGAGAAAAGAAGATTTAAAAATCTGAGCTTAATCCCACTTCCTTATTGGTCGGTAACTAATGACAACAATAGTGGCCTAAATCAATTAAAACACCATCAATTCATTCCTGAAAGCAATTTGGTCTATCGACTTTCTGCTTCTTTCCTGCATTTCACGGGATCGAAAGGGCTCTTCCAGTTTGTCAGGTAC
This sequence comes from Candidatus Cyclobacteriaceae bacterium M3_2C_046, assembly GCA_051418075.1. Lineage (GTDB taxonomy): Bacteria > Bacteroidota > Bacteroidia > Cytophagales > Cyclobacteriaceae > JBPRGG01. Next base: position 8,645 of record JBPRGG010000140.1, on the reverse strand, counting down.
ATCCAGATAGCCCAGGGCTATAAAGCTTACCGGCTCCAGTTCTTCCGGTAATTGAAAAATCTCTCTGGTTTTGTCAGGATCAAAACCGGCCATCACATGTCCATAGATGTTCATATCAGCTGCCTGCAACATCAGCAAGGAATTGGCTGCACCTACATCATGCCAGGCATGTTGATTTTCCTTACCACTGCGGCTAAAGTATTTATGAGCCAAGCTGAGCATCAATACGGAAGCATTCAGGGTCCATGGTTGATTACCTTTCATAAGGCATTCATGAAACTTCTGAAAATTTTGCTGATCATGACGATAGGCATAAATATATCGCCAGGGCTGTTCATTCATACTGCTGGGTGCCCAGGAAGCCGCTTCTAACAGACTGTTCAACTGATCTGGTTCAATGTCCTTGTGATTAAACGATCTGGCACTCCAGCGTTTACGGATCAGAGGATGAACCGGAGTGCTTGTTTTAGCTTCTTTTATCTGTAGTGTGGATATTTCCATTTTTAGACAATTTTTATATTATAATGTATTTTAAACGTATTTGTTTAATTTTTTGTTGTGAAAAATAAACAAAAATCGTGTAATCGACAATCTTTAGGATTACGTAGTTATGATGATTATGTTTCAAATTATTGGCAGCCTATGAAATCCAATAACTTTCAACACACCCTGTGTTAGATTTACGCAAATATTTATGTAGTTTGGATATCGTATTGCTCCAATAGAAAAGCAAACATGGCTTCATTATACAAATAGTAATCTTTCACCCTTAAAATTCTTAGATTGGATTAGTTCCACCACCTCAGAATCACCTTTTAGGAAGTATAATAAAATATTAGTATCTACAAATAGCTTATTCCCACTCATTTCTAAGCGATTTTTGATATTCTGTAGGATCAATATCCGTTTTTAATATCCCAGCATATTTTCTATAGTTCTTTTTTACCAGCCCTGGCTACAACTTCATCAATCAGCTTCTTAGCTTTTTGTTTTGGAGTTTCTTTTTTAAAAATAGATACAATCGTTCATGTATTTTACACCAATATAACATTTTTTCAAGTATTTTCTTTCATAATAATAATCATCCTATGGAAGAGTGAAAGAATATTTGCTTTTCCATTCACATTTTACGCACATACACGTAATAAGCACCACATATTTCCTGTTCCTGCCGGTCCTTAAACCAGGTTTGCATACGGGCAGGCCCTTCTTTCAATTCAATGGTAAATAAGGCTTGTCTGGTCTCCTGGACCAATGGCTGCACATACTTTTTTTCACCTATTAGAATTTCTGCCATAGCAATGGGTAAAGAAATGACGCGTTTTAATTCTCCTGCAGTGACTTTTTTGGCCGGTATACCCTCAGACAGGGCCAGTTTTGCTTCTTTCGGCCATCTGCGCAATTCAAATGTGTAGGTGCCGGCCCGGGCAACGTGTAAGTTCCAGAAGCTGTTCCGGGGTAATCCTTCTCTCACCTGCGACTGACTGTCCATGAATACATCCATCCATTCGCAGGATGTAAGCACTACGGGATTTTCTTCTTCACTGCCAATAAAAACCGGTTGCGGTTCGTTCACCGTTGCCTTCACACCGTTCCACCATTCATCCAGGTGGTTTTTCATTTTTGTAACAATTGCCGGATGAGTGGAAGCAACATTTTCTTCCTGCAGCGGGTCCGTATTCAAATTATTTAGAATGATGTAATCCTCAGCCTGAAAACCATTGGAAGCATGGCCAGGGTCACCGTAAATCAACCGCCAGTTTTTCCATAGCACAACGGCTCCTTCTTTCTTCATCAACGAAGGACCATCAGGATGTGGATGGTCCAAGTGAAAAGGCATGCGGCTGTAATTGATTACCAGCACCCTGTCCTCCAAAGAAGGATCATCTTTCTTTATTAATGGTACCAGGCTGCTACCATCAAAACTGGATTGTGTCTCAATTTTACAAAAGTCTAATAGCGTGGGCAAAATATCCTGAACCTGGGTGAGTGTACTTATGCTTCGAGAGGGGGGGGCAAAACCGGGTTGCCATGACAGGATAATTCTCCTTAACCCTGATCATCTGTCATAACAATGATTACGTTTGGCTGAGCACTAACCATGGAAGTGAACAGTACCAGATATAATATAATGCTTATTCTAATCATTTCGAAGCTACTCTTATTATTTTCAGGGCCCAGTCCCTTACGCTTTTTTGTGTTCCATCAGGAAATTGTTCGATTATTATGGAACCATCAGCGGTAGAAAACCTGGTTTGCTCTACAATCCACTGTCCGCTGACCGGGTCAAACCACTTGAGCTTGTACTCAGCATTTGGCTGTAGATTATTAACCACAGGTACATGCGCTGCATTTTCAAAATACAACATAGCCAGAGTGCCTTCAGGATTACACATCATGAAAGACCAGCCATCCAGTCCGTCCGGTTGACTGTCTGCACTTTTTCGCGGCTCCAGGTTGTGAGAAGCCAGTTGTAAACGTTGATAAGCAGCGCCTTCTGATAAAAGAAATTTTTTCAGGTAGCTTACCTGCAGGCCAGCCGGGTATTCGAGAGCTTCCCAAATCAGGGGCCTTCTGCCTTCGGCTTCTCCCACCGTAGTGCCGTCGTAGGCTCCGGTTCCATACATGTGTCCGGCCAGTCCACCGGAAAGCACACTACCCCAGGCCTGCGTCCGGCCAAAATAATTGTCCCTGTCGGAATTTCTGTCTGGCTTGATGCCGGCTACCGTGCTTAATTCTCCTTGTTGCCAGCCGGGATAATAAGGTTCCAGGTTAGCGGTAGGTAACGAAGGTTCAATGGCAAATTGTGTCTCCAGCAAAGGATACATGCCATGATGCCGCGGCTTATTACCCACCGAATGCATGGTGAGCCAGGGCACCTGCTCGCCTACCCCGTATTGCTCATGTGTGCCTCCAATGATTAAACTGGTTACCGGTTGCCCGTAAGGCAAAGGGCCGTACTGCTGGTACCAGGTATTGAGAGCTTCATTGAATTCCGGACCATCCAGGCTGTAAACAGGAATGATCCAATCCAGATGCACCGGGCTGAAAATCATATTGTAGGCCCCATAGCGGGCCACAATGTATTGAATGTAGCGCACAAATGAACCCGGCCAATCAAAATACTCGCGCCAGGATGGCCCATGGTCTCTTCTCACGGTTTCCAGAAATGGCACCCAGCCTAGGGAGTCAAGGTAGTCCATTTTATTGTCCAAAGATTGAAAATAAGCAGGGTTAAGCTGATCAAAATCTGCCAGGGGCCCTCCATCTTTCAAAGCGAAAGGAAGGTTTCCCTTTTCGTCATGCATATCTTTGGCAGAATTGGTACCGTATTTTTCCCAGGCCTGCCGGATGCCTATGCCATTTTCGTCAGCGAACTTGGCCGGGTATTCATCTGCCTGCCAATTGGGATAACATGCTATCATTCCTAATGAATTGTAGCCTTGTTTTTTCCGGAAATGAATTACATTTTCAAATGAATGCCCGGTTGGGCCTGGTTGCCAGTCAGGATCAGGGTTTTTTCCGCTCAAGGGATATCGCCAGGTAGAAGCTGCCCACCAGGTATCAGCCAGTAAAAAGAAGGGAGTACCATCGGCATATTCAAGGCCATGGCCGTTTGCAGTAGTTCTGATAAAGCCTCTCCGGTTAGGATTCACCTGTTTCTCCTGTTCGGTCCAGGGCTTGGCTCTACAGGAACCGGATTTATGATTTAAACCCTGGTCATCAGGTTGGTTGGAGCCACTGGTCCAGGACCATACACCAGGTTGGGTGGCTACCCATCTCACCTTAAATATTTGTTCACCATCCCAAAACCCATAGATGCGCTTATCAAATTCAGGCCCGGTAAGCTGAACCCAGCACTCAATCCGTTCATATGGATTTTGATAAGTATCTTCAGCCTGAAGAACTATTTCCTGCACCTGATACACCTTTATGACTTCCATCTGGTTGGAACTGCATGACATAAGGTTTAATAAAAGCAGTAAAATGATTAATTTAAAATTGTACATCAACTTAAGGGGTGTTTGAAATGTTAATTGTACCTCTTTAGCCATTCCATCCGGTCTGCCCAATCCTGTAAGAATGCTTTGCGATGCCGGTTGATGGTTTTGGCTCCTTTTCTTCCTTTTTCTCTGAGGGAGTCGTCCGGATTATCCGTATAATAATGAGCACCATGGCCGGTCTGTACAAAAGAGCCACCCCAACTCTCGGAGGAAGGATCATTAATATCGCCACTCATCAGATATAATAAAGAAGATGTATCGGTCATTTTGATCTCCTGCTTTTTCTGCCAGAACAAATCACCCATAGCCCCATGATCTCTGACATGTGTGGCCACAAATGAGTCATTGCCAAAGTCATCCTCCTGGTATCCCCCAATATACATGCCCCGAAATGTAGTGTTATTCTCTATCCACCAAAGATCAGGATGAGATTGGTATAAATACTCCCGGGATAAGGGATCCTGTTTCGTGTTCCAGGAGCCAATGGAATAAACCCTGATGTTCTTTTTAATGGACGGTTCATGGTGCACAGCCTGGGCTACATCAGTGATAGATCCCCATACCAGTATCCACAAAGTTTGGTTCGGTTGCTCTTGAGCCTTTTCAATGATCCAGGCAGCGCCCTCACTTAACTGATCAGGTTGGTCACCAGCCTGAATTTCAGTAGCCCCCTGTTTGGTCACCTGTAAAAGTTTTTCCGGAGTGGGAAAATCACCCTGCCCTTCTAAAACAGGATAATCATAAGCATAAGCCTCTAAAACTTCTTCAATTTGTTCTTTTCTGCCTTGTTTAGGAGGGGAACTGATCAAACCTTCCACCTCAAACTTATCAGCATACATTAGAAAATGAACCATTGATTGAAAATCGTCCGGATCGCTTCCTCCAATGTCGGTGGAAATGATCACACGCGTTTTTGAAGATTCACTACCCAATTTTTGAGAGGCAGTACAACTTACCAATAATAAACTTACTAATATATTTAATCCAAAAAACTTCATGATTATATGATTTACTTCTAAATGTTTTTCCAATTCAGTTTCAGATCCGGGTTTAAGGGTTCGCATTTACAACCTGAAGGGCTTACCATTTCACAACTACCCTGCTGATCAGCTATCCGAATAGCATCATGATAATAAACCCGCTGGGTTAGACCTGCCTGCCTGGATTTCAACCAGGAATCACTACCCGGCCGGCGCAGGTAATAGGCATATACTCCTAACTTCAGGTAAGGGCCTTTTTGATCATTAAAAGTGTTGGGGCTTTCCAGATAATAAACCATTTTCCCATTTTTCCAAACCCGGACAAACCCATTTCCATCATAATTCCATTTAATTTGAAATACCCAGTCAGTCCATTGCCCCTGTTGTGCTGGTCCCAGATCGGCGGTGGTTTCAAACAGGTAATCAGGTTTGGTAGTCACCTGTTTATCATCCCCTCTCACAGTAAGCTGCCAACGAGCTCCATTGCAAGCCAGGGCAATGGGTGGATTGAGTCCGGAACTCCAGGTCTCTCCGGGTACATTGTCTGGTGTGCTGTGAAACTGAAGCACTATTTCACTTACCGGTGAGGTAACCATACCATTTTCAGGATAAATACTGCATCCATACCAATATTCCTGGCCAATCTGATAATTACGTGGTGACGGATTACCCTGAGCCAGGGCCAATTCGGAACGAAAGTCACCATCTTCTGTCAATTCAACTTCAAACCGAGCCGCATTTTTCCCTTCCCGGCTTACCAGGTTCTGGATCAGGGCTTTATCATTACCGGATCTGTTCCACCAATTGGATTCATACAGATCTTGCTTGTCTTCAAAATTCTCTTCCATCAGAACAGGTGGGGGTGGCTCTTTCTGAGGGAAAAAAAAGCCAAAGGCAAATAAAATAAGGGTAAATACTGAAGTTTTCATTGTCTATTTATTTTGTTTGGGTTTTAGCGCCATATGGCCAGGGGGAAATCCTGACCAAAGTTCAAAATCATCATACCATTGATGTATGGGTCCTCCTTCTTTATTCCATTCTATCCCGTGATAATTTTTGAATGGGGACCAAAAATGCAATGGTAATGGATTTTCCGCATGGGTAGTCCGGCCTACAAAACCGGCTGGTTGCACCAGATCTGTATCTAATATGACCTGCTCATTAATGGCAAAATAGATCCTGCCCTGAGTAGCATGTTTTTTCAAATATGCCTCTACCAGGAACCATTCTCCCAAAGGTACCTTTTGTAAAGGATTTAAATACTGCCATTCTTCCTCCCGGCAAGGCTGGGGATGCTCTCCCCGGATCAGCCAGTAAAAATCCTCGCTCCCGGCTTTCTTTTCTATATTGACATTGATGCGGTAATTATTGGTACCTCCTGCCCGGGCCTGGCAACATTCCTGGCACTCTGCTTCATTTTTCCTTCTATGTGAATTGGGTTCTTTCCATTCCATGATCATATACCAGGGGGTTTCCTGATGGATAGGGAAAATATCAGCCAGTTTTTTTTCCAGCTTCATCCAATAACGAACATAACCTTCCCTAAACTGGCGCTGATTTTTTTTCATAAAAAAGCTGAATTCATTCCGGCTGGTAGCGCCATGATCCGGATCATCTTTTATGTTGGTAAGTCTTAGGATACGGCTATCTTTTCCATGGGGACCTGTGCCTTCTTCAATAGCTGATTCCATAAACTCGTTTATCACTTTATCTTCACCAACAATATAATGAAACCGATGTGATGCAATCCAGGCCGGGCTTTCATCCCAACCGAATCCTTTGACATCAAAGCCATGCAAATCCTTCAGATCCGGACTCAAATATACCCCGGATTCAAAACCAGATTTCATCAGTAGCCGTCCGGATTCATAACCTTTTGGCTGAGCATTTAAATGGACAAACGTCAGGAAGTAAATCACCAATGTACATTTAAGTCGCATGATATTAATAAGGAAAACTGATGTTTAAAGTATCATAAAGACCATTTAACATCTTTTGATGATCGTGTATGATCTGTTTATAGGCCGGATCATCAGCCACATTGCTGTTTTCGTCAGGATCTGTTTGATGATTGTACAGCATATGAGCACCTGCATGTTTTTGCTCAAACCAATAGGTATAAGCAAATCCGGGCGTAATTAATGTTCTGGCTCCCTGCCATTCCGTAAAGGCATAATTTTTCCATCCCTCATCCTTTCCTTTCATAATATTTTTCAGACTTTTCCCCTGTACATGACCGGGTATTTTGATACCTGTCAAATCCGCTATAGTCGGGTAAATATCCACATATTCCACGATCTGATTGATCTTTGCAGCAGGCATTCCAGGCATTTTTATAATCAGCGGTGCATGTAAAGCGTTGTGTAAGGCATTATGTTTTCCCCAAAAATTATGTTCACCCAAATGCCAACCATGGTCACCTAAAATTACTACGATGGTATTACGGTCAAGCTGTAGTCTTTCCAGGTTTTCCAATAACAGGCCGATCTGGGCATCTACGTAGCTGACACAAGCATAATAAGCCTTCCTGGCTTCCTGATGAAAAGCCGGACTGTTGTAATCATCCAGCCCTCCATAGACGAAAATTTCCCTGGAGTTGGTACAAGGCCGGGGTAAACCTTTGGGAGCAAAACGATTGCTAGCCATTTCCACATCCTGGTACAGGTCAAAGTATTTTTGTGGTGCATTGAAAGGCAGATGTGGTTTATTGAAGCCAACAGCCAGGAAGAATGGCTGATCCTGTCTGGCCAGTCTTTGCAGATCTCTTATGGATTTAGCGGCAACCTGCCCATCATAATAAGCTGTATCCGGTACATTTGCACTTTCAAAATAAGGTCCCATTTGGGTTTCAGGATTGATTTTTTTACGGGAGGCAGGGTTGAGCCAGGAACTATTTTCAGCATCAATTTTACGGGAAAAATCAGGTCGCCAGGGAGGCTCAGTCCATGATACACTTGCCATATCATTTTTATAATGAAATATCTTTCCGTTGGAAATCGTGTGGTAACCATGTTCTTTAAATAACTGAGGCAAAGTAACTACGTCAGGACAATCTTGTTCTACCCTGGCCTTATAATTGCGAAACCTGTGTGGCCAGTAAGGTCTAATGCTGGTAAGCAGACTGGCCCGGGAAGCACCACAAACCGGCACATTGCAATAGGCCCGGTTAAATTGAATACCCTCCTCAGCCAATTTATCCATATATGGAGAATGAATGAAATCCTTACCATAACTACCAATTTGTGGACGCAGATCATCTACCATGATGAATAAAACGTTATATTGGGATTGTGCAGACAAAGTTGAAAGGCAGGCAAAAAAGAATAGCCACATCAACTTAAATACTTTATGGTTTTTAACAGGAGTCATGTTTTGTTGTGTTTATACATTCAACTTTTGTAGTTCAGCCCAATTAACTGTTCGCTGTTCGAGGTAAGATACATTTGACATGATATAAGTTATGGATTCCTCAAATCCCTGCTGTACGTTACAGGATGGATTGACACCCTGCCTGATCCCATTGATCCATTCCAGCATATGTAAATAGGTACAATCTATTTTTTTACCATTCCTGTAAGTATAACCAAATCCTCTTTCCTGGTTATATTTGGTAGTGGCGGAAGTATTGGCATCTACTTCTTCCTGTTGCGGATTATAGCTA
>JBPRGG010000139.1:0-13279 GCA_051418075.1 Candidatus Cyclobacteriaceae bacterium M3_2C_046 | reverse complement strand
CCAGCAACCAGAAACCAGAAACCAGCAACCAGCAACCAGCAACCAGCAACCAGAAACCAAAAACCAGCTACCAGAAACCAGAAACCAGCAACCTGTTTGGGGTTTCCCCTAAAATTGATGTCGCCGAAAGCAACCGCTCCTAGGTTGGTTAAATAATTTATTTATAATTCTCAAATAAACGAACCTCTACCAGGTTCTGGCAACGACCTTGGCTGAAATAAGCTTATCATTGTTCTAAAATATGATTTAACTCTCCTATCACCTGATCCATCAGATCTACTCCGGTATCTTTGATTTCCTTTAACTGATCTTTGGGCAAATTACTTTGCATCTGATCCAGGCTGTAAAGAAAATGATCATGCACTTTTCTCAGGCCCAACAGATCAAAGGTCCATTTGTATTTATGCTCCAGACTGTAGAGGCTTTTTTCATTCTGATCTGTCATATACTGTTGGTAAGCATCCCTGACCCGGATAAATTCATCCAGGGTCTTTTGCAAGAAGGCTTTGGTAGCTCCGGCATTGTTTTGCATCAATTGATCTACTTTATCCAGTTTAATCAGTCGGTCTCCTTCCCTGGCCGGAGCTTCGGAAAGGGGCTCTTTTTTCAAAACACGCTCACCGGCATATTCCAGTATTTTTCGCTGCAACTGATCCGGGTCTACCGGTTTCACGATGATGTCATCGAATAATCCCTGGTCCTTTTCCTTTTTTACTTTTTGGGATACATCTGCTGTAAGGGCTACCACAATCACATCCCGGTATCCAGGTAAACGACGTATCTCCCGGGTAGCCTGATAACCATCCATCACTGGCATGCGTACATCCATCAGGATCAGGTCAAAATCTTCCTGGCTGGCTGCCTCAATGGCCTGCTGACCATCAATGGCCTCGACACAGCCCAAATCCCACCAATTGCTCAGAAATTGGCGGATCACCATGCGGTTGATGTCAGCATCTTCCACCAGCAGGATCTTCAATTGCTTGATATTACCATTTATCTCCTTTTGAATTTTCTTCTGCTGCTGATGAGCAATTCCGCTGCTTCCCCTGACCGGAAGGGTGAAGTAAAAACGTGATCCCTGGCCCGGTTTACTTTTCAGCCTTATCTGGCTGTCCATCATATCCAGGTAAAGGCGGCACAGAGTTAAACCCAAACCAGTACCGCCATATTGACGGGCGGTGGAACTATCGGCCTGGCTAAACACATCAAAAATAGCATTTTGTTTGTCTGGTGAAATACCAATTCCGGAGTCCTCCACGGCGAAATCCAGCCAGATGGTGGACCCTTTGGTTTTGTTTAGCTTAATCTCCAGATTTACAAATCCCTGGTGGGTAAATTTGATGGCATTGCTGAGCAGATTATTCAAAACCTGGGATAACTTCAACTGTTCGGTCAGGATAAATTCAGGCAACTGATCATCCAACTTTAAATTTAACTGGATATTCTTCTGCCGGGCTACATTTTGATGCACCTGGTAAATGTTCTGCAATAACTCCTGCAAATGCACCTCTTCCTGTACAAATGTCATTTTACCCGCCTGGATCTTGCTGAAATCAAGGATATCATTGATCAACATTTGCAGGTTCTCGGATGAATACTTTAAAGTTTTCAGATTCTCTGTTTGCTCCGGCTGGTGCTCTTTCTCCAGTAGCAAATGACTTAATCCAACGATGGCATTTAACGGGGTGCGGATTTCATGGCTCATATGGGCTAAAAATTCCTCCTTGGCCCGGGCTGCCTGCTCTGCTTCTTCCTTGGCTTGTTTCAGGGCCTGTTCTGATTGTTTACGCTGGGTAATATCATAGTTTACCCCGATCATGATCTTTTTTCCCTGGTAATCTATCACACTGCCCCTACCGGCCAGCCATCTGACCACTCCTTCTTGGGATATTCGGAATTCCGATTGAAAATCATGACTTTCCCATCCTTTTTTCACCGCTTGCAACACCTGGTCCCGGTCATCCGGGTAAATCAAATCATAAAAATAGTCCAGGTTTAATTGATTGGAACCAGGCGGCAGGTTAAATAATTTGGCCCCATGACCATCAATATAACCTGTTTTCTCACCTTGCACGATTCGCCAGGAGCCCATTCCCACAGCGTCAAGAGTTACTCTCAGCCTTTCCTCATTTTCCCTTAATTGCTGCTCGGCTGCCTTGATACGGGTTATATCCATGGCCAATCCGTAAGTACCCACAGGCTGACCCTTCCGATCAATTTCCATTTTTCCCCGGATCAAAACCCACCTCAATTTTCCTGAGGGCAATATAATGCGATGTTCTGTATTAAAAGAAGCAGTATGATCCTGGCTGAGGCGGCTTTCTGCTGCCTTTTTCACCAGTTCCCGATCATCAGGGTGAACCGCCTCCGGGATACCTTCCTTTAAAACCAATTCCTGGTTTGCTGGCAATCCATAGATCTCCAGGAATTCAGGAGACCAATAGTTTTCACCGGTCACCAGGTTGCGGGAATAGGTGCCAACCCGGGCAGCCCGGCTGATGATCTTGTTCAGTTGCTGGGCCTTTCTCAACTGGTTCAAAACTACCCTTTCCTCTTCTATATCTGTGGCAGCACCGTACCAGCTCAAAATGTTGCCCTGATCATCATGGTAAGGCATGGATTTCACCAGAAACCAATGATATACCCCATCCTGCCGGCGCATACGATGCTCCAATCTTACCGGCTCGCCCTGTTTTAAAGCATTTCTGATGAGGTGTAGAGAATTGTCCCGGTCTTCCGGATGGATGGTCTGCAGCCAGCCCTCTCCCTGTGCTTCTTCCTGGCTGAGACCGGTATAATCCAGCCAGCGCTGGTTAAACCAGTTGGCCCGGCCCTGGTTGTCATTACTCCACAACAGATCCGGCACCAGGTCAGTTATGGTTTTCAGCTGTGCCTCTGACTCCTGCAGGGCCTGCCGGGCAATCATTTGACTGGTAATATCTTTGATCAGGAGCGCCACCAACTGCCCTGAAGAGACTGGCTTAAAAGCATACAGATCGTAAAAATGCTGGTCCGGATCATGACATTCAAAAATGATCCGGTTTGATTGCGCTGTTCTCTCAACTTCTTCTACAAAATTAATCCAGTCATCTTGCTGCCGGGGTTGAACCTGGCTAATTGATTTGCCTACAGCCTGCTTCCAGCCGGTCTGTTTCAGAAAACCCGGATTGATTTCCAGGAAAACAAAATCAACCATTTGATGACTTTTATCAAAAACAGGTTTAATCAGGGCAAATCCTTCATCCATGGAATTAAACAGCTGCCGGTATTTTTCCTCACTCTGCCGCAACTCATTTTCAGCCAAAGCCCGCTTAATTGTCTCCCAGGTTCTTTCTGCTACTGCTCTGCTGAAATCAATTTCGTAAGCTGTATATTGATGAGGCTGACCATAGATCACATTGAAGGTTCTCTCACATTTCCCATCTTTCATAAGTGGGATGGTCATTAATGCGCTCATGTTGCGGCTTTGGTAAACCTGCCTCACTTGCTGATTCAAACCCGGTGCCTTTTCTATATCATCTACCCAAACAATTTCTCCATTTTCCAATTTATACATCACATCTGAGAAATCCGAAAGTTGGTAGATCCCATCCAGGTTTTTTAATCCCGGTAGCTTAAAACCCGGTAATATTTCAGCAATTCCTGCTTTTTCTTCGATCACTCCGTAAAACACATAATCCGCCTGAAAATGATGGCCCAACATTTGGCAGGAAATTTTTTGAATTGCATCAGCATCATTCAGAGTCCTGATCCGGTCTACCAGCTCTATCATAAATGACTGCCTCTCTTCTTTCTGTAATAATTTTTGCTCTAACAGCTTTCGATCAGTAATGTCCACAAAGGTAATGACCACGCCATCTATCTCCTGCTTTCTGTTACGATAGGGCAAAATACGGGTTAAATAGGTGTTTCCCTGCTGATCACTAATTTCCTTTTTGACAGGCTGATGATTGGCCAGCACTATCTTCACGTCTTCAATCAATCCATTATAGGTGAGATGATGGGTGTAGTTAGTAATCGGATGTCCCTGATCTATGGGAAGCAAGTTGAATAGTTGTTTTAGTCTGGGGGTAAATCTAATAATTCGCAGATGCTGATCCAGGAACAGGGTGCCTATATCGGTAGCCGTAATAAAATTCTGAAGATCATCAGCCAGTTGATTGAGCTGGTATAATTTAGACTTGTTATCCAGGTTAAGGCTGATCAATGATTCATTAACTGACTGCAGCTCTGCTTTACCAGACTGTAACTCTTCCATGATTGTATTTAATTCTTCATTGGCCGACTGCAATTGCTCATTTGAAATGTTCATTTTTTCCCGGCTTAGCTCGTATTCTTTCAGAATGATTTGCAGACGATCCTGCTTTTGCTGGAGTTCATGTTCCAGTTGAATAATCCTGGCCTGGCTGGCATCATCCATTTTAAGCATTTTACCGGGGGAAGCAATATTCTCATTAATTTCAAACTTTTCAAATTGAATGAATATAAATTGTTCCAACTCACCCTCCACCAACCTGGCGGATAAAATAACCTGGACCGGATCTCCTTCTAAAGTTGTATTTATCGGCCTGGAACGAACCGTATTTCTACTTTGCCGGGACTGGGATACAATATCCTGTAAATCCAGTTTTAGTTCTGGTTTGATCAGTTTAAAAATATCATGAGTAAAATCGCCGCCTGAGGGTTGAAGAAAACTTCCGGCCCGGGAATTATGCAATACCTGGAAATTTGAATCTATAAGCAGGCTGGGAGGCGCATATTGTTCCAGGGCTTTTTGATGCAGAGAGGCATAATCAGGCGGTTTTTCAACCTTATCCGGAACAGAAGATGATGCATGAGCTTGTTTATCAAGTTTTGATTTATTGAATACCGGCAACAAAATATCCGGCTGGCCGATATCAATTTTCTTGTAAATGGATAATTCCCGGTTCGTTTCCTCAAAACGCTGCTGATCTATCAGCTTTTCGGCACTACCCAGAATCAGGTAGCCATGGGGATTTAAACAATAATGAAACAGGTTTTCCAATTGAAGATTTGCCTTTGGATTCAGGTAAATCAACAGGTTTCGACACATGATCAGGTCAAGGTGAGAAAACGGAGGGTCTGAAAAGACATTATGATGGCTGAAAAGAATAGCATCACGCACTGATTTCTTGACCTTGTACCCACCGGATTCCCGGCTAAAGAATTTTTGCAAGCGATCTGTACCAATATCTGAAACAACTTCTGGTAAATAATAACCATTCCTGGCCTTTCTTAAGGCTGCTTCATGAATATCAGAGGCAAATATTTGCAGGGAGGGAGTTAAATGCCTGCTGGCGGCCGCTTCCAGAAAAAGCATGGCCACAGAATAAGCCTCTTCCCCGCTGCTACATCCCACCGACCACACCCTAATGGCCTGGCCTGGATCTTTTCCGTTAAAAATAGCAGGGATAATATGCTGTTCCAATTGCTGAATAACGGACTGGTCCCGAAAAAAGGCAGTTGAACCAGTGATAAATTCATCGGATAGTACCTGCACTTCCTGGTTATTATGTTGCAACAATTCCAGATATTCAGCCAGATGGTTTAGTTGGTGGAACTTCAGACGCAAATTAAGTTGTCGATGTAAGGCATTAAAATTATAATGACTATAGTCACGGCCGGTTTTATCTTTTAACAGATCACATACCTGGTTAATCAGTCTTTGCTCATCTCCGGAAAGAACTTTTCCCTCCGAAACCGAAAAATTTCCGGAATGTCTCCTGTTATGTTTCAGTAGATACGAGGGCATATCCTTTACCGGCAGCACCAGGTTAGTTTGTCCCATGGCACTAGCGCGGCCAGGTTGACCCATTACTTCATAACGTTCCTGTATCAAGGTTAGGCCCCCTTTTTCCCTGATCCTGTTCAGACCATAGGTGCCATCCGAACCAGTTCCGGCCAGCACAATACCAATGGCACGATCCTGTTGGGTCTGGGCCAGGGTTTCAAAAAAATGATCGATGGGCGACCAGTCTTTTTGGTCAGGGTGGCCAAATAACAGATTTATCTGGTTGTCCATAAAATCGACTTCGGCCCGGGGAGGAATTATATATACCCGGTTTGGTTTCACCTGAACGGTACCATCAACCTGTATGACCGGCATTATAGTACAGGATTGCAATAAATCCCGGATTTTTCCTTCATCTGGCGGGGAAATATGCAGCACCAATATGTAAGACAGTCCATTTTGATCGGGCAATACAGATAATAATGACCTTAAAACATTTAATTGCTTCACTGAAGCCCCGATTCCTACCATAGAAAATAAATCTTCAGACTTTTTAATGGATACCTGGGCCGTTTTATCTGGCATATCGCTCTCTTATAATTAAAAAATTAATCTGACCTTATTAAAAACTGAAACAAAGACTAAAGAAAATAACCATTCAGACGAATAAATATAATTGATTTTTCCTAAAAAACCCAATGATTGCTACTCAGCTTTTTATGCTTCTGCTGGTGCTATTAAATATATTACGGCCATAACTTTGGCAGTTAATATCCGGGAATTATTTTAGTGGAAATTAAACGTCTTCCTGTTCTTTTTCAGGCTTTAAGGGCAGGGAAAAAGCAAAGACTGAGCCTTTACCGGGTTCACTGTCTACCCAGATCTGCCCTCCCTGTCTTTTCACAAATTCAGCCGAAATAAACAAACCCAGGCCCAAACCGGTAGTTTTATGCCCTGAAGACCTGATCCGGTAGAACCGGTCAAACACATGATTAAGCTGATCAGCTGCAATGCCAATGCCATGGTCCTTCACAGAAGTAACCACCTGGTGGTCAACAACTTCCGACTTTATAATAATCTCATTGTCTTCCGGAGAATACTTTACAGCATTGGAAATTAAGTTGATGATCACCTGCCCGGTACGTTCAGGATCGCCCCATAGTTTTTTTCCGGTACTTCCCTGCCTACTTAATTTATGAGAGGAGATGCCCTGCATAGATTCCACTACATTTTCCACCAGCTGATCAAATTCATACTCTTCCTGTTTTAATTTGATCTTACCGGACTCGATCTTGGTGACATCCAGTAAATCCCCTATCAGCTGAGTTATGCGCCTGATCTGATCATTTACCTTATGAACCAAATTAGCTTCTTCATTCATTTTTTGGTCGGTAAGGCGCTTCTCTATCAGGCCCACATACCCTTTCATTACCGCTACCGGTGTCTTTAACTCATGAGAAGCCACACCAACAAAATCGTCCTTTTGTTGTTCCAGTTGTTTTCGCTGGGTGATGTCTATAGTAGTGCCAAACATTCGATAAGGTTTACCCCGTTCATATTGCAGGGTACCTTTTTCAGAGATCCAGCCGGTGCTTTTATCCGCCTTAATGATCCTGAATTCAGCATCATATTGCTTTTCCTGATCCTGGGTGGCTTGCTGAATCAGTGAGATCACCCGGTCCTGGTCTTCAGGATGTACATATTGTTTAAAATGATCTAATCCTTGCCTGATGGGCTGATTAAAAGGATGAGGGTTCAGCCCCAGGATTTCTTGTTTGCGTTCCGACCATTTGAAAATATCCTGGTGAAAATCCCATTCCCAGATTCCGATCTGACCAGCTTCCAGGGAAAGTTGCAGCCTAACTGTTTGTTCCTGCAGGTTTTCCTGGCTTTGCTTTAGTTTTTCTGCCGCCTCCCTGGCCAGGGTCTGGTCCCTCATGATTTTAAGAAAACCTAAACGCTGATCGTTTTCATCCTTTAAAACCATCATCAAACCACTGCCCCAAAATCTGGAACCATCTTTACGAATATGCCAGCGCTCATTTTCAGCCCGTCCATTTTGGAGGGCCATTTCAATTTCCTTCATGGCCTCTGTTTTCCGGTCTTCCGGAACAAACACCACTTCTCCCGGTTCTCCAATTATTTCTTCCCGGCTGTAACCTATCAGTTTTTCGGCCCCGGCATTCCAGCTATCTATTTTCAGGTCTTTATCCAGAGTGAATATGGCATAATCCAAAGCGCTATCCAGGATCAGCTTTAAATGGGCTTCATTTTTACGCAAAGCTTCTTCAGCCTCTTTTTGCTCATTGATGTCAATGTTCATGCCTATCCAACCGGTTAAGGTATCGTTTTCCTCATGTATAGGCACGGCGCTTACCAGGGTCCAGCGCCAATCGCCACTGATATGATGCACACGAAAGGAGGTATAAAACCTGGTTTCATTATTGATGGATTCCAGCCAGTCTTTTTCCACGGCTTCCCGGTCATCCGGATGGACTACACTTTGCCAGCCCAACCCTTTAAATTCATTAAAGCTTTGACCGGTATAATTGCGCCAGGAAGGAGAATCTTCTTCTATATATCCCTGGAGATTAGCCTTCCATACAATCTGGGCTGATGCATCGATCAGAGCCCGGTACTTCACTTCGCTTCGGCGTAACGCCTCTTCTGATTTTTTACGGGAAGTGATATCCACAAAAGTGATCACCACCCCTTCTATACGGTCTTCTGAACTCCGGTAAGGTAATATGCGGGTCAGATACCATTTACCTTCACTGTCCTGCAATTCTTTTTCTACGGTGATCAGCTTATTGATCACCTTCCTGGCATCTTCAATCAGTTGATCATAGCCGATTAATCGGTGGGCCAGATCGGTAATAGGACGCCCCCGGTCTGCTGGCCTGATCCGGAACAATTCTCCTACCCGGGGGGTAAATCGTAAGATATGAAAATCCTTGCTCAGGAACAGGGTAGCAATATCGGTGGAGGACAGCAGATTTTGCAGGTCGCTGCTAAGCTGGCCCAATTCTTCCACTTTGTGGCGGTTTTCCTGGTTCACCGTACTGAGTTCTTCGTTCATGGATTGCAATTCCTCCTTACTGGTTTCCAATTCCTCCATGGTAGACCTTAACTCTTCATTGGCTGATTGCAACTCCTCATTGGAAGCTTTCATTTCTTCCTGAGAAGTTTCATATTCTTCGATAATGCCCTGCAGCCTTTTCTGGGTAGATTCCAGTTCGTTTTCCAATTCGGCAAAACTGGCATCACTAGCATCAGCCTCTTTTTTGGATAATTCAGATTCGGAAATGGTTTTTTCTTCAAACATGATCAGGGCAAACTTCTCCTGATGTCGTCCAGAAGGCACCGTGACTGAAATAATTACCTGTTTCAATGAGCCGTCCAGCTTCATCTGAACTGGTTTGGAATAAGCCAGCTCATTTTTCTCCCGGGCAGAGTGAATGGTGGCCCTTAATTCAATCTTTAATTCCTCCTTTACCAATTTGAACACATTCTGGGTAGGCTCACCCCCGGGAATGCCCAGGTAGCGTCCGGCATGTTCTGATAAATGCAGCACATGATACTCGGGGCTGACCAGGATACTGGGTGGCCCATACTGCTCAATGATCTGCTGATGAAGTAATCCATAACTGACCGACTCCGGTTCATGTTGAGAAGGGCTGTGTATTGGACTACGGGAGTGATTAAAGGGAAACACAGGTAACTTAGGTTCTGGACCAGTCACATTTCGTTTGACAAATATACCATGTTCTTTATTTCCAATTCGAAACAATTCAGAGCTGTCCAGGCTTTCTGAATTACCCAATACCAGCTTTCCATCAGGTCTAAGGGCATAATGGAACAATTCATATACGTCTTTCTGCACTTCTCTTTTCAGGTAGATCAGCAGATTACGGCAGACAATCATATCCAGCCGGGAAAAAGGAGGATCATTCAACAAATTATGAGGGGTGAAGATCACTTTCTCCCTTATTTCCTTTTTGATCCGGTAGCCTCCGTCTTCTTTGATAAAAAACCGGTCCAGACGTTCCTGGCTGACATCCACTTCAATATCTCCCGGATAAAATCCTTCCCGGGCCAGTTTCAGGGATTTATCATGTAAATCAGAAGCAAATAACTGAATAGAGCCAATATCCTGCTTTTGCTTACTATATTCCATTAAAAGTATGACCAGGGAGTAAGCTTCTTCCCCGGTAGCACATCCTACCGACCAAACCCTGACCTGATCTTCCGGACCTTTATCCTTAAATAATCCGGGGATGATATCTTTTTCCAGAGTCTGATATACTTCCTGATCGCGAAAGAAATTGGTCACGGTGATCAGGAAATCATCAGATAAGGCATGTGCCTCATGGCTATCCTTACGCAACAAGTCAAGGTATTCCTGCAGATTGGGCAACTGATACAACTGCATCCGACGTTGCAGCCGGCGGGTTATGGTAGATAATTTATAGCGGCTGAAATCACGGCCGGTACGGGCCCTGACCTGGGCAAATATTTTCTGCATCACCTGCTGTTGGGTCTGATCCATTTCAGTCAGTGACTCAGCTTTTGGTATCCTGGGTTTTACATTGGCCATTTTAATTATCTGGCCGGGTATCTCAGCTAATGGTAATACCAGGTCTACCATCCCGGTAGCAATGGCATTTTGAGGCATACCATCAAATTCGGAATCATTGGGGTCCTGAACGATCACAATGCCATTATTCATCTTAATTTCTTTGATGCCAAGAGAGCCATCTGACCCGGTGCCTGTAAGAATGACCCCAATTGAATGTCCATCATGAGTTCTGGACAGGGTGCGAAAAAAATGATCAATTGGGGCACGGTCCCGGCGACTTTCCTCCAGTTCGGATAACCTCAGGTGGGTATCAATGGTATTCAGGTTAGCCCCGGGAGGGATCACATAAACATGATCAGGTTCTAACGGAATAGTACTCGTTACCTGTTGTACTGGCAATTTGGTATGAGGTTGTATTAATTCCGACAAAACACTTTTATGATCAGGCGAAAGATGTACAACTACCACAAAAGCCAAACCGGTATTTTCAGGCAGGTTAGCAAAAAACTTCTTCAATGCATTTAAACCCCCAGCTGAAGCGCCAATGCCTACAATGGTGGATAATTCGTTATTTATTTTATTATGATTTTCCTGGGTCATGTTATTCCTTAATCATGAAAGGTAACTGTAAAAAACTTATGAGAGATTTCAATTTATAAATTATTAAATTATTAAATTATTTATAAATGTAGAAATTACAACCTGTATGTTTAAAAATTCTATTAAGGGCCACGCCACCAGTCTAAATAAAAATTTAAATAATCAGAACAGATTAGTCAAGGTCAAATATACTATATATTACACCCAGGATTGTCGATTGTTCAGATTTATTTGGTAGAAAATTTATCATTATTGGTAGAAAAACCAGGTTACTAAAGTCAAAAAACAATACCAGAAAACTGAGTATAATTTTTTTAATGTGACCGATGGCTTAGGATGGCATATTGCGTTTAAATAAACATAAGACCATCGACTACCGAATGACATTGAATTTGTCTGAATTCTAATTATTATGATTACATGAGGAGTATGATTGTTAGAAAATAAAAAGCAGCAATGTCCCCGACAAAAAATGCAGGTGCGCCAGTGGGCCAGGCCAAGATGGCCCCCAGCGTAAAGGCCGCGGAAGGTGAGGGCAATTTTTCTGTCTTGATTTTTTTTGGGTACTTTTTGCATCAAGGCAAAAAGTACCGCCCGTCCGGCCAGGACATAAAAGATCGGGTAAGGTAGCACGTATATTACAAAGCAGAATCCATCAATAACCATCTAAATAATTCCTTAGCATATCTGCTTATAGCAACTATCTACCTTAACTCAAACAGATTTCTCCTGGCGTCGAAATGACGAACTTACCTGAACATTTACTGATTAGATTAATATATTTGATCAATGTATAAATTTCAAAACAACGACCGCTGACACCGAATCAAAATAAGCGCTGGCCCGACAGAAAATGCAGGCAGGCCGGTGTGCCCCAGCTACGATGGCCCCAGGCGAAAGGCCGCGGCAGGTGTGGGCAATTTTTTCTGTCTTGATTTTTTTGGGTACTTTTCGCATCAAGGCAAAAAGTACCGCCCGTCCGGCCAGGACAAAAAAGATCGGTTAAGGTAGCACGTATATTACAAAGCAGAATCCATCAATAACCATCTAAATAATTCCTTAGCATATCTGCTTATAGCAACTATCTACCTTAACCCCAACAGATTTCTCCTGGGGTCGAATGACGAACTTACCAGAACATTCACTGATTAATGTATTTGATCTATTTATAAATTTCAAACAACGACCGTGATCAAAGTTAAATTTATCTGAACTATGATTTATAGGAAGCATATCGATTCATGTATATTTTCGTGCCGTCTTTTCATCTACTAAATTACAGGATCACCCGGAAGTTTTCAAAAGTAAAACCGCCTCTAAACAAACGCCAGGCATGAAATATACATTTTGTTGGCGTTCGGCTAATTGATAGAACTGTCTAACTCTACATTGAAACTGATTCTTGCATTCAATGCCCTGAAAACTTTTAAAATAGTTTCAAATCTGGCATCAGTCAAATTATTTTCAATTTTTGAAATCTGAGCTTTTTTCACACCAACCATTTCTCCTAACTGGGCTTGAGTTAAGTTTTTTGATTCTCTAATATTCTTAATAGTTTGACCTAATATATCCAATCGAAGTTCTTCTTCAAAAGCATCTCGTCTTTCGGTTCCAATATGGCCTACATGCTTGTCTATCATTTCCTCAAGACTTTTTTTTCGAAATTTATCCTTTTCCATTTTTATTCTTCCATTTTAAATATTCTTTTCTTATCTCTTCAGCTTTTTTAATTTCAGCTTTAGGAGTTTTTTGAGTTTTTTTAATAAACCCATGGGTTGCTAACACCAAGACATCTACTTTATCTGTTTTATCCCAAAAAGCTAAAAGCCTGTAAGTTCTCTTATTATACTTGGTTCTAAACTCCCAGATATATTCCGACAGTTTCTTGAAGAGTTCCGGGTCGTTGACAATTTGAGCTTTTCTGGCATTATAGTATATTTTCTCCCTGGCCTTATCTTCGACAGATTCCATAAAATCTATTGCCTCACCAAGAAAATCTATGCTAAACCTTTTTATCATCTTCCATTTTGATACAAAGGTAGATGTTTCCCTATTAGGAAACAAGTGGTTTTAGATGGGAATTTTAGCTGAAGCACAACATTGTTAGAAAATCCAGGAAGCAATGGCCCGACAGAAAATGCAGGTGCGACGGTGTGCCAGGCTAAGATGGCCCCCAGCGAATAGGCCGCGGCAGGTGAGGGCAATTTTTCTGTCTTGATTTTTTTGGGTACTTTTTGCATCAAGGCAAAAAGTACCGCCCGTCTGGCCAGGACAAAAGATCAAATAAGGTAGCATGTAAATTACAAAACAGAATCCATCAATAACCATCTGAATAATTCCGTAGC
>JBPRGG010000138.1:0-1033 GCA_051418075.1 Candidatus Cyclobacteriaceae bacterium M3_2C_046 | reverse complement strand
AAAAAATACAGGCCAGGTTTCAGAGAATTAGTTTGAATTTCCAGCCGATTAGAAAAAGTTTTTGTATTGTAGAATAAGAGGCTACCAGAAACAGAAAACAATTGGACCATTATTGTATCATTCAACTTATTGCTTTCTATTATAATCACCTCCCCTGTGGTGAATATGGTAGGGTGTAGTTTAAATTCGTCAGCAGATCGTGAATTACTATCAAATATACCGGTTATTTCCGCTTGAATATACTCAATCGCACCCAAATCAAAAGCAGAACCCTGCAACTGCCGTGATATACCGAAGTAATCTTCGGTGAATGTTGATGATAAATCCAAACCCTGGTCAATACATAAATAAGCATCCGGAGCCAGGGTGTAATGCTGTGCCTGCAAACCTATACCATCAATGAAGGGACTTTTATTCCTGATATAGTTATTTTTCATATCTGGTTGGAAATTTATAGTCTGATCCGTATTCACCACTACATTATTGTAAAACTTTACACCTCCGGGAACAGTCAGGCGAATTCCTCCCCCGCCTCCACTGGAATTTACGATCGTGTTATTAGCAATAATGGAGTTATACAGTTCAAAATTGTACCCATTGGCATATTGCATGGCTTGTATGCCTCCTTTGCAATTTAATACGATATTGTTATACACTTTTATGTTGTAAACTTTATTTTTTGTAGGATCATAATTACCCAAAAAATCCCAGTCTGAAATTTCATTGGCAATCCGAATGCCTGCAGCCTCTTTATACCCATAGCTTAAGTTTGGATCAGAAACAAGCGTTGCCATGTAATCGGTATTGTAAACCAGATTGTTGCGCACGATATGGTCTCCTTTTTCTGAATCCAGGTAAATATTAATTGAGTGATTATCATAAACGACATTACCTTCAATTAACCAACCGCTGCAATTTTCGTAAGGACCTACTCCCTCACCCCGGTTTTCATAAATATGGCATCCTTTGATCACCCAATTGTCACCATGCCAGGCAATAATTGAATGGGGATGATCTTTGTAAGAACTATAAA
>JBPRGG010000137.1:0-47504 GCA_051418075.1 Candidatus Cyclobacteriaceae bacterium M3_2C_046 | reverse complement strand
AAATCCTTCAATATCTTTGCTCCCCCGGGTTTTCCATACTCCGTAGGCTACAATAAAGAGTAAAGTACCCAGTAATACAATCCAGTCAATTATATTCATAGGTAAATCAGACTAAACAATTGAAATAAAATGATAAGAAATATGAGGTTACCTATAAGCAGTATATACCAATATTTCCAACGTGAGAATAGCGGGGGACTATCAATTCTGGAACTATCTTTTTCTGGTTGCATTTATTAAAACTGTTTTAGCTTTAATAAAGCTATATAATACTTTTAATAAAAAAAAATTGTAGGAATAAAATCAGATAATCTTCAGATTTAATGAACAGGGGCTAATCATCATAGGTAGATAACTTTACCAGTTGTAAAGGCATCTTAATGATGCCTTTGAAATCCTCTCCTGACTCCAGCATATCTTCATCTTCATCTTCATAATACCATAGTATAGACACTTTCTTGCCTTCTATGTGCAATTTTTCAAATCTTCGGAAAATATCTACCAGGCATTTTGAGGAACTGGTGTTAAAATACTCCAGTTTTATTTCCAGGGTGGTTTCGGAATTGGGATGTTTAATATACTGATCAAGCCATTCCAGGACTGGCTTGTAAAAATCTATAGAGTTTTCAGGAATCGACCGGCCAGAAACCTCGAACAGACTTTTTTCGATGTCAAATTTTATTTCAGGTGTTTTAGGTGATGGCTTTAGAAAAAAACTATCCATTAAAAATCATTTTTATGCACAAACTCTTACATTTAGGCTAAAAAACGAATAATGGTCGTCTATTAGTTTAAAATCATAATTAATTTTAGTTCCGGACTTTCTTACAATATCCAAGATACCTAATCCGGCTCCTCCATTCTTATTTACAGATCCATTTTTCAGCCTGTTGCGATACATCAGCTTTAACTCGTCTGAGTTTAAAGCATTGATCCTGTCTATTTTTTTCTTCAAAAATCTCATTCGCTCCTTTTTCACATGATTTCCCGTAAATATGAAGTATTCCTCACCTTCTTTACTTAGTAGAAATACCACCGAATAGTTTTCTTTGCCTTCCTCTTTTAATTCATCAAAATAATGATAAATATTTTGCAATATCTCCACCAGAACGTTGAAAACCTTTTTACGGACTTTAGCACGAAGTTCTATCTTTTGTAATTTGTTTTCCACTAAATGTAAAATACAACCAAAGAAGTCATCTGTTATATTACCTTTATAAGCTAATATAATACTGTTGCTCTGCATTTGGTCGTAATAATTATTTATATCCAGGTTCATCTAAAGTTGGAAAAAGACAATATTATATTAAGATAGTCCCAAAGATAAAACTTTTTATTTAATATACAAGCGATTCCAACCAACTTTGTTTAATTTTTTTAATAATTTGTATAATTATTCCCTACAGTTTTAGCATTTCGAAATTAAATCACCGGTTTTATTTCGAAAAATATTTAGATTAGTTTAGCCCAATGGTAGTATAAATTTAATGAACTCCATGCATCCATTTGCGCAACCAGGGTGTTAAAACTAAAGCTACCAGACCTAATCCAAAGGCTATAACTGCAATTTGGGTAAATACTGTAGTATAGGCAAACAGATTTTGCACAGCTTCAGGTGCTCCTTCCACACTTTGTTGATTCATGCCAGTCACAAGTTCTACGAAGCCACCCAGAAATATCTCCTGTTCACCCTCTGAACGAATGGTAAGTTTAGCGATGATCCCTGCCAGGTGATGGCCAAAAGCGGCAGACAAGAACCAGACGCCCATCATAAAGCTGGCTACTTGTTTTGTGGCTAATTCAGTGAGTTTGGATAGCCCCACTGGTGAAAGAAATAATTCTCCTGTGCTAATAAACAGGTAGCCTCCTACCAGAAAGATGAAGGGAACGTAACCAGTATCCATAAACCGGGCACTCACTGCAAATATCAGGAATCCCAGAGCCAATTGAGCCAGCCCCAGGGCATACTTTACCGGGGTATAGGGATTCTTGCCAATCCGGGAAAGGTAAGTCCACATATAGGAAAAAATAACAGCAAAAATGATGATGAAAAAAGGGTTTATAGCATTGGACTGTTCGGCCGAAAGCAAGATCAGGTTCACATTTTCTTCGGCAAATACTGTAAGAGAACTCCCTCCCTGTTCAAAAAAGGCCCAGAACATAGTCATAAAAAAGGTTAGGATCAAGGCGGTTACAATCCGTTGCCATACCACTTTGGAGTTTTTAGCCATGTACAAGATCAGTACCACTGCTATGGGTACCAGAGCAACAAACAACAAGTATCCCACAAATTCATTATCATATAACAGGTAAGCCAGGATAGGTACTACCAGAAAGCCGGCCACATTGACAATCATACGCTTCATGCGGGTAGAATTGGCCGGTGGCAATCCCCGATCCATAAATACGCCAGCTTTGATACCCTGTAAAAACAAAAGCAAACCAAGTACCATACCAACACCAGCTGCCCCAAAGCCATAATGCCAACCAAATTCCACGGCTAGCCAACCGCAAAGCAAAGGTGCCAACCAGGCACCCACGTTGATTCCCATATAGAAAATACTGAAACCTGAATCCCTCCTGGTATCTCCTTCCTCGTACAGAGTGCCCACCAGGGTGGAAATGTTTGGTTTAAAGAAGCCATTACCTGCCACAATTAAAGCCAATCCACCAAAAAAGAAAAACTCACTTTCAAAAGCGATGGCAAAATGGCCTAAGGACATCAAAATTCCTCCTAATATGATCGATTTTCGATAGCCTAAAATACGGTCAGCCAGTAATCCACCCAGAAAAGGCGTAAAATAGACCAAGGCACCGTAAGCAGCATATATTTCATAAGCTATTTCTTTATTATTCTCCAGGTCTACAAACAGTCTTTGGATCATATAAAGACTTAAAAGCGCCCGCATGCCGTAAAAGCTGAACCTTTCCCACAATTCAGCAAAAAACAAGTAGAAAAGTCCTTTAGGATGACCTAAAACATCGGCTGGCTTTCCTAATTCTTCAGGTGGCGGTGGTACGGTTTTCTTCCCGGCCTGATTTTCCGGAGTTTTATCTTTTGACATATTTTGGTTTTAAATTATATATTTAAATGCTGCCTAAATACAAAATCTTAAATCTACAATGAGTTTTTAATATTACCAAAACATAATAATTTTTAATAACGCTGTGACAGGTCTAATGTTCAGGCAGGAATGGCGTTGAAATCACCTAGTTCTTTTCAAATGACAGATAGTCTGACCGTAAAAAGTAATGGCTATAAATAAATCAAACAAAATACTTTGAAATCGGCAGGCAATCCATAATTTTGATGCGATGAATCACTCCCTTAACAAAGTACTTTCTAACCATTCCGGCTCATTCACTCCTGTGATGGATGGCTTGGCTGATTCATTGGTGCAACTGGATTTGTCTGTCCAAAACCAGGCATTACGTCAACTGAACATCAAGGATACCGAGGCTTTGCATCACTATATATTTAATTGTATTAAGGAGCAGAAAGGTCATGTCGGATGGGGAGGATACGGTGAGCACAGGGGAATTTACTTAAGAAGCAGTCACTATGACGGACAGGAACCCAGATCAATTCATCTGGGTATTGATTTATGGGTAGAAAACCTGGCACCGGTATACGCTCCACTGGCAGGGATCATCCACAGCCTGAAAGATAATACAGGATTTGGAAATTATGGTCCTACCATTATTTTACAACATTCACTGGAAGGCCACATTTTTTATACATTATCAGGTCATTTAAGTCGTTCCAGCCTGGAAGATAAGCACCCTGGCCAACCAGTTTTGGCCGGCCAGAAGATAGGCTTTCTGGGAGATTCCCGGGAAAATGGAGACTGGCCGCCCCACCTGCATTTTCAGATTATCTCAGATCTGCAGGGGCTTTATGGTGATTTTCCCGGAGTAGTGGCCCCCTCGGAAAAGGAAAAATATTTAAATTTATGCCCTGACCCTAATTTTATATTAAATCTAAACGTTTTAAATACCAGTAATTAACTGCAAAAATGAAAAACATACTAACACTCCTGGTCCTTTTGAGTATAATAGCCTGTAATGGTTCACAGCAAAACAACCAGCAGGAAGCTGATAAATCGGCCCAACAACCGATCGAACAGGTTATAGAAGAAGGTCTGGAATTTTCAGCCCAGCAATACAGTAAAATGGTGGAATCACTGCCTGATCCGGCCCGATATCCCCGAACCACAGAAACCGATGGCAGTTTAAGGACCAACGATACCCGTTGGTGGACCAGCGGCTTTTTCCCTGGCAGTTTGTGGTATCTTTATGAAGCAACCGGGGATCCTAAATGGAGAACTGAGGCGGAACAAAGAACTGCTCCTATTGAAAAAGAAAAAACCAACACCCGTACCCATGATCTTGGATTTATGCTTTTTAACAGCTTTGGCCATGGATACCGACTTACCGGAAACGAGCAGTACCGGGAAATCATGTTAACCGGAGCGGAATCTTTAAGCACCCGTTTCGAGCCAAATGTGGGTTGTATCAGATCCTGGGATCATGGAGACTGGGAGTTTCCGGTGATCATCGATAACATGATGAACCTCGAGTTTCTTTTCTGGGCCTCCCGAGAAGCCGATGAGCCCAGGTTCAGAGAAATATCACTTCATCATGCTGATACCACCCAAAAGCATCACTACCGGGAAGATTATTCCACCTGGCATGTGGTTTCTTATGATACCAGTACTGGTGAAGTACTGGAAAAAGTGACTCACCAGGGATATTCTGATGAATCATCCTGGTCCAGAGGACAAGCCTGGGGACTTTACGGCTATACTGTAATGTACAGAGAAACCAAGGATCCAAAATATTTGGAACATGCACAGCATGTGGCGGATTTTATCCTGGAACATCCCAATATGCCGGTAGACCTGATCCCCTACTGGGACTATGATGCCCCGAACATCCCTGATGAAGAAAGAGATGCATCAGCTGCCGCTATCATCAGCTCTGCCTTGATTGAACTGAGCCAGTATGCAGAAGGTGAAAAGGCCGAACAATACCTGAGTAATGCCAAAACCATTGTAAGAAATCTTTCAAGTCCTGCATACCGGGCTGAGTTAGGAGCGAACAATAATTTTATACTGATGCACAGTGTGGGATCCAAACCTGCCAACAGTGAAGTAGATGTTCCTTTGAGCTATGCTGATTATTATTATATAGAGTCTTTGCTTCGACTGAAAGAAATGCTAACGGAAGCCTGATAAGGATGACAGCGGGAGGCCAAATAAAACAAATCTGGATGTGATCTGAAACATGGAAAAAATAGATGTATCCTCGTTCAATGATATCTCAGAAACACTGCTGATTACACTGGCTTGTAAAGCGGTGGAAACAAAAAGGTCAGATGGCATTTTTCATGATCCCAAGGCTTTGCAGATCACAGAAATGATCAATTATGACCTGACTAAATATAATCAACTAAAAAACAATGTGATTTCAGTGTGCCACCGGGCTCAGAAAATTGATGCCTATTGCACGCAATTCATGAACCTGCACCCGGAAGCTGTTATAGTAAGTCTGGCCAGTGGATTGGATACCCGTTTTTTAAGGATTGATAATGGTAGCGTGTATTTTTATGAGCTCGATCTGCCTGAGGTGATTGCAGTAAGACAACAGTTTTTACCCACCTCCACCCGGAATATTTATTTACCCTATTCGGCCTGGGATTTTCGATGGATGGATGAGTTGCTGAGTCATCAGCAAAAGCCGGTTCTTTTTATAGCGGAAGGATTTGCCATGTATCAAACCGGGGAAAACATGCGCCTATTAATCCAGGAAATTCTTGAGCGCTTCAAGCATCCTGCTTCGGAAATCATTTTTGATATTTGCTCAACCTACCATCAAAACCGAGCCCATAAACACCCCGCCGTAGGCCAAACCAAAGCCAGGTTTTTATGGGGCATAGATCACTACCAGGAAATCGAAAAATGGCATCCAAGGCTAAAACTGGCATCTGTTTATTACTACGCCCGCCCTTTTTTCCAAAGACTGGGTTGGTATAATTTGATGCGGTTAGTGCCCCGAATTGGTAAAGGTTATGCCATCCTCAGGTTTAAGTTATCAGGATAACCGAAAAAATCCGGTTTTGGATTAGTCCAATTGGAAAATGCGCTCCATCATGATCCATTTTTCACCAGGTCCAGCTTGCGGAAGCGCCTGTTGATATTTCCACATCAGCTTTTCCCATTCCTGAACAATGGGATTAGCTGCATCCATCTCGGCCTTTTTCTCAAAGGAAAAATTATCCTTTACTTCCATTACCATAAATAGCCTGTTGCCCAGAAGATAGATCTCAATATGTTGTATACCGGCTTCCTTAATGGATGCTTTGACTTCCGGCCATACTTTTCGGTGGTGTTCTTTATAAGCTTCTATTAATTCAAGATCGTCTTTTAAATCGAGGGTGAAAGCATATCTTTTCATTATATTCTGGATTTATTTAAAGAGGAAAAATAAAAATATTACCACACAAAAAAAGGTCCTGCCGGACCTTTTTTAAAATAATTAAATTCTTATGAAATAAAATCCACCTGAAGGGGACTTATTTAACTTTTTCTACCACTGCTTTAAAAGCTTCAGGGTGATTCATGGCTAAATCAGCCAACACTTTTCTGTTTAAACCTACATCTGCTTTCTTTAACTTGCCCATGAATTCTGAATAAGACATTCCATTGATCCTGGCCCCAGCATTAATACGCTGTATCCAAAGTTGTCTGAAATTTCTTTTTTTGCTTTTACGATCGCGATAGGCATACTTTAATCCTTTGTCAACTGCATTCTTGGCTACAGTCCAAACATTTTTTCGCCGGCCGAAATAACCTTTGGCCAGCTTTAAGATTTTTTTTCTACGGGCCTTAGAGGCCACTGAATTTACTGATCTTGGCATTTTTTTAATTTTTTGGCTTCTGGTGATCTACATGGATTCTTTTTGAACCATCAGCCCGGTGAAACAATAAAACCTTCCTGATTAGTATTATATCAGATATTAAGCATTAATTTAACCCTACCCTCATCGCTCTTGTCTACCAAGCCCATATGGGTCAGATTTCTCTTCTGCTTAGTTTCTTTTTTAGTAAGAATATGGCTTTTATAAGCATGTTTTCTTCTAATCTTTCCGGTACCGGTTAGCTTAAATCTTTTTTTAGCTCCGGATTTGGTTTTCATCTTTGGCATTTTCCTTCTGTTTTTCCCTTTTTACATTATTATTTTTTCGATGCTTTGGGAGATAGCATGACAATCATACGTTTTCCCTCCAGTTTTGGCAACTGGTCTACTTTAGCATATTCATTTAATGCGTCAATAAATTTTAGCAAAAGCAATTCACCTCTTTCTTTGAACACTATGGTTCTGCCTACAAAATGTACATAGGCTTTAACTTTGGCCCCATCTTTCAGAAAACCTTCAGCATGCTTTAATTTGAAATTAAAATCATGATCATCGGTGTTAGGTCCAAACCGGATCTCTTTCACCACCGTTTTCTGAGCCTTGGCTTTTATTTCCTTTTGTTTTTTCTTTTGTTCGTACTTGAACTTGGAATAATCAATAATTTTACAAACCGGGGGACGGGCAGTAGGCGAAATTTCAACTAAATCCAATCCTTCCTGTTCTGCCATCTTTAAGGCCTGATCAATATTAAAAACTCCTAAATTGCCAGAATCGCTGACAACTCGTACTTCGGACGCTCTTATTCGTTTGTTAACTTTATAGGGCTCTTCAACGCGTCCTCTGTAAGATCCTCTTGCTTTGCTAATAATTTACCTCCTTTTTAATTGAAAAATTAAACTGCAAATATAAAATAAAATTATATTTCATAAAAAATTATAATCAAATAAAGCAGCTATAAATATATAAATATAATACTGCCACTAAAGTTAAATCAATTATGGTATATATTACTACTCTGGGCTTAAACTCTTTACGATTTCTTTTTTGAAAAAATCATAAAACTCTGATAATGTGAAACTTCCCTTGTCTCCTTCCCCATGTTTTCTCAAAGAAATTTTTCCTTCAGATTTTTCTTTCTCTCCTATAATGATCATGAAGGGCACCTTCATCACCTCTGCATCTCTGATCTTTCGCCCAATTTTTTCATCTCTGAGGTCAATGAAGCCTCTGATATCATGAGATTCCAATTCACTATAAACCTGCCGGGCATAGTCATTAAATCGCTCAGATATTGGCAGTACGGCAATCTGCTCAGGTGAAAGCCACAAAGGGAAATTGCCACCGGTATTTTCAATCAATATGGCTACGAACCTTTCCAGCGATCCAAAAGGAGCCCTATGGATCATAACCGGGCGATGTTTTGAATTATCTGCCCCAATATACTCCAGTTGAAATCTTTCCGGAAGATTATAATCCACTTGTATGGTACCCAACTGCCAGTTTCGATTTAGGGCATCTTTAACCATAAAATCTAATTTGGGACCATAAAATGCCGCTTCGCCCAATTCTGTGATGGTTTTTAATCCCTTTTCCTGGGTAGCTTCCACGATGGCTTTTTCTGCCTTTTCCCATACTTCGTCCTCTCCGATATATTTACCTTTATTATCCGGATCCCTTAAAGATATTTGTGTGGTGAAATCTTGGAAACCTAATGCATTAAATACATACAATACCAGGTCGATCACCTTTTTGAATTCATCTTTTACCTGGTCAGGAGTACAGAAAATATGGGCATCATCCTGGGTAAAACCTCTTACCCGGGTCAATCCATGCAACTCACCACTTTGCTCATACCGGTAAACGGTGCCAAATTCAGCCATTCTTAAAGGTAACTCTTTATAAGAACGTGGTTTGGTTTTATAAATCTCACAATGATGGGGGCAATTCATGGGTTTAAGCATGAACTCTTCCTGCTCATTAGGTGTCTGGATAGGTTTAAATGAGTCCTTGCCGTATTTTTCATAGTGTCCGGAAGTTACATAAAGGTCCTTATGAGCAATATGAGGGGTAATAACACTCTGATAACCGGCCTTGACCTGGGCTTCTTTCAAAAAATTAACCAGCCGCTCTCGCAGCATAGTTCCTTTGGGCAACCATAAAGGCAGGCCCAATCCTACTTTTTCTGAAAAAGCAAACAATTCCAATTCTTTACCCAACTTACGATGATCCCTCTTTTTGGCTTCTTCCAACAATTCCAGGTATTCCTTCAATTCTTTTTGTTTGGGAAAAGAAACACCATAGATCCTGGTCAGTTGCTTCCTGGTTTCATCACCACGCCAATAAGCCCCGGCAATATTCATGAGTTTAAGGGCTTTGACCCAGCCTGTATGAGGAATATGAGGCCCCCGGCACAAATCAGTAAAATTCCCCTGGTGATAAAAAGTAATCATGCCATCTTCCAGCCCCTCCAAAAGTTCCAGTTTATATTCATCTCCTTTTTTTTGATAATACGCCAGGGCCTCTTGCTTACTGATCTCCTGGCGCTTATATTCACTTTTACTGCGGGCCAGTTCCATCATTTTATTTTCCAGCCTTTCCAACTGGCTGGCATCAAATTCCTGATCACCGAAATCTACATCATAGTAAAACCCGTTTTCTATAGCTGGCCCAATACCAAACTTAATCCCCGGATATAAAGCTTCCAAAGCTTCTGCCAGCAGATGGGCCGATGAGTGCCAAAATGTAGATTTGCCTTCGCGGTCATTCCAGGTAAGTAATTGTACAGACGCATCCTGATCAATCGGACGGCTGGCATCCCAAACTTCTCCATTTACTTTGGCTGCCAATACATTTCTGGCTAACCCTTCACTAATACTCAGGGCAATATCCAAACCTGTTGATCCCTTGGGAAATTCTTTTAGGGAACCATCAGGAAGGGTGATCTTGATTTTTTCCTCACTCATCATTCAGAATTTAATAGCTTTTTTTACATAATACCCCACGGTCAAAAATTTTAAAAAATGACCAAAAAATGTATTCAGGTCTGTTTTTTAAAAAGGAAGGCAAATATACTGCAAATATTCAACATTTATTAAATGGAATTCTTAATTATATGATGCTCAAAAGAATTTGAGCATATTCATCACTGGATCTTATTCAGGCTGGGGCGCTCAAGGTTATTGATCTTACGCAGGTTTTCCCCCCTTTCTTTTTCTGCTTTAAGCCGATTCAGGTAAGCAATTTTACCATATAGCTGGTCCAGTTCCTGTCGGGCGGTGATATGGGTGGTATCTTTTTCCAGGATTTGCTTGTAATTCTCAATGGATGCAGTGTAATAACCTCTTCTATTGTAAACCCGGGCCAGGTTCAGATAAGCCTGCAGGTGATTTTGATTCAGGGTCAGGGCTTTATTGGCAAAAAAAATGGCAGAATCGTACTTGTAGGTATTAAAGCTCAAAACAGACAATTCATCATAGGTAGCAAGATGGGTGGAATCATGACGAAGCAGGTCATAGAATACGGTTTTAGCTTTTCCCAATTCACCGGTTAACCTTAACAGCCTGCCTTTTTTATATATTAATTCCTGATTATCAGGATCCTGGGCTAAATTCAGATCCAGGTATTTAAAGGCATTTTCATAATCCTTTTTATAAAGGTTGATATCTACCAGGGCTGCATATGCCTGTTGATTAGGGGCTAATTCCAGGCTTTTAATTATATATTCCTCCGCAGTAATGGTATCCTGATGGGCTAAGTAGACCATTCCTGCCAGTAAATAGTGACGGTAATTATCCTGGTCCAGATCAATAGCTTTGGTCAGGTATTGCTCCGCTTCCTCTGGTTGGTTAGCCTTTAAATAAAGTTCTCCCAGCAAGGCAAAAAGTTCAGGTGACTGGATATTACTACGTTCAGCTACCTGAGCTGCAGTCAGAGCCTGTTCTACATTTCCTTTTTGATGAAGAATGGTGGCGTAAAGTAATTGATAGTTTGGTTTGTTATGATTCAGCTCAATGGCTTTTTCAATGGATAGCTGGGCTGAATTATAATTATTTAATTGATTGAGGATCTGAGCTTTCCTGTAATAGATCTGATCGTTACGGGGAGAGGATTCAATCTGTTCATTGAGGTTACGAACCATAGCCTGGTAGTAGGCCTGATCAAACCTGGGAATATCTGACATTTTATGATCCGAATAATTGGTATCGCACCCGACCCATAAAAGTCCAAAAATCGAAAAAGCAAGCAAAGCTCTTATCATCTTAAATCATGATTTACTTCATTTTAACGCTAAGAAACCGTTTTATTATTTAAAAATCAATTATTTGCCATTGATTTTCTACTAAGTAAACTGGAATCTGACCACTACACCAATTTTTTAGGCCGGAGGATTACCAGATAGGTCAGCCTATGCAAGGAATCCAAAATTTCCTGGTTCAGCTAACCAGCCTTGCATTTTTAAGTTAAAATAGAAGCATCTATATTTGGCAGCCTAAAAAACAAAATCATGCCCCAATTTGCACCACTAAAAATTGCCGTATTTCAAATGGAGGTTAAGCCGGGCCATCCAGGCAAAAATGCGGAAAAAATCATTAATGCGATTATTGAGGCCAGGGAAACAGGCTATGACCTCATCGTTTTTCCCGAAATGGCGGTACCCGGGTATTTACTGGGAGATGAGTGGGAAAATGAGGCTTTTGTCAAGGATGCTTATCAGTATAATCAGGATATTATCAAGGTAACTGAAAATATTGTAGCTATCTGGGGCAATGTAGACCTGGATCCTTCCCAAAAAAATGAGGATGGCAGAATCAGAAAATATAATGCCGCCTTTATTGCGGCCAACCAGAAACTTTTGGCCCCTGGCGTGGTACATAAAACCCTGATGCCTAAATACCGGGAGTTTGATGACGAACGTCATTTTTACTCCTTGTTAAAACAAGCATATGATCAGGAGGTACGGTTGGAAGATTTGCTTCAACCTGTTACACTTCATTGGAGATCCTGTCAATATAAGATCGGGCTGATGCTTTGTGAGGATATGTGGAGCGACGACTATACGGCTGATCCTACCCACATCCTGATGGACAATGGAGCCAACCTGATCATCAATATATCCTGTTCTCCCTGGACCTGGCGCAAAAACAACAAAAGGCACCGGGTCATTCAGAGCCGGTTAGCCCATAAATCTATTCCTTTTGTTTATGCCAATAATACCGGCATACAAAACAATGGCAAGAACATCTTTCTGTTTGAAGGAAACAGTACCATTTATAATCCTGACGGTACAATCCGAAAGGTAGCCACTGATTATCATCAGGAAGTAATTCATACTACCTTATTTGAGGCTGATCATCCATCCATCAAGGTGCCGGAACCTTCAATACAAAAAGACTCGGAGGAATTATACCAAGGGATCCTGTATGGCGTGAAGAAGTTTTTTGAGGGAATTAAAACCCAAAAAGCGGTGATCGGTGTAAGTGGCGGGATTGATTCGGCTGTAAGCGCCACCATCCTTTCTTTGGCCATTGGTCCGGAAAATGTCTATGCAGTCAACATGCCTTCCCGCTTCAATTCCAGCACAACCCGGGGTGCAGCACAACAGCTAGCCCAAAAACTGGGATTGAATTATGCCGTGATCCCGATACAGGAATCTTATGAATATACTGTTGAGCAATTAGAAAATATTTCATTCAAAAGACTGGATGGCAGCCAATTTGAACAACCGATAGCACTTTCCGGGCTGAACAAGGAAAATATACAAGCCCGCGACCGGGGCTCCCGCATACTGGCGGCTGTATCTTCGGCTGTTGGGGGCATCTTTATTAACAATGGCAACAAAACGGAAATTGCACTGGGGTATGCTACTTTATATGGAGATGTCAATGGAGCTTTATCAGTCATAGGTGATCTTTACAAAATGGAAGTGTATCAGTTGGGGCGTTACATCAACCAGGTCCATGGAAATCCCATTCCAGCAGAGATTTTTGATATACCCGCTTCAGCTGAATTAAGTGAAGACCAGAATATTGATGAAGGCAAGGGCGATCCCATAAGATACCCCTATCATGACAAACTGATCAGGGCATTTGTAGAATTCAGGCTGGATCCTGAAGATATTCTAAGTTTATATGCAAAAGGTCAATTGGCAGAAACTTTAAAAGTAGAGCAAAAGTTGCTGGACCAATATTTCAACCAGGATCACCAGTTTTTTATTGAAGACCTGGAAGAAAAATGGAGGGCCTATAAAATTAACTTCTTTAAGCGGATTCAGGCACCTCCCATCATCGTGCTGAGCCGGAGGGCTTTTGGTTTTGATCTGCGAGAATCCCAGAACGGGATCCATTACACCCGAAATTATTTAAAACTTAAAGCAGCCCTTTTAAACCACCGTCAGGATTAATGCATGGCCAGGAAATTCTTCAGGACCTGAGCTCCCACCTCGCCACTCTTTTCCGGATGGGCCTGAATGGCATAAAAGTTATCTTTTCGAATAGCAGCACTGAAAGGATGCATGTATTCCGCTGTGGCTATGGTATCCGGTCCTACTTCGGCATAATAGCTGTGAACAAAATATACATAAGGATCGGCCGGCATGTCTTTAAACAGATCACTTTTCAAATGATCTAGTTTATTCCATCCCATGTGTGGCACTTTCAGCTTAGGTTCAAACTTTTTTACGTCCAGGTCAAAGATCCCCAGGCAGGGTGTATCACGCTCCTCAGAATGCCGGCACATTAGCTGAAGGCCCAGGCAAACGCCTAAAAATGGCTGTTTAAGTTGAGGTATTAAATTTATCAGGTTGTTTTCTCTTAAACTTTTCATGGCTGATGCAGCCTCTCCCACTCCTGGGAATATGATCTTATCAGCTTGTTCCAGTTCTTCCTGATCATTAGTCACTACCGGCTCGATACCCAAACGCTGTAGTGCATATTTGACTGACTGGACATTTCCGGCATTATATTTTACAATGGCTATTTTCATTCAATGCTATTATTTGAGAAATGAGATACATGCATTGTATGCATTATCTGGATTAAAAAACATTACATTTTTTCCCTTATATCATAAACCATCCTCATTTTCCTGACCAGGTTAGCTGATTCTTCAAAATTAAGGGTTTGCTGCCCGTCAGAAAAGGCTTCTTCTGGTTTTTGATGGGTTTCATAGATCACGCCATCGGCCCCGGCTATTATGCTGGCCAGCGCCATTGGCTCAACATGATCTCTGATGCCAATACCATGAGAAGGGTCTGCCACAACCGGCAGATGGGTTTTTTCTTTTAAAATGGGAATGGCATTCAAATCCAGTGTATTACGGGCCGCTCTTTCATAGGTTCTGATACCTCTTTCACACAGGATCAGTTTTTCATTTCCTCCGGAAAAAACATATTCGGCTGAATAAAGCAACTCATCAATAGTACCAGAAATGCCTCTTTTGATCATTACTGCTTTATCTACCTTCCCCAATTCATCCAGCAGGTTGAAATTCTGGGTATTCCTGGCCCCTACCTGATATATATCTACATAATCATACATTTCTTCAATCTGAGAAACCTGCATCACCTCACTGACAATTTTTATTCCGGCAGCACGGGCCAGTTGGTGCCACATTTTTAATCCTTCGATACCCAACCCCCGGAAAGAATAGGGCGAACTTCGTGGCTTATACACGCCACCTCGCATGATTTTCACCTGATTTTCCACCAGGTGATCTAAAGTGGACTTTATTTGTGCCTCTGATTCTATGGAACAGGGGCCAGCCATCAGAGCCAGGGCTCCTTCCTCAATTTTTACCTGGTTGCCCAGATCAATGATGGTAGGATTAACTTTCCATTTTCGGGAGACTAGTTTATAATCATCCGACACCCTGAATATATCTACGATACCTGGCATAAAGCCGACTTCCCGGATATCAAATTCATTTTTTCCGATGCTGATCAGATAACTTCCCTTTTGGGTGATCACTTCGGTGGTTTTATATTTCAGGCTTAGTACTTTATCAATAATGGCCGATTTATCCTGCGGCTTGATTTCTTTTTCCAATTCAATGATCATAACACTTTTACAGCTTTAATGTATTCAATAATATCATTTTTCAAATTTGTACTTTTTTGCAGTACCTTAATAAATGCGCTGCCGATAATTGCTCCGGCTGCATACTGGCTGGCAGTATTAAAAGTTTCCCGGTTAGAGATACCAAAACCAATCAAGGTGGGATTTTTCAACTGCATATCCCTAACCCTTTCAAAATACCTGATCTGATCCGGTGTAATTCCACTTTTGGCCCCTGTAATACTGGCTGAGGAAACCATATAAATAAATCCATGGGAATTTTCATCAATTAATCTGATCCGCTCCGGTGAAGTTTGGGGGGTAATCAGAAAAATATTGTATAAGCCAAACTGATCAAATTGTGCTTTATACAGATCCAGGTAGTCCTGCATAGGCAGATCCGGAATAATCAATCCGTCTACACCACATTCCTCGCACTTACGACCAAATTTCTCCAGGCCATACTGCAAAACCGGGTTAAAATAACCCATCAGGATAATCGGAATATCCAGGGAGGCTCTTACCTGCTGCAGTTGCTCAAAAAGTTTATTCAAGGTCATTCCATTAGCCAGGGCAGCCTGGTTACTTTCTTGTATAGTGGGACCATCAGCCATAGGATCGGAAAAAGGGATACCAATTTCTATCATATCAGCCCCTCCTTCCTGCAAATGGTTCATGATGGGTACGGTATCATCCAGCCGGGGAAAACCAGCTGTGAAATAAACTGACAATATATTTGCCTTCTTCTTCTTAAAAACCTGCTCAATGCGGTTTTCAGTTACTGTTGCTGACATATTTTTTATTGGATTAGCTTTTTTACAACTTTTGATCAAATTTTACCTGGTATTTTTTGTTAATACCCCCCCCACTTAATATAGGTTTCCAGGTCTTTATCACCCCGGCCAGAAAGATTTACCACTACAATATCTTCTGGTTTGAATTCCATTTTTTCCAGTACTGCCAGGGCATGGGCTGACTCAATAGCCGGAATTATTCCTTCCAGGCGGCTAAGCAAGATGCCTGCTTCCATGGCTTCCTGGTCAGTGGCATTATAATAAATAGCCCTACCTGTTTCAAATAAATGGGCATGAATAGGTCCTGTTCCGGGATAATCCAGGCCAGCTGAAATAGAATAGGGCTCCACAACCTGCCCATCCTCAGTTTGCATGAAAATGGTTTTACTGCCATGTAAAACACCTTGTTTACCTAAAATGGTGGTGGCCGCAGATTCTCCTGAGTCTATGCCCCGGCCAGCAGCTTCCACAGCCACTAATTGCACCTCAGGCTGATTCAGGTAATGGTAAAACGCTCCGGCCGCATTACTACCACCACCTACACAGGCTAAAATATAATCCGGATTTTCCCGGCCTTCATGTTGTTGGAGCTGCTTTTTTATTTCTTCACTGATCACTGACTGGAACCTGGTTACCATATCCGGATAGGGATGGGGTCCGATCACTGAACCAATAATATAATGGGTGTCTACCGGGTGATTGATCCAGTGCCTCATAGCTTCATTGGTAGCATCTTTGAGGGTCTGACTACCACTTAAAGCCGGATAAACCCGGGCCCCCAGGATCTTCATTCGCTCCACATTCGGCCTTTGCCTTTCCATATCAATTTTGCCCATATATATCACACATTCCATTCCCATTAATGCACAGACAGTGGCTGTGGCTACACCATGTTGTCCTGCTCCGGTTTCTGCAATAATCTTTTGTTTACCCAACCTTTTAGCCAGGATGATCTGCCCAATGGTATTGTTTATTTTATGAGCTCCTGTATGGGTAAGGTCTTCACGCTTCAGGTAAATTTTGGCCTGATACTTTTCAGAAAGTCGCTGGGCCAGGTACAAAGGGGTAGGCCGGCCAACATAATTTTCCAGCAAGTACCAAAATTCTTGCTGAAAGGAAGGATCATGGATGATCTCCAGGTATTTTTGTTTTAGTTCATCTATGTTGGGGTATAACATTTCAGGAATATAGGCCCCACCATAATTTCCATAATAACCACGTTCATCAACATCAAATTTCATCATATTTTTTTCTTTATATAGTCTAACCTTTGCAATTCATCCACTAACTGCCCGATCAATCCAGGATCTTTCCAGCCAGGCCGGATTTCAAACCGGCTATTAATATCAAGCCCGAAAATATTCAGGTCCTTCAGGATACTAACCTGGTCAATATTTTTCAGATCCAGGCCTCCACTCAGAAAAAAAGGCACCTGATTGTTATACTTACTTAGTACTGACCAATTAAATGTCTTTCCCGAGCCGCCATGCAGCTCAGTCTTGGTATCAAACAGAAAATAATCTGCCACTGTTTCATAGGGGCGGGTAATTTGCCAATCAAAATGATCATTTACTGAAAATACTTTGATCACCTGTAATCCGGCCTTTTTGAACACAGCACATGATGCTGCTGATTCCTGCCCATGTAACTGCACTACATCCAGTTGATTTTTAGCTGCAATACTTAATACCTCTTCCACCGGACTATTTACAAAAACACCCGTGGTACTTACTCTTTGCCCCCTATGCTTTAGCACTTGAGCAATATCCAGCTGATCCACGAACCTTGGTGACTTTGGATAAAAAATAAAGCCGAGAAAGTCAGGCTGATAAGCTATTATTTCCCGGATATTTTCCGGGTATTTCATACCGCATATTTTCAGCTTCAATTCCATTTACTCAGGCCTTTTGCTTATTATCTTCCTTAAGAGATTTGAGATCTTCGATAAAATTCATGCATACCTTTTCCGGTCGACTATGATGCATAAAGTACTCTCCCATTAAAAACCCCTGGAAGCCAGCCTTTTGCAACCTGATGATGGTTTCAGGTTGGCTGATCCCACTTTCTGATACTTTGACAAAATCATCCGGGATCATTGATACCAGGTTCAAAGAGGTTTCCACCTGAACTTCAAAGGTATTAAGATTTCGGTTGTTTACTCCTATCAGGTCTATCTGATCAGTGAGGTTATCCAGAAGCTCTGTTTGATCATGTACTTCCATCAACACTTCCAATCCTAAAGAGTGAGCAAAACCAGCTAATTCCTTTATTTTTGTCGGAGTTAAGGCAGCAGCTATCAATAAAATGGCATCTGCGCCGATAGATTTAGCTTCTACGATCTGATAGGGATCAATGATAAAATCTTTTCGCAGAATGGGACAAAAATTGAATTTCCTGGCAGTCTTCAGGTCCTCATTAGATCCACCGAAAAATGTCTTGTCAGTAAGGATAGACAAAGCAGATGCACCAGCCTGCATATAACCAATTGAGGTTCTTTCCACCGAAATATAGGCATTTATAATACCCTTTGATGGTGATTTTCGCTTAATTTCTGCAATAATTCCATGTTTATCCGGCCTTAGCAGGTATTTTTTCAGGGAAACTGTCCGGGTAGGAAAATAAATGCTTTGTTCCAGTAGTTTTACCGGGTATAAGCTCTTTTTTTCTTCCACTTCCTGCTGTTTAGCCGTAATTATCTTTTCCAGAATACTCATTGGGTTGTTTTATTGGTTTAAAAATTTCTTAAAGGTATCATAAGCCCTCCCTGATTCCAGAGACTCTCTGGCCCGGGCCAACGCATCTGATAGGGATATCTGCTGATTTCCACAATACAAGGCCATGCCAGCATTGGCAATGGCTACCTGGTTTTGGGCTTGGTTTCCCTGCCCCTGTAAAATATCCAGAAAGATTTTTGCCGATGCTTCAACTGTCTTTCCTCCGGATAATTCCTCAGGCCTGACCCTGGCTAGGCCCAGATCTTCCGGGAACAAAATCCTTTCACCCTGATTGGTTAATATTTTAAAGCCTCCGGTCAGGGAGATCTCATCATAGCCATCCAGGGAATGTAAGATCACAAATTGTTTATCAATTTGCTGATACAAATAGCCATATAAACGACTTAAATCCAGGCTGAAAACGCCCACCAATTGCTTATGAGGAAATCCTGGATTAACCATGGGACCAAGCATATTGAAAAATGTCTTTACCCCCAGTTCTTTACGGATGGGTGCTACATTTTTCATGGCAGGGTGAAACAGGGGAGCGTGCATAAAACAAATACCAGATTCCTCCAGGTTTCTTACCAGTTGTTCTCTTTCATTGGTAAATTCATAACCCAGAAATGCCAGTAAATTAGAGGAGCCACAGGTGGAAGAAACGCCGTTGTTGCCATGTTTGGCTACCATTTGACCTGCACCGGCTACGATAAATGAGGATAGGGTGGAAATATTAAAGGTATCTTTTCCATCTCCTCCGGTACCACACAAATCCATAATATCATAATCAGATAAATCGACAGCGATACATAGCTCAAGCATGGCTTCGCGGAATCCTTCCAATTCCTCCACAGTGATACTTCGCATCAGGTAGACAGTTAAAAATGCCGCTACCTGGGAGTTATTATACTTACCCTGAGCCAGGTTGATCAATATTTCCTTGGCTGTTTGCTTATCCAGAGATTTATGTTCGAACAGGTTGTTGAGTATTTCTTTCATGCTTTTAAGTTTAATTGCAAAGAAGCAAAGAATCGCAAAGATTTAATGGTTGTTGACGACCCTTTTGATTCCATTTTTTTTTAAATTTTACTTGAAATTCATTAATAATCCTAATTTGCAATTTGTCAGTTTTAAACAAGTTTAATATCTGGGTCAGGTGTACATCTTTTAAAGTCTCTACTGTTTTAACCTCCACAATCACTTTTTTTCTACCCAAAGGTCTAATCGATATCTACAATCTAAATGCAGATTTTTATACACCAGTGGCAATCCAACTTCCATTAACACATTCATTTCTCTTTCCTTCAATTCGTAATACAAACACTCTTTATAGGCTGATTCAAGTAAACCGGGGCCAATATCTTTATGAACATGGCAAGCAGCATCCACTACAATTTCTGCCTATTGCTATTACTTCCGCAACCAATTATCGATCATCTTCATACCATGTTCTGTTAAAATAGATTCCGGATGAAACTGAA
Organism: Candidatus Cyclobacteriaceae bacterium M3_2C_046; assembly: GCA_051418075.1. Lineage (GTDB taxonomy): Bacteria > Bacteroidota > Bacteroidia > Cytophagales > Cyclobacteriaceae > JBPRGG01. The sequence goes on along the minus strand of JBPRGG010000137.1, from coordinate 27,546 downwards.
CCCCTCTTACATCATAATGCTTATGTCTGATGGCCAGCACATGATTTTCCTCATCACGGGCTGTAATTTCAAGATCACCGTTTACTGATTCCGGCACTACAGTCCAGGAATGATAGCGACAAACCAAGAAATTATCAGGAACATCCTGAAACAACAATTCATCATTTTGTAATACTATAGCTTTATTAGCGATACCATGCAACACCTTGGGCATATTTAAAAGCCTGGCTCCATAAGCTTCAGCTACCGCCTGATGGCCCAGGCAAACCCCTAAAATGCTTTTACCGGATCCATATTGCCTGATCAATTCAGGCATGATACCAGCTTCTTCTGGTATACCCGGTCCGGGGGAAAGCATGATCTTATCATACCTGTTTACCTGTTCCAGGTCAATCTTATCGTTCCGGTAGATCTCCATCTGATCTCCGAATCCCAATTCTTTGATCATATGTACCAGGTTGTAGGTAAATGAGTCGTAATTATCTAAAACAAGTATCTTCATAATGTGATTTAAATGTTTAAGCCTTTACTTTAGAAGCCAGTTGCAGGGCTCTTCTTAATGCTGCCAGTTTGTTATTCACCTCCTGAAGCTCATTTTCAGGTTCAGACTTAGCTACTATTCCTGCCCCCGCCTGGTAGTAAAGCTGATTGTTTTTACTTAAAAAGGAACGGATCATAATAGCATGATTGAAATCGCCTTTAAATCCCATATAACCGATGGCACCGCCATAGTAACCCCGCCTCATGTTTTCATAGCGGTTGATCAATTCCATAGCCTTGTATTTAGGCGCTCCGGAAAGAGTGCCGGCAGGAAACGTATCGGCCACCAATTGAACTGGTGAAACATCCTCCGTCAGTTGTCCACTCACTTTTGATACCAGATGGAGCACGTGGGAATAATACTGGACCTCCTTAAAAGTACTCACTTTTACTTCATGGCTGTTCCGGCTCAGGTCATTGCGGGCCAGGTCTACCAGCATCACATGTTCCGCATTCTCCTTAGGATCATCCGACAGTTTTTTGGCCAGAGCTGCATCTTCCTTGTCATTGCCGGTACGTCTGAATGTGCCGGCAATAGGATAAATACTGGCTTCCCCCTGCTTGATTACGATCTGAGCCTCAGGAGAAGAGCCAAATATTTTGAAACTGCCATAATCGAAGTAGAAAAGATAAGGGGATGGATTAATAGAACGAAGAATCCGGTAAACATTAAATTCATCCCCTTTAAATTTATTTTGAAAACGTCGCGACAGGACAACTTGTATTACATCACCCCGATGGCAATGGGCTATGCCATTTTTCACCATCTCCACATAGGCTTCATTGCTGCAATTAGAAGTTTCTTCTCCCTCCAAAGCAAATTCATAGGTGGGATAACTTCTGTTTTTAATTAAAGTACTGATCCAATCCAGGTTATCCGTAATTTCCTGGTCCTCCAAATTAAGTTCAAAAATAGTCAATTCATTCTTAAAGTGGTCAATCGCAATAATATATCGGTAGATGCTATAGTAAATTTCAGGAATTTCATATCCATGATCTGTTTGACCGTTGAATTCAATATCCTCAAAAAACTCCACTGCATCATAATTCATATAACCAAACAGGCCACTGCTGATAAACTTGTATTGGTTATCAGGAACCTGAAAAGAGGCTGCATATTCTTTAAACAGGGGCAGCACAGCTTTTTTATCGGATACATCTTCTTTATGCCATGTTCTATCGGGCCATTCAATTTTCAGGTGATTCTGCTGGACTTTAAAATGAGAGATCGGGTCGAAACATATATAGGAATAGCTATTTTCCGTACCATGATAGTCAGAACTTTCCAGCAACAAGCTGTTGGCAAATTTATCTCTTAAATTCAGATAGATACTTACCGGGGTAAAAGTATCTGCCAGCATTTTCAATGAACTTACCCGAAATTTAAAATTTTTCAAACTCATGATCATTTTATTTAACAATTTGATTCAAAAAAAAAGCTCACCTGATACAGTAAGCTCCTCATCCCAAGATTCTGAAACATTACTGCTGATTTAAAATCCAGTGCCACCAAAATATATTCATTTCCTCATTTTTTTTCATAAAAAAAGGCTTACCACCAACAGCAAGCCTTATAATATTTTTACATACTCCTGCTGTTCATTTACCAGGTAAATGCCACCACCAGGAGATATGTATTTGATTCATTTTCATAATGAGTTCCAAATATATGCAGAAGTGCCTAATTAGCCAATAGCCGGTCAGATAAAATTTAAATTTTTAAAACTTTATATGGCTTTTTCAATATATAAAAAAATATTATGAGTTAAAATCTAAAAGTCGTATTAATCTGTATCAGATTTTTAATAATTTTATATCCTGATCGGCAAAATTCTATTTGTAGGTAATTCTTACTTAATGTAATATATCTAAAAGAAGGTTTTGCTAAAATTAAGTATTTGAACTAATTTGGCGCGCTTCTAACGCTTTTTTTAACCCAAAAAATTTGGATCATGGCAAAGGCAAACAAAATTATTTTACCTGAAGATGAAATTCCCACGCAATGGTATAACATACAGGCAGACATGCCTAATCCTCTTTTGCCACCATTGCATCCAGGCACCCGACAACCAATAGGCCCTGAAGAATTATCATCGCTGTTTCCTATGGAACTGATCAAACAGGAAATGTCCCGGGAAAGATGGATAGACATACCGGGCGAGATCCTGGATTTTTATAAAAAATACCGGCCTACTCCCTTGTTTAGAGCTTATGGACTGGAAAAAGCCCTTGACACACCAGCCAAAATCTATTACAAATATGAGGGTGTAAGCCCGTCAGGTTCTCATAAATTGAATACTGCCATTGCCCAGGCATATTATAACAAACTGGAAGGGGTGAAAAAAATCACTACAGAAACCGGAGCCGGGCAATGGGGAAGTGCTCTGAGTTATGCTTGTCAGCTTTTCGATATTGACCTTCAAGTATTTATGGTCAAGGTTAGTTATTATCAAAAACCCTACAGAAAGTTGTTAATGAATACCTGGAATGCAGAGGTGGTTCCCTCACCCAGCATGCTCACCGAATCAGGACGTCAGATCCTGGCCAAAGATCCCGAATCTCCTGGCAGCCTCGGTATTGCTATTTCTGAAGCTGTGGAAATGGCGGTTAAGGATCCGGCCATACGATACTCCCTGGGAAGTGTGTTAAATCATGTACTGTTACATCAAACGATTATTGGTCTGGAAACCCTGAAGCAATTCGAAAAAACAGATGATTATCCGGATGTGGTATATGCTTCATTTGGTGGTGGTTCTAATTTTGCCGGTATATCCCTGCCCTTTTTGCACCTTAACTTAACACAAGGTAAAAAAACCCGCTGTGTAGCCGTAGAGCCTTCCTCCTGTCCTAAGCTGACCAGGGGACATTTCAAATATGATTTCGGTGATACTGTGGGGCTTACTCCATTGATCCATATGTATACTTTGGGGCATAATTTTGTACCGGCTAAAATACATGCCGGAGGTTTACGTTATCATGGTGCAGGCGCCATTCCGAGCCAGTTATTAAAAGATGGACTTATTGAAGCAGAAGCTAACCAACAATTGGAATGTTTTGAGGCAGGAGTGAAATTTGCCCGGGCTGAAGGATTATTACCCGCTCCTGAGGCAACTTTTCCTATTGCCTCAGTAGTGAAAGAAGCTATAAAAGCCAGAGAAGAAGGGGCTTCAAAAACCATCTTATTAAACCTGAGCGGTCATGGACATTTTGATTTGAGCGCCTATGAAAAATACTTTGCCAATGAACTGGAAGATCATGAATTGACCGACCAGGAAATAAGCGAAAGTATTATTGAACTTGAAAAATTTAATTAAAAAGCTTTTTGATGGATAAAGTGAAGGTGAAATTACTATTAGTTTTAATCTTTTTTTTGTCAGGAAATTTCTTATGGGCCAACCCGCTGGATTCCTTAAAGATATATCGGGAGGATGTGCCCTCGCTTTCTTTGGATGACTGCCTGGTGATAGGACTGGAGGAAAACCTGAGTTTGAAAAATGAAAGAATAGATGTACAACAATCCAGGTTACGTCAAAAAATATTCAGGACTTCCTTGTTTTTTCCTGAAATCAAGTTAAACTCCCGTGTTTCTGACGTGTACCGGCCAGGAGAAGAACCCCGTATCAGCCAGTCATTAAGGGCTTACACAAATTTTCAGATATTTAACATGGCTAATGGCCCCAGGGGCAGGAAGTATGAAAATTATGTAAAACTGAATGAATACCGGGTAGATGCAGAAACTGCCGATTTGCAAAGGGATATTGCGGTAGCTTATATCAATGCCAATCTGGTAAGAAAGAAATTAGAGATCCTGATCGATGAGTTACTTGAATTGGATAGCCTCTATGATCTGAGTTTAGACACAACTTTGGTAAAGCAAAGCGCAGCGGCAGTTTCTTATTTACAAAACAACATATCACCTTTGAAAGAAAGAATTCAAACCCAACTCAAAGGATTTGAAACAAACTATGATGACAAAATTGGTCAGCTTAAAAACCTGATGAGCCTGGATAATTCAGAGCAGTTCAGGTTGGCTGATACGCTGGTGCTTACCGGGAATAGTATTGAAAACGAAGTAGCCTTCCTGGAAAAAATTATCGAAAGGACTATTGAAATCAGAACTACTGATGATCAAATCAGGAAAGAGCTTATTGAAGAAGATATGAAGCTGGTAAATGCCGCATTCTTTCCGGAAATTGGTGCGGGAGCCTCCTATGAGCAGGATTTTATCACCAATTTTGAAGGTTTTGCTGTCAATATTTTCCTTAACTACAATGTTTTAGACCCTAATGCCAAAAAGAAAAAAGACATTGCCCGACTGGATATAGAAAAAATCAATAATTCTCTGCTGGAAAATACCAGGGATACCGAGAGGTGGATCAGGAGCAATTATAACAAGGCCAAAGAATACAGAAGCCAGGTTAGGCCAAGCCTGGTAAAAGCTCAGAGAGACCTTTATTACAACAACCTGGAAGAATTTCTAACTGGCACTTCCACCGCTATCAATGCCACGGATGTAATTGATGCCCTGCAGGATTTCTACCGGGCCCAGTTGGATTATTTTGAAAATATCGCTTATGCCGAAATTCATAAAATGCATATCCGTTTTTTCCTGATGGATTTTGTATCTCCCTTTAGTGAACTGGGAAGTGATAACCAGAATTTTAACTAAATTCAAAAGTCAGTCGGTAAATTTCTGTTTGCGATTATCGTGCAGCAATTGAAAGATATTATTCTCTTCTATTAATAAGGCCTGGGTATTGGTTTTACTGAGGTGAACATCTATAGCATAAAGCTTCCCATTGAATAAACGGGTTATGGCATCAACCTGAGTGTGGGCAAAAACGATAAAATCAGTATCATAAAATGTTCGTATTTGATTAAGTTCCTCCAGATTAATTAAATTGTAATCCATCCATGATGACAAATACCCCCGGTACCATAAAGGGCCCCAGGAGCCAAAAATCAAATCCAGTTCCTGGCTGATACCCAATTGGTCCTTTAAACCTTCCCGGGCCAGCCGGTTGATTTCAGGGATAGGCATTTGTTGTTCAACTAATTGGGGTGATATCCCTCCATGCACAAAAAGATGATTATTGATCTTAACCAACAGGTTTTTACTCCTGACCCATTGGCCCAGCAAAGACTCCTTGCTGAAAAAATCAGCGTAATTCCAACCCAGATCCTGGCAGATAGACTTGTATTTTAGGGAAAGGTAACGGTTGTCATTTTCCAGGGCCATTAATTCATGATTTCCCAACAAATAATGCACTTTCCCTCCTTGATTTTCAGCTTGTTGCTCCAAATGATAGATCAACCACAAACATTCCGTCACCTGATCTCCCCTATCGAAAATATCACCGCAAAACACCAGATGGCCGGATCCGAATATCCAGTTCAATTCCTGATCAATCACATGATTGTTTTGCAGAAACTTTACCAGGTGTGCGTATTCTCCATGTACATCACCCATGGCCAAAATACGCGGGACACCTGAAAAAACATCATGGTCTTCCCGGGGATATTTATTAAGATGATATATTCTTCCATCATTCAGGCCCCGTACTTCAAGCGTGCTACCGGTAAAATCATATTCCTCCTGGTGCAAGTCAGCTTTCTGGGCAGAAAAATTGGTAGATACATGAACCTGAACTATAGTCTGAGGATCTTTCCAAAAAAAATGTGGGCCATCCATAAATTCTTTCATACATCTACCATTAAATAGCAGGCCATCTACCAGCCGGAATCAGAACAAAAAGGTTATTAAAAAACAATCTTCTCCACCAGGCTGTCTACAATACCATACTCCATGGATTCTTTAGCATCCATCCAGTAGTCACGGTCAAAATCCTGCATGACCTTATCCACCGAATGGCCGCAATTTTCAGCCAGGATCCGGGCACCCATATCTTTGGTTTTGATGATCTCTCTGGCCCTGATCTCCAGATCACTGGCCTGCCCCTGGATCATACCTACGGAGGGTTGATGGATCATCACCTTGCCATGAGGCCATATATACCTTTTGCCTTTTTCACCGGCTGATAATAATATAGAACCCATTGAAGCCGCCAAGCCCATACAAACAGTAGCAACCGGAGAACTGATCATGCGCATGGTATCATAAATGATCATTCCGGAAGTCACCACACCACCGGGGCTGTTGATATACATGGTGATCTCTTTACCGGGCTCTTCTGCTTCCAGGTACAACAACCTGTTTACAACATCACGAGCAGAACCATCTTCCACCACTCCCCATAAAAAGACTTTTCTTTCTTTTAAAAATTTCTTATTAAACCTGCTGCTTTCATTAAATGACTCTATGATTTCCTTTAGAGGTTTTTCTTCATCTGATCTAATCATTGTCTAAAAATATTTTAATGTCTGTTTAAAATGTAAAATTAAATGCTATCATAAAAAGTTTGATCTAAATTAATAAAAACTTACGACCGTTAAAGGATTTTGTTGGTAAAGTTGGCAAAGTTTACCTAACAGAACGTTTCCTAAGGCATCAAAATATCATTTATTTCGGGTTTATTTTGGATGATTAACCTCTTGATCAGAACCTTCAGATTTAGTGCGGGGAAGGGTAAATATAAAGGTAGTGCCTTCACCGGGTTGGCTTTCCACCTTGATCATTCCATGGTTGGCTTGTATGAATTCTTTACAAATTATTAATCCTAAACCTGTTCCTTTTTCCTGGGCGGTTCCCAATGAGGATATTTTCTTTTCACCAAATTGAAAAATTTTCCTTTGCTGTTCCTGATCAATGCCCCTACCATTGTCTATCACCTTTACCTCCAGGGTATAATTGCTAATTTCATTTGTTTCAACATACACTTTTCCATTGGGATATGTAAATTTAATGGCATTGCTGATTAAGTTTCTAAGCACAGTCCTAACCATGTTCTTATCAGAATAAACCTGTTTAGGCTCATCAATGATGGAAAACAAGTTGATATTTTTCTCCAGGGCAGGTTGATTGAGTAAATCAATGTTTTCCAGGATTATTTCCCGGATATCAAAAAGTTCCGGTTGGGTTTGTAATCTCCCTGTTTGGGTACGTGACCATTCCAACAAATTTTCCAACAGGTTTCCTGTTCGTTGGGCTGATTGATTGATAAGATTCAACATTTTCTCCATTTCTTCCTGACTCAGCTTATTCCGGTTATTCAGCAATAATTCTGAAAAACCCATCAGCGTATTAAAAGGGCTTTTCAGATCATGAGCAATAATGGAGAAAAAACGATCTTTGGTGAAATTCAATTCTTTCAGTTCCTGCTCATTTTGTTTTAACTCCCGGAACAGTATGGTCATTGGATTTTTAAATCCCGTTACTACAATAGCTTTGTAAATCAGAAAGAAGGACGCAAGTTTAAAAACATGTCCTAAAAAATTAGTAAATCCATAGTTGTTGAAATATAGGGTAAAGGAAAATTCAGAAAAAACGGTGAAGACTAAAGAAAAAATTATCCAGAGATAAACCCGGGGATCAAATTTTCTTTTGTGACGATATAACAAGTATATATTTAACCCCAAAATGATAATAATTATATATTCACTTACAATTTTAAATATGGTCTGTCCTTCACCCTCCACGTAACAAACCGGAAAAACCTTCCACCAGAAAACAGAGGCTATTATAATTGTAAACAGGAATAAATAAACAAAAAAAGCTTTAGTGGCACTAAAAGGCCAGTTTTTGATAATAAAGATACCGGCTAACAAAAACGTAATACTTTCAGTATACCGGGCGGCTATCCATAACTGATTGGCATAAAACGGGTAATCTGTGAATATAGCCATCCCGGTATAAGACAATGTATGCAATAGATCTAATCCTGAAATGAAAAAATAAGCAATGCCTATCCAAAGCAGATAATTGTTGGCTATATATTTTTTGGAATTCCAGGCAATTATGAATATCGAATAGGCAATGACGATGCTAAAAAACTCAACCAAAGTATGAAAGAGCAGGTAATTCACCTTACTTATCCATAATAAGATACTGAATGTTAATGTTGAAAAAACAAAATAAAGTAATATGGGTCTTCCGAAACTCAAATTTTACTATAACTTTTCTGACAGGTTTTGAAAATACTCGCCCAAGCGATTACACCCTTAATTAATCCGGCCAAAACCTCCACCTCCAGGAGTATGCATCACGATAATGTCATTTTCATCTACCGAATATGCATCTTTTTCCTGTAAATTTAAAATTAATCCGTTATTTTTTATGATAAATTGCCTACCCGGTTTTCCTGTTTCTCCTCCTTCCAATCCATAAGGAGCTACTTTCCGGTGCTGAGTCAAAATGGTTAGTTCCATGGGAGCTAAAAATTGTATTTTCCTGATTATTCCATCGCCTCCCTGCCATTTTCCTTTCCCACCGGAGTGCTCTCTTAACTCAAATGACAGCAAACGGACCGGATACCGGTGCTCCAGGATCTCCGGATCTGTGATCCGGGTATTGGTCATATGCTGATGTACACCGGAAGCGCCATGAAAACCCGGTCCGGCTCCTGTTCCCCCGGCAATGGTTTCATAATAACCAAATTGATCATGGCCAAACAATAAATTATTCATAGTGCCCTGGCTGCAGGCAGCCAATCCTAATGCCTTGATCAGGGTATCCACCAGACGCTGGCTGGTTTCTGTATTTCCACCCACTACTGCCGGACACTGGGAAGGATCCGGATCAAATAAAGGATTTAGCATTCCACCCGGGATCTCTATATGAACGGGCTTCAGAATTCCTTCGTTCAGAGGAATGCTGCCTTCCATGTTTTTTTTGTCCTGATTTACCTGATTGATCAGCAATCTAAGCACGTATATTACTGCACTGTACACTATAGCAGGAGTGGCATTGAAATTTCCAGGATGTTCAGGTGCGGACCCGCTAAAGTCTATGGTGGCCTGATCTTGTTTTACCGTTATTTTCACTGCCAATCTGGCCCCATCGTCTAAAAATTCTTCAGCCTCAAACACACCATTTACCCGGGAAAAGCTTTGACTGATCAACCAATGACTGTATTCTTTTAACCTATTCATATAATGCTGCACCTGGGTCAGACCATAAGTGGCGGCATGTTCAATCAAAGTCTTCCTCCCATAATTCAAGGCTGCCACCCCTGCATTGAGATCTGCCAGGTTCTCAGCCAGAGAACGACTGGGGAATGGCCCATTTTGTAATAACTCTTTCACCATATCCCAATCATACCTGCCCTGCCTGGCCAGGTAACGAGGCGAAATGACTACTCCTTCTTCCGCTAATGCTTTAGCATCTGGTGGCATGGAACCGGGTCTTTTTCCTCCTATTTCAGCATGATGGGCCCGGTTAGCCAAAAAACCTAACAGGGACTCCTGGTAAAAAACCGGACAAATTAAAGTGATATCAGGTAAATGTGAACCTCCATATGCAGGATGATTGGTGATCACTACGTCACCCTCCTGCATATCCAATTTTTCCATAACGGTTCTGACACAAATCCCCAGGCTACCCAGGTGTACCGGAATATGAGGAGCATTTACCACCAATTCTCCCCGCTCATCCAATAAAGCACAGGAAAAGTCCAGTCTCTCCTTGATATTCACTGAGAAGGCCGTCCGCTGCAATAATGATCCCATTTCTTCAGCTATGGCTTTGAACCGGTTGGTAAATAAAGCCAGTTGGATCTCTTCTGGTTTCTCCATAGCGGTATCAATCCTGTTTTCCAGATTCAATACAGCAGTTAAGTGCTGATCTAGAAATAATCGCCAAGCCGGATATAAGGTTATAGTATTGGTTTGACTGGTGATGATAGCAGGGCCATGTATAGCAGCTCCAGGTTGCAGTTCATCCCAGTTATAAACTGGAGTATCGGTCCAACCATTGAAATAGGCCGGTTGGTAGGCAGAAGGTGGGGGATTAAAAAAAGAAATTGTTGCCTCAACAGTAGGTTCAATTTGGAGTTTAGTAGCGGCAATTGCTTTAACAGACTCAAGCTCAAGCGTTTGCCCTTCTATCCAATGACCAAACAAAGCACGGTAGCGCTCCCTGAATTGTTCCGACAAATCATTACTACCGGTAAATGGTATTTCCAGTGCACTATCCTGACCTTTGAATCGAAGATAAAAATATACAAACTTTACTTCTACCTGATTCCGATAGTAGCCTTCCTGGATCAGTGAAGCAATAGCTTCCTGTGATACCTTCTGGCTCAGTTGCTTGACCTCTGGCCAGGAAAATTTGAAAGGTTTTAATACCTGCATTATGGCAAACCGTTCTACCCGGGCCTGTCCCATGCCCCAGGCACTTAACAATCCGGCATCATAGGGTATGGCAATTTGTGTCATACCTAACAGCTGCGCCACTTCGCAGGCATGTTGCCCTCCCGCTCCTCCAAAAGCCAGTAATGCATATTGCTGGATATCAAATCCACGTCCTACTGAGATATTTCGGATGGCTTCAGCCATGTTTTCATTGGCTATCGAGAGGAAGCCGGCTAATATTTCTTCCTTATTTTTATTCTTTAGTGATTGATGAGGAGCCAGAATTTTTTCCAGTGCCTGTTCAGCATAATCCGGATCGATAGGAATTCCGAATTTATCATGGACCAATCGTCCCAGCAGCAGGTTGACATCTGTGATGGTTAAAGGGCCGCCTGCTCCATAGCAAGCTGGTCCTGGGTTAGCCCCGGCACTTTCCGGACCCACAGCAAATTTAAAACCATCATAAAAGCAAATAGATCCTCCTCCAGCAGCTACTGTATCAATGGCCAGTGAAGGACTTAAGATCTGTGCATCACCTACTTTTGTTTCAAAGCGGTAATCATAGTTACCATCAAATCGGGAAACATCTGTGCTGGTGCCGCCCATATCAAATACGATAATCTTCGATAAACCTGATCGTTCAGCCATTCTTGCTGCACCTACCACCCCTCCGGCAGGACCACTATACAAGCTGTCTTTGGGAGTAAAAAATTTGGAATCCACCAGGCCGCCAGCACTGGTCATTACTTTAAGAGGCTGATTGCCAATTTTTTGCCTGACCCCTGACAAATAATTATTGATCACAGGCGACAAATAAGCATTGATCAGGCAAGTTTCAGCCCGGGGTAATAGCTTTATTTCGGGGGCCAGTTGATGAGATAATGAAAATTCCTGCCATCCGGCTGACCTTAATTTTTGGGCCATTAGATTTTCATGGACCGGATTCCTGTAACTATTTAAAAAAGCAATCGCTATTGATTCAATCGGCCACTGGTCAAGTTGTTTCACCAAAGAGTCTGCATGATGATCAGATAAAGGAACAATGACCTCTCCATTGGCAGCTATTCTTTCATCTACTTCTAACACCTGCTGGTAGAAAGGAGGCGATTTTCGGATCTCTAAGGAAAAAATATCAGGACGCTGCTGATTACCAATCAACAACAGGTCTTTAAATCCACGGGTGATCAACAGCAAAGTTTTGGCTCCTTTTCTCTCCAGTAATGCATTGGTACCGCGGGTAGATCCCAATCTCATTCCCCTGATAGGTAAAGGTTGATCCAGGCTGGTGCCTGTAATCAATCGGGCAGCCAGAACAGGCGCTTCCTCATGAGCTGTCAGCTCAAAATCTGCACCTTCAACTGCATTCATATCAACAGCTTCTGAGAAATAAATGATTTTTTTGGCTAAATCTATTTTTTCAATAGGTTTATATGCAGCTGAAGGGCTAAGTATTTTAAAAAAATATCCCTTAAAAATATCCTGATCAGCCGGCCAGCGAAAGTTTGCAGCAATGCATTTTTCATTCACAATACCTGACACTCTACCTCTCAAAGCACCATGGCTCAACACCTTTACCCTTGCACCTGAACCATCATCCGATAAGCCTATGCAATCGGTAAAAGTTCCTCCGGTGTCTGTCCATAATTGCCAGTTTTTGGTTGGTTGCGTCATGCCCTATACAGTCAGCTCTTATACATAAGAGTTTGGAAAAAAATACCTGAAGGCAAGTTAAAGAAAAAAAATCAAATAAATTCAGGATACATGACCCCAGTTTTCACCAGACCTGATCCTGTTGAGTTGTGTATGAGAGATGCCAAATCGTTTGGCGATTACATAAAGCCTGGTTTTATTGTTTTTTAATAGCCTCTTGATTGCCCTAACCTTGGGTTCTGTAAGCTTATATCCTGTGGTTCTTTTATGGAGTACAGCTGGATTAGCATTGTTGTGATCAATCAATTCCACCTCAGTAGCCCATTTTAAATTATAAACATCATTATTTTTCTTATCGTAATCCAGGTGAATCACATAATGCTGATCCTGACTGGTTTTTTTTAAAAAATATTGGGCTACCAGTCTATGTACATAATGGCTCTGCACCAAACCACCTTCAAAACGCACCATAATAGAACGGTACCCATTCACATCAGAACCTTTAATTATACGACCATTTAACTTATCATTGGCATAGCTTTTTACCCGACCACGGTTAGAAACTTCATATTTAGGATGATTCAGGTTGGTTTTGAAATCAATCTGTTTCCAAATTTCATTTTTATAAGTGTTCATTTTTTTATAATTAAAATTTTACTTCAAATTTTGAGAAAAGAATAATTTAGCTTTTGATAAAAATTAAACCTAACCAAGTAATATCAGGATAATTCCTAATGGTTAACGCTAATACTTTAGTAGTTTTAAAAAATAATCTATGAAATGTATATTATATTACTACGTTTAAAATTTTTGTTGAGTTTCTGTTTTGCAATTAAAAATAGCCAAACATATAAATAATAATTGGGACATGCCTTTAACTGAGGTTTATTTACACATCCATCTGCCCGATCATCAATTTCATTTACAATAAAAATAATTAAATATATCCAAAAATGCTATTTTTTCAAATATTAATTAATTATTTATAATTATGTATTTTTTAAAACAATGAATAAGGAATTTGTTTATTAAATTTTTGTGATAATTTAGAAAAATTGCTTACCATTTAATAATAATACACTATGCCAAACAAAAATGTACATAATGAAAAACAATAAATGATAAATTCTGGATCTTTAAATCAAAAAAGCAGCCTGTTTTCCTGATGATAAAATGAAATCTACAGGAATTATCAGGAAATAAATTCGCTATTATAAAATTAGTTACTAATTTTAAGTCACTACGAAATAGCATGAGTTTTTGCCTTTCAGTTTTTTATAATTCATAACTAAATACATGGAAAAATTTATAGGAGTAGACTTTGGAGGTACCAATGTAAAATTTGGTGTAGTAACCTCAGGGGGTAAATTATTGCACAAAAAAAAGTATTCCACCCTGGAAATGGACCAGGAAGGAAAATTGGTTGAAAATTTTATAGCTGCATTGGGCCAGCAATTTAATGAACACAAGAAGGTTTCTAAAGTGGGCATTGGTATTCCCGGCACCCTTACTAAAGACCGGTCCAGAATCCTTGAAACACCAAACGTGACTCATCTTAACGGAGTGGAGTTATTGAAGCATTTGCAGGAAGCTTTCCCGGATAAAATATTTCACCTGGAGAACGATGCCAATGCTGCGGCTTTGGGTGAACTTTATTTTTCAGAGGAACATTTGCCTGATAACTTTATTTTTATCACCCTGGGTACTGGCATCGGTGGAGCTGCCATCATAGACAAACAGATTTTTAAAGGAGGAGATGGAAATGCCCTGGAAGTGGGACATATTATTTCTTCCTATGGAAATACCGTAGAACAAAAAATCGGTAAAAAAGGACTGGTAAATCTTGTTTTCATGGCATTATCCCAGTACAGTGGTGAAACTGTGTTGACCAATAAATTTCCTGTTACTTCCAAAATTCTGGAAAAGGCAGCACAGGGCCGGGACGAACTGGCAATGAATGTTTTTGCTGAAGTAGGCACCATTTTAGGTGAAGCCTTAGTCAGCACCATTCGCATTCTTGACATTAAAACAGTAGTAATAGGAGGTGGCGTGGCGGATAATTACGATTTTCTGGTAGAAAATATGAGTGCCAGTTTAAGCAAACACCTTACTTCTTACTATACTGATCAACTTCAGATTAAAAAAGCTACATTAGGTAATAATGCAGGGATTATAGGAGCGGCATCCCTTTGTTTCACTGAATAATTGAAACGTTCTGATCCGTACCTGAAGGTTCCTGGTAATTTTTGAAATTTATTTCACTCACAATGCCCAGGGCATTTATCCAGACTTCCATCACCAGGTATTGATCGGCATTGCTCACCGGGCATGCTGGGGCAGGGGCCAGATGATAGCGATAAATGATCTGACCTCTTCTGTAAAGTTCGGAAGCATCAGGACGGCCTAAAAGCTGGATTACCTGATTTCGGCTAAGACCTTCTAAAGAGGACTTAAGCTTTTTTAATTGATCAACCTGACTTAATCGATGTCCTTCACATCCATTTCTGTCATTTCTGAAAACCTGATCATCAAAACCTTCGAATTTTACCCCGTTGTTACAACTGTACAGTATTGAAAAAAAAACCAATATGAACGTATAAAATCTCATCTATTCCTTTTTCAGCTCAGCTTTGGTATCAGAATCAATTTAAATCATTAATTTTGACGGATTAGAATAAATGGCAAAGATGGTAAAAATTTTTAAATTTATTTGGTTTATTTCTTTACTGCTGTTCCTTGCTTCATTTTTGTGGGTTTATGCTTATTTACCGGGAGAGGCCCAAATCTGGGCAGGGGAAGATACGTCCCGGGACATTACTATTTCCAAAGACATGTTCTTTTATGGTGGATTGCTGATCTTTATGATCATCAATGTCATCTTTTACCTGTTTTCGGGAGTATGGTCCAAAAATGTAGCCAGGAATGTCAGTCAACCTGAATTCAGGGATTTTAAGATCAATATCCTTAACTGGCTGATCAGTTTTAATGTTGTAATAAATTTTTTCCTAATAATCAGTATTATTTTGATTGGTTCGATCAATCAGAGCCAGCCAAACCCGGCCATTAGTATTTTAATGTATGTGGGACCGGCATTCATTATTATCTGGTTGATCAGCCTGGCCGTGATAATGATTAAAAGGAAATCCTGAAGGTAAAAAAAGGCCAAGCTTAAATATATCAGGTACAGATCGAAAATATTGTAAGAATTGTTAAACAGAAAAACCATACATGGCAAAGTCAGAAGGAAATGGCATTTACACAGAAGATAGTATAAAATCTCTGGACTGGAAAGAGCATATCCGGCTCAGACCAGGGATGTACATTGGGAAATTGGGCGACGGCTCAGCTCAGGATGATGGCATTTACATATTGTTAAAGGAAGTGATTGACAACAGTATCGATGAGCACTTGATGGGTGCCGGGAAAGTCATTGATATCAAGATCACCGATCACCGGGTGGAAGTCAGAGATTACGGCCGGGGCATTCCCCTGGGTAAAGTAGTAGATTGTGTGTCCCGCATCAATACGGGAGGGAAATATGATTCCAGCGCATTCCAAAAATCAGTGGGTTTAAACGGAGTGGGAACAAAAGCAGTCAATGCTTTGTCCAGGTACTTCAAAGTACAGTCCTTCAGGGATAAGATGACTAAATTAGCCGAATTCCGGCAGGGTGAACTGATCAATGATGCCAAATCCACCGGTTGCTCAGAACGCAATGGTACCCTGGTGGTGTTTGAACCGGATAATACCATCTTTAAAAATTTTCATTTCATTCCGGAGTATCTGGAAAACCAACTTTGGAATTATGCTTTTTTAAATGCTGGGCTAACCATCGTTTGCAATGGTAAAAAATATCATTCCGAAAATGGTTTACTGGACCTGTTAAAAAGAAAAACAGATGAGGACACTTTAAGATACCCCATAATCCACCTGAGGGGGGATGATATTGAGGTGGCACTTACCCATACCAGCCAATATGGAGAGGAATACTATTCCTTTGTAAACGGGCAACATACCACCCACGGAGGCACCCACCTTTCTGCCCTTAGGGAAGCTCTGGTAAAAACTGTGCGTGAGTTTTATAAAAAAGATTTTGATGCCACGGATATTCGGGCCAGTGTGGTTGGTGCTGTTTCTATCAGAATACAGGAGCCGGTTTTTGAATCTCAAACCAAAACCAAACTGGGTTCCCAGACCATTGGACCAGATGGTCCTACCATGCGTACCTTTATCAATGACTTTTTGAAAAAAGCTCTGGATAATTACCTGCACAAGCATTCTGAAGCAGCTGATGCCATGCTGAAAAGAATCCTTCAATCTGAAAGGGAACGAAAAGAAATTGCTGGTATTAAAAAGCTGGCCAATGAGCGAGCCAAGAAAGCCAATCTGCACAATAAAAAATTGCGGGATTGCCGGTTACACTATGATGATAAAAATAAAAGTGATGAAATAGATACCATGCTATTTATCACTGAGGGGGATTCTGCCAGTGGTTCCATCACCAAGGCCCGGGATGTTCAGACCCAGGCCGTTTTCAGCCTTAGAGGTAAGCCGCTCAATTGCTTTGGGCTGACCAAAAAAGTAGTATACGAAAATGAAGAATTCAACCTGTTGCAGCATGCTCTGAATATTGAAGATGGTGTGGAGGGATTGCGTTACAGAAAGATCATTATTGCTACCGATGCAGATGTTGATGGTATGCATATCCGGATGCTGTTACTGACCTTCTTTTTACAATTTTTTCCGGATTTGGTGAAAAACGGCCATCTTTACATTCTGGATACGCCCCTGTTCAGGGTACGTAATAAAAAGGAAACCATCTACTGTTATTCTGAAGAAGAAAAACAGGCAGCTATTCAAAAATTGGGCTCCAAACCAGAGATCACCAGGTTCAAAGGATTGGGGGAGATTTCTCCCAATGAGTTTGGTGGTTTCATTGGAGATGATATCCGCCTGGAACCAGTGATCCTGAATAAAGATACCAGCATTAAAAATTTACTTAATTTTTATATGGGAAAAAACACTCCGGTCAGACAGAACTTCATCATTGACAATCTCAAAATTGAAAAAGATCTGGTGAGAGATAATCCGGTGGTAGAGGAAGCAGCTGAATAAGTATTATAAAAAGGAAAGTAGGAATATGGAAGAGAATGGTCAAAATCAAAATAATGGAGATAAACTTCATGATGTAATTCATGTTTCCGGCATGTATGAAAACTGGTTCCTGGATTATGCTTCTTATGTGATCCTGGAAAGGGCGGTTCCGGCTATTGAAGATGGATTCAAACCGGTACAGCGCAGGATCTTACATGCCATGAAGGAAATGGACGATGGCCGGTTTAATAAAGTAGCAAATATCATTGGCCAAACCATGCAGTACCATCCTCATGGAGATGCCTCTATTGGGGATGCCATCATTAATCTGGGCCAAAAGGAACTATTAATAGAAACCCAGGGTAACTGGGGCGACATCCGGACCGGGGATAGTGCGGCTGCACCCAGGTATATTGAAGCCAGATTATCAAAATTTGCCCTGGATGTAGTGTTCAATCCTCAGACCACGGAATGGCAACTTTCCTATGATGGCCGAAAGAAAGAGCCGGTCACTTTTCCGGTAAAATTTCCTTTATTATTGGCCCAGGGAGTGGAAGGTATAGCGGTAGGACTCTCAACCAAAATCCTGCCCCACAACTTTTGCGAATTGATCCATGCCTCTATTGATCTGCTGAAAAACAAAGCGGTTCTATTATATCCTGACTTTGCCACCGGAGGTATGATTGATGTCTCTGATTACAATAATGGTTTGAGAGGCGGACGCGTAAGAGTAAGAGCCCGGATCGAGGAATATGATAAAAAGACCCTGGTGATCAAGGATATCCCCTATGGTGTTACTACCACCAACCTGATTGAATCCATTATCAAAGCCAATGATAAAGGAAAAATCAAGATCAAGAAAGTAGTGGATAATACGGCCAAAGATGTGGAGGTACTGGTGTCGCTGGCTCCTAATCAATCTCCTGATATTACTATTGATGCCCTGTATGCCTTTACCGATTGTGAGGTATCCATTTCTCCCAATGCCTGTGTAATCATAGATGACAAACCTCATTTCCTGTCTGTGATTGATATCCTCAAAACCAATACTGATCAGACGGTGCGACTACTGAAGACTGAACAGGAAATAAGGAAAGGAGAACTGCTGGAAAAGATCCTGTTTTCTTCCCTGGAAAAGATCTTTATCGAGAACAGGATATATCGCGATATTGAAGAATGTGAAACCTGGGAAGCAGTCCTGGAAACCATTGACAAGGGTTTGGATCCCTTTAAAAGCCAGTTTTACCGGGAGATTACCAGAGATGACATTATCAGACTTACTGAAATAAAAATAAAAAGGATATCTCGTTTCGATGCTTTTAAGGCTGACGAGCTGATGAAAAACCTGGAGGACGAACTGAAGCAGGTTGAATATAACCTGGCAAACATTGTGGAGTTTGCCATTGGTTACTACCAGAATCTGCTTAAAAAATATGGCAAAGGACGGGAACGAAAAACAGAGATCAAGACCTTTGACAGCATAGCAGCTAACATTGTAGCAGCCAATAATCAAAAGTTGTATGTTAACAGGAAAGAAGGGTTCATTGGCTATGGCATCAAAAAGGATGAGTATGTATGCGATTGCTCTGACATTGATGATATTATTATTTTCCGCAGGGATGGCGTTTGTGTAGTTACCAGAATAGCGGAAAAAACTTTTGTAGGTAAAGATATTATCCATGCTGCAGTATTCAAAAAAAATGATGAGCGCATGGTTTACAACCTGGTATACCTGGATGGTGATAGCGGCAGATCGATGGTTAAAAGATTCCAGGTACTTGCAGTAACCCGGGATAAGGAATATGACCTGACCAAAGGGAACAGGGGGTCAAAAATATTATACTTTACAGCCAACCCTAATGGTGAGGCTGAAACCATTACCGTTTATCTCACGGCCCGGTCAAAGGCACGTAAAAAAGTTTTTGAGTTTGATTTTGCTTCAATAGACATCAAGGGAAGAAGATCCCAGGGCAATATCCTGACTAAACATCCTATCCGGAAGATCGATCTTAAATCCGAGGGGGTTTCAACTCTGGGAGGGCTGGATATTTGGTTTGACCGATCGGTGGGACGACTCAACACAGATGAAAGAGGTGAATACCTGGGTAATTTTAAAGATCAGGACCATATCCTGGCTATTTATAAAGATGGTACCTATGAGTTAACAACTTATGAACTCACCAACCGGTATGATCCTGAAACACTGTTGCTGATTGAAAAACATGCGGAAGATAGCATTATATCTGCTGTTTATTTTGATGGGTCCAGCAAGCAATATTATGTAAAAAGGTTTCAGATCGAAACCAGCACTATTGACAAACGTTTTCAGTTTATCAGTGAATCCAGAGGTTCCTATTTATCTAATGTAACCACTGATAAACAACCGCAGCTGGAAATTATACACCAGAAAAAGGATGAAAAAGAAACTGTTCTGCATGATTTTGACCTGCTTATTGATGTAAAAGGCTGGAAAGCCATTGGCAACAGGCTTAATTACCCCCAAATAAAAAAAATCAACCTGCTGGAAAGTAAAAAAAAAGATGAAGAATCAGATGAATCCTTTGAAAGTGATAGATCCGATGAGGGAAAAAATTTTCAGGTAGGGTCTACCATAGAATTGGAAGTAAAGAAAAAAGATAAAAATGAGGGTAATGAACAGTTAGATCTGTTTGGTGATGAATAAAGAAGCGACCATGGAGGACAAGCAAGACAAGTTGATTGAATACCTGGGCAGTTTTATTTCAAAAACCAGAAAAGATGCAATTGAAAAGGTCTTGCAGTACAGAACCAGGCAGATCACTGTGGTTCTGGAGGATATTTTCAAACATCATAATGCCAATGCGGTGATCAGAACCTGTGAATGTATGGGAATTCAGGATCTGCATGTTACAGAAGATCATTATGCCTTTGAACCTGCCACCAATATCCTTCAAGGCGCTGCTAAATGGATAAATTTGTACCGGTACAATGATTACAATCATAACAACAGTGAGCAATGTATCAGACATTTAAAAAATCAGGGTTACCAGATTCTGATTGCACATCCTGATCCTGCCGGTATGCATCTGGAAGAGGTAAGCCTGGAGGGTAAAACAGCCCTGGTTTTTGGTTCTGAACTGGACGGTATCAGCAAAACTGCCCGGGAATTATCCGATGCTTCATTATTTATTCCTCTTTATGGATTTACCAAAAGTTATAATGTATCTGTAAGTGTGGCCCTTGTTTTATACAGGCTTATTCACAAGATTAGGTCAGGCAATTACCCATGGCAACTTTCTAACCAGGAGAAAAAGGTCCTGCGATTGAAATGGTACAAAAGTACAGTGAGAAGTTCGGAGCTATTGGAAAAAAAATTTTTAGAATCGGAAGGGAAAGAATAACTATCTATGAAATTAGTTAAGAAGCTGGTCTATCTTTTTGTTTTTCTGTTTTTCTTTACAATCTTTTTTGCCATCGGTTGTAACATATGGATTGTTTCTGCCACCAAAAAGCATGTTTATGATGCCATAGAAAACGTTCCCTCCCATATGGTAACTGTAGTATTGGGCACCAGTAAAAGATTAGTGACCGGGGCTGACAATCCTTTTTTTCATTTCAGGATGCAGACTGCAGCCAATCTTTTTAAACAAGGAAAAACCAGGCATATCATTGTGAGCGGAGATAATAATACCATTTATTACAATGAACCCATTGATATGAAAAAAGCCTTGATGGAATTGGGAGTGCCGGAATATGCCATTACC
Organism: Candidatus Cyclobacteriaceae bacterium M3_2C_046; assembly: GCA_051418075.1. Classification (GTDB taxonomy): domain Bacteria; phylum Bacteroidota; class Bacteroidia; order Cytophagales; family Cyclobacteriaceae; genus JBPRGG01. Next base: position 6,271 of record JBPRGG010000137.1, on the reverse strand, counting down.
CTGGATTATGCCGGTTTCCGTACTTTGGATTCCATTGTGCGATCAAAAGAAATATTCGGACAGGAAGAATTTATTATCGTTACCCAGGAATTCCACACCTACCGGGCGGTATTTATCAGCCAGTTCTATGACATCAGAGCAGTGGCTATGGCAGCTAAAAACCTGGAATTTAAAGAGTCTGTGAGTGTCAGGATCAGAGAGTTCTTTGCCCGTCCCAAAGCTGTCCTGGACCTCTACCTGTTACATAAATCTCCGAAATTTCTGGGTGAAAAAGAACCACTGATCATTCGCTAATACTATTTTTTCTTATAGAAATCAGCAGTTTGCCTGATTCCTTCTGCATAATTTGTGGTTTTAAACTTAAAATTCCGGGTAAACTTGCTGCTGTCAAATAAATAATCCGAGTCATTTTGATATAGCATTTCAATATTCTCTTTTATAACCGGATTAAACCGTGCCAGCAATTTAAGCATCCATTTTTTTACCACTACATGTTTAGGCCTGACACCAAATGAAGAAGCTGCTTCCTGTATGAATTGATGGCCATCCAAAACCTGGGGATGAGTGGGCAGATGCCACACCTGGTTATAAGCAGAGGGTGTATTCCCCAGCATGGCAGTAGCCTTTCCTGCATCTGGTGTATAGGTAAAGGAATGTTTGTTGTCTAAATTGAGCATCCACTGAGCAGATTTACCTTTTTTATAGTTTTCAAATACCATGACATTGACAAAGCTGAGCGGTGTATTTGGCCCGTAGAAATCGGCCGAACGGGCAATAAGTCCGGTAAGACTCCCGCTTTCAACTTCATCCATCAACATCTGAGCGATCTTTGCTCTGACCATACCTTTTTTACTGCAAGGTCCTATAGCTGTATCTTCCTTCATCCATCCTTCCACCCGGCCATACATATACACATTATCAAAAAACACCAACCTGGCACCCTCTTGTTTACAGGCATCCAACACATTACGCATAATTTGGGGCCATTGCTCCTGCCAAACTTTTATATCATATTTTAAACCTGCCGTCAGGTAAACCACTTCAGAGCCACGGACAGCATGCATGGTTTGATCAAAGTCATTTAGATCGGCCGATACCAGTTCATCAGTTTCATTGACCTTCTCTGGTTGTCGGGATACTAATCTGATCTTTTGGGTATAGTCCGGTAAATTTTTAGCCAGTTCCCGGGCAATCACACCTTTGGCACCTAATATTGTTTGCATAATGTTATTCAAAACTTTGAACAAAAATACAATTAAAATTGGATTCCGGCAGAATTTCAGAATTATTCTGGGAATAGCTATAGGTCGGATTTCTCCATCACCCCCAATCCAAACAAGGCAAAATCATATTTAACAGGATCGGCTGGATCAAACTTTTTCAGTTTTTCAGTTAATTCCAGGGCAGTAATCCAATCGGTTTGTTTACGATCAATTAAGCCTAACCGCCGCCCTACCCTATCTACATGTAAATCACAGGGGCAGATTAACTGGCTGGGCTTAAGCTGATGCCATAAGCCAAAGTCAACTCCTTCGGAATCCTGCCTCACCATCCACCGCAGAAACATATTGATCCTTTTACAGGCAGATTTCCGAATTGGAGTGGGAATATGTTTTCGGGTACGTTGCGGAAACTCGGGCAAACTACAAAACAGATGGTGAAAGTGGACCAGACCAGCTTCCAAATTGATGTTATCAGTCAAAAATGCCTGTTCCAATGAATGGTATTGATTGTAATAATACCGGAAAAAATGAATAAAATACAAGGTGTCAGTGGCATTAAAGGTACGATGTTTGAATTTCAACAAGGGTTTAAGATCATCCTCTGAATGGTTCATGATAAAATCATAAGGTGCCTGATCCATCATTTGGAATAATTCACGGGCTTTATTGATGATGGTTTTACGTTGTCCCCAGGCCAGTACAGCCGTCCATAAGCCGGTAATTTCAATATCCTGCAACAGGCGATATTGATGGGGAATTACAATTGGGTCTTCTTCAATAAAAGCCGGGCGGTTATATTTAAGTACCAGATCATCTAGGTAATCCTGCAACTGCCCGTTTACAGCTTCCATAAAATTCATTGAGGAATGTAGGAGATCTCCACCGGAAATCGGTTGTCAATGGCACCTAAACGATCGTATGCCACCTTGGATATTTTTATTTCTAAATTGTTATTATCACCTGTATCAGGAAGCTTGCCAATCACCCGGACAAATACCCGGAGGTTGTTCATTTCATTTTTCACCTGCATGATGGTTCCAATAGGAGCAGACCGGTGCAGGGCCAGGTATTTTTTGGTGTCTCCGGAGCCTTCTATCACTTCTGCCAAACCATTTTCAGTTACTTTTTTGATATCTGTATTTTCTTTCCTCCCTGCTTTCTTTTTGCGGTTTTTATATTCACTATCCTCAATTTTATAAGTGTTAACCGGTCTGGTGGAGGCAACTGGTTCGTTGGACCGGGCAATAGCCTGGTCTTTTTCTGAAGACTCATTGTCCGAATTTGTTGAATTAGCAGGTTTTTGATTCCTGGTCTGGGGTGTCTTATCAGCTTTCTTACCCACTACCAGTTCCTGACCAACATCCAGGTTATTACCATTCAGGTTGTTCCATTTCCGGATATCGGCCTGACTCACCTCATATTGCCGGGAAATGGCAAATAAGGTCTGTCCAGGTTGTACTGTATGGTAATTGGAGTCAGGATCCCTGGGCTTTTCAGTTTGAGCCGGCACCCGGTTGTTATGGGTTAACCCGCTATTGATCTCTTGTGGCTGGTTGGGATGAATGATCAGCTTTTGACCTATTTTTATGTCATTTCCTGAAAGATTATTCCAGATGATCAGGTCATTCACATCAATTTGATACTGTTTTGAGATGGAGAACAACGTTTCTGATGGTGCTACCGTATGAACCACCTGGCTGGAAGCCGCAGATGTATTTTCCAACTCAGCAGTAACAGGGATCTTTAAAACAGAGGCGATTCTTAAACTGGTCCTTGATTCAGGATTGTGCTTAACAATGTCTTCAATTTCCACCTGGTACTTTTTAGAAAGTGAAAAAAGTGTTTCTTTGGGATCAACCTTATGAAGAATGAATGTTTTACCCTGCTTTTTCTCTATGCCAATAGAATCCCTTATCATGGTTGTTTTTTCAGCCCGGGCTTCCGGCCACATCAAAAAAACAAAAAGGGAGACCAGTAAATAATTATTCATCATGTTGTTCAGGTTAGAAAAAGTAAGCATTCAGTTAATAATCCTTTTTAAACAGTTTGTTGTTTTTTGCCTGGCAAAATTAATAATATTAATGATCTAAGCCATTATAAAAAAGATTTGATTATTTCCTAAATCTTTTTATCAGAACGGCAGTAAATGGGTTTTATTTTCACTCTGCCCCTATATTGCCTCCTTATCATCTTTTTTTATGGGTAAATAGTAGAAAAGAAGCCGCTTAAAGTTAACTTTACTGGTAAACATTATGTGATAAAAAAAACGTTCTATCATTAGAATACCTTAAATTTAATTGAAAAACAAGAAATGAAGCATTTTTGCCACAGCCATATAAATATGCAATGCTATATCATAGTGCTGATCCTGGGGCTGTCGCTATTCTCTACCGATCTGGTGGCTTTTCAATTAGATACCACTGTCAATGAACCCACCGTATTTGTATTTGAGATCAGGGCAGAAATAGATCCCCGCACCAACAGGCTCACTGAATTGGCTTTGGAAGAAGCTCAGGAAATCAATGCCGACCTGGTGATCATAGATATGAATACCTATGGAGGTGCCGTGAATGATGCAGATGAGATACGCACCCGAATACTGGAATTTGATATTCCAATTTATGTTTTTATCAATAAAAATGCAGCCTCAGCCGGTGCTTTGATTTCCATAGCCACCGACAGTATCTATATGGCACCCGGAGCCAGCATTGGGGCTGCCACAGTGGTTACCCAAACCGGAGAAGCCGCGCCTGATAAATACCAGTCTTACATGCGTTCCATTATGAGATCTACGGCAGAAGCCACCGGAAGGGATCCGAATATAGCCCAGGGGATGGTAGATGAAAACATTGAGATAGAAGGAATTACCGAAGAAGGGGAAGTAATCACTTTTTCTACTTCCGAGGCACTTAAGTTTGGTTTTGCTGAAGCTGAGGTAAACAGCCTAGAAGAATTACTTGCTTACCTGGGACTAGATGATTATAACCTGGTCCGCTATGAACGTTCAAGTACAGAGGAGATCATCTCCTTTTTCCTGAATCCTTTTATTAGTGGTATCCTGATCCTGATCATTATTGGAGGAATTTATTTTGAATTACAGACTCCAGGGGTGGGATTTCCCATTTTAGCTTCTGTTACTGCTTTGATCTTATACCTGATTCCATACTACCTAAATGGTCTGGCAGCCAATTGGGAAATCATAGCTTTTTTTGTTGGTGTGGTACTGATTGCTTTAGAAATTTTTGTTATACCGGGATTCGGTGTGGCAGGAATTTCAGGATTAATATTGACCATTGGGTCTCTGATCCTGGTGATGTTGAATAATGATTTTTTTGATTTCTCCTTTGTGCCCTCCGATGAAATTTTCATAGCGGTTTCCACAACCCTGGCCGGGATGCTGGGAGGGATCATTTTAATGTTCTGGGGAGGTATGCGCCTGGTGAATACTGCAGTGTTTAAACGAATAGCCCTGGAGACCATACAGGACCGGAAAGAAGGCTATACCTCTACCTTCAGGACCAGTTCCATGGTGGGTAAAAAAGGCACTACTTATACTGTACTCAGGCCCAGTGGTAAAATTATGATCGAGGATGAAATCTATGATGCCTATACCCGTGGTGATTACATAGATCGTAATACATCTATCATTGTGGTGGATGATAGTGGTGCTTCCTTAAAAGTAAAAAAATCAGAAGATGTCTAAAATTGTTGGAATCATACCGGCCCGGTATGGATCTACCCGTTTCCCGGCCAAAGCTTTAGTAGATATTGAAGGTAAGACCATGATTCAACGGGTCTATGAGCAAGCATCTAAATCCGCTTCGCTGGAGCAAGTGGTAGTGGCTACTGATCATGAAAAGATCTTTACAACTGTAAAGCGGTTTGGAGGTGAGGTGGTCATGACCAGCACAGAGCATCCCAGCGGAACTGACCGGTGCCAGGAAGCCCTGGAAAAACTGGATCAATCCTATGAGTATGTGATCAATATTCAGGGAGATGAGCCGTTTATTAAACCCGAACAGATAGAGAACCTGGCTGAATTACTTGATGGAAACACCCAGTTGGCGACATTAGTGACAAAAGTTCACGATCCGGAATTGCTCTGGAATCCCAATATCATGAAGGTAATCTTCGACAAAAATATGCAGGCCATCTATTTTAGCCGGGAGTGCATACCTTATATAAGAGGTGTAGCAAAGCAAGACTGGATCAATCAGCATACTTTTTATAAACATATATGCATCTATGCCTACCGGGCTGATATTCTAAGAGAAATCACCCGGTTAAAGATCAGTACCCTGGAAAAAGCTGAATCTCTGGAGCAACTTCGCTGGATAGAAAATGGTTTTACCATCAGAATTGGGATCACAGAACACGAAAGTATCAGTATCGATACACCTGAAGACCTGGAACGGGCCTTGGGGCATTGTTAACCTGAACAACAACAATGATTCGATGCATTACCGTTCATTTGGTATTATATATAACCTACATTATTCATAAAAAATGAGGTATTTTAAGGGTGACAAGCAAAGAAAAAACCAATACCTCTCATGGATAAGGTTGTAAAAATATTTCATAAAATCAATAGTTAGCATTACCCTTTTACCCTTACTGCTTTATCAAATAAGAAAGGAAAAGTTTCTTATAAAGGCAATCAAATTTCAACCGATGGGTTTACTATTGCTGTACGAGATGAACGAAAGACTTGGCCTATTGAGCAATTCAATTATTATATCGAAGATGATCGTAATCAAAGATATATTGATCATCAAATGATCTCCATGGTTAATTAAGCAACGTAAATGTCAAATTGTTGCTGGCTATGAAGATGCCAATGAAAGCAAATCCTTGCTCTATGGCTATATAATAAGTTTTGTGCTGATCCAATGGCAGATGGAGGCTCATAGATAAAGAAATTAAGAAAAGAAACAAGCAACAATACACCCATTAGAACTAACCATTTAAATATTACTACTTTTTTTAGTATATTTGCCAATATATAAAAATATTAGCATCATGTTTGAACATTTTCAAGGACGTAGCCT
>JBPRGG010000136.1:0-3595 GCA_051418075.1 Candidatus Cyclobacteriaceae bacterium M3_2C_046 | reverse complement strand
AACACATAACAAGGAACTCTAAGTCTCCCTGGTTCTTAGAATAATAAATGTAGTCTCTCAAAAAATTAAATATGCAGGTAAAAAAAAGAATTTCATCAACCTAACCATGAAATCCAAAATGCTGTACAGATTCATTATCTTTATTTATCAATTAACGTACACTCAGATAGTTTTTTGGCTAAAAAAAACCAAAAATGATGATCGTTAGCTACAAATGAAGATTAAATTAATAATTCTTACCCTGCTGATATCAATTGGTGCTTTTACAGTGAGGTCACCTATTGAAGAATTGCTGCTTAAGTTCAAAACCTATCATTATTATTTCCCCGGTGAAAAAGTCTATTTACACCTTAACAAGGAGGTTTTTACCAATGGAGAAACTATCTGGTTTAAGGCTTATCTGGTGGATGCAATCCAGCACCAGAAAGATACCCTGAGTGGTACACTCTATGTCGATTTGATAAATGCTGATCAAAATAAAGTAATCGCTCAAAGAATACTGGAAGTCAGGGATGGTATTTCCAAAGGTGATTTTTATCTTCCCGATTCTTTACCCGCTGCCAATTATCAGATCAGGGCCTATACCAAATGGATGCTCAATTTTGACCAGGATTTTATATATACCTGCGATATCAACCTTTACCATCCTGATATTTTTAACCAGGATTGGCAGGTAACTTCCAGAATTACTGAATATGAGGAGGTGGATTCAGTGCAGCTTTATTTTGAGATGAAGCCACCTTTGCCACCAGAAATCGGGGCCTACGATTATGAAATTCGTCAAAAGGATGGCGACCTGATCGATGAAGGTGTTTTACGACCATATCAGCAAGGTTATTTTACTTTAAACATTGAAATACCATCTCTGGATTCTGTGCCTGAAGTATTAGTGAAATTCTGGGATCGGAATAAGACCGAACGTTTTGTGGTGCCACTGCTCGACCGGCCTGAAATTCGCTTTTTTCCTGAAGGCGGAGAAATGGTATCAGGACTTGTGAGTCCGGTAGCTTTTGAAATCAAAGACCCGGAAGGGAAGGCGCTACAAATTAAAGGTCAATTGATCGATCAGGATGGTAAAGAAGTGATTCCTTTGGAAACTATCCATGAAGGCCGGGGGGTACTTCTGTTTAAACCAGAGTTGGGAATGAAATACCAGGCCCTGATTGAATACAAAGGAAAAAAATATCACTACCCGCTTCCGGTTGCCCAAACCGAGGGCATTGTGATGTCTGCTATCAACAGTTATAAAGATGAACTGGATTTAAGAATTTACCGGAATGATAAATCCGGAAAATTTAATGGTTCTTTTATTTTGATTGGTCAGGTTAGAGGTAAAGTTTATTCAGCCAACCAATTCGAACTGGATAAAAAACTGGGCCGGATCAAAATTCCTAAAAGCGTCTTCCCCTCCGGCATATTACAATTAACCCTGTTTAATGAAAATTACCTGCCAATTGCAGAACGACTTGTTTTTATCAACCATAACGACTTTATGCAGATTGATATCAGCGCGGACAAAATTGCCTACGCACCCCGTGATAAAATCACACTTAAAATAAAAACGACTAAACCCGACGGTCAGCCAGCCCCGGCAAATTTATCTGCCAGTGTCGTCGACATTAAGCAACTGCCGGTTGAAAATAGCAGCAACATCATTTCCTACCTGTTGCTTTCTTCCGACCTTAAAGGGAAAATTGAAAATCCAACTCAATATTTCGAAAAGAGTGATTATCAGTCACAACGGAAAATCGACCTGCTGATGATGACCCGGGGATGGAGGCGTTTTAAATGGGAAGAGATCATCAGCCAAAATTACCCGCAATTTTCATTTTATCCGGAACAGGGTTTAGAAATTTCAGGTCAGGTTACCCGTCTCTGGAATGACAACAAACCCGCCGAAAACAGGGAAATCACCTTATCAGTTTTTGGCCCCCAGCCTACTTTTGCTGTAACCAATAGTGACTCATTGGGCAATTTCAGCTTTCCCAATCTGTTTTTCCATGATACCGTCACAGTTATTGTTCAAACAGCTAACAAAAAAGGCAATAAAAGAGAAATGAATTTGTATCTGGATTCAACCATTGTGACTCCCGATATACAGGCACCAGTAAAGAAGTTACCGGTAAATTCTACTTTTTACAATTATTTACAAAGTAGTGAAGAGCGAAAGCAGATTGAACTTGCCTACATCAGGGATACCACCACCCGGATATTGGACGGGATTACCGTGGAAGGTCGCCGGGAAGAAAATGATGAGGATCGCTTTAAAATCTATGGGAAGGCTGATGTAACCCTGGAACCCGGTAATGAAGCCAGTGGATTTTTCAGTATTATAGATTACCTCAATGGCAGAGTGGCAGGATTACAGGTAATTGGCTCAGGACCAGATGCCAGGTTGCTGATCAGAGGAGGGGGAGGCGGTTTTTTTTCAGGAGGTGCCAGTGGCCCTTTGTTCCTGCTGGATGGAATGCCGGTGGATCAGTCAATGATCAATAGCATTCCGATGCAGGATGTGAAATCAATCGATGTATTAAAAAATGCAGGTAGCACAGCAATATATGGATCCAGAGGTGCTGGGGGAGTGATAGCAGTGTACACAAAACGAGGTGAATTTAGGCAGGAAGAAGTTCGCGGGATCTCTAATGTAAGATATCCCGGATACTATGTACCCAAGGAATTTTATGCGCCTGATTACGATACTCCTAAAGATGAACATATCATGCCTGACCTTAGAGCTGTGGTTTACTGGGAACCGGATCTGCGTACCGATTCAACCGGTACCACCACTTTATCATTTTATAATGCCGACCTGAAAACCGAAGTAAAAGTTGTGGTGCAGGGAATATCATTTGATGGAATACCAGGCTACCAGGAACTGGTTTATGAGGTGCGTTAGCTTTGGGCTAAAACAAAATAATAAGTAACTGACTTTTATATATAATATTTGTCTATAAAGTATTCTTTATTGAGAGATGGCAATAGCAAAAGTTTAAGATGATTCAAGCGTCTTTTTCCTTTTAATTTTTTAGGCGCTCTACTTGAATGTTTGAACGATGCTAAATTGGGCTGGATTGTTAACCCTGCAATGACTTTTTAAACTGGTATGACTTTTAATTACAGAAATTTTTTAAATACAATATTTATCTGCCTTCTTTTTGCCGGGATCGGGATAATTTTATCTGGTGATTTTGCCGGGTGGTTTGCCGGGCTTAACCATCCATGGTATTCATTACCGATATTTGTCTGGAACATTGTTGAAATCCTTTTTTACTTGATTATAGCTGTGATTTTATACCGGCTTTTCAACAAAAAAGAAGAAAGCTTCCCCAAAAAAGCAATTATCGCGCTTACCATTGCGGTAATTATTTACAATGAAATCTGGAATTACGTTCTGGTTGGCGCTGAAAATATGATGATTGGGTTCATCGGCCTGGTCCCTTATCTTGGCATGGTAGGGTTACTTTATTACAATTTCCTCAAACACGACCGGGTTAACGCCTGGATTTTAACGCCTTACCTGATTTGGTTAGTTTATGATGTAATACTAACTTTTGGTCTTTGGACCTTGAATAGTTAAAAAGTAAAAAGCAAGTTT
>JBPRGG010000135.1:0-18063 GCA_051418075.1 Candidatus Cyclobacteriaceae bacterium M3_2C_046 | reverse complement strand
ATTTTCAATCACTACCGGGTCGGTAATGCCATCGATATCGAGTGTTGCCTGACGCTGCACGGAATCGATCTCGATCTTCATATCCACCACACCACTGTAGGTATGGGTTACCAGGGTTTTTGGATTGACCAGGCTGAAATCCGCTTCGGGTAATGATGAAAAATAGATGCCCACCGCCGGATTTTTATAGATAAAATCACCTTTGTTGATCAGATATTTCATCGGGGGTAATTCTGCCCTGAATTCGCCGGTAGCTGCATCAGTTGTTACAGCCCACTGACCCTCACAGGTAGCACATTCAAATCTGAATTCAGCTACCCCAATATTATTTACTGAAAGGCCAAGGCCTGGTTTTTTATCACCTTCAATGGTTCCGCCCACTACCCGGCCAACTACAGTTACCTTGGTTTTATCTACGAAATTGATCCCATTGATGGGTTCCTGGAAATTGAAGGTAGCAGTTTCGGGACCCGGAGGGAACTTATGGCTGATAAATTCGTGTCCACTTTTCTGCACATACACAAAATGTTCTCCCACCGGTACTGCAATTTCAAACTTTCCAAACTGGTCAGTATAGATTGGCTTCCCGTTTTTAATTACAGGTTCTCCATCAATACCTACGATCGCGCCTTCTACCCCACAATAAGTATCCTGGTAAAAAACTGTACCGGTTACTTTAAAAGAGGAGATGTCGGTAAAATTCTGCTCACTGAGAATGGTAGATCCTTCTCCCAGGAACACGGTTTTTGACTTCAGTTCAAATTGATGCTGCTCATAAATGGGGGTGATGGTGAAGTTCTCACCGCTGCCGAAGTAAGGTACATAAGGAATGGTGTAGTCCCCATTGGCATCAGTTTTACCCATCCAGCCCAACTGGTAACGGTTGGGAATTTCGCTGCTCCAGGTTACACCGGAAAAGGTACCATCGTTCTTGTGAAATTCACCACCGCTTTTAGAAACATCGTATATGTAGGTGCCGAAATTTTCTTCGCAACGCCAGTAAGCTGCCAGGCCATTTTCGTCGTTGCCCACGATTCTTTTATAGTCATAAAATACCCTTTCTTCATCGCGGGCCTTGTTCCAGATCCGGATCTCATCGATATTTCCTCTGAAACCGTCCCCGATAAAAAGGGAGCCAGTGGTATGTGTAACCGATCCGCTAATTCCGGTGATGACTGTACCTGGCTGGTACTCCACTATTTTAGCCATCGGCATCAGGATAGGATTAATAGACAGGGCCAGACCTGAATCCAGCAGGTTGATCAATTGATTGGTAAACAAGACAGGGTCGGTATAATTAGTTCCCTTCATCGGCTCCAGGAGTGAAATTACTTCCGTAGTAACACCTGAAAGAGCCAGATAATCTAATTCTTCCTGATCCACCTGGTAGGAAACATCGACCGGTACTTTACCATCGATGAAAATCTTCAGAGTATTGCCTTCGTAAACTCCGGATACATGTGTGTATTCGTTGAGTTTAAGTACATTCTGAGCTCGAACTGTCTGGAGGCCGCCGTTAATATTTGCTGTAAAAACAACATCGGAATTTTCATGGTAAAGCTTATACCCTCTACTGCCGTCAAATTTGCTAATGATGGCCGGTGATCCGCTGGTTGATGATGGCCTGATCCAGGCTTCTACTGCGAGGTTGTTGGCAGGATTGAGCTGACCATCATTGGTAACAGTAACTTTTCCACTGCCACCGAAGGACAGGCTGCGTCCGATCGGTTCATTGCCCTTATCAGCCATTACGTCAACACCTTTTACGTTGACTCCATTTTCGTAGCTGATGTTTCCGTTAACAATACCATAAGGAATGCGGAAACCAACTGCATATAAGGTATTGGAGGAAATATTTTTGTTGTCGCAATCCAGCCGGGACTTCAGTTGGTATTCATAGAGCGTTCCTCCCAGGGCAGTTTTGTCCTCGAAGTAGGCTTCTCCACTTACCGTTCCCACGACAGAGTAACTGCCGGTACCAGCTTTGCGGCGGAGCACTTCAAAAGCATCTACCATGGCCAGGTTATTATTCTGAACTTCCCATTCCAGTACCACTTTGTCCGGGTAATATGCTTTGGAGGCGTCAAAAAAGGTGAGGTAACTGCTTAAATTGGGCTCCAGTCGTTCGGAAGCGGTGCCGCTGGCTTTAATACCGGCAATGCCTTCAGCTTCAGTACAGGCATTGGAGGCATACACTTCGTAGGTATACATCTCACAGCCATTGACAGTATTATCATTAAAATTGGATTGCGTTTTACTGATTTCGAATTCTGAAGATCCGCTGCTGCTGTTTCGGATCAGCAAGTACTTGTTGTGGTGATCTGAATTTCCCCAGTCAATATAAATTCTGTTTTGTGATACATATCCGTTGGCACTGATTGAACCCGGTTGATCCGGTGGTCCGGATGTGGAGCCTGAAACTGCGGTGGTTGCATCCGAGGTATTGATGGGGCCTTTGGCTTTGATGGTATAGCTACGGGTAGTGTGGGTACCTACCGTCTCATCCAAGTATTCGCGTAAATCACCGTTGAGGGTTTTGTCAGTGCCTCCTATTGACAGTATAAAACTGGTAGGTTCCACGTCACCGTTATAGTCCCAGGAAACAAGGATCTTGCCATCACAGCGACCCGTACTGGCGGTAAGTCCGGCCGGCTTGGATACTTTTGGAGGGGCCGGGGCCTGGACGGCGGCTTCACTACTGAAACTGAACTTTCCGGTACAGGATGGATGATCGGCGTAGGCTAAGATACCATAACTTTCCTGGTTCATATTGGCTGTGGGATCCGTCCAGCTGCTTTTACCATCGGTAATGGTGGCTTTTTCACTCCCATTACGGTAAATTTTAATCCCGGTGTAATCACCTGAAGGATTGCTCCAGGTCAGGGTTACTTTGCCATCTGCATCGATCGAACTGCTGGCGCCAGTGGGAGCTTCAGGTAACGTAATGGATTCTTGCTTGGTTTCGTCGATCGGCGTATTTTTATCACTACCGCTTTCTACTCTTTCTTTCCAGGTCCCACTTAAATTGATGTCGTTGGAGCCACTGCTGAGGTAAGACAAAGGCACGATTACGACCACTTTTTTTGTGGAGTTTCCATCTATTTGAGGACCAGCTACTTCAGAGAATGTAACACCATCAGCTTTTTTATGAGAGGATAAAGATCCATTGGAATGGCTATCTAAACCATAATTCCCTTCAAAAACTATCGTTCCATTTACTTTCAGGATAACGCCGGGACTGGTATCGTCAGACCAGGAGTCGTCCTGACTGTTATCTATCAGAGTAGATAAAAAACTGACTTTTAGTTTTCCATCACTATTACAATCGAAACCAGTTTCAAGTAATAAAGGACTAGGCGGGGCAGCATATAGTTCAATTACCCCTATGGTAATAAATAAGAGTATAAAGGCATGGCTAATCAGCAGGCTTTTTACAGGCAAAATGGAGCGTATGCTTGTACAACAATTAAATTTTGGCTGCTGTTTTCTAAAAGGTATATTCCTTAACTTCATGAATTAATTTATTTAGCAAAATAATATTTCACAAAAATGGGTTTGGCGGAATAAAACTTCAATAAGAAAGGAGGTGTAAAAAGTACTTATAAAATATTGTCAATAAAAAGCCATTCACTTTAGAAAAAAATAAAAATTTGATATGTTAAGATCAGGAATTGGCTAATGCTAATTTATTTTATAAAAATTTTAGGAAAGTTTTCTTTCAATAAATTAATTATGACTATCAAATGTTAGCCTCAATTTAATAAATGCCTGTTTTGAATGTATTTTGCGCACTAACCCAACCTGAAAAGTAAATTCCAAAATCAGAAGAATAATTCAAAACAAAATCTACATTCAGCCTGATGGACATGTTGTTCAATGGTTTAATATTAATTATTTTTTTGTTACTAATATTGTAAGATGAACCAACAAAAACTACCATCATAAAAAAAAGTATACTTGTTCAAACATGAACTTACCTGACTAAAATAAAAAAATATAAAACCGCTACAGGTCAACATAAGCATTTATCTTCCAAAGTTGCTGGCTAAGCCTCTGATCTTTACATTATAAATTTAGTTCGAATAATTATATAAAATAAAATGGATATATTTAATCAATATGAATTCGGTTGAGGTTTTTTAAGCCACTAAAGAAAAAGATATGCTATTCTTCTTTGGTTCCGGATATCCCAAAAGATTATCTATAATTGCAGCGCCTATCAGGCATTATTCATTATGATGTTTCCCAGGTCTTCAGGAATGCTTCAATTTTGCTTGGCCAAATTACCGTTATGTTGAAACTGTTGCCAAACAAATGATTTTATTGATTTCTAAACCGAACAAGGGTAAAACATACTATAGAATAATCAATCCAGATAAAATTTGAAGTATTTGCAATATTAATCTGAAATTAATATGTTTAGACGACAAAAATGAAATCGCTTAGTTTTAGAAATTAATAATTACAGGAATTAACATCAAAAAATTCTATGGAAAGTCTGAAAGTCATTGCCAGGTTTAAGTTACAATCGGGAAAATTTGATGAATTTAAAATTTTGGAAAGCGAATGTATTAAAGAAGTGGAAGATAAAGATCAGGGAACGTTGGAGTACGATTGGTATTATGATGAGCATCAACAGGAATGTATTATTCTGGAATCTTACCAGGATTCGGAATCTTTATTGGAACATTTGGGACACGTAGGTGAGCAATTAAGTAAAATGATGGAAATAGCTTCGTTTTCTGCCGAAATATTTGGTAAACCTTCGGAAGCCTTACTTAAAGCCACCAGAGGTTTAGACATAAAGGTTTATCATTTTTCAGACGGGATATAACAGCCACATTTTTATATTCCAAGATGCTTTTCGCCTTTAATTGATTTTAAACTAATTCCAGCTCAGAAAATTACCAGGGCGAATCTTTTTGGCTTAGGCTGTTTATCAATTTACCAGACTCCACCACGACCCAAATATTTATAAAAGATCATAAAGGTCAGTCAAATCGAAACTGCATGATCCTAATTGGCCTCTACATCATCAGATAGATTCTTTCGATCAAATTAATTTAATTAAGCTTTTTGAAGAATTACAAGATGAGCATGGGTAGCTATCTTATAAAATGGTCAGTTTGAGGGCACTCTATTTATGTGCTGATTTATACTTTAAAATACATTAAATTAAGCCTTGCTTCCCCTGACCATACGGAAAGGCAACATAAGCAAAGCCTCAATAAGTTTAAACAGTGAGCCAACCGTGATTCCGATCAGTCTGAAGGGTAAAAGCAACAGCCAGATAATCGGGTAAGCTATTAAAAGGATCAGGGCCAGGGGCCAACTGATAGCAAAAAGGATAAACCATAATATAACTGACATGAAAAATCTCATATTCAAATATACGCAATGAATTTAAAAAAAGATTAGATTTTGGGATAAATGGTAAATCCGGAAGATATATGGCCTGCTCCCCTATAAATAGTGTTTTCGTATAAAAAGTGATACTTTTGTGATACTTTCTGTTTAGCTTTACCTTTATTTTCCGGTATTGCCTATGAAAAGCGTATTAGTCATAGAAGATGATAAAGAGATCGTCGAATTGCTGAAAATCCATTTAAAGGATCTGGATTGCAAAGTAGATAAAGCTTTCAATGGGTTGGATGGTTTGAAAAAAGCCACAGACGAGCAGTTTGATTTGATTATCCTGGATGTGATGCTGCCCTACATGGATGGTATAGAAGTATGTCGTCAGTTACGGGCCCAGCAAGATTATACCCCCATACTGATGCTGACAGCTAAATCTGAGGAGATCGACAAGGTACTGGGACTGGAAACCGGAGCAGATGATTACCTGACCAAACCATTCAGTATCAGGGAATTTGTTTCCAGGGTCAAAGCCATCCTGAGAAGGGTACATATGATCAGGGAGAACCTGGCACCTGAGCCGGGCAAGGTGATCCAGGTAGATCAATTGGCTATAGACGGAGATAAGAGAAAGGTGACATTGAAGGATAATACACTTAACCTGACTCCCAAAGAATTTGACTTGCTTTGGTTAATGGCTTCTCATCCGGGCAGAAGTTACAGTCGGGAACAATTACTCAATATGATTTGGGGGCTGGAATTCCGGGGATATGAACATACAGTCAATTCCCATATCAATCGATTAAGAACCAAAATTGAAGCTGATGTGAATCAACCCCGCTATATTTTAACCACCTGGGGTATTGGTTACCGGTTTAATGATGAAATCTGAACTATATAATACATGATTAATAGAATCAAGAACAGCCTGTTTTGGCGGATCTCGTTGGTTTTTCTGGGTATATTAATTTTCCTGGCCCTGGCTTATATTATTATTGCTGTAGGCTCTGCCAATCGATACTACCAGGAAACTACTCAGCAACTTAATTCAGCTGTAGCAGCTCAAATGCTGGAAGAAGTAAATCCATTTGTGGATGGAGAAGTCAATGAAGAGGCCCTGGGCCAGTTAATGCATTCCATGATGGCGGTAAACCCCAACCTGGAAATCTATTTGCTGGATCCTGATGGTGAGATCCTGTCTTATGTAGTGCTGAAAAAAAAGGTCAAATTGAGTTATGTAGATATGGTACCGATCCATCTGTTCCTGGCGGCTGAGGGAGAGTTGTTCATTAAAGGAGACGATCCCAAAAACCCGGGTCGGAAGAAGATTTTTTCTGCCTCTGAAGTAAAAGAAGAGGGCGAATTGTTGGGATATGTTTATATGATACTGGCCAGTGAGGAGCATGATAATGTAACAGCGGCCTTGTGGGACAGCTACATATTAAGAGTAGGGGTCAATTCATTCATTGTGACTCTTGTAGCTGCTTTTATTATAGGGTTATTATTGGTCTGGTTCCTGACCAGAAACCTGAGAAAAATTATCAGTATTTTCAAAAGATTTGAAAACGGGGATCTGAAGGCCCGAATCCCGATCAAATCAAATGACGAACTGGCTCATCTTTCACATACGTTTAATCATATGGCCGATACCATTCTGACCAATATTGAAGAATTGAAAAAAGTTGATACCCTGCGCAAGGAATTGATTGCCAATGTTTCACATGATTTAAGAAATCCTTTATCCCTGATCCATGGTTATCTGGAAACCCTGATGCTGAAAGATCAAACCCTGACTGATCAGGAGCGGCAAAAGTATATGAATATCGTTTTGAATAATACCACTAAGCTAAAACACCTGGTGGCAGAATTATTTGAATTGTCTAAATTGGAGGCCAAGCAGGTTCAGCCTAATAAGGAACCATTTTCCATTTCCGAATTACTGCAGGATATATCAGTAAAATACCAGTTAAATGCCCGTCAGAAAAACATTCAGATTGAAGCAGACCTGGAAAATCAAAACTTTATCGTATTTGCCGACCTGGCCATGATGGAAAGAGTGATCCAAAACCTGCTGGAAAATGCCATTAAATATACTCCTGAAAATGAAAAGATCCGGATTCATCTGGAAGAAAAAGCCAGTCAGCTACAGATCAGTATCACCAATACCGGGGTAGGAATCCCTGAAAATGAATTACCCCATATTTTTGATCGGTATTATAAAACCAGTGATTCTCTGGATCAGAATTCGGGAACCGGTTTGGGGTTGGCTATTGTCAAAAATATCCTGGAATTGCATAATTCTTTTATTGCTGTGAATAGTAAGATCAAGCAATTCACTACATTTTATTTCCAATTACCCTTGCATAAAGAGAAAGTATCTCTTCCCTGACAGGAAATGATGAAAGGTTTATTTGCTGTCTGCGGGTACATACTGCCTTACCCGATCTTTTATCCTGGTCGTACCAGCGATACTTATTGTTGTTGATATAAAAAGTATCCAAATAAATCAAAACAAAAAAAAATACCCGTACCTGCCGCAGCCCTTAGGCTTGGGGCCGTCTTAGCCTGGCACCCTACCAGCGTTGCATTAGATTTCTAATAATCAAAGTCATCATGTAGTCTTGATCATAGTTCAGACAAATTTATCGGCGGTCGTCGGTTAAGAAATAATGTTATTGAAGAAGAGTTATGAAGTAAAAAGAGATACCTGATGGGAGGGATTTTTTTTCAGGTATCTCAATTAGAATTACCAGGTGGTAGATTCAATTTTTTTAGCTGCTTTTAATATGTCTCTGCGGCTTACTTGTCCGATCAATTTACCCTTATCCACTACTGGAAATCGTCTAACCATAGTTTTTAGGAAGGCATCGGCTACATCCAAAACATCACTTTCTGCTGAAACTGTTTTTAGTTCTGTGGACATATAATCTGCCACTTTGCTATTTGAAAGCATTTGGTTATGATAAGCCACATCCACAATTACCCGTAAGCAATCTTTTTCTGTGATCATGCCGATCAGGTTGCCTTTTTCATCCAACACGGGAGCACCGGAAATTTCGTTTTCAATCATAGTATTGATTACCTCATTGATATCCTGATCAGGTTTAAAAGTAATCAGATCCTTGGCCATATAATTGATCACAGACTCATACTTCTTTTCTTTTTCTGCAATGGGTTGTCCATTTTCATCCTTAGTCATGGTAAAGTTAGGTCTAAAATTCATAGTCTATCGTAGGTTAAAGGTTGAACCAAATGAAAAAAATATAATAAGTGAAAATAAATATAATGCAAATTTGGCAATATAGCAAGTAAAATGACTAATAAATAGTAAAATTAAAATTTAAAATTACAAAGATGACATAAACAGGGAGATGGAACAGGTGGGTTTGGAATAAATTTTGATTTTTAATAACAGATTCCCTTGCCTTAAGGTTCCGCTGAAGACAGCGGTCATCAACCAGTAAAGAAAATCAGGCAAAATTTGCGCTTTCCTAAAGAAAAACTTGATTAAGCATTTAAATGCTTCATTCATTAAGGAACCTTAATATTTGTTTAATTACTTTTTCATCCCGTAAAATGCGGAAATGGCCGGTGCCGGTTATTTCCTGGAACACGGATTGGGCCCAATGCAGATGCACATTTTTGGCCTGACTGATGGGAATGACCTTGTCATTGACATCATGCATGATCAGTGCCTGATCCACCTGGATATTTTTTACAAATTCACTCACATTCATTTGGCTTATGTTCATTTTGGTCTCCGATTCTATCAATTGAATCAGCTTGTTTTTGGTGCTTTCAGAAAAACCAATCTGGGAAGAAACCTGATCAATCCGTTCTGTAAATTTGTCTGGTGTGGTGAGCAGAACATATTTTTCCAATCGCAAATCGGGATTGGTCATAAGCGAATAGGTGACTGGCACACTGCCAAAGGAATGGCTGATGAGTTTATTTACACTGAATTCCTCCATCATGGTACCTGCCATAATGGTGAATTCAAATAAACTTGTGGGACCTTTGCTGCTAAAGCCATGGGAAGGTCCGTCAAAAGCATAGATTTTGAAATCCTGATGTATTAAATGCAGAATGATATCGGCAAAATTACCTGCCTGGCCTTCCCAGCCATGGATCAGCAGTATTTCATCAGTGCCTTTTACATTCCACACATAGGTTTTGATTTGGTATCCTTTGTAGGTAATTGTGCCCTGGGTGGCCTGTTGTAAAACTTCCAGTTCATGCGGCCTTAACTTTTTTACCTGTGGATTGGTAATTTGCCGAAAAGCCAGATGGGCAAACTGATCAGGAAATAGTTCAGAGGCAGCTTTTATTAGTCGTTTTTTCATAAAAATTTCAGGATGACTACGAAAAAAATTTAAGTTGACAAAAAATTCATTCAATTAATATAACTGTAATATTAGCAACAATTTAACCAAGGAGGAAGTATGCCTTAGCTTCTTTTGGCTCTTTCCCATAAAACTGATTGATTACCTTTAAAATAACGCCAGAATCCCCGGTAAACGGCATAATTCATGATGAAGAAGTAATAGGGTATAAAGAGTATTTTAATTTTAACTTTTGTAGAAGCCAAACGGCCGCCAAAAAAGGCAAACAGGTAAAAAGTAGCTTGTAAAGCAAGTAGAACCTGATAAAAAATGAACCCCTTCCCGGCTAAAATAATGTTGGATATCAAAACCAGAATCAGTGCAACAGGTGCAATGGTCCATCTTAACACCCGATGAGAGATATACTGGAAGGATAAGATACCGTATTTAAAAGGGTTAAGCAGTTTTTTTAAACGTATAATCGCCTGGATTCCCCCTGTAGCAATTCTGATTTTTCGCTTTAGTTCTTCTTTGACAGAAGCTGAAGGTCCTTCGGATGCACAGGCATCTGGTTCGTACCTGACCTTATAGCCTTTGCCGGCAATGGATAAGGTAAGGTAAAAATCTTCGATTAAGGTATCGGAAGGAATTTTTTGGAAAAGTGCGGTACGGATGGAGAACAGTTCTCCGGCAGCGCCCACCACTGAATGCAATTCCGAATCCCATTTTTTTAAGGTTGATTCGTATTTCCAGTAAAACCCTTCTCCGGCACCACTGGCTTGGTCTTTATCCTGGATCATCACCCTTTTTTCACCGGCCACTGCCCCAACATCCGGATTTTTGTAATGCCTGACCAGTTTTATAATGGCATCAGCATTTAGAAAGGTATTGGCATCGGTAAAAACCACAATCGGGGTTTTTACCTGAGGCATGACACGATCCACAGCGGCAATTTTTCCCTGTCGCTGAGGCTGATGGCATAATTTTATCTGGGGAAATTTTTCCACGAGATCCGGGGTGCCATCATCAGAGCCATCCGTTACAAATATAAATTGCAATTTATGATCAGGATATTCCAGTTCCAGCGTGTTTTTAATTTTTTCTTCAATGAAATCCACTTCATTATAGGCTGCAACGATTAATGTAACCGGAGGTAGTTCATCCTGGCTGAAAAAATGATGGTACTTGGTCTTTTTAAGCCATCTTTTGAGTTTTACCAGCAGTAAAAGCACAAAACCATAACCAATGTAAGTGTAAACGATCAAAAATAAGCTACTCCAGAAAATCCACTGCCAAAGCGATGTCATTATTGCAATTAAATTAGAATAAATATGATTTTACAAATATAGTGAATTATTTTAAAAAGAGACTACAATTAGAAATTTCTTTGAAAATAGGGTAGTATATTGGGTGTAATCAAAAAAAGTTCTAATTTTGCCCGTCTTTGACTGCGCGAGTGGTGGAATAGGTAGACACGCCATCTTGAGGGGGTGGTGCCTTAACTGGTGTGGGGGTTCGAATCCCCCCTCGCGCACAAATTGCTTCTAATAATGCTACAATACCTACCCCTGAATTGGCCAGAACATCAAATGGCAAAATTGGATCTTTGCATTTTAAATGATCATAAAAAAGAATCAAAAAAAACAGCGTCTGGTTAGGTTAATTACTTCTTCCTATAAAATCTCCTATAGTTTATATAACAGTGCAGATTTTTCTCCTAATTATACTCACTCAGTTAACTAATCATATAAAATTAAACGACATTCTTCAATACCAGGTGATCAGATCAACCGGTCAATATAAGTCACATCTTTCAATTCTCCCTGGTATTTTTCCACTTCTACACCAAAACGCTGCAGGAAATGTACCCCTTCATCATAGGGCAGGCCTTTATATTCTGCATAGGACTTCAGGTAGATCACCTTTTTAATGCCGGTACTGTAAATAATGCGGGCGCAGGCCAGGCAGGGGGCAAGGGTGACGTACAGGGTGGATCCTTCCACCGAAGTGTTGTTTTTTACGGCATAGAGAATGGCATTTTGTTCGGCGTGGATGGCCAGGGAGCAGCTGCCCTTTGAATCCACCGAGCAGCCGGTTTCCGGCCACTCTTCATCACAATTGTGGGTGCCGGCCGGAGGACCATTGTAGCCAATGGAGATGATGCGGGTTTCTTTGGCCAGCACTGCACCTACATGTTTTTTAATACAATGCGACCTTCTGGCTAAATTTACAGCCAATTCCATAAAAATATCATCAAATTCCGGACGTTTCATATAAAATTACGTATAGGGTATAAATGTAAACCTTTTATAAATTTACTTAAACAACCAAAATTACAATTTTTCAGATTATGATAAAGAAAACAGGATTATTAATCACCTTATTGCTTATTATGACCAGTTTGGCCACAGAATCCATGGCCCAGGAAGCACTAAAGCCCAGGCCAAGTCCCTTAGGATTGGTCACCATGAAATTTGAAGACACGTATGTTAAAATCACCTATGGTCGTCCCCATAAAAGGGACCGGGAGATTTTTGGCAATCCTGACCTGGTACCCTATGGAAAGGTCTGGCGCACCGGTGCCAATGAAGCCACTGAAATTACGATCACCGAGCCGGTTACAATGGCGGGGAAAAGGGTAGAACCCGGCACTTATACCCTGTTTACCATTCCGGAAGAAGATCAGTGGACCATTATCCTGAATGAAGAGTTGGGACAATGGGGGTCTTATAATTACAAGGAAGATCGGGATGTGTTGCGTTTTACTGTTCCCACCAAGGAAACAGATGTAGTATATGAACCCTTTACCATTGAATTCAATCAATCTGACGATTCAGCTGATATACAAATGATGTGGGATCAGACCATGGTAGAAATCCCCCTGGAATTTTTATGATGATCTGAATTTGCCGGAAATAATGGCTTATTATTTTGCTGGAGGATGGAGGATCGAATGAGGAGCGGCTGAAGACCGAAAGGGCCGGAAGAAAAACCTCTGTTGCCAGTAACGCATCCATACAAGGCAACACAATGGTCCTTTTGGTGCATCGCAGCGGGTTGCCGGCTGAAGCGCGGCAGGCCCCTGGGGAGCAGGCAGGTGGGGAGGACAGTGCGCCCCCCAATCTTATTTATCAGGCTTCTGCTGATCCGGTAATATTTCTATATCTTTGATCAATACCCTTTCTGAGATCTTTTGGGCGGTAGGTGTGACAGCCAATCCACCCAGGGCTGTCTCTTTATAACGTTCTTCCATGCTTTGGCCAACCTCACCCAGGGCCAGCACACATTCATCAACCGGTATCACGGCATCCACCTGGGCCAGGGCAATTTGGGCCGAGGAAAAAGCGATGGAGGCAGCACTGGCATTCCTGACCACACATGGCACTTCCACCAGGCCGGCTACAGGATCGCAAACCAGGCCCAGCATGCACTGGATGGTAATAGCTACTGCATTGAAAGCCTGGTCCACTGTACCTTCCAGGGCAAAGACTATGGCTCCGGCTGACATGGCTGCGGCACTGCCGGTCTCTGCCTGACATCCGCCCACTGCTCCGGCTAAAGATGCTCCTTTTTCAATGATCAACCCAATCCCGGCCGCTACCAGAAGGGCTTCTTCAATGGTCTCATCTTTCAATTGATGGATTTCCTGCAGAGTGGTCAATACCCCGGGAATAATGCCGGAAGCTCCGGCGGTGGGCGCGGCTACTACTTTTCCCATGCAGGAATTGACTTCTTTAGCTGCCAGAGCCCGGGAGATCAGTTGCTGAAATTCCTTGGATAATACGGTTATGGGGCTGTTATGCACTTTTTTGCCCCCATTATTTACCATGCCTGAGCGGGAAGTCATATCCTGATTGAGTCCTGTCTGAACAGCGTCTTTCATGGCCGCCAAAGTTTGCTTCAGTCCCTGCCTGATTTCTGCTTCAGTTCGTCCTTTTTGAGTCTTTTCATAATCAATCACGGGCTGAAACAGGGGGACCTGTTGCTTTTCACAATACTCCTTCCATTCTTTAAAAGTATCAAATAAGATATTCATTTATATTTTTGTTTAAGTTATTTGTCCTGTTTCATCAAGTGCCTTAAATTTAATACGAAATAAAAAGTTACCAAGATGAAATGCGCCTTTTACTTCCTGTTATTTTTACTGGGTCTGGCCCTGGGATGCACCTCTAATCAATCAAGTCAGGATCAGCCGATTAGTTTGACAGAACGTGATGATTCTGCCATGAAAATTGAAAAAACCTCCTGGGGTAATACCTCAGATGGTGAAGCAGTGGATCTTTTTACCCTCACCAATGCGGATGGTATGGAGGCCATGGTCTCCAATTATGGTGGATCGATTGTTGGTCTTAAAGTGCCGGATAAGAACGGAGATATGGCTGATGTGGTGCTGGGTTTTGAAAACCTTCAGGATTACCAGGAAAAAGGAGGCAGCTTTGGCTGTATTGTGGGACGTTTTGCCAACAGGATTGCCGGAGGAGAATTCAGCCTGAACGGAGAACAGTATCAGTTGGAAGTCAACTCACCCCCTAACCATATTCATGGAGGAAAATTTGGTTTTTGCAAACGGGTTTGGCAAGCCCGGGAGTTCAAGAGCAACAGAGGAGTAGGTGTAAGGCTGAACTTGCACAGTCCCGATGGCGAGGGTAACTATCCGGGTAACCTGGATGTACAGGTAGAATACCTGTTAACACCAGATAATGCCCTGGAGATTTCCTATCATGCCACTACGGATAAACCCACGATTCTCAATCTGACCAATCATGCTTATTTTAACCTGGCCGGCCAGGATCAGGGTAGTATTCTGGATCACCGGATCATGATCAATGCGGTTAGTTTTACTCCGGTAGATGAAAACCTGATTCCTACCGGCGATATAGCTGAGGTGGAAGGGACACCATTCGATTTTTCTCAATACCAGGCCATTGGTGAGGGCATTGAGGCGGATCATCCTCAAATCCAGATAGGCAGTGGGTATGATCATAATTTTGTGATCCGGGGTAATCCGGGTTCATTGAGAACGGCCGCTAAAGTGTATGATCCCGGGTCGGGGAGGTTGATGATTGTAATGACTACTTCGCCCGGGATGCAGTTTTACACAGGCAACTTTTTAAGTGGAGTATCGGGAAAGGAAGGGGCTATTTATGCCCGCAGAACAGGTTTTGCTTTGGAGACCCAGCATTTTCCAGATTCGCCCAACCAGCCAGATTTTCCTTCTGTAACCCTGAATCCGGGGGAAAACTATAGGCAAACTACTATATACAGGTTTTCAATTATGAAAGATAGGGGAGAAGCGATGTGATTTTTTTGGCTTACTGCTGGCTAATCATTCATAGGCCTGATGGTACATCTTGTAGGAAGGCAGGGAAGCAACATAAAATGCCGGTGAAAACCGGAGTTGATCAATAAGCAATGATTACCGCGATAGATAGGAAAACCGCAGCCAATACTGAAAGCACAACAAATAGGGGCAGAATAAATTTGAACCATTTTCCAAAGGGGACTAAGGCAATGCTAAGAATGGCCATCAGTACACCATTAGTGGGAATAATCATGTTGGAAAAACCATCACCCGAAATAAATGCCAGAACTGCAGTTTGTCGGGTTATACCCAATAAATCTGCCAGTGGGACCATCAATGGCATAGATACCATAGCCTGCCCTGAAGCTGAAGGAATAAAGAAATTTAAAAAGGTCTGGAAAAGATACATGCCTTCAGCAGCCACCAAAGTAGGCATTTCCCGCAATACGGATGCTGCATGGAACAATATGGTATCAATGATCAAACCTTCTTGCAAGACAACTTGTATGCCTCTGGCAAAACCTACGATCAGTGCCGGCACAATCATTATTTGTAACCCTTTTATAAATTCCTCCATGGATTCATCACCAGACTTACCACTGATCAGGATGGTAAGTAAACCCACAATGAAAAATCCGCCTGTCATTTCAATAAGTCCCCAGCCCATTGTCTGTACAGCAAATAAAATGAGACCGAAAAGGACCACAGCCGAAAAAATGATCCAAAAATGTCGTTTTGTAAATGGTTTATCCTCCAGAACCACACTTTGATCCAGAAGGAATGCATCATGGGCCATCATTGATTTCGAACTATCATTTTTTATTTTTCTGCCGTAAAAAGTTAAAAATGCAAAACCTATTAAAAAGCAGACGATAAACATAATGATTCTTAGAACGATACCACTACCAATCGGCAATTCTGCAATTTTCTGCGCAATTTGTACAGTAAATGGGTTCGTAATGGCCGTTGACCAGCCTATACCCATTGGTACCAGCAGGACTGACACACCAAACAAACGATCATAACCCATTTCTTTGGACAAGATAAGGAGGATCGGAATCAAGGGGATAAATTCTGCACCCATACCTAAAAAGGTAGCAGACAGGGCAAATACCGTAAACAGGATAAATGTTAAAAGGATAGGAGAATTTTTAAACTTTCTTAATAGCTTAAAAACAATGATATTGATGGTTCCGGTTGACTGTATCAGGTTAAAAACAGCCCCAATGGTAAAAACAAAGAAGATCAGAGAGGCTGCCTGGTTCATTCCTTTGGGAATAGATGAAAACAAACCCAGTAAACTGGTCGGGCTGGCTTTCCCTTCAATATTCACCCCCAGTACCAGACCTATTAAAGAAAAATATTTGGGTATTTCCTGATAACTTCCCGGCACAATAACAGTCTGTTCTATCTGGTTATAAGTTTTGGTGGTTCGCTCATACTGGCCGGAAGGCACTATATAGGTTAAAATACTACAAAACAGAATGATTGCTGAAAGAAAAATAAATACATGTGGAATTTTCAAATTATTAAAATACCTCTTCATTCTATTTTTTGGTAAAGATCAATAGGTTGGTAAGTGCCTACTTGACCTGTTAAAACCTATTTTAAAATTAGCTTAGCCAGCGTATTTTAGTATAAAACCTCAATTAAATTAGAACAGCCCATCACCGGGCCAAATCAAATTGCTCATAAATCCTCTATGCTCAGGGCCAATAATGCATCAGGTAAATGTCAATAGATAAAGCAATAATTATATAAAAGCATCCTCCGGGACAATACATGTCGAGGCAAGGGCCGGAACTTTAGCCAGTATGGATTCTGAACCCTGAGATACGAATTGTTATAAAAGTCGTAATTATTTTATTTTACTGTATAATACTGTATAGGCAATAAATGTAACTTATGACATTTTTTAAATATATGTCATTTTTTGGTATTAGCAAAATAAAGTAACGCCTTACTGGGTTTTAACCTTATAAAAAATTATTTTCCTGGAATGGGTAAAGTGGCATTTACGATTAAAATGCCTGTTTGGAAAGAATAGATAGTAGCATCACATTACTATGCAGAACCAGTAAAAATATGGTATTGATAATAATGCTGATCATCATTAGGATTCGGTTGGCTCTGTTACCTCCTGATCCCTTTCCCATCCTTCATGTTGCAAAACTATTCTTTCCAGGGCCACAGAGCCGTTATTGGCATCCAACTCAGCCAAAGGCTGGTATTCGGCCACCCAGCAGCGGTAAACCCTGAAGGACATCACCAGGGAACCCTGCAAATTAAACAAGTCAATTATGATATCTTTTTTATAGGATTTAAGGGAAATGCTATGGTCGCCATTGATGCTATAAACCAGGTTAGCCCATTCCTCAAAGGCTGTATCATGGGTCAGCCCACGTTCCAGCACAATTGGTTCAAACCTGGTGGTGCCGGGAGAGAAGCTGAAATCATTACCTCCTTCACCACCGTCCCGGTGAATAACTGTTTCCGTTACCCTTTTTAAAGGGCTCACTTTAGATATCCCTGGAATGTATTTGCCATCCCATTTTACCCGAAATTTAAAATTTTTATAGGGATCTTGCCGGTGGGGATTTACAGAAAACATAGCCATAATGAACCTCCAGATAAGTTTAAATACATGAAGTAAATAGTGTAATACTTTTTTCAACATTCAGATTATCCATTACCTGTTCGGTTGGTTAACCGGTTGGCTTATAAATATAGGTAATACGGTTATATTATCAGAATGATTTTCAGTTTATTACTTAGGATGTTTTGTTAACCTGCTTAGAAAGTGTTTTTCTGTCGGGCCAACGCGTTTTTTTGAACCATTATTCTTTGAAATTATATTTACTTCAAAACCAATCAATTAGATTTTGACAACAGCATTCACAAAAAGGGCCTGGGTTTATCTTTGGGTTAGCAGTGGCTTTGCGCGGATCAACCAAAGCCCTGTTGTGAATGCGGGGCCCAGCGGCCCTGGAGCGAAAAAGATAGCATTTTTCTTATAATCGTAGTCCTCATATAAATCATAGTTTTTGCTTTCAGCTAAAGTTCAGGTTTTGCTGGTCATCTCGA
>JBPRGG010000134.1:0-76579 GCA_051418075.1 Candidatus Cyclobacteriaceae bacterium M3_2C_046 | reverse complement strand
TACTTTCCTTGGTGGAGCTGATGACAATACATCTCCCATGTACCGGGCTTTTGTAGTTGATGCACGTCAGGATTTTGCCTTATCCAATACACTTGTAAACCTGATGAAAGGAGAAACAGGACCATTTGGAAAATTTGATGAAAGGTTGAAAACTTTTGCCTGTCCCACCGGATTTATGCCCTGGGAAGATTTTAATCCGGCTAATTATGGCCCGGAAGATTATGTAGGTATGCCTTACGGAGTAATCAATGACATTGCTTCAGGTATTGACGATGCCTCAGTATCATTTCCTTATTTTCCCATCAAGCCTACTTATGGGGAAGTATTGATGGACTATGCTGAAGTAGAGTTTATCCTGTCAGAATTTAATGATTGGGATCAAACCCATTATGAAAATGGAATTCAAGCTTCCATGGCCAAATGGGGAGTGGCCGATGCTGATATCGCTTCCTATATGACCGATTTACCCACAGCTACTGAAGAAACTGTGCTCACCCAGAAATACATTGCCTTATATATGCAACCGTACCAGGCCTGGTCTGAATACAGAAGAACTGGTTACCCGGATGTGCTGATTAAGCCTAATCAGGTGGTAAAAGACGCTTTGGCCGGAGAGTACACCTTTGTTCCTTTAAGAGATGAGGTTGGATCAGATATCATTAACCGGGTTGGATTTTCTCAGGAAGAACAATTATTAAATCCTCAGGGGTTTGAAGCCGGAGTTTCCAAACTTGGTGGTCCCAATAATGTGGCAACCAAATTATGGTGGGATGTAGATTAACAGAATATATATTAAATATTCAGGAGGAAGCATCAGCTTCCTCCTGTTTTTAAAAAAATAAAAAACTCAAACATAAATATTTAGTTACAGTAAATAGTTAAAACAATATATAAGTAATCAATATGAAGAAGAAAATATTATTTTTACTATTATTTGCCATTACTTTTGGTTTCACCTGGGCTAATGAAGACAGTAGCAACAACAATGATAAACAATTTGTATTTTATCAGCAGCTTGAAAATGCCCGTGACGTAGAAATTATTGAAGGGTTTTTAACCAATAATTATTTAGGCAATGTAATAGCTGAAAAGCTTTATGTGCTTCAGGAATTATATACCTATGAAGTGGAAGGTTCTGCAACCTCTCCTGGTGTTAAAACGGTTGTAGAAAAACCTGAAATATATTATTCCCTCAAAAAGTTAAATAACCACTATAAAAAAATGGTTAAGAAAGACCGTATGACAATGGATCAGGCGGTGGAAGAATACAGTAACATCCTGAATATTGGCATATCTATCGTATATCAGAAAACAGATGAATTCGAGCAATATCTGAGAAATTTTAGAAAACCGGAAGAGATTAAAAATGCCTATGCTAATGTAACTCTGGAAGAATAATCATTAGCGCTCCGATTAGGTAAATAACCGGTTAGATTTAATCCTAATTTTATACTCCAAATTAAGGTACTACAATTTGTTGTATCCAAAAAACTTTATACTTAATTAAAAATTTTCATTCGCAATAATAATATACTCTTTTAGTTGCATTATTTTCAATAGAGCGGCTATATAATGACCGGTATTATTAATATTTTCTAATTTATCCATCAATTGTAAAGGAAACTATCCCCTCGTTTTCGGTATCCATTATTGGCTAATTTTTTTTGTTCACACAATTTTCTTTATGTTTGGCCATTATTATAGTTAGTTATTGTTTATTTAACTAAAAATCAATTAAAACATAATGAAGAGAGTATTGCTATTAGTCATGAGCTCCATGATGTTATTAAACTACGCGTGGGCTCAAAATCGAACGATTTCAGGTACAGTCACATCAGAGGAAGGTGAATCTATACCTGGTGTGAATGTTGTGTTTAAAGGGACCTCCTCAGGTACTGTTACTGATGTAGAAGGAAATTATACCATTCAGATGCCTCAGGAAGGGGCTACTACCCTGGTATTTTCATTCATCGGTTTACAAAGTAAGTCAGTGGAAGTGGGAAACCAGTCAGTTATTGACGTGGTCCTAACAACAGATGTAACACAGCTTAATGAAGTAGTGGTGGTTGCTTATGGGACTGCCAAAAAGACTTCCTACACTGGTTCTGCCTCAGTTATAGATGCGGAAGATATTGCTAAAATTCAGTCAAACACCATCATGCAGGCTGTGCAGGGAACAACTGCCGGAGTACAGGTCAACAACTTTAATGGACAACCGGGTGAAGAGCCTACGGTGAGAATCCGGGGGGTTGGATCTATTAATGCCTCCAGTGATCCTTTGTACGTAGTAGACGGTGTGCCTTATGGTGGTAATCTAAACTCCTTAAACCCCAATGATATTGAATCTATGACCGTACTAAAGGATGCTGCGGCTGCGGCACTTTACGGTTCCAGGGCTGCCAATGGAGTGATCATTATTAATACTAAATCCGGAAGTACGGATACCGAGCCTCAAATTACCTTCAAAGGTCTTTATGGTGTATCGTCACGGGCCAGAAAAGAATATGAGACGGTAGGAGCCAGAGATTTTATGGAATTAACCTGGGAAGCGATCCGGAATAGTTATGCCAATGATACTACTGCCGCAGTAGCGGCCCAATGGGCTTCGGAAGATCTGGTGCCAAGATATTTGACCAATGATCCTACCAGTGTATTGTATTCACCCTTTTACGATCAAAGTGGCAACTTTTTAATGGAGCCGGTTGGTACCGATGGCAGATTGGTATCGGGTGCTAATGCATTGTATGAAACTGATTGGGTGGATGCCGTTACTCAAAATGCTAACCGTCAGGAATATCAGTTAGGAATTACAGGCGGAGGGGAAAATAGCTCTTATTATATATCTGCCGGATATATGGATGCC
The DNA here is from genome assembly GCA_051418075.1 of Candidatus Cyclobacteriaceae bacterium M3_2C_046. Classification (GTDB taxonomy): domain Bacteria; phylum Bacteroidota; class Bacteroidia; order Cytophagales; family Cyclobacteriaceae; genus JBPRGG01. Next base: position 73,716 of record JBPRGG010000134.1, on the reverse strand, counting down.
GATGGTCTGGCACTTACTTCAAAGTTTGAAAGGTATACCGGAAGGATCAATTATCAGGGAGCCTTAAAGGATTGGTTAAATGTGGGAATGAATACCGGCTTAACCTATTCTGAACAAAACTTCCCGACATCCTCAGGTACTTCCTTTTCAAATGTTTACCAGTTCGGAAGGTATGTGTCTTCTATATTTCCGATTTACAGAAGGGATGCTTTGAATGGTGGAAATTTTATTCTGGAAGGTGGTGAAAGAAAAATTGATTATGGTCCGAACCGGCCGGTATATGACAATGCCAATCCGGTAGGCTCTACCCAAATAAATCTGAACAGTTATGTAAATAATCAGGTAAGTAGTAACTTTTGGGGAGAAGTGAACTTCCTGGAAAACTTCAAGTTTAAGTCTACTTTTAATATTGATTACCTGGCCCGCCGGGAAAGCGAATACATGAGCCCGGAATTTGGCTCTGGTATGGCTGCCAATGGCCGATTGTACAAAAGAGCCAATGAGCGCAGGGTGTACACATTTAACCAGGTATTAACTTATGATAAAACTATTATGGATCAGCACAATTTACAGATTTTAGCTGGTCATGAAGCTTACAATTACAAATATGAATTTTTAAGGGCCCATAAAACTGATTTTGTGGCACCGAATATTTATGAATTGGCCGCGGCTGCCACTGAAGAAGGGTCTACCTCCTATACCAATGAACACAGAATTGAGTCTTACTTTGGTCAGGTTACACTGGATCTGTTTGGCAAATACAACCTATCAGGTAGTTACAGAACAGATGGGAGTTCAAGATTCCAGCAGGATGTAAGATGGGGTGATTTCTGGTCCATAGGCGGAGCCTGGCAAATTAGTGAAGAACCATTTATGGCCAATACCAACTTTGTGGATTTGTTAAAACTCAGAGCCAGTTACGGATTACAGGGTAATGAAATGTTAGAGCGAACCCTGGATGATGGTACTCGGTCTGCCAATTATTATCCCTGGCAGGGATTATATGATGTAAGTTATCCTAATGGAAATAATCCGGGCATGTTGTTGCTTTCCCTGGCCAATCCTTTCCTTACCTGGGAATCCATTGGTACTACTACCATTGGTTTGGATTTCAGCTTGTTTAACCGAATTACCGGTTATATTGACTATTTCCAAAGGAATACATCTGATATGTTGTTTGCCAAACCATTGCCCCCATCATCTGGAATGGAAAGTATAGATGTAAACTTTGGAGATATGGTGAATAGAGGTTGGGAAGTGGAATTACAGGCTGCAGCTATAAGTAATCAAAGCTTTAGCTGGGATATTGGATTTAACATCACTCAATTGCAAAATGAAATCACCAAATTGCCCCAGGATGGGATTATCAATGGCAGTAAGCGATGGGAAGTAGGGCGTGACCCTTATGAGTTTTATATAAGAGAATATGCTGGAGTTGATCCTGAAACAGGAGAGGCTTTATATTGGGATGATGAAATTGACGCAGATACAGGACTGCCTACAGGAGAAAGAATTAAAGTGGGTGACGATGATTATAGTGAAGCTGAAAGATATTATGTAGGTTCAGCTATGCCTGATGTATACGGAGGTTTTAATAACAGTTTCCAGTTCAAAGGTTTTGATTTTTCGTTCCTGCTAACCTATAGTTTTGGAGCAAAATTACTGGATTATGATTATCAGGGATTAGTGAATGGTGGCAGCAGAATTGGAAATAACTGGCATGTAGATATCTTAGATCGCTGGACTGAAGGAAATACAGATACCGATGTTCCACGATTAACAATAGGAAATAACAATTCCAATGCCACTTCTACCCGGTTTCTGTATAATGCAGATTATATCAGGTTAAGGAATATCACCTTCGGGTACACCCTGCCTCAAAACCTGTTGAAGAATTTAGGCATGGGACAAGCCAGAATATTTGTTACGGCGGATAACTTGTTAACTTTTGCTCCCGACCTGCCTGATGGCACTGACCCGGAAGTTGGGTTGGCTGGTATAACCGACAACAGGGCTTCAGCCATGAAAACTTTCTCAGTAGGTGTGAATGTTGGATTTTAAAATAATGAATTAGAATGAAAAATATATTAAATAAAATATTAATCTTGTTTTTAGTAGTGTCTCTGGTATCCTGTAGTGAGGATTATCTGGAGACAACTCCTACCGATGCCATTTCCACTGAAGGGGCTTTTGATACAGAAGCTGGTGCCGAAGCTGCCCTGCAGGGAATTTACCGAAATTTACGCTCCTTTGGTTCCGGTGGAACCACCCGTCACGAAGATTTTGGTTTTAAATCAACTGATGTGATTTGGGACCTGATGGGACAGGATGTACAAATGACTTCTTTTAACTGGTTTATTTTTGATTATCAACTGGATTACTGGGCTGCAAATTTTGTCAAAACCAATATACACTGGACCCTCTATTATGAGACCATCAATAATGTAAATAATATATTGGCAGGTATTGAAGGAAATCAGGAAACATGGGTAACAGATATAGCTGCCCAAGCCCGGGCTTTGAGAGCTTATTCCTATTTCAGATTGGCCAGGTTATACCAACATACCTATCTGAAAGATCCTGATGCCCCTGGTGTGCCGATTTATACTACACCGGCTTCACCTGTAACGGAAGGTAATCCCAGGGCTTCCTTAAGGGAAGTATACGAACTGATCGTTTCTGATCTAGAATTTGCCGTTGAAAACCTGGAAGATGTAGGCAATAATGACGGATCTGTTAATAAGGATGTGGCTGAAGGTATTTATGCTCGGGTAGCTTTGGAAATGGGTGATTGGGAAAAAGCCAGTACCTATGCAGAAGCTGCCAGAAGTAATATCGAAGTAATGCAGAGAGAAGATTACCTTCGCGGTTTCACATCAAACACTAACCCAGGGTGGATTTGGGGATTACCTCAATACGATGACCAAAAGAATATCTATGCTGACTTCTTTTCGCATTTTACACCTCCGTCTTTCTTCGATGTAGAGGATGATCCTGATACTGAAGTAAATGAAGATTCACTGAATTACACCTACCGACCGGGTTATAACTCTGTAGGATTAAACAGCGCGTTTGTCAAGCTTTTTGAGGAAGGTGATGTCAGAAAAGAAACGATTCTGGTAAACCCGGATCCCAGTGTGGAGGAAACAGACCCCAACAAATATTACATGATCAAATTCAGGGATACTGAAAACCTGGCTGGTCATTATGTAGCTATGCGTGCCGCAGAAATGGTGTTGATCCAGGCCGAGGCTGAAGCCAGGCTGGGCAACCTGCAAAAGGCCCAGGATTTACTGGATGAATTACGGAGAGAACGAATTGCAGGATATGAAGCTGAAGCTCCGGCTGGTTCTGTGGATGCCATGGTTGATCGAATTTGGATTGAAAGAAGGAAAGAGTTATTTGGTGAAGGGTTCGGACTGGCTGATATCAAGCGACTGCAAAAACCCATGAAATCTGAAGGGAATCACTTTTACCGACCTTCAGAGAAGAAGGATTTGCCGGCTAACTCTAAATACTTCATATTCCAATTACCTCAGGATGAATTAGATGCTAATATCAATATTGCAGATGCAGATCAAAATGTTTTTTGAGTAAGTGCATTAGCATACATTATGTTTTAAAAAAGCCGCTTTTAGCGGCTTTTTTATTTAACTTTCAAAAGCGTCCTTCCTGTCAAAATGCTTTCTTTACCACCAAACATGGTGGTTTTTAAACTATCAGGTCCTCAATCTGTTCAATAAATGAGGTGGAACCGGGTTAGAAAGTGAATTTTTTTATGGAAATTGTTGCTTGTTGCGATAGCCACTGTATACATTATTAAATGATGCATATTATGAAAATTCAAGGTATAGGAGTAGGGCTGTTTTTATTTATACTGCTGACAACCGGTGCAATAGGTCAGGATATATCAGATCAGGCAATTAAACAGGCAGTTCATAATGAAATTACAGCTTATCGGGATATCACTGCGCCTGATTTGGAAATCAAAGTTAATCAGGGTATGGTAACTTTGGATGGCCAGGTGAATAACCTGCTGGATAAACGCAAAATTGAAAACCTGGCTTTGATGATAAAAGGAGTGAAAGGGGTAGTGAATATTATAAAAGTAGTACCTGATATTGCTGCTGTCAGTGATCAGGCTTTGAGAAAGCATATTTTATCAGCACTAGCGCAGGATCCGGCGGTGGAATTGAAAGATATGGATCTGCTTCTGGATAATGGCGAAGTGATATTAAAGGGAAGTGTTCAATCCTGGCAGGAACGAAAATTGGCCGAAAATATAGTTGCTGGTATTCAAGGGGTTTCAGCCATAGATAATCAGGTACAATTTATCCAGCAAAAAAATCGGCCGGATCAGGAGATCAGTCAGGAGATCAAGCGGATGTTTGATTATAATGTGCAAATTGATAATGGCCTGGTGGATATTAAGGTAGATAATGGATGGGTTAGTTTATCTGGTGTAGTAGGCAGTGCCTGGGAGAAACAAATTGCCAAAGAACTGGCCTGGGTATCAGGAGTTCGCCAGGTAAATGCAGAGGCGCTTATCGTAACAAAATGGGCCCGCGATCAGGAGATACGAGCAGATAAATATGTAAATAAAACCAACCAGGAATTGAAAAATGCCATTAATTTAGCCTTTTTATATGACCCCCGGGTTTTTTCTTTCCCCCTGGAAATAGAAGTAGATAATGGGCAGGCAACACTGTCCGGCCGGGTGGATAATATTAAAGCCAAAAAAGCTGCGGAAGAGGATGCCAAGAATATTGTGGGTATTTGGGAGGTAAAAAATGAAATAAAGGTATCCACTTCTGAGATGCCACCAGATAGTCTGATTAAAAATAAGCTGACCCAGGCCCTGTATTGGGACCCTTATCTGGAGAGGGGAGAAGTGAATGTCACTGTCTTGAATGGGAAAGTATATTTAAACGGTACAGTTGATAATTATTATGAAAAATATCATGCTGAAGATATTGCGGGAAAGGTGAACGGGGTGTTGGAAGTGGAAAATAATCTCGGGATCCTGGATACTTATCCTTTGGGTTATTATGCCGATTGGGGGCCGGAGGAGCCAGCCGTTCCGGTGATCAATAGTAAAAGGGATGAAGAAATAAAAGAGGATATCATCAGCCAGTATAAATGGTCTCCTTTTGTAGATGAGGATGAGGTAAAAGTAAAGGTAGAAGACGGAAAAGCAATCCTGACCGGGACGGTAAATACCTGGGAAACTAAAAGGCAAGCCGAGAAAAATGCCTACGAAGGCGGTGCCATATTTGTAGATAATGAGCTTGAAATATCTCTGGATGTGACGGAATAGTCAACCCAGTAGATAAGCTTTTTATTTATATTGATAAAGGTCTTTAGCCTGATCTGTGATCACCTGGTCTAAACTACAGGAGGCTATATATTTATAATTTTCACCCCGATAATCGAATTGCGATACATTATAAGCCTCAGGATCATTTTCCGGGTGCTTTTGATTTTTTACATATTGTATACACTCCTGTATATTATCACATTCTACACCAGTTGGTTTGCAAATAAACTGACCGGTTCTATGATTCCATTTAAAAAATCCCAGAGAATAAAAGCGTTTCACCATATTCAAAAAAGAGGTTTGAGGTTTATATATTGTTTAACAAATTATTGAAGCATAGAATTCATTCCTGGAAAAATATTTGGCAAAAAATTAAAATTGTTTAATGTTTCGCCTGATGATTGACAGATTTATTAATATTTGATTAGCATATATACAAAAGATGCAAAAATAAATGGCGTGAAAAAAAATTTAAAATTTAATGAATTCTAAATCAATAAGTTATTATTTCTAAGGTTTAATGTGGAAAACTTGTGTATAAAACTTAACGTTGAAATAATAAATTTACCTTACAAATTAAATTAAAGCCAATTAATTTTACCCTCATGCAACAGGAAGAAAGATCCCTTTTAAGGCGTAAGTTGTTAATATACGCAGAAAGCCAACGCAAGGAAAAGTTTAACGATGAAGATCATGACAGGATCTGTCAAAAGATTTCCCAACACATGGAAAAGATGATAAATAAGGGACAAATAAGATCTTTTTTAGAACTGGAGTCTGTATTTTGTTTTTGTCTTGATAAAATGCAGGCGGAAGAAAAAGATGTCAAAATCTATGCACGCGAAATCCTGAATTTTATTTCCTGATACCTGTTTCGTTTCACAAGTAATATTATTCTCCTTTTCCACCGGAGATTTATGGTGAGATTATTTTACATTTAAGGGAAAATTACCGTCGTAACTTTTTCCTTATGAAAAAATATCAGCGTAAACTAAAGCAGTTAGTTAATTTTTTCAATCAGGATATCTGGAGAATCAACTTGTCAGAGCATACTCCTTACAAGGTGTTCTATTTCAAGACTTTAAAGGTTGTATTGATAGCCATTAAGGGATATCAGGATGATAAATGTCCTTTAAGGGCCTCAGCACTCACCTTCTATTCCCTGCTTTCAATTGTACCGGTACTGGCCATGGCTTTTGGAATTGCCAAAGGGTTTGGTTTTGAAAAAGGACTGGACAGCTTTATCAGACAAAATCTAAGTACCCAGGAAGTGGTGATTAGAGAAGTGGTAGGGTTTGCTGACAGAATGCTTGAGAATACTCAGGGTGGAGTTATTGCCGGAATCGGACTGCTGGTTTTGTTTTGGTCCGTTCTGCAGTTGCTAAATAACATTGAAGACTCCCTGAATGCGATCTGGCAGGTAAAACAGGCCCGGAGTATGGTGAAGAAACTGACCGATTATTTAACCATTGTTCTGATATCTCCTATTTTTGTTTTTCTTTCCACCAGCATCACGGCTTTTGTAGCCACCCAGATACAAAATTTTGCAGATATGCTACCCTTTAGTGATTTTTTGGCCCCAATTGTAGCTTTTATCATTCAGCTGATGTCATATGTGTTAATCTGGTTGCTCTTGTCTTTTGTATACCTGATACTGCCTAATACCAGGGTAAATATACCATCGGCTCTGATAGCCGGAATACTGGCCGGTACGGTTTATCAGCTGGTGCAATGGGCCTATATAACTTTCCAGATTGGAGTATCCCGCTACAGCGCCATTTATGGCACTTTTGCTGCCTTGCCTTTATTTTTAATCTGGCTGCAATTAAGCTGGTTGATCTTTCTTTTCGGAGCTGAGATCTCTTTTGCCTATCAGCATGTAGGCAAATACAAGATTGAAAAAGAGCCGGTTCATTTAAGTATCTATCAACTCAGACTAATTTCATTGCTGGTAGTAAACCTGGTGATCAAACGATTTATAGAAGAAAAGGATCCATATTCAATGGATGATATGGCAAAAGACCTTCAGATACCGCATCATATATTGAAAGTCGTTATAGACAATCTGATCAGAAGTAAAATTCTTTCAGAAACATTATTGAACAGAGAAGGAGAAATTGGTTATCAACCGGCCACTGATGTCAATAAGTATTCCCTAAGCTTTGTATTAAACAAGCTGGAATATTCCGGTAGTAATGGTTTGGCCGGAATTGCCCACATCCAGATGAAAAAATTCGAAAAGCTGCTGGATGAATTTTCAAAGACTCTGCAGAATGCTCCTTCTAACATATTGTTGAAAGACGTGTAAAGGTAAAAATTCCGTCATAATTATTGTAGGTTTAATCCCAAATAACTAACTTAAAAAAAGAAGACAGATATTCGGTTTATTGCTTTTTATGAAAAATACATTTTGAAAATATGGCGATAGCAAAATAATGTATTTATTTTTATTGTAATTTCAATATTTTGTAGATTCATAAAACTATTTAATTCTTAAAGGGTATTATATTTATAAAGATTTACAAAATTCTTTTTATATTTTGCAAACTTACAAAGATGTGTATTCCGGATCAGGCATATTGGTTTGGATAGGCATTCGTAAAGAAAGAAGAAAGCCGATGGTGGCTTTAGAACAGTTAGAAGTTATAGAAGGAAAAGGATTGGCTGGCGATCATTATCAGGGCGGTTATAAGGAAGCCAGACAAGTAACACTAATACAAAAAGAGCATTTATCAGTGGTAAGTAAATTACTGGATAGAAAGGCGGAAGTTCCGCCTGAATTACTGCGTAGAAATTTGGTAATAGCATCAATTAATTTGATTTCCTTAAAAGACAAGCATTTTAGAATTGGAGAGGATGTGATCCTTTCAACTACAGGGATTTGTGCACCCTGTTCCAGAATGGAAGAAAATCTGGGTCCGGGGGGATTTAATGCAATGAGAGGGCATGGTGGTATTACCGCCAGAATAGTTCAGGGAGGAACAATCAGATTAAATGATCAGGTATGTGTATTAAAAGATTATAATTTGAAATGATTTTTTTAGCTAATTTAGAGATCATTACTTAAATTTATAGAACTTTTTCAATTGAGTTTTGTTACTTAGGCACTGTTTTTACTAATTTGATTATGAATTTTCTTATTATATAAATAAAAAATTAAAATTTTATTATCTTTAATTAAGCCTTAAAAAAATATAACAAAATGAAAAAATACGGGATTTTTGCTATTCTGGTGTTTCTGTTGACCGGTTGTTTTAACTTCAGAGATTACATGGTAGAATCAGATTACAGCTATTACGGAAAGTTTAAAAAATACAAAACCTTTAATTTTTTAAATTATACCAATCCGGATGTAGATACTACCATGCATAATTTGTTAATTGAAGAATCTATTAAATCCAGACTTGAACTACAGGGATATAGATTAACCAATGAAGAACCCAATTTGATTGTTTCCTACAAGATATTTTTTGATGATTTTAAATTCCAGGGTTATAATCAGCCGGATATTGAACTTTGGTCAAAAAATGAAAATGAGGAAGAAGATTATGACCCGGTAAAGTATGAGTTAAGACAAGGAACTTTATTGATTTTGCTTTGGGATAATAAAAGAGAAAAAGCAATTTGGCAAGGTTATGCCTCGGGATTATTTGGAAATCCCTACGCCAATAATGAAAGATATTTGAAAAGAGCTGTAAGATCTATATTTGACCGATACAGATTCTTTGCCGAAGGTTACATGGTAGAAAGTAGATATAACTAATTCAATATAACCGTTTTAGGGCACCCCAAGCCGATTGAAAATTTTTATTTTAATCGACTTGGGGTGTTTTTATTTTATGTTAGATAATTTAGTCAATCTTTTCTTACCATATAAGCAAAATTTTTAAAACATAATTTTTTTAACCGATTTGCTATATACATTTATATCCTAATTGAAAATTTTAGGAATATGAAAAATGTATTAACAATCAGCCGGCTATTTTTTGTAATTTTTGGTTTAAGTAGCTGTATGTCTTTTGGAGACCTTCAGGTAGAAAGTGATTATAGTTATCAGGGAAAGTTTAATAAATATAAAACCTTTACTTTCCAGAATGAACTTGATCCCAAGTACCGTAGCAATGCATATAATGCTGTTATCGAACAGGCTGTGGCCAGTCGTCTTAATTTGATGGGTTATAAACAAGCAGATGAAAACCCGGATATCTGCATTGCCTACAAAGTGTTTTACAATGATTTTAAATTCAACGGATACAGTCAGCCTGATCTCAATCAATGGGTCAAAAGTGAAAGCCAGGATGAAACTTATAATCCGGTTCGATACAAGCTAAAAAAGGGAACCCTGCTGGTCCTTTTTCGTGACAGTAAAAGCTCACAGGCAGTATGGCAGGGTTATGCTTCCAGCTTATTTGCCAATGAAGATTTTAAAAACGAGCGTTATCTGAACTACGCCGTGAGATCTATCTTTGATCAGTACAGGATATTTGCCAATGATATGATGCTAAGCCGAAAATAATTATAATTACTCAGGTATTTGATTTTGGTAAATGAAGGGCAGCTATCATACACCTAATACTACCACCACCATATTTTTCAATTGTTGGAATATTCACAGGTAGTAACCGGGCAAAAACAGCCAATTCATCTATCTGTGATTTTTCCAGACTATCATAAGCTGTTTGGGAAAGGACCAGAAATTTCTCCCCCTTTTCATTTCTTAACTGGATCATGTTTCCGGCAAAGGCATAGAGTTGAGAATAATCAATGGCAATGATCTGATGATGGGATTCTTCCAGTTTTTGGACTACTTTGTCCCGGTCTGACTGATCAGGTATGGCTTCCAGGCATATCACGGCAAAAGCATCTCCAATACACATTAAAACATTGGTATGGTAGATATCCATTTGATTTCGGTCTACTGCCTTAAATGACACCAACTCATATTTTAACGTTTTGGATACTTCTTTAAGCAAGCTTTGGTCAGACCTGGCCGAAATATTGGCATACATGACTCCATTTATATAGTCAAATACAATGCTGCCTGTTCCTTCCAGGTATTTGTGATTTCTTTCGTACTCTGAAAGGTCCAGTACTCTTTTTATATTGAATTGATACTTTTTTTCCAGGGCAGTAATAATATCACCCCGCCTTTCCAGTCGCCTGTTTGGTGCCATCATAGGATAGGTGATCACAGTTCCGTCATCATGGAAAGAGATCCAATTGTTGGGAAAAATGGAATCGGGGGTATGGGGCTTGGGAGTATCTTTAAAAATAATCACTTTTATACCCTGACTTTCCAGCAAATTGACGCAGTGATTAAATTCTTGCAGCGCCTTTTGCTGGATATGGAGTGGTACCTCAGTACCATTTTGCTGAAATGCATTTGATCCGGCAGTTTGTTGATTATAGCCAAATTTAATTGGCTTGATCATCATGATAGCCTGAGCAGCCTGTTGCAATGTATTTTTCATTCCCTCTTTATTTATGTCTTTCTTCCAAAACCTTAATCACCTGGGCCAGGTCAACATTTTTGGCTTCCAGTAATACAAGAAAATGAAAAATGAGATCAGCAGCTTCATTCTTGAAGAGCTCATCCTGCTGGTCTTTGGCTTCAATCACCAACTCAACGGCTTCTTCACCCACTTTTTGGGCTACTTTATTGATCCCTTTTTTAAACAGGGAAGAGGTATAGGAGTCTTCAGATGGGTTTTCATGACGGTCCCTGATCACTTGCTGGAGGTAATTCAAAAAAAGAACATTGTTTTGGTTTACCTCATCGAAACAGGTATCTTTTCCGGTATGACAAACCGGTCCGGCTGGATCTGCTTTGATCAGCAGGGTATCACCATCACAATCTACCAGGATATCTTTTACCTTCAGGTAATTCTGAGATGTTTCGCCTTTGGTCCAAAGTCTTTGCTTAGAGCGGCTGTAGAAAGTAACCAGTTGCTGCTCCACCGTTTTCTGATAAGCTTCCTCATTCATATATCCTAGCATCATTACCTTTTGGGTTTTATAATCCTGGATCACTGCCGGAATCAGGCCTTTACTAAAATCAATGGGTTTATTGGAATTGTTCATCACAATTTATATTATAGTTAATTTTTTATATACGTACCAGGATTCCCCGCTCTCGCAAATGTTTTTTTAAATCCGGAATAGGTATTTCCTTATAATGAAATATACTGGCTGCTAAAGCGGCATCAGCCAGCCCTAACTGAAAGGCATCTTCAAAATGGGACATGGTTCCTGCCCCGCCTGAAGCAATAACCGGAATGGTTAAGCTTTGGGAAAGCCGGGCAGTTAGTTCATTGGCAAAACCGGCTTTAGTTCCGTCATGATCCATGGAGGTTAACAGGATCTCACCGGCACCTCTGTCCTGCACTTCCACTGCCCAGGCTAATGTATGTTTGTCTGTAGGCGTTCTGCCACCGTGGGTATGCACAATGTCTTTATCATCATAATGCCTGGAGTCAATAGCAACTACCACACACTGGCTGCCAAATTCATTAGCAAGTTCGTTCACCAGTTCAGGTCTGTAAACAGCTGAAGAATTGATAGAAATCTTATCCGCGCCTGCCTGAAGCAATGCAGATACATCATCAATGGATGAAATCCCACCACCCACTGTAAATGGAATGTTTAATTCTGCCGCAACGCTGGTAACCAGATCTACCAGTGTCTTCCGTTTTTCCACGGTAGCAGTTATATCCAGATACACCAATTCATCAGCGCCTTGTTCGGCATAGAGCTTGCCCAGTTCTACCGGATCGCCTGCATCTCTCAATTCTACAAAATTAACTCCTTTTACAGTCCGGCCGGCTTTTACATCCAGACAAGGAATGATTCTTTTAGTTAACATTTTCTGATCTCCTGATTATCATTCATTAATTTATAAGAATTTTTGCAGATCCTGTAAACTGATCTTACCTTCATAATATGCTTTTCCTATGATCACTCCTTTACAGCCAATGGCTTGTAACTGATGCAGATCTTCTATTTTACTTACCCCTCCACTGGCTATCAATTGAAGTTCAGGGAACCTTTCTATGATTCTCTGATAAAGCGGCCAGGCCGGTCCCTGTAAAAGGCCATCTTTGGATACATCAGTACAAATCACATATTGAATGGAATGTTTTTGATAATCCTTTAAAAATGTGAATAAATCAATCCGGGTTTTTTCCTGCCATCCACTGATGGCTATCATATCATCTTTCACATCTGCCCCCAGAATTATTTTTTCCGGGCCATATTTTTGAATCCAGCTTTGAAAAAGGTCCGGATCTTTTACAGCGATACTTCCACCAGTAATTTGACGGGCTCCGCACTGAAAAGCCAGGGCTGCATCATCATCCGACTGAATACCACCACCAAAATCAACGAATAGATTTGTTTTTCCGGCAATAGTTTCCAATACTTGATGATTGACGATCTTTTTAGTTCGGGCTCCATCCAGGTCTACCAGGTGAAGCCGCCTTAACCCTGCATCTTCAAACTTTTTAGCTACCTCCAGGGGATCATTGTTGTATTCTTTTTTACGCTGATAATCGCCCTGGGTTAGCCGCACACATTTACCCTCAATGATATCAATGGCTGGAATTATCTCCATAACTTTTCTGTTTAATCAGGCAAAGATTAAAAAAAATATTAAATATTGGGTCATTTTGTTAATTTGTTGATATGAATTATTCAGATGTATTTTTGTTTTAGTTTAAAAAAAATTTTAAACCTATGGATTTTGCCCGAATCAACCGTAAACTGTGGAATGACAAAACACCTTTTCATTTAAAGTCAGATTTTTATAAGGTGGAATCGTTTATTGCTGGAGCAACCAGCCTGAACCCGGTGGAACTTGACCTTTTGGGACAGGTGGAGGGTTTAAGTATCCTGCATTTACAGTGTCATTTCGGCATGGATACTTTGTCGTTAGCCCGCATGGGAGCTAAAGTTACCGGGGTGGATATTGCTGATGTAGCCATTCAGGCCGCCCGCGACCTTTCTGAAAATATCCAGACACCGGCTGAATTTATTAATTGTAATATTTATGATCTTCCCAATTATCTGGATCAGCAGTTTGATCTGGTTTTTACATCCTATGGAACCATTGGCTGGTTGCCAGACCTTAATAGATGGGCCTCACTGATCTTCAGATACCTGAAGCCAGGCGGACGTTTTATAATGGCAGAGTTCCACCCGTTTATTTGGATGTTTGACCAGGAGTTTAAGCATATCGAATATTCATACTTTAATCAGGGACCGATAGAAGAGGAGATTACCGGTAGCTATGCTGATCCTGATGCACTGGTCAGCAATAATAGTATTAGCTGGAACCATTCACTGGGAGAAGTGATATCAGCTTTATTGAAGTCAAATATGGCCATCAGGAGCTTTCAGGAACATGATTTTTCTCCTTATAACATACTGTCTAATTCTGTAGGAAGCAGGCCGGGAGAATTTCAGGTTCGGGGACTGGAAGGTAAAATACCCCTGCTGTATTCACTGGAAGCCATCAGAGAATAGTTTAAACTACCTGGCTGAACAATTTTATAATAATATTTTCGATATCCTTGACAGTTTTAATATCATAAACCAATTCATCTGAAATACTGACATTAAACTCTTTTTCTAATTCCACCACCAGCTCTGCCACATCAAGGGAATCCAGACCCAGGTCTTTGAGCAGATCTGCCTGGTCTTCAATTGCTGTATCTTGAATACCTATTTTTTGTAAGGTGTAATGGATTCTGGTTTTTATAGACCGGTTCATAGAAGAAAATAGTGACTTTTGGAAATGAAACTTCAATTTTATTTGGTAAATAACGATGCTGGGTAACTTTTTGGTATATTCTCTGTAAATTATTTTAGTGATTTTTAACTTCCTGATATTTTATTAGGTTATATTCTTTTTATGAATCATTAACAATGAATTATGTTCTGCGTTGATAGGATAGATTACGTTTAACCTCTTATGCTGGAATTTCAACACCTTGGATTGTATACTGATCATTATGAACTGACAATGGCTCAAGGTTATTATAAAAGTAACCGTCACCAGCAAAAAGCTAATTTTGATTATTTTTTCCGTAAAAATCCCTATCAGGGAGGATATGTAGTATTTGCCGGGTTAAGTGATCTGCTGGAAATGATCACCCATTTTCGGTTTAATGATGAAAGTTGCCAGTATTTAAAAAAAGAAGGGTTTGATCCTGATTTTGTAGCTTATTTAAACCAATTCAGATTTGAGGGTGACATATATTCGGTAAAGGAAGGTGAGGTGATATTTCCCAATGAACCCGTGTTGAGAATTGAAGGAAATATCATTGAAACCCAAATTGTGGAAACCCTGGTATTGAATGTTTTGAACTTTCAATCCCTGATCGCTACCAAAGCTGCCCGTGTCAAACAGGTGGCAGGTGAACGAACCGTGATTGATTTTGGATTGCGTCGGGCTCAGGGTTTTGCCGGGATCCATGCCAGTAAAGCAGCTATTATAGGTGGGGTCGAAAGCACATCCAATCTTTACAGCGCCTTCAGGTATGATCTGCAATCTACTGGTACCCAGGCCCATTCCTGGATACAAAGTTTTGATGATGAATATGTTGCTTTTTCAGAATTTGCCCGGGCCTATCCGGACAGATGTATTTTATTGGTAGATACTTATGATACCCTAAAATCTGGGGTGCCAAATGCCATTAAAGTGGCCAGGGAAATGGAACAACGGGGCCAAAAGTTGTTTGGTGTCCGGCTGGACAGTGGGGACCTGGCCTATTTGAGCAAACAAGCCAGGAAGATGCTGGATCAGGCTTCATTACCATATGTGAAAATTGCTGCGTCTAACCAGTTGGATGAATTTGTAATCAAAAGTTTACTGGATCAGAAAGCACCTCTTGATGCATTTGGAGTGGGGACAAACCTGGTTACCGGCAGAAATGATGCTGCCCTGGATGGAGTTTATAAACTAACCCAAAGTGCTGAAAATCCCAGGCTTAAAATATCAGATAATATAGAGAAAGTTTCTTTACCGGGAATAAAAAAGATTTTTCGCTTTACCGACCCGCATGATTTCTTTTATGGAGATGGTATTTTTCTGAATGAAGAGCAGGAAATTAAAAACATTCACCATCCGCATCAACCATATTTAGCCTCTGAGGTGGGAAATCTGGAGGCCAGTGAACTGCAAAGAAAAGTGATGAAGAAGGGGGAGATCACTATAGAACTGCCATCAGCCACTGATTCGGCTGCGTATCTTAAGCAGAGAATTTCAAAATTACCCCTGGAACATCTGAGGTTTGAAAATCCTCATGTATATAAAGTGGGGATATCTTCCGCTTTGAAACAATTAAGGGATCAACTAATTAGAGATATAAAAGAAAAAATATGACTGAGGTAAGAATTTTGGGGCTTTGTAAAAAAAGAGCACCTATTACAGTAATTTTTTTCAAAAAAAAATTGATGTTCAGAAACTTTTTTTATTTATTTAATGTATAATATTGGGTTTTATGAGTTTTTCTCACCTAATGAGATTATTGAATGACTATAAAATGGCACTACTGAAGATCGTCTTACATCAGGCGATATTTTTTTGTACAGTTTATGCAAACGTGAAACATTAAAAAACACAAACATTTCTTACAATGTTGATAATCAATGCGTAAGGTGAACAAAAATATTACAGTCTGAACAATTTTTGCAGTAAAAAGTCATTTTTAATAAGTATTAATATTTTTTTAGGAGAGCAAGGTCAATAAAGGCTCAAATTTAAAATAGTAGGTAGTTTAATGTTTGTAATTTAGTTTAAATTATTGTTAAATGCGACAGCTTAAAATCACACAATCAATTACTAACAGGGACAGCCAAACCTTGGAAAAATACTTTAACGAGGTAAGCAAGGTTGATCTCCTGACCCCGGAGGAAGAAGTAGAATTAGCTCAACGGATCCGGGCAGGTGACGACCAGGCCTTAGAAAAACTCGTAAAAGCAAACCTTCGTTTTGTTGTTTCTGTAGCCAAACAATATCAACATAGCAAAGTCCCCTTAAATGATTTGATCAATGAAGGTAATCTTGGCCTGATAAAAGCGGCAAAGAAATTTGATGAGACCAAAGGATTTAAGTTTATTTCTTATGCTGTATGGTGGATCAGACAATCAATTATGCAGGCTTTGGCTGATCATTCAAGATTTATCAGACTTCCTTTAAATAAAATTGGTTCACTGTCCAAAATAAATCAGGCAGCTGCTATTTTAGGACAGCAATATGAAAGAGAACCTACCGAAGAGGAACTGGCTGAATTTCTGGATATCACTGTGGATGAATTAAAAAGCGCCACCAGTTCTTTCTCCAAACAATCTTCTCTGGATGCTCCATTTGCTGAGGGAGAAACAGGATCTTTACTGGATGTTATCGAGAATTTGGAAGGCAACCAGGTATATGAAGAACTGGAGAATAAAACTTCGCTTAAAAGAGATGTAGATCGCCTGTTAAATATTTTAACAGATCGGGAAAAAGAAGTAATCAAAAAATTCTTCGGGATTGATAGTGAATCCACTTTATCACTGGAAGATATTGGAGAGAATATGGGGCTTACCCGGGAAAGAGTGCGACAGATCAAACATAAAGCCATAAATAAGCTTAGAAGCAAACAAGGTATCAAGTTATTACAACCATATCTTTGTTCATAGTTAATAATTAAATTAGTTATATAAATCCAGGTAGTTGTCAATTACCTGGATTTTTTTTGCCTTAATTTTATTCAGTCCTGCCGTCTGGTCACTGAATAGATGTCTTCAGTTGGACATTAAACTTCGGAAAGCAGGTTTTAATCGATAAGTATCAGCCAAAATCAATGGCCGAAAGGCGAAGCGAAAGACCGAAATGGAAAACAGCCCGGGCTGGCTTTCGCCGCCGCGAGGAGGGTTGAAGTGGGAAAGGATTTTGTGGGATTGGCCTGTGTGACCCTAAATAATTTAGCGTAACAAATTAATAATCATTCCTGCCAAACATTTTGATCGGCTAAAGGATTTTCTATCTATCTCAAAACCTAAAAATTATAAATCTATGAAGAAGAAGATCGTATTACTGACCGGCGATTATGCCGAAGATCTGGAAACTATGGTGCCTTTTCAGATGCTGCAGATGGTTGGACATGAGGTACATGCAGTTTGTCCGGGCAAAAAGCAGGGAGAATCTGTGGCTACGGCTATCCATGATTTTGAGGGTGACCAGACCTATTCTGAAAAAAGAGGGCATAATTTTGCCCTGAATTACAGTTTTGATCAGGTAGATCCGGCCGAATATGATGCCCTGGTGCTGGCTGGAGGCAGGGCACCGGAATACTTGAGATTGGACCCCCAGGTAATCAAACTGGTACAGCACTTTGCTCATGAGAATAAGCCCATCGCAGCCATCTGTCATGGTATACAAATTTTAACTGCAGCCAGGGTGGTGGAAGGTAAAAAATTGACAGCCTATCCGGCTGTGGCTCCGGAAGTGGAACTGGCTGGTGGTACTTATCAGGAAGTGGAAGTATCTGATGCAGTGGTAGATGGCAACCTGGTGACAGCGCCGGCCTGGCCTGCCCATGCCCGCTGGATCAGTGAATTTTTGAAGGTATTAGGCACAAAAATTGAATTGTAAGTAATTAACAGGGGCTGTTAGGATGAAGCAGCCCCTGTCGTTGTTTATAAAGCTTTGGTGGATACTGGCTTTAGTAATCTGACCGGACCGGTCAATCCCGCTGGTATTTTTTCATAAGCCCGGGTCCATCTCTGAGCCACCGGGTTTTCCTTTAAGCTTTTGGTATAATTAGCCAGGCAGGTAGTGAGCTTTATTTCAACCTGGTTTTCACCTGCTACCATATATGGGCTGATATGATAAAGATGTTGGCCATACCATTTTTCTCCCACCAATTCACCATTGATATATACAGCGCTGATTCCCCGGTGAACCTGGCCCAAATCCATCCAAAGATCTTCTCCTGTATTATTAAAGCGGGCTTTATAACTTATTTCCCCGGCGAAAGAATTTAAAAAAGGATCTGTGGACTGTGAAAGTTCCGGTAACTGGGAAAATTCCCGGTCTTCTACCGTGCCATTGGCATGGAAAAACCGGGCCTGCCAGCCTGAGTTGATTTCACTAGCCGTTTTAAGCCTTGGAGCGGGTTTCAACAGGGTGGTATCGGTCCCAGTGGAATGATCTTCAAAAACCAATAGCAGGGATTGCAGGGGAGCCAAACCAATTTCAACAGGGTCATTGGTGGAGGAAAAGAAGACTTCCCTTTGCCCTGTTTCCGGATCCCAGCGCCAGGCTGTTTTTTGGCCTTCTTCAAAAGAAGCCGTGAACCGGGCCGAATCCTGGCGATGCGAATTGGTAAAGAAATAAATGCTATGTTGATCATGGGTTTGATGGATCTGGTAAACATCTGCATCTGTCTGCGTGATGAATACATTGGGCGATAAACCAACCCGATTAAAGAGCTGACTGGTCCATTCCAGTAAATTTTCAGCTTCTGCAGGGCTTTCTACCAGCCATACCTGATCCTGATATTCTTGAGTTAATGCTTGAAAAGCTTGCTGTACCAGTTGATCGTTGGCTGAAGCATCCTGATAGGAAAGGGATTTGTCCGGAATGCTGTCAATCAACACCAATTTTCCACCCTGTTTCACATACTCAAGCAACCCGGAGGCGGTTTCAGGGTGAATAGATTTCAAACCGGATAATATGACCAGTTTATAACTCATAGGGCCAAAGTGTAACTTTCCTCCTTGCTTGTTTCCCTGTTGGATGATATCTTCATTGATATAATCACAGGAACTGCCCCATTGGCTGATAGGTTGCCACAATTCATGTACATACCAGGGCTCCATATGAAACGGTACCCGGTCTAACCCTTTGGTACTCCAAAGATCGCCGGTTGGGGCCAGGATGGCAATGTCTTTTACCGGCTGTGAATGCTGAAATATATAAGATAACCTGGCATTATAATCGACCCATTGGTCAAAATAGGGCCACCAGGTATTTTGTTCATTGAAATAAGCGCCAAACCGGATCCAGCCGGGGAAACCAGCTTCCGGAGGAGAATAATTATAACCATGTAATACGGTATGATTGATGCCGGTGATAAAGTTCATATCATCGGCCTGTTTGATGTCTTCCAGGGAAGTTTTGAAGACACCCCTGGTGTTGGTCATGGCTTCGCAACTGATGATTTTACGTCCGGTCAGATGACCACCGGCAGCAGCATACAAATTCCAGATCATATAGCCATGACCTTTGCTCCACTGCCATTCAGGTGTGTCCATAGGAGCTGAATAAATCCAGTTATTACTTTCCGGAATATCCGGGATCATATTACCTGCTACCATGCCCATCAGAAATGGGGTGCCATAGGCCTGATACCTTGCCAACAGGCCGTTCTGGCTGGCAAAATCCTGAAAAGTTCTGGTAAAATTATCCAGGAACAGTTCTACCATCAACCGGTTGTAGTCGTATCTGACCCTTTTGATCTGATCGGAAAAGGCTGCACCATATTGATGATCTGAATAGCCCTGGTAGGGTTGATAAAAAACAAAAGGATAATAAGGTTTCAGATCATAGCCATAGGTTTGCCTGAAAATGTCCTCAAAATCATCAGTCCAGTTGGCCCCGGCCAGTTCTATGCTGTCACAGAACAGAGCCCGGATTAAGTCCTTCAGGGGAATGCCGGTGTCCTGTTCAATTTTTTTCAGTCGGTTCAGATAGGCCTGGGTAACATTTTTCTTATAGTGATCCATGACCGGTCCGGCTGCTCCTGGGGTACCATGCATTACCTGGCGATGACCTTTTTGTTTAAATCCGTAAATGATCTCAAACGTTCCTTCCGGGATGTCTAGGGAAACAGTTTCTGATGAATTCAGGAGAGGCATAAGGTCTTTCACCTGGTTCAGGTTGTTGATCTGCCGGGGTACCATACGAATAAAATGTAGTTGATTGGATTGTGCCTCCATGATGGTTCCGGGACGGTACTGATCCACCAGCCTTTCCAGTAGTTGTTGTTGGTTTAGTTGAATATTGCCGGGGCCTTTTACTTCAATTTGATCTATGGTAATCCGCTGGATAACCTCTTCCGGTTGCAAAAACTCACCTCCGAAAGGCCACCCTGTACCCACGATCAGGTCCGTGATCATATCTCTTTGACTGGCCTCCCGGCTGGTTAGGGCTACCATCTCATTCCATTCCTTACTGCCCCAGGAAAGGGGTTTTAGGCCCAGGTCAGGGGCCTCTTGCGGCATTTCAATAGGGTTAATCTCAACTCCTCCTATACCAGCCTGATGCAGTACATCCAGTTGCCGGATCAGTTCATCGGCAACTATTTGATTTCCATTCCACCACCAGCGCACAAAAGGTCTGGCTTCAGCCGGTGGCTCCTGGAATCCATGGTAGAAATGATCTTCTGATCCATCCTGTTCCTGGATACACTGCATGAAAAAAGCAGACAGAAATACATAAATGAGCGTTTTTTTCATTTTTTCAATAATCTTGGTTAGTCTAAAACTAATAAATATCCTGTTCAGAATAAAAAACAAATCCCGTTTTTTGAAATGAATATTCTTTAAGATATTTTTACCTGAAAAGAAGTATCTAAAATGATGCATTCAAAAATTATCACAGCTGATCAGGCAATAAGTAAGATTAAAGACCAGGACCGGATAGCCATTGGGGGAGGTGGAGCCGGGCATGCAGTTCCGGATCGATTGATGCAGGAGTTAGGCCACCAATTCCGATCGTCTGGTCATCCGGCCCGGTTGACCATTGTACACCCCTGTGGTTTGGGGGATAATGATCAAAGGGGGCTAAACCACCTGGCTCGGGAGGGTCTGGCTGATACAGTGATTGGGGGATTTTGGGGCAATGCTCCATCAATGGTAGCGCTGGCTCAGGCTGGTAAAGTGAAGGGATATAATTTTCCCCAGGGGGTTCTGGAACATCTGATGCGGGCCACAGCCGGGAAAGAAGATGGATTGCTGACAAAAACAGGCTTACATACGTTTGTGGATCCCCGTTATGAAGGAGGCAAAATTAATAATGCAACCAGAACAGACCTGGTGCACCTGGTAGAAATAAGGGGACAGGAATATCTGTTTTACCAGGCTTTACCGGTTGATGTGGCCTTGATCAGGGGGACTTCCATTGACCAGGAAGGTAATCTGACCATGGAAGGAGAAGTAGGTACGTTTTCCATGCTGAGCCTGGCCCAGGCTGCCAAAGCTAATGGGGGAATGGTTATGGCCCAGGTGAAACAGGTGAATAAACAACCTGCAGTACCTGTTCAGGTAAAGGTACCGGGCGTGCTGATCGATTATGTGGTAGTAGTACCTGATCAGGGAATGACATTTATTACTGATCAGGAAGATGCCTTTATTGATCGAAAGGCATCTTTTTCCCTGGATCAGCTAATGCTGGATGGGATTAAAAAAGTCATCGCCAGAAGGGCTTCCTTGGAGTTGTTTCAGGGAGCATTTATTAATTTAGGTTATGGTATGCCTGATGGTGTGCCCCTGGTAGCCCGTGAAGAAGGGTTTCTGGACCAGATTACCTTTATGATCGAGCAGGGGCAGGTAGGAGGTATAATCTCCACCGGATTGAATTTCGGGGCCATGTATAATCCGGCTGCTATCCTGGATGATGGATACCAGTTTGATTTTTTCCATGGTGGTGGGCTGGATATTTGTTTCCTGGGTTTTGCCCAGGTGGACCAGCAGGGTAATGTCAATTCCAGCCGGTTTGGCCCGGTGCTGACCGGTTGTGGCGGGTTCATAGACATTAGTCAAAATACCCAAAAGGTGGTATTTTGCGGAGCATTTGCTACCAAAGGAGATATTTCTGTTGAGCCTCAGGGGTTAAAAATCAATCATCCGGGAAAACATAAAAAGTTCCTGACTAAAGTAGAGCAAATCACCTTTAATGGCAGTTTAGCTTTAAACCGGGGCCAGGAAGTTTATTATTGTACAGAAAGGGCATTCTTTAAACTGGAAAGGGATGGATTGCGTATTCTGGAAATTGCTCCCGGTCTGGACTTGAAAAAAGATATCCTGGAAATGATGGATTTTGAACCTATTTATGTAGGGCCGATTAAACAAATGGATCCCCGGATTTTTGCAGATGGAAAAATGAATTTTAACCTGGATAAACATGTCTAAATTACAACTTACCCTTGATCCGCCTCAAGCAACCATTACCATTAATTACCCGGAAAAATTAAATAGCCTTGACCAGGAGATGTTACAGTCATTAGGCGAAATGCTGGAGCAAGTGGCCCGTGATGAACAGGTCCGGGTACTGATCCTGCAGGGGGCCGGGCATAAAGCTTTTTCGGCCGGAGGCAACCTGAAAAATTTCCAGGCCTTATCGGTGCAGGAGGTAGCGGAATGGATCCAAAAAGGACAGAAGGTGTTTAATCAATTGGAAAACTTGCCAAAGCCTACTTTGGCGTTGATCCGGGGTTATGCCCTGGGTGGTGGATTGGAGTTAGCTTTAGCCTGTGATTTTCGTCTGGCCACCCCTGACGCTTGTCTTGCTTTTCCGGAATTGCAGCATGGCTGGATACCTGGATGGGGTGGATTATCCCGCTTAAGGAGGTTGGTGGGAGAGGTCAAAGCCAAACAGATGATATTCATGGGAGAAAGGATACAGGCAACTCAGGCCCTGGATTGGGGATTGATCAATCAAATTATTGCCCCGGAAAAATCAAAAGAAATAGTAGATGAATTCCTGAAGCCACTTTACCAACTTGATCTTTTTGTATTTAATCTGGCTAAAAATGCCCTCCATACAGATAGAAACACGCAGGACCAGGATATTCTGTTTGATATTCTGGCTACTCAATATTCTAAATATCGTTCCACCTGAATTTGAAAAATAACCTTTCCCGGTCTGGATGGTAGAATAAGAAGAAGTAAGATAAAATAATTTAATGTAGTGCTGCACTTATGAGTCGTTCTGTCAAGATCCTGATCCTAATAATCACCATTTTACCTTTAATTGTTTTATTTATCAGTGTAGGTAGCTATGAAGAATACCAGGTAAGAGGAACGGGCAGTTACCTGATGTTCGCTTTTTTTCTGTCCATTCTGGCATTCTTGTTTTACCTGATCCATGTGCTTCGGAATAAATGGCTGAATACAGAAACTAAATTTTTGTATATCCTGGGTTTTCTTTTCCTGTCCGTGATTGTAGAAACCATTTACTGGTATTTGCATATCTGGAAAAATAAAGGGACATAAGCAGGTCTGCATCCTCCAGTTATTCGACACAGACCTACATTATTTTAATGGGGCAACTTATCCCGTAAAAAGCCATACAACCAGGTGCCAAAAATAGCCGAGATGAGCATGACAGAAATGATGGCAAACCCATTGCCCATCAGGGCAAACATGGGTCCGGGGCAAGCTCCGGTAAAGGCCCATCCCAGTCCAAAAATGATACCTCCCATAAGGGTTCCGGTATGTAGCTTTTTAGGTTTTAAGGTTATATCTTCTCCTGTTACAGATTTTAATTTCAGTTTTTTAATGGTTTGAACTGACATAATTCCTATCAAAATGGCTGATAGGATGATGCCATACATATGAAAAGACTCGAATCTGAACATTTCCTGAATTCTAAACCAGGAAATGACTTCCGCTTTGGTTAACAAAAAGCCAAACAGCGTTCCTAATAACAGAAATTTAATATTTTTCATTTTATGAGGTTATTGTAAAATAAGTGGTAAGAAAACATGGGTACTTAATAATCCGCCTATGAAAAAGCCAATTACAGCAATAAATGAAGGCAGTTGTAGATAGGACAAGCCCATAATGGCATGGCCAGAGGTACATCCGCCGGCATATCGGGCTCCGAATCCTACCATGAAACCTCCAAGTACAATGATCAGGAATCCCCTGGATGTTACCAGGTTGTTCCAGTTAAACAATTCGGTAGGAATATAAGCCGAAAAATTGGTGATTCCCCATTGAGCCAAAGCAAGTTTGGTGTCATCTGACACCTCTACCACCATTTGATTATTGCTTAATTGAGCCGCCAAATAGCCTCCCAAAAGGATTCCAAATACAAAAAATAGATTCCAGGCTTCATTTTTCCAGTTATACCGAAAAAATGGAACTTTACCTGGAGCACAAGCAGCACAAATGTGCCTCAGTGAAGAAGAAATGCCAAATTGTTTGTTGGCCAGTAATAAAAGTAAAGGAACCATTAAACCAATCAATGGCCCTGAAATGTACCAGGGCCAGGTTCGCTCGAAAATTTCCATCATAGTTAATCAAATCAAATTAATAGTTGAACATATGTTTTTACAATCATGTATTTTCTAACTGAGTTTCTTTTCTTATGTTTCAATTAACCTGAATTTTTTAAGATAAATTCTATGATGGGATAAAGTAATACTATCAGCTTGTCGGAAAAATTAATCAGGGTATACAAACAAGGTTTTTCAATATCAATAGAAAACGATATGACATGAGGCTGAGAGAAGGACGTATGTTTATTATAATCCTGTTGGCTGTTAGGTTCACTTTTCAGAACACATATTTTTGAATTGTTTTTTGCTCAAATTTAAGTGATATTTGGACTGAATCTAATGGCTGTTTGTCTGGTAAACCTCATGCCGTTTAACTGGCAGGATTTGCTGAACATAAGATAAAAATTCAAGATTTTGCTGCGCGATTTCATACAAAACATATGGTGGATGGGCATTTTGGGATTATTTTCCTCATGTGTTTCTCAGGATAATCCTATAGGCCGGCCCAATTTTATCATTTTACAAGCCGATGACCTGGGCTGGGATGACCTGGGTATCCATGGTAATTCCTATGTGGAAACTCAAAACCTGGATCGATTGGCTCAAAATTCGATCCGGTTCAAAAATTTTTATGTAGCTCCGGTATGTGCTCCCAGCCGGGCCTCCCTTTTGACCGGCAGACATCATCTGCTGACTGGCGTTTCTCATGTACACGGAGGAAAAGACTTTATTCATTTGGATGAACAATTACTGGGGCAGGTGCTACAGAATAACGGATATGCTACCGGTATGTGGGGTAAATGGCATTCGGGGAAGACCGAAGGATATTTACCCTGGCAGAGAGGTTTTCAGGAAGCCTATATGGCTCAGTTGTATAAACATGAAGATTCGCGGGGGTTGTTTAATGGTGAGTTGGTGGAGCATCAAAAATGGGCGGATGAGGTTATTGTAGATTATGCCATTGATTTTATCCAAAAACAAGATGATACACCATATCTGGCTTATTTATCATTTTTAACCTGTCATGCTCCACTGGTTGCTCCAGTTGGTTATGTGGAAAAGTATCAGCAAAAGGGGTTAAGTAAAAACCTGGCCACTTTATATGGGATGATAGATCATATGGATGGACAGATAGGAAGGTTAATTCAGTGGCTGGAGCAGGAAAATCATTTGGACCATACGATTATCTTTTTTCTGAGTGATAACGGACCGGCAGTGATCAATAATCTGTTATCTGATCAGGACCGCAGGATAAGGTATGTGAATCAATATAAGGGTCATAAGGGTAATATCTGGGAAAATGGGGTGAAATCTCCCTTTTTAGTCTATTCAAGTCAGTTTGAAGCCACCCGGCTGGATCAATTGGCTGATATCACGGACCTTTTCCCTACCATTTTAGATCTGGCCGGGGTGAAGATTCCGGATAATCTTACCGGTACAAGTCTTTTGCCTGTACTGCGGGATCATTCCCGTAGCCGTCAAAAGACAGTTTTTTATTATGCCAATCCTGGTTGGCCTCCAACTGACCGTCCCTGGACTCCTGAAGGCATTGAAAATGAATACGCTCCCATTACAAATCTGAATGACTCCTTGCTGGATTATGGCAGACAAATCATTGGACTGCGAAATCAAAATTTTAAACTAATGCTAAATCCCAGCCCCATTCAGGCAGAGCAGCCTTTATCTTATCAGGGATATTATCTGGTTGATATGCTAAACGATCCTCTGGAAAGGTTAAACATGTATGACTCCCGTCAGGTAGATGGAGAGCAAATGGTAATGGAATTAAAGAATTGGTATAATGAAACATTTTTTTCATCCCATGCTTTTGCCATGCCCGAATTTGTGATTGATGCATCGCTGCCTGATGGCAATGTGGTTTTAGGTTATGGACCGCAAAATACCAGTCCAGGTATGGTAAATACTTCATTCTACCTGACCAACTGGAGATCCGGAGGTTGGGCTGATTATAAGATCAGGGTTAAAAATGAAGGTCATTTTCAGGTATCCCTGGATATGGAATCCGATCAACCTGATAGCCTGCAAATAACCTTTTACCTCCATAATAAAAAGCAGGAAGATTTCATTCCTGCCCCCAACTGCTGTGAATTTGCTCCCCTGTATTTTAGACCATCTGATACTTTGCTGAGGATAAAAATGGATGGTCCGGAAAAGTTATTAGAGAATGTTAAATTACAGCAAATTAATTTATCCCCCCTTGAAAATTAGGCCATAAGGATGATTTTTGTTATATTCACTTATGAGGAAAAATTTGGAAATTTTTTGTAATTATGCAGGGTGAATCCAAAAACAATATGGTTACTTTTTAGTGTTTATTAGACAAAAGATGAAAAAACAAATGCATTTAGCTTCCATGATAAAAGAGCGGGTTCGGGAATTTGGTCCCAGGGTAGTGCTTCGTCGCGCCATCACTTTAGAAGGAAGAAAAAATTCATTTACCTGGACCGAATTGGGCACCTATATAGATCAGGTGGCTTCCTCCCTGATCAAAGCAGGACTTAAGCCTGGACAGATGGCAGGAATTTTTTCTCAGAATATGCCGGAATGGACTTTGGCCGACCTGGGGATTCTTACTGCCGGGGGAGTTTCAGTGCCGATTTATGCCACAAATACTACCAGTCATGCCGAATATATAATCAATGATGCAAAAATAGCCTTGGTTTTTGTGGGAGAGCAGGAGCAAATGGATAAAATTTTGCCCTTACTCGATACCAATAAATACCTGAAAGGCCTGGTGGTATTAGATCAGGATGTGAATTATCCGGAAAAGGACGGGATTTATTCCTGGGATGAATTTTTAAGACTGGGTAGTGATGTTGAATCCAAAGAAATTGAAGCTCGTTTAAAATATGCCCAATCAGAAGACCTGGCTACTCTAATTTATACCTCTGGTACCACGGGTGACCCCAAAGGCGTGATGCTAACCCATGAAAATTTTATGTTTTCCATGGAAATGCATGATCGTAAGTTGCATACACATGCTCAGGATACCTCTCTGTCTTTTTTGCCATTGAGTCATGTATTTGAAAGAGCCTGGACCTACTTTGTTTTGTACAAAGGCATGGAAAACAATTATTTAAGAAATCCCAAGGATGTACTGGAAGCCATACAGAAGACCCGGCCCAGCCTGATGTGTACTGTGCCCAGGTTGTTGGAAAAGATTTATGATGGAATTAATAATAAAATACAGAAAGCGCCGGCTATTCAAAAGTCCCTGTTTAACTGGTCATTAAAAACCGGCAACCAGGTCATGCATAAGAAGCGGTTGAAGCAGCCGGTTCCGCTGAAGTTAAAAGTACAACATTATTTTGCCAGGAAACTCATTTTTAATCGTCTGACCAAGATATTTGGAGGGAATATCAAGTTTATGCCCTGTGCAGGATCTCCCTTATCGGCTGAGATCAATGAGTTTTTTCATTCCATTGGAATCAATATCAAGTACGGCTATGGATTGACTGAAACTACAGCCACCGTCTGTGCCTTTGATGATACCGGCTTTGAAATGGAGAGCATTGGATCCTTACTGCCTCAGGTAGAAGTAAAAATTGGGCCGGAGAGCGAGATCATGGTGAAAGGTAAAAATGTAATGAAAGGGTATTACAACAAACCCGTAGATACAGCCCAGGTATTTGAAGATGACTGGTTCAAAACCGGTGATGCCGGATCTATGGATGAAAGAGGAAATATTTATTTCAAGGAGCGGATCAAGGAACTGATCAAGACTTCAGTGGGCAAGTATATTTCCCCCCAATTGCTGGAAACCATCATCAGTGGGGATAAGTTCATTGATCAGATTGCCGTATTTGGTGACAACCGGAAGTTCGTAACTGCCCTGGTAGTACCATCATTTGAGTTTCTGGAAGATTATGCCAAAAGTAAAGGCATTACCTTTGAAAATCCGGAAGACCTGATCAACCACTCCAACGTAGTGCAGTTTTTTCGGGAGAAAATTGATCAACTACAGGGAAATTTACCCAGTTATGAGCAGGTGAAAAAGTTTAAATTACTGCCTAAGAACTTCTCCCTGGAAAAAAATGAAGTAACTCCCACCCTAAAACTAAAGAGAAAGATCATTGAGAAGAAATATAAAGATGAAATCGATAAAATGTATTTCGATAAGTAATAGATAAAAGGTGCTGAATACTACATTCAGCGCCTTTTTTGTTTCCATTTACTAAAGCTGCAGTAAAAATTTCATGGTATCCACCCCATCAGCATAATCAGCTAATCCAGGTTGCTGGGCTGTACCAAATGGAATCTTGTCCTCAATTTCAGGATGATGAGATGTTGTACATTGAATTTTGTCCAGATAGAGTTTTTTATAAGTCTTCACCTGTTCAATGTCAGTGTAATGATCATAATACACCACTCCTGTAGGAGAAAACAGATCTTCTTGCTGCCGCCATAATACAAAACCTGAATCCAGGTGCTCAATCCTGTTCACCAGAAACACTGCCCTGTGGTAATGGTAATTGTTGGCATATTTATTATTGGCAATTATTGGTTCAAATGCCGCCAGTTGGGGTAAAAGTTCCAATATGGAATAGCTTTGAGGTAAAAATATTTTTGCTACATTCCGGCAGCCCAAACCAAAATAATCAAACAAGTCATGACCCAGACCTATAATCTCAGCTTTAGTTTCTTTTCCGGTTAATATAGCCAGCGAGGTACGGTTTTTTCGAATGATGTGAGGGTATTTACCAAAATAATATTCAAAATAACGGGAAGTATTGTCACTGCCGGTAGCAATCACAGCGTCCATTTGTTTCAACCGTTCCACCAGGTTAATCTGCTCAGCCAGGCCAGGCTCAATGTCGATCAGTTGATCTATGATATATTTTAACAGAAAAGGGTCCTGGTGGCTTAATTTGGCCATTACATTGTGCCCGCTTAGGATTACACATAAAAAATCATGAAATCCCACCAGGGGGATATTTCCGGCCAGGACCAGCCCAATGGATTGCGCAGGTTTAAGCTCTATTTCATAATTTTTAAGCCAGAAGTTCAAATTTTGAGCATCCACATAATGACAGATGCCTTCCAGTGCTTTATCTATACTTTCCCTGGTAAACCAGCCATTGTGTGCCCGGGCCTGGCTATAGATCATTTCTTTTTCATTGTCAGACAGGTTGTTTAAACGTTCTCCCAACCGGATAAATGCATTAATTCTTTCAGTCAAGCTTATCATTGTTTTATTTGAATTAAATTGTCTGTTTGATCAGAAACATTAAAATTATATTTTTGTTGAAAGTAAATGAATTGCAAATTTTGATCAAAATAAATTAAATTGTTTGAAAAATGGCTATAATGATTACAGACGAATGCATCAATTGTGGTGCATGTGAGCCGGAATGCCCAAATACGGCGATTTATGAAGGTGGGGTAGAATGGACCTGGGCCGGAGGTACCAATCTGAAGGATGTAGAACTGGAAGATGGTAACGCAGTAGATGGTAACGAGCCTCAGGAGCCATATTCTGATGAGTTTTATTATATTGTTTCTGAAAAGTGTACGGAATGTACGGGATTTCATGAGGAGCCCCAATGTGCAGCAGTTTGTCCTGTAGATTGTTGTGTGCCAGATCCTGATTATGAAGAAACCGAAGAGGAATTGATGGAAAAGAAAAAATGGTTGCATGCTGAATAGATGTGATCAAAGAAATATTTGATAAAAGGTGCCTGTTTTCAGGCATTTTTTTTATTCTTCAGTTTGGTTGAGCACTGCCCACCGTCGTACACTGATCGGTCCATTGTGCTATTTGTTGCTGCATATTGCTTACTCATTTCATAATTCTCTTATACCATGAAGATGAGTTTTTGCCTTTAGTTTAATAATACAACGGCAGTCTGTCATTAGTCTGCCATCCGCGGTCGGTGGTCAAAAAATAACCTCATTATCTGATTTTTTCTCCCGAAAATAAGGGATTACTAATGATGTTATAAGTTAAATGAACAAATCTTAACTATTAGCTAACCACTTTTGCAGGTTAAACCCAAATAGTTTTATTATTGTATGAATTAATAAATCATCCAAAACAAAACTGATTTGCCAATCTCTTTTTAAATGTCATAATATAAACTTCAAATGATGAAAAGCTGCAAAATGTCTTTCTTTTACTCCCTTATCCTGATATTGTTTTTTTCCTGTCCGGCCTGGTCTCAACCTGCTGAAATTATTGAGATCTGGCCAGGCAAGGTTCCGGGTGAAGAGGCATCCAAACAACCGGCCCGGGTAACGGAAAACACGAGCGGAGAAGTGACCAGAATGACAGATGTCACCAATCCGGTACTTGAAGTTTTTCCGGCACCCGAACATACAAATAATGGTGCTTCAGTGATCATTTGCCCGGGGGGAGGCTATCATATCCTGGCCATTGATAAGGAGGGTTATGAAGTGGCTGAATGGCTGAATAGCCTGGGTTATACTGCTTTTGTGCTGCAATACCGGGTACCTCAAAAACAGGAAGGCGCTTTTCAGGATATTTTAAGGGCTGTAAGATTGATTCGTCAGCAAGCTGATCAGTGGGATCTTGACCATCAAAGTATCGGGGTTTTAGGTTTTTCAGCCGGTGGTAATCTGGCAGCAAGAGCCAGTACCAGGTACCTGGAAGCGGCTTACCAACCGGTGGATCAGGCCGATCAATTATCGGCCCGGCCGGATTTTGCCATATTGATTTATCCGGCCTACCTGGACCGGGGAGAGGGTGGTAATTTATCTCCGGATATTACCATTACAGCCAAAACGCCTCCTGTATTTTTATTTGTGGCGGCTAATGATAAGCATGCCAGCAGTTCACTGGTAATATCCGCAGCCCTTCGTGCGGCTGAAATACCGGTTGAATTGCATATGGTGCCTGAAGGAGGACATGGGTTTGGCCTTCGACCGGGTAATCCTGCGGCAGAGTTATGGCCTGAACTGGCCCGGGTATGGCTGGAGAAATATGGGCTGGCAAAGCCATAGGTTTTTGGCCAAATCGGATCATTTTCCTATTATTTCAAATTTGATCCGAAGGACTTCTCCATTTTGATCAACCAGGGAAACCTGATGTTTCCCTTCATCGGCAGACAGCGCCATCTGGTGAATTCTTTTTGTACTTCCTAAAAATTGGCGATCCAGGTGCCAGAAGATGGTTACATCAGGATCTCGATGAGCTACTTCAAAGATGCTTTCACTCATGGTGCCATCCAATTGTTTGGGAATAACGAGCTTACTGTTGTTTGCCGGATAAATAATTTGCATAACCTGCCTGGGGTTTTGACTGAAACACTCAGGACTAAAAGGAGGTAAGGGTTGATAAAAAGCATTTCTTGATTTAAAATACCATTCTTGCACAGGGGGTAATATAAACCAAGGCTGATGAATCATACCGTTTACAGAGGCACAGGCGCTGGTTACCTGGTATTTTCCGGTGGGATCCAGGTGGACCATCTGGTGGAAGGGGCAGGGTTGACTTTTCAATCCCTTGCCCGGAATGTAACTGGTATCTACCGGATCACAGATCAGTGATGCGCGATGACCACTGTACCTGCATAAGGAAACTTTTTTCATATCACTTAAAGGCGGGTCAAACCATTGCTGGGAAGCGGGTAATAATTTAAAAATATCAAACAGAATTGGGGCGGCTGCTTCCAGTCCGGTTAGGCCGGGACGTCCTTCTCCATCTGCATTACCTACCCAGACACCCACCACATATTCCGGATTGATACCTATGGCCCATCCATCCCTGTATCCAAAGCTGGTACCGGTTTTCCAGGCTATTTTCTGAGAGGAGTCGAATAATTCCCAGCTAGATTCCTGATCAGGCCGGTTTAGATCCAGCATGGCATTGAAGGTGTGCCAAATTGCTCCCGGTCTGATCATTGTTTTATCTGTAGGTTTCATTGAGACTGATGGCAGGGCTTGGTATTGAAGTGGACGGATATCATCCTGATAAAATCTGTGAGGTTCCGGCAAGGTAAAGTAGTGATTTAATACCCTGGCCAGGCTGGCATAAATACCTGATATATCCCAAAGTGTTGCTTCAGCACCACCCAGAATGAGTGATAATCCATAATGAGAAGGAGGCTGGTTTAGGGTGGTCATGCCTAAATTTTGCAAATGATGATGCAGCTTTTCTACTCCGAAATCTCTCAGCATATGGACGGCCGGAACATTCAGAGACCTGGCTACCACCCGGCTGGCCGGGACAGCCCCCTCATAGGTTTTGGAAAAGTTTTTGGGAGCAAAACCGTCTATAATGGTAGGGATATCTGGTATAAGTGTTTGTGGCAAAAGTTCTCCCTGGTCCAGCATGAGTGCATATAGCAGGGGCTTCAGGATACTTCCCGTACTGCGTGGGGCGGTAATAATATCTACCGAATGGCCATGGGCAGAGGGATTATCTGAACGGGTATTTCCCACATAAGCCAAGGTCTGCCCGGTTTCAATTTTAGCCACTAATGCACAGGCATTGTATATGTGATTGTGCTTCAGTATTTGCTGGTGCTGCCTGATCAATTGAGTTACCTGATTTTGCAAATGAATATCCAGGCTGGAATGGATGATTTGTCCTCTGCGACCTTCATTAAGGTTTCGGGTAAGCAAATGCTGACCCAATTGAGGTAAAGTTCCGGGATGGCCGGGAATTTGTTCCTGCTGAGCCAGGTGGGTGGTTAAACTATCTATCAGGCCATTTTTGTAGAGTTGATCCAGCAGCCGGTTCCTTTTTACTCTTAATTGCTCCTGATTCCTGCCGGGATAGATCAGGCCGGGACTGTTAGGTAAAACCGCCAGTAAAGCAGCTTCTCCCCAGGACAACTGGTCAGGATGGCGGCTGAAATACTTCCAGGCTGCGGCTTCCAGGCCTACGATATTACCACCAAAAGGGGCATGAGCCGCATATAACCCTAATATCTCCGGTTTTGAAAAGGATAGTTCCAGCCGCACGGCCAGGATAAGTTCAATTAATTTTTCCAGGTAGGTTCTGGGTTTTCCCTGACGGGACAGGCGGATCAATTGCATTGTGATGGTACTCCCGCCGCTCACGATCTTACCCTGTTTAATGTTCCATTTCAGTGCTCTTAGCAGGGCTACCGGATTGATTCCCGGGTGTAAGTAAAAGTACTTATCTTCAAAATTTAGTAAAGCCTTTTCAAATTTTTCCGGAATCTCTTTTCGGGCAGGAAATCGCCATTGACCATCGGCAGCAATAGTGGCAGCCAGTAAATTTTCATTACGGTCATAAAGAACCGTAGCATACTGATCTTCAAAAAGATTTTCAGGAAGTGAAACATAAAACCAGATGCCACCTGCCATGAGTATGACCAGTAGAAAAGACCATTTTTGAATTTTTAACCAGACCATCATTTCCTTCAGAACGAATCAGAAAGATAAAAAATGTGCTGATAATCTGCTGAATTTTTTAGGCTTTATTTACTTTATCTGTCACTTCTCCCTTCCAGGGCATTTGAATGGCCGATAAATATTCACTTCGGTTCCAGGAATCTACAACAGCAGGATTCTCCGGATCTTTTTCACAATAATAGATCTCATCTCCCGGATTTTCAAGTACCTTAAAGCCACATGTTTTCATCATGCTAAGTACACCGGAATGATTTGGCAACCACCAGTTGGTAGGGTCTCCTGAAAACTTGGATTCAATAAATGCCATTTTGGGCCATCCTCTTCGAAAAAGATCATCCCGGTCGTTAATATCCCGGTCATAAATATTGGTTTCTCGGTCTTTACCCGGCAGCATCAGGGTTTGAAACATGAGCTTATTCCGGCATTTTTCACTAATGATGTCCATTGATAAAAGAGGATAGCGCAGGTGATAAAAAACACCCATAAACCAGACCAGATCGTACTTGTCGGTATCATTCGCCAGGTCATAAACCTGTTGTTGTTTGTAGGTGATCCGATCATCCAATCCATACAGTTCTGCTACCCACCGGGCCTGATTGAGGTAATGAGGATCAATGTCAATGGCTGTAACCATGGCTCCTCTTTTTGCCAGTTCCAGGGAATAAAATCCGGCATTACATCCAATATCCAGTACTTGCCATCCTTCCAGATCTTCAGGAACAATGTCTTTGATCTGCTGCCATTTGAAGTTGGGGAAATCCCCTAAAAAATGATCC
Source organism: Candidatus Cyclobacteriaceae bacterium M3_2C_046 (assembly GCA_051418075.1). Taxonomy (GTDB): domain Bacteria; phylum Bacteroidota; class Bacteroidia; order Cytophagales; family Cyclobacteriaceae; genus JBPRGG01. The sequence goes on along the minus strand of JBPRGG010000134.1, from coordinate 38,992 downwards.
GGAGCAGTTTGAGTGCCGTCCGGAAGGTGAATATTATGAAACCAGGGTGCAAATGACTGAATTTTTTTTCTGTATCCATTTATCATTGGATCGGCATTTTTAAAGCTTGTGAAACATACTTTTCCAATTCACCGGCCCGGTGAAAAGCAGTATGATTTTTCAATACCCTTTCTTTAGCATTAACCCCGATAGCTGTTCTTTGTTCATCTGTAAAATTTTGCAGATAATAAAGGGTTTCCTGTGGACTTTTACTGATCAGGATCTCCTTACCTGGTTCAAAAAAGGTATCCAGACCTTCCCACCAGTCGCTGATGATAGGAGTTCCACAAGCAGCTGCTTCAAACAAACGTACACTGGGGGAATAACCAGCATTGATCATATCAGCCCTGGTAATATTCAAGGTATATCTTTGCTGATTATAGAATTCATTATGTTGCTCAGGAGGCAGGTGTTCAAATCTTTCTAGATTAGGCGGCCAATCAATACTGTCAGGATACTGGGGGCCGGCTACCACAAATTTTCCCCGGGGCCAGCCTCGTGCAGCTTTCAGCATCAACTGATCTAGTGGGGGTTGACGATCGGTGCTGTAGGTGCCCATATAGCCAAAATCCCATTTTGTTTCCAGCTGCAGGGGATAATACAGGTCCTGATCAACTGAACAATGAAAGGGCAAGGCTTGAGGTGAACCATATTCTTTTTCCAGAATATCAAGGATTTTCCCTCCGGAAAAAGATAAATACATATCATAACGGCTGATTAAATCCGGATCCAGATATTCATAATCCTGCCGTTTCAGCTTAGCCAAAGTAACCGGAGTATCAATATCATAAAAGGCGGTAGGTCCATGGGCATTTTTTATAACCCAATCCCCCACTTTAGTACCTTCAGGCACATATGATCCTACCATAACCAGATCGGCTTGTTGAATTATCTGCTTATATTGATCCAGTTGCGGAAGCTCCTGGTAGAGTATGGTTTGGCAGAAGGGCGGCTGGGGTAAATCCCTGTGCCCGGCATACCAGGGCATATCTCTTTCAAAAAAATGAACTTTATGGCCTTTTCTGTAAAGTTCTTTTATGAAAGAACGGTAGGTGGTGGCATGGCCATTTCCCCAGGAGGAGGTAATGGAAAGACCAAAAATGGCTATATTTAAAGAGTCCTTTTTCATATGTTAACTTGGTTGGCAGATGTCAGAGCTGATTTGAATTCCACCGCCCGGTGGGTGTAGGTATGTTCAGCTAAAACCCGGTTCAGGCCAGCCTGGCCAATTTCATAAGCTTTATCCCGGCTAAGTTCCTGTAAAATTCGGGCTACATCCATTCCATCATGGGCCACCAGTATCTCTTTACCTGGATGCAGGAATTGTTCTATGCCATTCCAATAATCGGTAATGATGCAAGCGCCTGCTCCGGCTGCTTCGAATACCCGGGTGGCCGGGGAAAAGCCATTTACGGCCATACTTTCCCGGCAGATATTCATTACAGCTATTGGAGTAGCATTAAAAGCGTTGTGATCATTGGTAGATACATGGCCCAGGTAAGTTATGTTAGATGGCAAGGATTTGTCCTGCCAGCCACTGCCGCCCAAAATAAACTTTTTATGTGACAGGGTTTGGGCTGGCTTCAGGAAAAATTCTTCCACTCTGGCTTCACGATCGGGTAATCTATTGCCCAGAAAAGCCAGGTCGCAATCAAATCTATGATCCTGATTTACCGGGTGATGGGTGTCGGGGTCCAATCCATTATAAATGGGTTTGCAATGCAAAGCTCCAAGTGCTTTATACCGGTTTACCACCGGCTTTCCACCTCCATAAGTAAAAATAATGTCATATTCAGGAATCAGCAACCTGAAAGGGTTTCCGGGGTCATTTTCTACCGCTGACAGGGTAGCAGGGGCATCAACATCCCAGAAAGCGACCATTTGGTCATGTTTTTTTACTTCTAATACCGCTTTTTCCAGAAAAGCATCCATCACACCTACTCCACTGGCCTTAATGATCAGGTCAGCTTCTGAGGTTTTTTGCAGCATTCTCAGCAGGTCAGCTTCAATGGGTTCATAAACTACCACTCTAGCATATTCCGGATCAGGGATATCCCTGTTTTGTTGTCGACCAAAAGCATCCGGTTCATAAAAAGTAATATCATGACCTTGTTGATGCAAGGCCTTCAGAATGCCCCTGTAATAGGTAGCGGCTCCATTCCAGTAGCTTGAGACCAGGGATGATCCAAAAAATGCAATTTTTAGTTGATGATTTTTCATAATTTATGGTTTACCTCATTAATGCTTTGTTATGTTCGTGAGCTGATAGTTCACAACATTCTTTATAGATTCCCAGCAGTTCCTCAGCCCGGATCTTACAGGTATGCCGGGATTGAATTTTTGCCAAACCATGCTGCACCAGAGATTGAGCCAGTGCCTTATGTTGCAGAACCTGAAGCATTTTTTCCTTCATTTCTGTACCATTCTGAACCATCAGATAGTCTTTGCCTTCGTCAAACAGGTTTTCCGCATCTTTCCAGGGGGCCGATATAAGGGGAATGCCACAAGCTAAAGCTTCAAAAGGCCTGATGGTGGGAATACCAGTCAATTTTTCGGCATAGGGTCGTCTCGGAACATGTACAGTAAAGGCATATCGCGAAAAAACTTCAGGTACCTTGTAGGAAGGTATATAGCCTCTGTAGCTGATACCAGCTTCTTGTAGCATTTTTATGGCTTTTGGGGGATACCTCACTCCGTACATAGTAGCCTTTAAACCTAGCTCCTGAACCGGATCAATTAAATATTCCTTTAATTCTTCCGTCCTTTCATTATCTCCCCAGTTGCCTATCCATACCAGGTCACCTTCCTTTTGTGTACTTTGATGAGGGCGGAAAAGATGGGTGTCTGCTGCTTCATGCCAGGTCCAGGCTTTTTCTATCCATTTGTTTTTTAAATAAATATCCCTGATTACATCGCCAAAAGCCAGCACGCCATCATAGTGGGAGAGGTCATAAGCTGCCATTTCTTCAGGGGCAGTGATTGATCGGTGGTGTGTATCATGAAACATCAGACTGAATTCATGTTTTTGCCGCAGATGCCCCAGGTGTTTTACCAGTTCCGGATCATTCCATTCATGTACGATCACAAGGTCTGCGCTTTTTACAATTTCTTCATAATTTGTAAGGCCGGCCTGATGAAACTGGCTGGTGATCCGTGGGAAATACTGGTTAAACTCTTCCTGCCGATAGGTCCCTTCTTTTTGCAGTAAATTGTTGTAACTCCAGCCATCTTTTGGTTCAAATACCTGGATCTGATGTCCCTGGTCTACCAGTTCCCTGGTGATACCTCGAAGAAAGTGGGCGTTCCCATGGTTCCAGTCGCTTAACAAAGAGTGATAAAAAAGTATGATTTTCATGATTTAGATAGGGATAATTTAGGGTTCATAATTTGTTGATAGTAGTAAAGGTATTGATCAGCCATTTGCCTGTCACTGAATTGTCCGGCCCGGTCATAAGCCCGGGCTGCCAGAGCATTTCTATAATTTGCATCCCTCATCAATAATTTGAGATGGCTTAATAGTTGCATGGGATCTTCCGGGTCTACAAAAAGGGCGGCATCATACCAGTTTTCTCTCAGACTGGGGATATCTCCCAACACCAGGGCACAACCAGAATAGGCCGCTTCCAGAATGGATAAGCCGAACGGTTCATACTTTGCCGGCAGGGCATAAATACTGGCTTCTCCCAAAATACCGGCAATTTGTTTAGGTTTTTTAAGACCCAGAAAATGTACATTCTTTAATCTGAGTTTGCCTTTGGTATCCGGGTGCTTTTGTTCGCCGGCCAGGCATACCTTCCAGCCAAGTTGTGGGGCAATTTTCACCAGGGACTCCATGTTTTTGGCTTCGTCCCAAATTCTTCCCATAGAGAAAATATAAGGCCATTTGATGCTTTTACGATATAGTTGGGAGGCTTTTCCATTTGGAATAACAGCTGTCCGGGTAAAAGGACCATAAATTTGCTGAATCTGATCAAGCATGGCCCGGGAAGGTGCAATAATGGTATCAGCGGCCGATAATCCCGATTTGACTCTGCTTAGATAGGTGTTGTATTTAGCTGGCAATGGCGTTTTTTTCACTGCTTTCCACCAGGAAGCCACACAGGAATGGGCAACCATTATCATAGGGCTCTGCCAGGGAAGGTCACCATGAGCAAAATTATTCAGATGAACCAGATCAGGCCGGGTTTTATGCTGTATTTCCATTAACCAATGCCCGGCCCTTTCAACATCTTCCCAGGGGTGCTCCATCCATTCCAGTTTGCAGGTACTTTGATGCAAATTAACATTGCTTAAGCCAGCCAAATCCTTGATCTGACTGGCTGACAAAGCCCTGCCCATAGTAGCCAGTTCCACCTGTATATCCCGTTGAGCAAATTGTTTGATTAATTCTACCGCATAATGCCATACACCGCCCAGGGTATCGGCTGTCATTAAGATCTTCTCAGGACGATATTTTTCAATGTTATCTTCCATAAATGAGGTCAATTACTTTTGCTACTTTTACCACATCTTCAATTGATGCATCATACGTATTGCTTTTTACCAGTTTTTGCAGCCAATCTATACCAGCACGGCCGCCCCATTCATCCGGCCCTGAGAATAGCTTTTTGGTTTGAGTGCCTTCGAATTTTAAGGCCTCGAAATCATAAAATGAGCCATTTGTATTTCGGAAGGCGGCTCCTCCTTTGGTCCCATAAACATTCAGTTGAATATCTGCTTCTTTTCCGGCCGGCAAATTCCAGGAGCAGGCAATTTTAATGGCAGTACCCTGGTCAGTGGTAAGCAGGGCCAGGGCATTGTCTTCCACCTGATTTTCAGGTTGATTTATTTTTTTTCCACCAACATGCAGGTTGCTGCAAACCTTTGTGATCTCAGGCCAATCCAGGGACCAGAGCGCCAGGTCAATTAGATGCACACCCAGATCAATCAAACAACCGCCACCGGATAGCTTAGGATTGTAGAACCAGGGTTTGTCTGGCCCATAGGCATTATGAAAAACACATTCAACGGAATAAATATCTCCCAGTTCCCGGGACTGAATCAATTGATAGATCTGATCAAAACAAGTATAGCGGTAAGAAAAATCTACACCCAGCAACCTGTTGGATTCACGAGCCTGGTTTACTACCGCCTGATTTTCCTGAGCAGTCCGGCCCAAGGGTTTTTGACAAAATACGGGCACCTGATGTTGTAAAGCCAGGATACTCTGATCGGCATGCAATGCCGAGGGTGTCGCGATAACTATACCATCCAGATCTTCTTCCAATAACTGATCCAGATGATTACAGGTGCTGACCTGGGGCATAACATTAGTTATGTTTGCCAGGTTTTGAGCTGAAATGTCTCCCACTATGGCGGCCTGGGCTAATTCAGTGGCCAGCATGGCTTCCATTCTGCTTTTTCCAATCCAACCAACTCCCAGGAAACCTAAGTTTAATTTTTTGTCCTTGATCTGAATTGTAGATGTTTGATTTGTCACTGGTATGTTTCTTATTTAAAGTTTATGATTGCTTTTACAAAACCTTCGGGTCTTTGAGCGGCCAATTCAAAGGCATATTGAATATCTTCCAAAGGAAACTGATGGGTAATCAGTGGAAAAGGGTCTATTTGATTTAGGTCTATGGCTTTAATGGCATTTTTCATTCCCATAATATACTTTCGCTGTTCCCGTTCATGGGCATTAATCACATCAATCCCTTTCCAATTCCACATTTGCATATTTACCTGTCGGGGGCCATCCTGATGATAACCGGCTACGATTAGTTTTCCTCCTTCTTTTACCAGGTCTCCGGCCAAATCCAGGGGCCACTGCAATCCTACAGCCTCAATGACACGATCACAAAGGGTCTGCCCGGTTAAGGCTTTTACCTGATTCACAATGTCCCAGTGATCGTCCATCCTGATCACATGGTCAGCCCCGGCTTGCTGCGCCAGGTCCAAAGCAGTTTTTCTGCGTGAAATGGCAATTACTCGGACCCCTCTGGCTTTCAATAATTGTATTAAAATGCCGCCTAGAAAGCCAATACCAATCACTGCAACGGTTTGTCCTATATGCACATCTGAGCGATCAGCAATATTTAGGGCACATCCAAATGGTTCTCCCGGAAAAGGTACATGTTTTAAACTATCCGGAATTTTCACCATATCCTTGGCGGTGGCGATATCATATTCAGAGAAAGCATGATAAGACAACATTGCTACCCGGTCACCAATTGAAAATTGATTGACCAGTTTGCCTTTTCTGACCACCATCCCCCAACCTTCATGTCCCGGGGCACCTGGTTCAAAAGGGTATTCAAACCAATCACGCCCCTGCCAGGGAGGTAGATTGGATGAGCATAAACCACACCCTTCCAGATTTATCAGTACCTGATTGTCTTGAATTTCCGGAACATCAACCTGAGCCAGCTCTATTTCACCTGGTTTGGTAAAGATGGCTGAAGTCATTTTCTCCGGAATTTGATCGATAAGAGCGGGTTGAATCGTTTGTTTTTCCTGAAAAATTTCCATTTATGCTGTTTTTTCTGTTATTAATTCTTTCTGGTTTATCAGATTTGACGATTCTTTTAACCAGTGATAAAGCCGTACAATACCCGGTTTATACCCGACAATGGGTTTCCAGCCAGTCATTTGCTGAAATTTACGGGTATCTGATACATAATATTTCTGGTCTCCGGTCCGCCACTGATCATAATGAATTAGCGCCTGGTCCCAATGGGTTTGATTCAGGATATGAATCACCTGTTTCAGGCTCACCGCATTCTTAGAGCCGCCGCCAATATTAAACATATGTCCGGCAGTTTGTGCTATTTGCTGGTGTGCCAATTGAAAAGCTCTGACCAGGTCATCCACAAACAAAATATCCCTGACCTGTTTCCCATCTCCAAATACTGTGATAGGTTTTCCCTTTAGTACATTCAAAGCAAAATGAGCTACCCAACCCTGGTCTTCAGTACCCATTTGATGTGGACCATAGATACAACTCATCCGGAATACCACGGTGGGAATGTTATACACCCGGGCATAATCAAGTACATATTGATCAGCCGCACCCTTTGAACATCCATAAGGGCTGTGAAAACTAAGGGGCCGATCTTCATTGATCCCATGTTGGGCTATCTGCAGGTTTTGTGGAACATATTGCAGGTTGGTTTCCGATAAAGAAACATCAGCCAGGTTTCCATATACTTTATTGGTAGAAGTAAAAATAAGTGGTGGAGGCACTGGCAAGGCCCTGAGGGCTTCCAATAAATTCATGGTTCCTTTGAGATTAATGTCAAAATCTTCCACCGGACCTTCCAGGCTGGTAGTTACAGCTACCTGGGCGGCTAAATGAAACACTGCTTTGGCATTTTTGGCCACCTTTTTCAGGGAATAAGGATCTCTAATATCCGCCACCTTTAACTGTACCTGATTACCATATTTGTTTTTGAGCCAGGCATAGTTTTTTTCCACCCCTTCTCTGGTCAGATTATCATAGATCATTACCTTTTGGCCCTGATTCAGGTATTTTTTGGCAATATTAGTTCCTACAAATCCAGCTCCGCCGGTGATCAGGATGTATTTTTCCTGTTGGGGCAAAGAGAAATTATTCAGCAAATGATAATTCTGAAACATTTTATGAAGTCCATCATTCTGCCACAACCGGTATAGTAACTTGGGCGTACCAAAAGCATTTTTTAGCCCAAAAAAATATTCACGTTCATCCAGGTGAAAACCATCAACAGTATCTTTTTCCAGGTCAAGGTCATGCAGGGTATACCAGTAGATCCGCTCCAGGGGCAACTTCAACAAGCTGGTAAATTTTTCGATCTGTTTCATTTCATTATATTGCCAGGTGGAATAACCGGCTTCTGTAATCCAGATCTTTGCCCCGGACTGGTAGCGATTCAACAACTGCTGTACCCTGGCGATATTCTCCTCCCAGCCTTCCCACTGCAGATCAAAAACTTCAGGAAACCCATGTATACCCACTACATCAATATGTTCCATTACACCACGGTTAAACATTAGTTCAAGCCAACTGGCATCAATCGGGCTCATACCACCCAAAACTGTTTTTTTGCCCCGATGCCGGGCCCAATGTGCGGCCTTGATGATCATTTGGGCAAACTTTTCCCAACCATTATCCAGGGTAAAATCCCATTCACTTTTATTATTGGGTTCATTCCAAAGTTCTATATACTCAAAATATTCCCCGAATTCGGTAATAATTACATCCATTACATCGGCATATGCCTGTAAATCTTTTGGTGGGGAAGAGGTTTTGGGCTTAATGCCTATGGATGGAGGCGTATATAAAAAACAGGGGAGTATCTCGAATTCTTTAGCCAGTTTGGGGATAAGCCACCGGTACCAGTCATGTCCGGTTTCCGTATACCAGTCAGCCCAGGAAATACCTGTTCTGATATGTTTTACCTTTAATTTCTTCAGGTCTTCAATGGCTTTTTCTACAACATCATATTCTCCAATATGAAACCACTGAAGTATGCCTAATTCAGCAGTTATCTTTGTTTTATTTTTTTTGTTTATTCTATCCATGCCAAAAAATTTATATAGCTAGTCCTCTTTCTTCCAATTCTTTACGCATAGTGGCTACATTATCCACGGCTACCTGGTCTTGAAGCCAGTGCGACAATTCCCTGATTCCGTTCTCAAAGGAAATCTGAGGGGTGAAGCCTAATATCCGATGGGCTTTGCTAATATCAGCAAAACAATGGCGAATGTCTCCCACCCGGTATTTTCCAGTAATTTCAGGCTGTATGTAGGGGAGTCCCATTACCTCACTCATTTTGATAGCTATTTCTTTGATAGTATAACTGGCTCCACTACCTATATTAAATACATCATGGTTAGCATTAGGTGATTCCATAGCCAGCCTGCAGGCCCTGGCCACATCTTTTACATGGACAAAATCTCTTTTTTGCATACCGTCCTCAAATACCAGGGGAGGATTTCCATTAAGCAATCTGGAGGCAAAAATGGCCAATACCCCGGTATAAGGATTGGATAGGGCCTGGTTGGTACCATAAACATTAAAAAACCTTAAAGCTACGGTGGGAATATTATAAGCTTTTCCAATCATCAGGCATAACCTTTCCTGGTCATATTTCGAGAGGGCATACACTGAAGATAATGTAGGTGTTTTGGATTCAGGAGTTGGTATGGGATTTAAAGGATGTCCTTCCGGATCCGTGATCTCCCAACTGGAGGCCTTAAGTTGGCTCTTACCCCTTTCTTCAACTTCTACTGATTGACCCGATTCGTTTTTATACATGCCTTCACCATATATGCTCATGCTGGAAGCTACTACCAACTTCCTGACAGGATTCTGGATCAGTTCTTCCAGTAATATGGCTGTACCCATATCATTTACATCCATGTAATTGGATACCTGATACATACTTTGTCCTACCCCCACCATGGCAGCCAGATGAAATACAAGGTCTACTCCTTCCAGGGCAGTTCTCAGTATATCACGATCACGAATATCCCCTTTGATAAAGGCTACTTCTGAGGATAAATAGGAAGGTGGTTTGGCATTCTTTCCATGAACCTGAGGAATTAGGTTATCTAATACTTTTACCTGATAGCCGGATTTCAGTAATTCATGCGCCAGATGAGATCCAATAAATCCCGCTCCACCTGTAATTAAGACCTTTTCTTTCATAAATTAGTACTTAAAAAAAATGTAATAGCAGTAAAAAAATTAGGTTAAAAAAAATATTTCAGTAAAAAAATAAGCTTCTTCTTAGTCAAATTTAGAACTTAGGAACAGCTACAATGTTCACCAGGATGGGAGGAAGAAGAAGCTATTGTAAAAATTCACATATAAAGGGGATGCCCATGTCACTATTTGAGGTGATACTGTTTATTTTTTTTACAATTTATTCTTAAAAACTTAATTGCTGGTTGTTTTATCTGCCGGACTTTTTATAATTTGGTTTAAGTCAGTATATTTAATCGAACGGCAGTCCGGATAGTATGACTAAATTTTGAAAACCGATGATTGAAGAATTATACCAACTTTACCTGAAATCAAAAGGTGTGTCAACTGATAGTAGAAAAATCAGTAAAGGTGTCATCTTTTTTGCTTTAAAAGGTCCTCATTTCAATGCCAATGAATTTGCCGAACAAGCGATCAGAGATGGTGCAGCATATTGCGTGATAGATCAGCCTGAATTTAAAAAAGATGATCGCTATATAGTTGTGGAAGACAGCCTGATTGCATTGCAGGAATTGGCTAATTTTCATCGTAAACATTTAAAAATACCTTTTATTGGAATCACGGGTTCTAATGGTAAGACCACTACCAAGGAACTGATCAATGCCGTTTTGAGCCAGGAATATAAAACTTTTGCCACCCGGGGAAATCTCAACAATCATATTGGGGTTCCTTTAAGCATCTTATCCATAGGTAAAAAGGTGGAAATTGCGATCATAGAAATGGGAGCCAATAAAGTGGGGGATATTGATGAACTTTGTCAGATAGCTGAGCCTACTCATGGATTAATAACAAATATTGGTAAAGCGCATATTGAAGGTTTTGGTGGATTTGAAGGGGTTTTGAGAGGAAAAACCGAACTTTATGATTTTCTGGTTAAAAATGACGGCCGGGTGTTTATTAATTCAGGTAATGAGATCCTGAGAAATATGAAAAAACGATTTGAAAATCCGGTGATGTATCCCAATCAGGGAGATTTTCTGCAATGCGAAATGATAGAGGCCGACCCACTGGTGGTTTATAGGCATGAGAATGAGGAGGTGGTACAAACCAATCTTATGGGGAAATATAATTTTGAAAATATCGCAACTGCTTTGTGCCTGGGAAAATATTTCAAAGTACCCTCTGATAAAGCCAATCAGGCAATTAAAGACTATATACCAGCTAACAATCGATCTCAGGTACTTAAAAAAAACACCAATACCATCCTGCTGGATGCCTATAATGCCAATCCAACTTCCATGGCGGCCGCTATTGAGAACTTTGCTCAAATGAAAGTTAAGGTTAAAGTACTGATATTGGGTGATATGTTTGAATTAGGCAAAGACAGCATGATGGAACATCGGCAGATTGGAGAATTGATTGCTCAGAAAAATTTCGGGATGATTTTATTGTGTGGAAAAGATATGGAAGCTGCTTATAAAGCCATTCCGGAGGCGATACATTTTAGTCAAAAAAAGGAACTTATAAACTACCTGCAAAAATATCCCATTCAACAGTCACATATTCTGATTAAAGCATCCCGGGGTATGGCCATGGAAGATTTATTGGATTATTTATAAAAGCATGCTCCCTTATTTTCGCCACATTTATGGCTCTGGATCCAGGTGAATGTATTCCTTATAACTCTGTATTTTATCCTTTCTGAAAATAAACCTTATTTATATTCCTGATTTTCAATAGCCAAATTAGAAGTGAAAATATTAGTATTAGTTGTAAAATTTCTTTAATATTAACCTAAGGTTTGCACAGCAATCTAAAGCATTATATGAAATCAGCTATGATCTCCAAGGGGTTAAATAAAGGTTATTCAAATATTTTCTTTATAAAATCGCCCCCAAACTCTGCCCTGTGGATACATAAAATCCGATTATTCCTTCCATATATAAAAATAAGAATAATAGGTATATTTTTATTCTGTAAAATCGTGTTTCCAATTATAGGTTTAACAGGATAAACTAAAGATACAGGATCCTTTGAAGATAATAGACAAGCTGTTGCTTAAAGTGCGCAATATTATATTGTAAAATGTGTTAGGTGTAATCAGGATTTTCAATTTTAATTGAGGAGGCAATAAAAATTTTGAATGGCTTCTTAAGATATAGTTTTCTATAAAGCATATCTTATTAAACCGAATCTTCTGATTTCATCAATAAAAAATGACTAAATTTCTCCTGCCTCACAACCGGGAGCCATTAAATATGCAAAATATTACTGATATTATCTTTAATTCTGTATTGGATTCTGTGGACAATCAGATAGCTGTAATTGACAAAGAATTTAATTACTTGATCTTTAATGAAAATTACCGGTTGGAATTTGAAGGCTTGTATGGGCTGCAACTGGAAAAGGGGGCAAATGTCATCAATGTTTTAGGCCACTTGCCTGATAATCAAATGGATGCAGTTGCTTTGTGGAGTCGGTCCTTACAAGGTGAAACTATTGAAGTATTCAGAAATCTGGTAGACCAGAACAACCAGATTAGAATGTATAAGGTTAAGTACCAGCCTTTGTGCAATGATCAAAATGAAGTGATTGGAGCCCAGGAAACAGTCACAGATATTACCCAGCATAAAACAATAGAAAAAGACCTGCATCAGTTGATCAAAAACAATGAAGATCAGCAGATCCAGATCAGAACCGCATTGAATGCTATGCTGGAAGGAGTTCTGATTTTTGATCCAAAAGGTAGGATCACTTATTGTAATGAAGAAGCCAACCGGATCTTATTACAAAAACTGGATGAAAAAGACCGGTCCAGGCTATCAAAAAATATTAAAGCTGAGGACGAACAGGGGAAATTTATCAAGTACAAGGATCTCCCAATCATGAAGGCTTATCAGGGATTAACTGTCAAAAACCAAAAGTTGAAGTTATATATCTATGATAAAGAAATTTTGTGGTTTGAGTCCAGTGCTGCACCTATCTATAATATCCATCATAAATTATTAGGGGTAATTATCACCTTTAAAGATATTACATTAGCCATGAGGGCTGAGTTGGAACGAAAGGAAAGTGAAGATCGCTTTCATTCTTTGGCAGATAATATCTCTCAGCTTACCTGGATGGCTTACCCTGATGGGGCTATCTTCTGGTGCAATAAAAGATGGTTTGACTATACAGGAACCACACTACCGGAAATGGAAGGATGGGGATGGACCAAGATCCTGCATCCGGAACACCTGGAAAGCGTTGTGAAACAAATCAGGTTGGCCTGGCAAAGTGGGGAGAAATGGGAGAATACCATTCCGCTGAAAGGAAAAAATAACGATTACAGATGGTTTTTATGTCGTGTCTTGCCTATTAAAGACCAGCAGGGCAAAGTGATACGCTGGATTGGAACCAATACTGATATTACCGAGAATAAATTGTTGCAGGAGAAGAACAGAAATGAGCATGATTTATTGAAAACTATTGTTGACTCTATTCCTGTTATGCTGGTAATATATGACCCTGAATTGAAAACGATACGTGCGAATAAAGCCTTTGAAAAACTAACCGGTTGGAATGAAGATGATCAGCAAAATATAATGGAAAGGGCCTATCCAGACCAGGAATACAGAGCCATGGTACAAAAATATATGCAATCATTACAATCTGGTTTTAGGGATTTTAAATTTATGACCAAATGGGGAAAATCTATAGAGACCAGTTGGGCCAATGTTTCTATTCCTGATGGTCGTCAGGTTGGAATTGGCATCGATATATCTACCCGCAAGTCGATGGAGAATGAGATTCTGTCAGCCAATCAACTTTTGGAACATAAGAATATGCAGCTTAATCGTTTAAACGAGTTCATGGAAAACTTGCTGTATATGGCCGCCCATGATCTTAGGTCTCCGGTTAAGAATTTACAGATCATGATGGACTTAATCAACAATGCCAAATCCACCCAGGATAAAACAAATTACTTCCCCAGCCTTAAAAAAATGATAGATCGTTTGGCTAATGTGATCCAGGGTATGTCAGAAATTATCAGAGCCCAGCAAGACGTATCACAGCAGTTCAGGTCCATAGACCTGGCCAATACCCTGAATGAGCTAATCCATGATTTTGACCAGGAAGTAAAAGCATGTGGTGGAGAAATACATTATGAAATCAAAGGATTGAAGACAATCTCCTACAACGAAATCTTTCTGGAAAGCATCTTAAAGAACCTGATCACCAATGCTATTAAATACCGGGATGACCAAAAACAGCTTGAAGTACATATTTCCGTTGAGCGGCTGGCCCATCATGTATTATTAACTGTCCAGGATAATGGAATCGGTATTAACCTGGAATACAATAAAAACCTGCTTTTTAGACCATTTAAAAGGTTGACAGATAAGGCCTCAGGAACAGGTATCGGCTTGTTCATTATTAAAAATTTCATAGAACGAAATGGCGGATATATTAAGGTAGAAAGTAAGGAGGGGCATGGTTCACAATTTTATTGCTATTTAAAGGAATATTAGAAAACCTGATAATCCACTTACTCCTGACAAAATTGGCAACTGGTATAATAAAATCATGGTTTCTGTCAAAAAAGGCAATTATAACAACAATAAAAATTGACCAAAAAAGCCGCTTCCTGATCTGGGGAAGCGGCTATAATTTGATTACATATTATTGCTATTGATCCATATCATCCAGGATCTTTTCCATTTCATCCATCACCCGGTTGAGCTTATTGATGGTAAGGTCAAAAGGGGCTGAATTAGTCATATCTACTCCGGCATCCTGCAACAGTTCGATTGGATATTTAGATCCACCGGCAGACAGGAAACTCAGATAGTCTTTGGTAGCATTTTGATCTCCGGCCAATACTTTTTCAGACAATGCCTGTGATGCAGTAAATGAAGTGGCATATTGGTAGACATAAAAATTATAGTAGAAATGTGGAATATAGGACCATTCATAAGCGATATAATCATCCACCTTACAAATGTCCTGATCATGTCCATAGTATTTTTTGGTCAGGTCCAGGTAAATCTGATTGAAATCATCTCCGGTGAGTGATTTACCTTGTTCTACCATTTCATGGATCTTCAATTCAAACTCGGCAAACTGGGTTTGCCTGAAAAGGGTACCTTTGGCACCTTCCAGATAGTTCCCAAGAATGGACAACCGGATATTGTCATCCTTTATTCTATTCAAGACATAATCAATCAATAAGGCCTCATTGAATGTGGAAGCTACTTCTGCCACAAAAATAGGATAATCGGCCAATGGATAGGGTTGATTCTGGTTGGACAGATAGCTTTGCATGGTATGTCCCAACTCATGGGTCAAAGTACTCATGTCATCGTACTTTTCATTGTAATTCATCAGGATGTAAGGATGAACATCATAAATAGAACCATTGGAATAAGCTCCGGATCTCTTACCTTCGGTGGGATACATATCAATCCAGCGATTGTTGAATGCTTTTTCTACTGTTTGAACATATCCTTCGCCTAACGGTCTGAGGGATTGCAGAATATTGGCCTGTGCTTCTTCTACCGAATAAGTCAGATCTACATCTTTCACTAACGGGGCATAAAGATCATAATAATGTAATTCGTCCAGCCCCATCATTCTTTTTCTCAGTTTAAGATAACGATGAAATGTTTCCAGGTTATTATTTACATTTTTCACCAGGCTATGATAAACTTCTGTAGGAATATTATTGGCATCTAAGGCGCTGGCAAGGGTTGATTCATAGTTCCTGGCCCTGGTATAGAAAAGATCTTTCTTAAGATTCCCATATAATTGGGTGCCGAAAGTTTTGTTGAAATTTCCCAAGCTGTTAAAAAAAGCATCAAATACTTTTTGTCGGTCGTCCCGTTGAGAGGTGGCCCGGTGAAGGGCAAAGTTGGCCTGATTCAGCTTCACAGATTCTCCACTGGACAGTGTAATCTCGGGATAAGGAAATTCGGCGTTAGAAAAGATGTTGAAGGTGCTGGCAGAATTTCCAGCTATCAAACTGGCATCTGCAATAATTTTTTCTTCACCAGCTGTGCCCCGATGATCCTTTTTACGCATCAGGTCATTAAGATAAAAGCTGTAGACTTGCAGTTTCGGATTTTGTTCCAAAAAGTTTTCTATGGTGGTACGGTCCATCTTCAGGATTTCCGGCTCAACGTAAGACACTTTGGCAGCAAAATCTGTAAAAACCTGCTGGATTTCCTGCTTCATACTTAAAAATTCTGACTTTCGGGTATCCTGGTCAGAATACATGGAAGCATAACTGTATAATCTGGTCAGATCTTTTTGTAGCTCTGACAATAGGTTCAGCACTTCAAATAAAGTTTGGGCCGAATTGTCCAGCTTACCCTGATATTGATCTAATTGAGGCAATTGGTTGGTTAATTTTTGTTTTTGTTCCTCCCAGGCGGCATGGCTGGAGAAAATATCTTCCAGATTCCAGGTGTATTTTTCTTCCAGATCCTGCCTGTCTTTGGTTTGCCCCTTTACATTCAGATGGTTAAAGAATGCGATAGTCATCATAAAAAAAATAATGTTTATAGGTTTCATGGTCTTATTTTTGAATTAAGATAGTTCAAAATTACATCATTATAAGTTATTTTAAGCTTGTTATCCAGGCTTTTTATAGATAATTATAGCCTAATGTACAATGCCACATTCTTTGCAGAACTTTTTCTTTCCCGGAGGACGCTTTTTTGGCTTTCTTTTATGGCCGAAATAAGATGGGTCGGAATATTGAGGTTTTTGTAATTCCTTTTGCATTTTTTTATATCTTTTAGCCGCAGCCTCCATCCTTTGCTCATATTCTTTGACCTTCTGATCGTAATATTTGGTATAGTTAAATCTCCTCTTTCTGCTACTTGCCTTTTCAGCTTTTCCCTTTTGCTTTTCAGCAGATAGCTCAGTAGCAGAACTTCCCGGATCCCGGCTGGATGGTACCTCCTGGTAACGGTCTTTAGGGGCCTTTGATACGTCTTTACGATTTTGGGCTATGGAATTGGTTGACAAAAAAATAAAAAACAGCCCTATAGCCACGAAATATTTCATACACTTTATTTTATAAAGAAACAACACATAACACTATTAAATAACTGGTGAATAAATAAATCATTGTAGAAAAATTTCAAAATTTTGAATTCCAACCTTTATCAGCGGACTTAATTCGATGGTTGTACCAAGGATTGGACTTATACGGTTTGTTTTGACTGAATAGTCGTAATGCGCTGGAATACAAGGAAATATGCTTCCGTGGAAATTTTTTGATAAAATGACGCTATGTTTTTTTGCCCAAAATGGGAATCCAGTGTCAAATTAACACTAAAATTCAACCCGCACAAACTCTAACTAACTGAATATCAACAAATATTTTTATTGGCAGAAGGTTTGCAAATAGCTACGTGCATGTGGTTAACACATATTTAGGAAAAGCAAGGTTTAGGCTCTCGGTAAGGGATGTTTTAGCTGGTTTAAATTCTGAACCGGGGGCTTTAAGCCTTGTGTTTTAAAAGACTTTAAAAATGAAAAATATTAGCTCTTTTTGATTTAGGTTGTTTTTGGTCTGAAAAGCCGGTACCTCAGAAAATTCATAGCTGGTTCTCTTGGGGTCCGGTTTTTTTTATTTCCCTCCAGCATCTTTATTCGCCCTGTGGATTGGGCCAGTGGGGTGAATCTTCCCGATGGATTTCCACATAAGCTTCTATAACTGCCAACACTTCCGGATGCATCCCAGACAGATCATTGTTTTCTGAAATATCAATGGACAGATCGTAAAGTTCCCAGTCAGCCTGGGAAGATAATTTTACCGCCTTCCAGTTTTTCCAGCGAACTGCTTGTTGAAAACCCCTTTCATAGAATTCCCAATATAGGAATCGTTCAGGTAATCGAACTTCTTCTTCCATAAGGATGGGATAAAGGCTGATGCCATCTATATTTCGAGGTGGATTTACTCCGGCAAAATCAGCCAGGGTAGGTAACACATCGGCAAAATACCAGACAGTATTCTGATCCAGTCTGGGTTTGATCTTTCCCGGGTATCTGACGATCATGGGGGTACGGATTCCACCTTCATACATATCTCTTTTATTTCCTTTTAATTGTCCGGAACTATTAAACAGATCTTCCCATCGTCGGGCCGCGCCATTATCAGAACAGAAAAATGTGACGGTATTATCATCAATATTCAGTTCTTTTAATAAACTAAGGATCATACCCACATCTTTATCCATCCTGGTCACCATGGCAGCGTAGGTTTTTTGCTGTTCTGTCCATTCCCTAAGCTGGTATGGGTCCTGATCAGGTACTTCCAGGGCATCATGTGGAATCGTATAGGGAAGATAAAGGAAGAAGGTAGTGTCTTTATTTTCCTGTATAAAATTCAGGGCAAAATCCGTAAACAGTTCATGGGTATAAACCTGCCTTTGCCCATTCAGATTGCCTTCCAGCACCAGAGAATCCTGGTTTCGCCATAAATATTCCGGATAATAACTGTGGGCATTTCTCTGGTTGAGATAACCAAGCCACTGATCAAACCCCTGCCTGGTTGGAATGCCACTGGAGCCAGGCTCTCCCAGTCCCCATTTCCCGGTAATACCATTGATATAGCCAGCTTGTTTTAAAACTTCAGCCACAGTAGTATCTTCCGCCATCAGGGGTAGACGACCCTGGGGTGGTACCCCACCTACTTTGGCAAAATTACCCCTAACCCTGGTGTGGCCGGTATGTTGCCCCGTCATTAATACACTGCGGGAAGGAGCGCAAACCGTGGAACCGGCATAAGCCTGGGTAAATCTGATGCCTTCTGCTGCTATCTGGTCCAGGTTTGGAGTTTGGATCAGTTTTTGCCCATAACTGCCTAAATCGCCGTATCCCAGATCATCAGCCATGATGAATATAATATTGGGAGGCCGGTCCGTAAACAGGCTTTCTTCCTGGTTGGATTCAGGTTGACAGGCAATTAAAAACAGTAATAACCAATGCTTGGTTAGGCCGGGATTTAAATTCAGGAATTTCATATTTTTACGCATATTAGGCTAAAATACCAAAAATCCGGGAAGGGTTAAAGATTTCGGTTATTTTGTGATAACAATGCAGTCACCTGAAAAAAATAAAACCTTCAGTTTAAGGTTAAGAATTACTGATTTTTCAATCGGGCAGAAGTATATCAGGGCTAAAAGCAGGGATTGGGATTACCTGATATCCAGGTAATCCATAACAGCCTGATCACCCATCAAAGCATCTGCCGGCCAGGGATTTTCTGGTGTAAATACCATCAGATCCTGTTTAGGTAATACCTTCACAAAATCTTCCTGATAACCATTCTGATAAGGTATGGCCCGGTAATTCAGACCAAGATGGTGGGCCAGGAAATTATAAGCTGCTGTGCGTTTACTGTAGCCATAATCATGAATTTCTGCAGGCAGGTGAACATGTTCTGCTTTATGTTCAGCATCATACAAAGCGTAAACTTTTTGTATATACGGATATTCAACCCGGGGAGTATTTCGGGTCCAGTCTGCGCCATTGGAAATCAACAACATTGGTCTGGGAGCGCAAAGAGCGGCAATTTCTACGTTATTGGTTTGATGATTCTCACTTTTATGTACCGGCATACCACTCTCGCAAACGCATCCGCCAAAAAAATGGGCTGATACCTGTACTACCGGCACTGACACTTTGATCCGGTCATCAATTGCGGCCAGCATAAAAGTTTGAGTGCCTCCACCGGAACCACCGGTCATACCAATGCGTTCGGGATCTACATCATCCCTGTCCAGCAGGTATTCAAGTACTCTACGGCTGTTCCAGGTTTGCAAAAGTAAAGCAATGGGTATATAATGATCCACCTGCAAGGCTTCCCCCCGACCTACCATGTCATAGGCAAATACAATGGCACCCATCCTGGCCAAAACCGCACTTCTTACCTGTACATCTTCAATCAGCCTTTTGTCTTCTTTATGTCCGTGGGGACATAGAATGGCCGGATACTGATCACTTTTAGCCAATGGCCGATAGAGATTTCCGGTAATATAGAATCCGGGAAAACTTTCAATGGCTATATTTTCTACTGAATAGCCATCCATTTCCCGATAGTTCCTGATAATGGGGTTGAAATTTCCTTTGATATCCGGCATTTGTTCCAGTTTCATTCCTTTGATCAGCCCCTCTCTGATCATTTCTGCCCTGGCTTCCCAACTGGCCTTATCATGCCATTGCCGGCTGAACTCCTTCATTTTGAGGTTGGCTTCATCTTCCGTCCAGTAACGACCCTGGCAAAGCATGTTTGTTTGAGCTAAACCATTAAAGGAGTTCAGTAATAAAAAAATAATTAAAATTTGATCTAAAACATTTTTCATAATAAAATAAGATAGGCTTTAGATCAAATTTAATATAAACCTGATAAAAGTACCAGAAACTTTTAATTTGAGCTGGTAAAATCTACATTATTGTCTTTTTCCGATGCCATCGGGAATTCCGGTATAATAGCGAAAGTACTCCACTGGTTTTCCCTCTTTAGTTTTAATTCTTTGTTTGACCCGGTTTTTCAGGTCATCTATTTCTGCCTGAGGCAGGTTTTCCTGGTAATTTTCCCAGGCTGAACTGAACTGGCTCAGGTGCCGGGAAGTGGCATCAATCTTTTTTTGCTCGAAACCTGAAATATCCACCCATAGATTGACATCCTCTTCCACAGAATCATAAAACATGTATTCCGGGATCACATGGGCCTCCAATCCATCATGAATGATTTGGCCGGGAAATAGAAGCCGCCATTCTGCTGCCCTGGCTGCATCAGCAGCTAAGTAGGAGGCAGCCCGGTGATCTGATTTACGCCACCGCTGATATCCATAGCCAGGATCAAAGGCAAATAATACATCCGGCTGTATTTCCCGGATATGATACACCAATTGTCTTACCACTTCTTCCTTATCAGCAAATTCCAACATACCATCAGTATATCCCAGGTTGATGTAATGATCTTCTGGTATTCCCAGATCGGCCAGCGCATTGATTTCCTCCTGGCGTCGTATTTTTGCCAGGTCATCCCGGCTCAGATTAGGATCTTTGGTGCCCACATTACCCGTGGTCATAATCAGCACATGGATTTGGTTTCCGTTTTCCTGCAACATGGCCAGGGTACCATAGGAATAAGAGTCATCATCCGGATGAGCCCCAATCAGCAGGATCTTTTTGTTGGTCCACTGGTCAACCGGTGTTTCCGGTTCCATTTGGCTAAATGCCTTCAAGCAGAGGGACAGGAAGATAATAATAATGAGCGTTTTTTTCATAGTAGTTATTTTTTAGTTGATCTTAACTTAATTATGAATTAGAATTCCTATTAAATATATTGAATCAGACCTTAGCTTCAAAAAAACAGATGAAGGTTATGAGTCAAAGCGTAAATTATACGCTAAGATTTTAATTTGATTGTAATTTTACTTATTTTAGAATCCGGAGAAACAAACCCAAAGACTTATGAAAAAACTAATGATTTTTAGCCTGGTTATTTTATTCCTGGCTGGTTGTACTTCCAATCAGAATCAATCCAATGAACAGGAGGACACTACCATGGAAACAAACGATTATTTACAGGAAACCTCAGCAGAAAAAGCTGAACGAATGAATTGGTGGAAAGATGCCCGGTTTGGCATGTTCATCCACTGGGGCTTATATGCTGTTCCGGCAGGAGAGTATAAAGGGGAAAGATCTGAACGCATTGGAGAATGGATCATGCATCATTTAAACATTCCTATTTCAGAATATGAAGAGTTTGCCGGCCAGTTCAATCCGGTAAAATTTAATGCAGAGGAATGGGTGAATATCGCCAAGAATGCAGGCATGAAGTATATTATAATAACTTCTAAACATCATGACGGATTCGCCCTATGGGATTCTGAAGTAACGGACTGGGATATTATTGATGCCACGCCTTATAACCAGGATATCCTGAAGGAATTAGCTGAGGCCTGCCGTAAGGAAGGCATAAAATTAGGTTTTTACCACAGTATAATGGATTGGCATCATCCTGATGCCCAGGCCATCTGGGAGCCTAATTACAACCAGGGGCGGGATAGTGATAAGGTTAATCCTAATTTTGAAAGGTATGTGGAAGAATTCATGAAGCCGCAGCTGAAAGAACTGCTGACAAACTATGGCGATATAGCTGTATTATGGTTTGATGGAGAATGGATACCGGATTATACTTCAGAAATGGGTAAGGATCTGTATAATTATATCAGAAACCTTCAGCCGGATATCATCATCAATAACCGGGTTGACAAAGGCCGTAGAGGTATGGAAGGGCTGGATGCAGAGGGTGATTTTGCCGGTGATTTTGGTACACCGGAGCAAGAAATACCAGCTACAGGTGTAGCCGGAGTGGAGTGGGAGTCCTGTATGACCATGAACGACACCTGGGGTTATAAATCGTTTGATCATAATTGGAAATCAGACACCACCCTGATCCGGAACCTGGTGGATATTGTGTCAAAAGGAGGAAATTTTCTGCTGAATGTTGGTCCCACTGCAGAAGGTGAAATACCGCCACCCAGTGTGGAAAGACTGTCTGCCATGGGAGACTGGTTGGAAGTAAATGGAGAGGCTATTTATGAAGCTCAGGCCAGCCCGGTGGATAAACCATCCTGGGGTAGATATACCCAGAAAGAAGGAAAAGTATATGCCCATATTTTCGACTGGCCACAGGATCAGACCCTTCGTCTGGATGGCATCTCAACTGTGGAGAAAGCCTATCTATTGGCTGATCCTTCCAATCAGCTTGAAGTCAATGAAGAAGGTACCATTAGACTGCCGGCCCAACCGGTTGATCCGATTGCTACAGTAGTGGTGCTGGAAGTATCGCCGGGCACAGCAATTTAGAAAAAGAAGATTGTTTATTTGAAGCCTGGCTATAATTTGTAAATAGCCGGGCTTAATTTAAGATCTAACTCAGCTTTTCAAATTATATCCCCGATGCTTTTGCAATAAAAAGATTATGTGATAATCAAAAAAATTATATTAAAAATAGCTAAGGATGAAGGTTAAAATGCAAAGAAGCATCGGGAACGCAAAAGGAATGAAAAATAATAGCCTTCCAATGGAAACCATACAAAAATTTTTAAACCATCACAAACTTATAGTAGCTGACAAAATCATCAGGAAACCATCCATAGCTTTAGAAATAAAATCTGACTTTTTACGCTGCAACAATTAATTATATTTCCGTAAATTGCGGGCTTAATTGAAAACTGAAACATTCATGGAAAGAATTCATGGCAGCATTGTGGCCCTAGTGACACCTTTTAATGAGGATAAAGACCAGTCGGTCAATTATGATAAGATCCGGGAACTGGTAAAATTCCAGGCAGAAAATGGCACATACGCTGTATTACCTTGTGGGACCACCGGGGAGTCCCCCACTTTATCCATAGATGAGCATAACCAGGTGATCAAAACCACCGTGGAGGCTGCCCGGGAATTTAATATTAAAGTAATAGCCGGAACCGGGTCCAATTCTACCCGTGAAGCAATGATCCTGACCGAACATGCCAAAAATCTGGGTGTGGATGCAGTGTTGGTGGTGGCTCCATACTACAATAAACCTACTCCGGATGGTTTGATCGAGCATTTTAAACTACTGGATGATCTGGATATACCCATGATCCTTTATAATATTCCCGGCCGCACAGGAATCAATGTGGAACCGGTAACCATCAAAGAGATCGGTGAAAGTTGCAAAAACCTGGCCGGGCTGAAAGCCTCCAATGGCGACCTGGACCAGATTACTGAAACCGTCATTCTGGCCGAAGATTTCAACCCTTATTTTTCTGTTTTATCGGGAGATGATTCCCTGACATTACCGATCCTGTCCGTAGGTGGATTGGGAGTAGTATCAGTGGCTGCCAATATCGTACCTCAACTTACCCGGGACCTGGTGGATTTCTATCTTCAGGGCGAAGTGGAAAAAGCCCAGAAACTGAACAACAGACTGTTTGGATTCAGTCGATCCTTGTTGAAGTTTGGAGCTAATCCGGCTGTGATCAAATCATTTATGAATGCTGCAGGTATGGCTGCGGGACCCTGCAGACTGCCCTTAAAAACCATCACCAGGGACAAAGTGGATCAAATCACTCAGATAGCCCGGGAAATGAAACAGGGTTTGCAAAAGGATGGCTTTGAAGTGGAAAATATTTTATCTGGCTTGATATAGACTTTAATTTCTGCCATATTTAAAGAAAATTGACCATTTCGTCATCAAGGAATATACCAGACAGGACTGTTTTAAGTAGGTTTGTTTATGAAAATGATAATCAGCGGAATCAGTGTTTTATTAATGATTTTTTCATCTCTGTGGGGAATGGCTCAAAATCAGATTGCTATTATTGCTCATCGAGGTGCCTCTTATGATGCCCCGGAAAATACTTTGGCTGCAGTAAATCTGGCCTGGCAGAGAAATGCCGATGCGGTTGAAGTAGATGTTCACCTGAGTAAAGACAACCGGGTGATGGTAATTCATGATAAAACCACCGGACGAACAGCAGGAGAGGATTTGATTGTTAAAGAATCCGGTTCAGAGCTATTAAGGCAGCTGGAGGTTGGATCATGGAAAGATACCAGCTACCAGGGAGAAAAAATCCCGTTGATTGAAGAGGTGCTTCAGACTGTTCCTGAAAATAAAAAGCTGTTCATTGAAATTAAAAGTGGTCCGGAAACAGTGCCCGTATTGCAAAAGATCCTGGACCAGCACCCAAAGAAGGAGAATGTTGTGATTATCAGCTTTCATTATCAGGTGATAGCAGCAATGACTGAATATTTACCAGAAGTACCAAGGTACTGGTTATTAGGTGGACCTAATCTTAAAAACTGGGATAAAATCATTGATCAGACAAATCAATCTGATGCTACCGGTTTGAATTTATACCATGGTTTAATTACCGCTAAATCATCTCAGAAAATTTCACAGGCCAACCTGCCTTTGTATTGCTGGACCGTGGATGATCCTCAATTAGCTGCTAAAATGATCAGTCTGGGGGTCAAAGGTATTACCACTAACAGGCCTCAATACCTTATGGGAAAACTGAATCTGGACTAAACCGGGATATTCCTATTCAGCATAGCGGTTAATGATCTTCTGCATGGCTTCGCGGCAAACCAGACAAAAATTCGGGGTGCTTTTGGAAAACATAATGCAATTGATCATAGGCCGGTATAATCCAGTGGAAGCATAACCAGCTCCTTCAAAAGCGCCAACTTGTCCATAATACTGGTTCTGCTCCAACATCTCCTGCATATGCTGAGCATGTTCCCGATCCCGAATGTTATATACTTTTTCCGCTTCTTCGGCCGCTTCCTGGTCATTGGCTTTATTTAATCTGGCTGTATTTTCATTCAACTCAGACCTGTCTGTTTGCCATAATACATCGGCAGCATCATAGGTTTCTTTATTCCAGGGAGTGGGAATAGGGGTAGAGGGTTTTACCAGGTGCTTCCACTTCAGGTTTTCCGGATCCTTCAAGGCAGTAATATTTGGTTCAGCCGGTTCATAACCAGCCGGATAAAAGTCTGTGTAAGCTACCGAAGAAGTATAATATTCATCAGCCAGCCCGAAAAAACTATGGCCGAATTCATGCACCATCAGGTATTCGCTCCATTGATTATCAGAGGTGAATGTGCAGTAAAAATTATATATGCCGCCTCCACCATAGCGGTCAGAATTGACCATGATATAAAGCGCATCGTAAGGCACATGGCTGGCAATATTTCTCAAGGCCTTGTTATCTTCAGTGAGAAGGTATCTTTCCGAACCCATGGAGTTAAAAGTGGCTTCCACAGCTGACTGGGTATAAATACCATAGCGGGGTTGGTCTACACCAGATTCAGCTGATGGTTTAAACACGCCATACACATTGAATTTCGACTTGTTGGCCCGGCAAGGCTCAGACTGAAAGAAAACCTGGGTAAATCGTTCTAAGTCAGCCTCAAATTTATTCATTTGCTCCACGGTATATCCTTCAGCAATGATAGCAATATCTGCTTTTTGATGAATATCACCATTATCCAGGCTTTGAAAAATCCTTACTGTGGGGTCAGGCGCTATATTTTTGATGATCCTGATGGCATCCGGATCAATGATTTCCCGGAAAACTTCTTTAAACTGCCCTTCAGGATTTCTTTTTTCCAGGGCAAAAATGACAGTCTGCCTGGGGTAAGGTAAAATGGCTGTTTCATGAAAAGTTTTAAGCTGTCCCTCGCTGGCCACCTCCGTAAATTGATATTCTTTAAAATAACTGTCAAAACCTTTAGAATAGATCAGTTTTTCAGAAGCAGCCTCATAGACCTTGTAATAATAGGCTCCGTAATTCAGTTCATCGATCAGGTTTTTTTTACTTCCGGGCCATTGCCCATATTGATAAAGCTGGTCCAGGGTCACCATTTCTCGTTCCGCATCTCCAATATGGAAATAATCAATTCTCAGGACCTGACCGGTAAAATATTGATCAAAGTTTATCTGACAATACACTTTTCCAAAAGAAAAAAGCAGGATGGGGAGGAAAAAAAACAGTCTTTTCATAGCAGTCTATTTGAAGGGTGAATTCGGCTCTTTAGCCATATGATTATACACAATTTTGTCCATCATTTTAGGAAACCATTTATTCAGGAAGACCACTGTCTTTCCCTGAGTGGTCAGGATCAGGTCTCTTTTACGTTTTTTAGTGGCTTTCAGAATTGCTTGAGCTACTTCCCCGGCTGTCATAAGCTTATCTTCCGGCTGCGGGGTATCACCCTGAGGTGTTCCATCAGCAGTCAGGGCAGTTTTCCGGATATTGGAACCAGTAAACCCGGGACAGGCAACCAATACGTGAACACCCCGTTTCATCACTTCCGTACGAAGTACTTCAAAGAACCCCTGCATAGCATACTTGGAGGCAGAATAGGCAGTACGGGCCGGTGTGCCCCGGTAACCCACAATGGAGGAGATCCCAATGATCGACCCTTTATTTTTCATGATTTCTGACAAACAATATTTGGTAGCATATACAGTTCCATAAAAATTAATGTCCATTACCTGGCGGAAAACATCCAGGTGCAGATCTTCAAATAGGGCCCGCATAGAAATACCAGCATTATTGATCAGGATGTCAATTTTTCCAAACCGGTCTAGGGTCTGCTCCACCATTTTTTTGTTATGTTCTTCCTGACTTACATCAGCCTGTACAGCCAGGATATCAATGCCTTCAGCCCGTAGCGCTTTTTCAGTATCAGTTAACTTTTCAGGATTCCTGCCTGTAATCACTATTTTGGACCCTGCCAAACCAAATTCCCTGGCTAAAGCCTCACCTATTCCGGATGTACCACCCGTAACTATAACTACTTTGTCTTTCATGTTAAAAAAAGTAAGATTTCCCGATATCCTGCCAAAATTAGCCTAATTTTTTTGAAAGCTGAGGCACATCAGGTACAAATTCCTGTAAAAATCGCAGTTTAATAGGTAGAGTGAGCAAAATACTTTCTAAATTTGAATGTTATCATATTCGAACAAGTGCATTGTGGAATTCTTTACAATAATCAATCATATTTTTTCGTAACTTATTTAATAATTTGAGGGAAACAAATTGAAGAAATTCTTTTTTCTGGTTCTTGCCATTGCCATTTTAGGAGGTGGTTACTATTATTATACCACTTATCTCAAACCTAAAGACCTGCAAATCTGGTCTCTGGTGCCAGGGAATGCCATTATGGTATATGAAACTTATAATATGGTAAGTGTTTGGAATCATGTCCTGGAAAAGCCTCTTTGGCACAACTTATCCAGCGTGGCTGCTTACCGTCAGATGGAAAACCAGCTTGAAGCCCTGGATAGCATTTCCGGCCAGTCTGGTAATATAGATAAGGTATTAAGTAACAATGCCTTATTGATCTCGTTGCATGTGACTTCCAAAGATCAGTTTGATTTTTTATATTATTTTAAGATCAAGGACCTGACTAGTAATGAGGTGATTAGTGAGGTACTGCGAACCTTTAATGATAATCCCTCCCTGATCAAGGATAACCGAAACTTCCTGGGGCAGCGCATTTACCAGTTCAAACAACCGGAAACTAAAAAAATATTTTCCTATGTGTTAATCAATGACTATTTCATAGGAAGTTATACCCCATTCCTGGTAGAAGATGCTATCCGGAACGTGGATGATAAAATGAAAACTTCCTTTTGGGCGCAAAACCCCTTTTTTGAACGGATTTCTAAAATTCAAACAGACGAAGGCAATATATATCTTGATTTTAATAAGGTACATTATCTTTTCAATTTATTTACCGGGATGAGTCATAATATGGAAGGCTTGAAATCATTTACTGGTTCCACTTTTTATGATCTGAAAGTATCGGATCAACAGGTGCTTTTGAATGGCTCTTCTAATGTTCCGGCAGACAGTGCCCGGTTTTTTCTTCATACATTTTTAGGGCAAAACCCTGGCCAAAACCAGATAAAGCAACTGCTGCCCAATCGGACAGCTTTTCTGCATCATTTTACTTTTGATGACCCTGTAAGATGGCAGACCGAACTGGAAAACTACTGGCGTAAAAATGATCCCCAGTTACTCAAAATGCGACAGCAGTTGTTTCAAAAGCTGAAGTTACAGGAACAGGATTTTTTCAGCTGGATTGATGATGAAATTGGACATGCTACCTTAGAATCAATTGATATAGAGCATCCGGATAGGCTGATTTTTATTAAGGCCAAGGATATACAGGCAGGCTTGAACAGGTTTAATCGGATGGCAGAAGTAGTAAATAATTTCAGCCAGGATACACTTTACCGGGAAAATTACGGCAATACTGTAATAAGTCAGATCAACCTGGAAGATCTACCCCGCTTATTGTTTGGCTCTCTGTTTTCCCGGTTTGAAAGCTGCTTTTATACCACGTTTGACGATTACATTGTTCTGGGAAATAATATACCGGTGATAAAATCATTCCTGGCTGATTATGATATAGAAGATACCTGGGGGAAATCAGTAAGGCAAAATCTTTTCCTGGAAAATACTTTAGAAACTGCTAATTACAGCCTGTTTATCAATACCGAAAGAGCCTGGAATTTTTTATTTGAAAATCTGGACCCCTCCTGGCAACAATTTTTTTCCAGGAATGCCTCCCAATTTAAAAGTCTGGAATTGATCGCTTTGCAATTCAGTAATCTTGATGCCAGGTTTTATTCCAGCATTGCTGTTCAATATAAAAATAAGATCAATCCCGGTCCTGCTCCACAACAATTTCAGGTAGTACAGGAAGTGTTTACGGATGCTCCCATCATCACCAAGCCTTTTATTGTACGCAACCAGGTGGATCGTTCTTTTGAAGTCATGTTGCAGGATTCCACCTCCAATATCTATCTGATCGATAAAAATGGCCAGATACTGTGGAAATATTATGCCGGTGAAGCCATGATCGGAGAGGTTTATCAAATTGACTTTTACAATAATAATAAACTTCAATATTTGTTTGCTACACCTGGAGCCATTCATATCCTGGATCATAATGGAAATAACCTGCCCGGTTATCCCCTGGCAATGAATGATAGCATCCAATTGGAATATCTTTCCCTGATTGATTATGATAACAGCAAGCGCTATCGTTTTCTTTCGGCCAGTCAGCAGGGAGGCTTGTTGATGTTTAATAAGGATAGAGAAAACCTGGAAGGATGGAATCCTAATAATTTGAATCCCCTGGCCTATCCGGCCCGGCATGTTAGGGTAAGGGGGAGAGATTGTATTATTGCAGCCCAAAAAGATGGTGTGATCAATATCATGAACCGGAGAGGAGAAAATATGGATAATTTTCCAATAGACCTGAGATCAACCCTTAATTGTCCCCTGAATATCGAGATCGGATCAGATTTTGAGTCTACCCGTTTTTCCCTGATAGATCAGAATGGGGTCTTGGTGCAATTCAACCTTAACGGTAAAACATTAAAAGCCAAGCAATTATATAAGCCCTCCCGGGAAACGACCTTCACTATTTGTCAGGATGCGCTGGGTAAAACATTCATTATCGCCAGAAAGGATTACAACCGTTTGAGTATGCTTAACCGGGAAGGTGAACTGATATTCGAAAAGGATTATATTACATCCGGAGACCTTGCCGTTCAGTATTATCATCTAGGTGCAGACAAGCTTGTTTATGCTGTGACTGATAAATTACAGGAGTTCACTTATATTTATGACAGCAAAGGAGAACTGGTGAACTATCAGCCCCTTGAAAGCGGCTTTGAAATCGGTTTGATCTACTCTGGTAATCAGGAAAAATATAGTGTTTACAGTTGTTTTAGAGATCGTTTTTCTATTTCAACTTTCTACCGGGAATAAACCCGGAGGTTAAGCTTTTTCAGTTGAATATATTTATATATTTGCTTCAGAATTATAATGATTTATAGAGCCATGAGAAAAGGAAGTGTAAAGATCATATTGATTTTGTTGGTGCAGTTTTTTGTTATTGCAGTTCATGGGCAGGAAAGTGAAACCCAGGATTTGTCCTATAATCTTTCCAGCCCTTATCATGCACTGTCCACCCATTTAAACAATCTGGAGGAAAATAATTATCAACCTCAAATTGCTGCCAGGCCATTTATGCAGGAGGGAGTATCATTAGATGATGCACAGGAAATGGCATTGAAACTCAAACAGGTACTGAATGGGGCTGGGATATTTGTGGATTTGTCTGAGGTACCCCGCAATCCTGACTTTCTGGACAGTCTGCTGGAAGATCATGTGTATAAAATAACTGAAAGGTATCCTGAAATATTTTTGACCAGGGAAGGATCCCGCTGGTACTATTCGGAAGAAACCATAAATGCCATCGATGAATTACACAACCAGATTTTCCCATTTGGCACAGAATTTTTACTGGATTTTTTACCAAAATTTGGCAGTCGGAAAATATGGGGACTACATGTATGGCAGCATCTGGCAATTCTGATCATCATTTTGATAAGTTTTTCTGTTTACAAAGTACTCAATTTTGTTTTTGAAAGACTCATTTCGCAAACTCTTTCCCGACTAGGTTATAAAAACATAGCCCGAAAGTTTATATTACCTATTGCCAAGCCATTCAGTATTCTGGTGGTATTTCTGTTGATTATGTTTATGGTTCCTATAATTCAGTTGCCAACAGAAATATCCAGGTATGTTATTTTAGGATTAAGAGGCATCTGGCCCATTTTTGCTACTGCAATTTTCTACCACCTGGTAGATATCCTGGGAATTTACCTGCAGAACCTGGCTAACCGTACCAAAAGTACACTGGACGATCAGCTGGTTCCTCTGATCAGGAAAACATTGAAGGCTTTTGTAATTGTGGTGGGAGGGATGTTCATACTGCAAAACCTGGATTTTGATGTAACAGCACTTTTGGCTGGATTGTCTATTGGTGGTCTGGCCTTTGCGCTGGCGGCCCAGGATACCATAAAGAATTTTTTTGGCTCATTGATGATTTTTATAGATAAACCTTTTCAAATAGGGGACTGGATCACTTCAGGAGAAATTGATGGCACAGTAGAAGAAGTGGGTTTTCGATCTACCCGGGTGAGAACTTTCAGAAATTCAGTCACTTACGTGCCTAATGGGAAATTGGCGGATTTTGTAATTGATAATCATGGTCTCCGTCAATATCGCCGGTTTTATACCCAGATTACCATCACCTATGACACCCCTCCGGAATTGATCCAATTGTTTGTGGAAGGTCTTCGAAAAATTGTGGAGGAACATCCGGAAACCAGGAAAGACTATTTTAATATCTATTTAAATGATCTGGCTTCCTACTCGCTCAATGTGATGTTTTATATCTTTTTTGCCGTACCTACCTGGCCTGAAGAGCTGAGGTGTCGGCATGAGATCATTATTGAGATCATCAAACTGGCCGATCAGTTAGGGGTACGTTTTGCTTTCCCTACTCAAACCCTGCATATGGAAAATTTTCCTGGTCAGGAAAGCCTGACCCCGGTATTCGATAAAGATGTGCAGGAAATCAGAAGACAATTAAATGACCAAAATAAGATTAACGACTGAGAATGAATATGATTTTGATTTATAAAATGTTATTGGCCCGAATCCTAAATCTGTTTTTTTTGATCGCTGCAGTTTCACTCACCTGTCAGGCTCAGGTTAAGATCATATTTGATACAGATTTTGGAGGGGATGCCGATGATCTGGGAGCCCTGGCTATGTTACATCATTTATTGGATCAGCAGGAAATAGAATTGCTGGGCATTATGAGCTGGTCTACAGAAAAAGATGTCATTGCCGCCATTGATGCAGTGAACCGCTTCTATGATCATGCTGATATTCCGCTGGGGATCAGAAGTCATGAATATCATCAACTGGATTGGAATTATACCGGAATACTGGCCAGACAATTTCCTCATCAACTCACTAATGATCAGGTTCCGTTGGCTACGGATCTGTACCGGAAAATTTTGGCTAACCAGCCCGACCATAGTGTGGTCATTGTAACGGTAGGTCCTTTAAAGAACATCCTGGACCTGCTTCAATCGAATCCTGATCAATATTCGCCCCTCAACGGGAAAGATCTGGTCCATCAGAAGGTAAAGCAAATGGTGGTGATGGGCGGCAAATTCCCTGAGGGTGAAAAGGAATGGAATTTTGACGGAGGAATGGCAGGGGTAACAAAAGATGTGTTTGACCAACTGGAAGTACCTGTGATACTCTCGGGGTTTGAGGTTGGTGTAAGGATCAAAACAGGTAATGTTTTCAATCAAATTGATCAGGATACCCCATTGTATCAGGGATATCGGCATTTTAGTGAATATGCTCCCTGGGTCAAGCAAGATTTTGAAGGTGAAATACTGGATAATGCTTCTTATGACCAGACGGCTGTTTTATTTGCTGCACGGGGAGGTATTAAAAAGTGGTGGGATCTGCATAAAGGAGGATATTGCCAGATAGATGCTAGCGGAGATAACCGATGGGTGCCTGGTCCGGTATCCAATCAGTCTTACCTGGTACTCAAACTGGCCCCCGAAAAGTTGGCGGAAATAATTGAATCCATCATGTTGCACCAGGAATAGGTTTGCTTTCTTAATGATTTTTTGTTTAAATTTGATTTATACACCCTAACCCTATAAATCAATTAATGATGATTAAACAAACGATTTTTTCTTTAATACTGATTTCTGCGGTAGCCATTTCCATCAGCTTTAAGCCCATGGAAACCAAGGAAGACCCGGTAGATAATTACCAGGAATTTTGTGCCAATTGTCATGGACAGGACTTTCAGGGGGGGAATGCCCAAAGCCTGGTGGATGGTGTTTGGCAGTTTGGTGATGGTAATAGTTATATATTCAGAAATATTAAATTTGGTATTCAACATCTTGGAATGCCCTCCTATGAAGCTTCGCTTACTGATGACGAAATCGATGACATGGTTGATTTTTTGCGTGATCAGGAGAAAATAGTGGGTGTAAGCAAACCACCTATTCCTGAACAGACCGAAACCATGGATTATAAAGTGAAGATTGAAAAATTTGCGGAAGGTCTGGAAATTCCCTGGAGTATTGATTTTATAGGCCAGGACATGGCTCTGATCACAGAAAGACCAGGTCGGCTCAGAATGGTAAATAGCGGTGTTTTACAGGCAAATCCTGTGCAAGGTACACCTGAAGTTTTGCATGAAGGTCAGGGAGGTTTGATGGATGTAGCAATTGATCCCAATTATGATCAGAACGGCTGGATTTACCTGGCTTACAGCCATGAATTAAAAGGTTCCAGCGGGCAGGACCGTCCACCCGCCATGACCAGGATCGTCCGAGGAAAGCTGGAAGGGAATAACTGGACCAATGAAGAGGTGATCTATGAGGCCCCTCATGATACCTACCGAACCACCCGGCACCACTATGGTTGCAGAATTGTCTTTGATCCGGAAGGTTACATGTATTTCGGTATCGGAGATAGAGGGGCACAGGATCAGGCTCAGGAACTTTCCCGACCTAATGGTAAGATACACAGGATATACCCCGATGGAACAGTACCAGAGGATAATCCATTTGTCAATGTACCTGATGCTTTGCCTACCATCTTCACTTATGGCAATCGTAACCCGCAAGGACTGGCCATTCATCCTGAAACAGGGCTGTTATGGGAAACAGAACATGGACCTTTTGGTGGGGATGAATTGAATCTGATGATGGCAGGGATTAATTATGGCTGGCCTGTGATTACCTACGGCCGCAATTATAATGGAACTATCATTACTGATATTGTGGAAAAAGAAGGAATGCAGCAACCAAACCTGTACTGGAAGCCTTCCATTGCGGTTTGTGGCCTTGATTTTTATAAAGGAAACCTTTTTCCCAGCTGGAAAGACAAGTTGCTGGTAGGGGCCTTGAAATATGAAGAAGTCCGCTTGCTGGACATAAAAGATGACAGGGTGATCCATGAGCAGACCATATTAAAAAATGCTGGGCGGGTCAGGGATGTAAGTGCCGGACCTGATGGGGCTATTTATGTGGTGCTCAATGATCCGGGAACAGTATTAAGGCTTACACCACAGGAAGCAGGAAATACAACAAATTAAACGAAAAGCTGCTTAAAATGGCTTTTCGTTGATAAGCCATCATTAAGCAGCTTGATTTTTTACAATGAACAGGATTATTGGTTTATTTTTATTTTTGGTATGTTTTACGACCTATGGTCAAAATGTTTTCTCAGTCAAAGGAAATAAAACCTATCTGAACCAGAAGGAATTTCAGGTGATCGGGCTGAGGTGTTCCAATGCTTTGTATTCTGACCATGTAACCCAGGATCTGATTGATCATTTGGATATTTATCAGCATTATGGCATTAATACCATCAGTGTGTTTTTTATGGGCTCCCGGTTTGGTGATATCAGGGGCTACCAACAAGATGCCGGTTTAGACCCGGTCTATGCCCAAAGGATGGCTCAAATCATCGAAGCCTGCGACCAAAGAAACATTGTGGTGCTGGTGGGATGCTTATATTGGGGTAATTCAAAGGGTAAATGGGATAACTGGACTCAGGCTGAAGCCAATCAGGCTGTTGCTAATACTGTTCAGTGGCTGTCTCAGCATGATTACCGGAATGTGTTGGTAGATCCGGATAATGAAGGTATGGCCCACCGCGAAAAAGGATTTAATATCAGTGAAATGATAGCCGCCGGGAAGAAAATTGATGGTGATATTGTGATAGGATATAATAATCATGGTTATCCCCCCGGAAATGCGGATCTGGCTTTACATTTTGCCCGCTCTTCGGAGTTTTTACCTTATATAGAAAGCGAAGGCACCATGTCTGATTATTGGGGTGCCTATTCCAAGGAAGATGGCGTATATCATTATATCAATGTGGGGATGTATACCGAAGGCAAAAAGCAGGAGCAAATAGCCAATACTCAAAGGATCCTGGACCGTGGCCATGGCTATGTTTTTGCTTCCACCTGGCTACAAAACATACCAGTTAACTTTAAACCGGGAGGTGATGGAAGCCCTTGTGATCCCGGTATCCGCTGGTGGTTGGATTACATCAGGCAAAATTACAAAAGCAAATAAGCAGGATATTAGCATGAAACTCATTTATTCAATTTCCTTTTTCTTGTTGATCATTTTAAACTGGCAATGCCAGTCTACAGATGATAGTCAGGCTCCACCTAATATTGTATGGATTACTTCGGAAGATAATTCGGTGCATTACATGGAACTGTTTTCAGAAAATGGCGTACCTACCCCTCATATTGAAAAACTGGCTCAAACCGGGCTCAAGTTTACCCGGGCATTTTCTAATACTCCCGTTTGCAGTGCAGCCCGTTCCACATTGATTTCCGGTTGTTATGGACCCAGGTTTGCCTCCCATTATCATCGGAAGCAAAAAGCCATTCCGCTACCGGAGGAGATTAATATGTTTCCTGCTTACCTTCGGGAAGCTGGCTATTACACGACCAACAACAGCAAGGAGGATTATAATTTTATAAAACCGGAGGGGGTTTGGGATGAGTCCAGTAAAACAGCTTCCTGGCGAAATCGCGAACAAGGACAGCCGTTCTTTCATGTGTTTAACATTACCACTTCCCACGAAAGCCGGCTGCATTTCAGCCGTAAGGATATGGAAAATCCTACCAGGACCGATACATCTTCATTCTTTGTACATCCTAATCATCCCCAGACCAGTCTCTTCCGGTATACCAATGCTTATTACCGGGATAAAATCCAGGAAATGGATCAGGAAGTAGGACAGGTGATCAGTGATCTGGAACAGGATCAATTACTGGATGACACTTTTGTGTTCTATTTTGCTGATCATGGTGGTGTATTACCGGGAAGTAAAGGATATTTGTATGAAACAGGTCTTCATGTGCCCCTTCTGGTTCATATCCCTCAAAACTACCGGCATCTGGTCAATGCTGAAATCGGCACTGAAGTGAATGGTTTTGTGAGTTTTGTGGATTTTGCTCCTACCGTATTGAATCTGGCCGGAGTTAAAATTCCTGAACAATACGATGGCCAGCCGTTTCTGGGCCCATTCATGGACCAGGTGGAGGAAAGGAATCTTACCTTTAGTTATGCCGATCGTTTTGATGAAAAATATGATATGGTCAGGGCGGTGAGGCAAGGCAAGTATAAATATATCCGTAGTTTCCAGCCCTTTAATATCGACGGTTTGATGAATAATTATCGATATATTCAATTGGCTTACCAGGAATGGCAGGAAATGTATGAACAGGGACAACTAAACCAGGTCCAGTCCAGGTTTTATCAGGACCGACCGGTAGAACTACTTTTTGACCTGGAAGCAGATCCATTTGAAACCAAAAACCTGGCCGCTGAGCCTCAATACGCTGAAATTAAAAAAAATCTTCATCAGCAATTACACCAGTGGATGATAGCCTTGCCAGATTTATCACTTTATCCGGAATTTCACCTGGTACAACATGCTTTGGATAATGTCCTTGAATTTGGCAGGCAGCATAAGGAAGATATTTCTCATTATTTGACTATAGCAGACCTGGGCTTACAGGAATTTGAACAGGTAAAGACTGAACTGGGGCAATGCTTGAATGCAGAAGATCCCTGGGTACGTTACTGGGGCTTGATCAATTGCTGTATTTTTCAGGAGAAAGCCCTGGATCTGCTGCCCCGTATCCGGGAGATAGGTCAAAATGATCCGGAATTGATCAATAGGGTAAGGGCCGCAGAATTTCTAGGTATTACCGGCAAGGGAAACCCGGTGCAACTGATGGAAAATGCCCTCTATAGTTCTCAACATGGTACAGAAGCCTTACTGATGCTGAATGCCATTGTTTTGATGCAGGATCAATATCATTTTCAATTTGATATTGAGGCAGATAAACTTTCACCTGAAGTGCGGGAGCATGGTGAAGTAAACAGAAGATTGAAATACCTGGAAGTGGTCATCAACTAATCATAAATGTTTCAGTCCTTTTAAGGTGTATTGCATAAATAAAATTCGTGTCTGGCAGCGGTCGTGATTTAAAGATAATTAAATTAATGGCCATACTTTTAATAAAAAAGGATTGGCCCAATTGCCAAATTAGCTTTCCTGCTTGAATTCAAGCACCTGCTTATCTTTCAACAACCTCTCTCTAAGAATCTGGTAATCAAGGTCTTGAACCGCTATATCCTGGTCAATTGCCATTGCTGCAGCTGTGGCAGCGCTTTGACCCAGGATCATAAATACCGGTTCCATCCTGATAGAACCAAAAGAAATATGTGAGCTGGATACACAAACAGGCACCAGCAGGTTTTGACACTGTTCTTTTTTAGGTGTGAGGGAGCCATAGGCAATCTGATAAGGAGTTTTAGGCGGAACCCCGATGTCTCCTTCATTTTGCACATGTCCTCCCGGGGTCACATATCGCTGCACATTGTGTGAATCTAAAGTATAGGACCCCATACCTACCGGCTCTGGCACTGATTTTTTGCCCAGGGTCTCATGTTCAGTCATAACAAAATCTCCTACCATGCGACGCGCCTCCCGCACATAAATCTGGTGGGGCCAATTACCATTATCTGTAAATTCATCTTTGGCCAGTCCCCAGGTTTTCATTTTATCCTGAATCTCTTGGGGCACCCGGGGATCATTGGCAAGAAAGTACATTAATCCCTTTTGGTAATTTTCATGTTCACGGATGATTTCAAATCTTCGCTCATAGCTGGCCTCCGGATAATCATAATTCATCCCGATATTGTCGGTACTGAAAGGACCATGATTGTTGGTGTCTGTTTTTTTATTGGGTATTGGATCATATTTATGAAACAAATCCCGCCAGCCTGCATCAAATACCCTGACCATCAGTTCATATTCGGTGGAGTCGTAATTCTCCGGACGGGGAAAAGGAACGCGGTTTTCCGGATGATTGGTCAGACACATTCTGAAACAATATGCTTGCAGTCTGTGATCTCCTTCTCCTTTTTGGCCCGGATCCTCAGCCGAAATGCGAGGAAGTAAGCCACTTGAAGGATCTCCCGGGATCTTATATGGATCGATACTGTCACTGAAATAATGATGATGATGATAAACACCGGTTTGAATGCCATTCCATTCTTCATCATACAGGCTGTTGGCTTCCCTGCCTACGTGATAATCTACTCCGGATGCCGCCATCAGGTCACCTTCATAGGTGGCATCAATAAACATTTTACCTTTAAATGTTTTCCCGCTTAGGGTATTAAAGGACTGAATTTTTCCATTATTTTTTACCAGTCCATTTTGCCGGTCCAGCCATTCATCCCGAAATATTTTAATATCGTGAGCGGCTGTCCAGTTTTCAAAAACCTGTTCTGCTGCATGTGGCTCAAATATCCACATGGTGCGTGCATCGCCGTCAATGGCGGGAGTTCCCTGACCTCTGTTGCCATAGGCTTCTTGGGTTTGCCATTTCCAGTTTTCAGACTCCTGGTAATGCTGATAAATCTGATGATAAAATTCCCGGGCTAAACCACCGATCACTTGTTTATTGCCCGTATCAGTCCAGCCCAAGCCACCGGAAGTTAATCCTCCCAGGTGAATATCCGGTGAAACCATGATGACTGATTTATTCATTTTGGCGGTTTGAATGGCGGCTGTAACTGCAGCTGATGTGCCTCCGTAAATAATCACATCGGCCTGATGTATTTCAGTATCATCTGTAGAATTGTTAGGAGCGCATGAAATCAACAGCAAAAAAAGGACAAAAATAGTAGATAAATACACTTTCATAATCTTAACCAGGGTTTATTTGATTGTTGGTCAGACTAAAATAATTAAGATT
>JBPRGG010000133.1:0-24555 GCA_051418075.1 Candidatus Cyclobacteriaceae bacterium M3_2C_046 | reverse complement strand
TGGTTAACATCTCTAAATCTAAGAACAGCTCCTATTTCAGTTAAAAATATCATTGCAGTTAGGATCCTGAGAAAATGGTCTTAATTTCATCCCGTCAGTCATAATTGCTACTGTCCATGATTTTAGGTGGACATCAAATCCCACGTAAATATTTTGTCCTGTGTAATTCATTAATTTGTAACTTCATAGTCCTTGAGAATTTTAATGTTTGAAATATTTTCAACTTTGAATTTATTAAAATTCCTGGGACTATTTCTTTAGGCGCATTAAAAACATAAAGCCTAATTGTTTTTTCCCCTGGAAAATGACTTACTACTGATCAGGTTATTTAAAAAATACGTCTTCTGTTCGGAAGTGGAGACAGGTAACATGAAAAACGGAAATGTTAGCTACTTATAAAGTAACTTATTTTACCAAATTTATTAATTTTAAGCTTTTGGAAAATAAAGCTTTTGAACCGATGAGAATAAATTTGTTTTTTCTGATAGCAATATTTTTTATAATGCAGCAGGTACAGTCCCAATCCATTCGGCTACATCCCCAAAATCAACATTATTTTCAATACAAAGGGGAGCCACTGCTGTTGATTACTTCAGCTGAACACTATGGGGCGGTTATAAATAAGGAGTTTAATTATGAAAAGTATTTGAACACGCTGGCTGCACAGGGACTAAATTATACCCGGATATTTTCAGGGGCTTATGTGGAAAATCAGCAAAGTTTTGGCATAGAACAAAATACGCTGGCCCCGGCTAAAGGCCAGCTTATTACGCCCTGGGCCCGCAGTAATGAGCCAGGATATATAAATGGCGGCAATAAATTCAACCTGGATCAATGGGATGAAGCCTTTTTCCAAAGATTGAAAGAATTTATGAATTTGGCGGCCTCTCTGGATATTATCGTGGAGGTAACCTTTTTTTCCTCTACCTATACAGATGATAACTGGGCCTATAGTCCTTTGCATCCGACTAATAATATCAATCTCACAGCGGAACAAGTGCCGCCCAGATCCCAACTGCATGCAATTTCCAATGGACCATTATATGATTACCAACTAAAAATGGTGAAAAAACTGGTAGCTGAGCTTAATGAATTTGATAACCTTATTTTTGAAATACAAAATGAACCCTGGGCTGATCAAGCCAACACGGTAATGAAGATCAATCCTTTCATTCAGGAAGCTCAACCTGCCTGGGTAAACCGGGTGGATCTGGCTACTCCTGCTGCCCTGGCCTGGCAGGACCAGATGACTATTATGATAAAACAAACTGAACAGGACCTTCCCCAACAGCATATAATTGCCCAAAATTATTGTAATTTTAAATATCCCATTCCTCATGTTACTGATAATATTTCCATTATAAATTTCCATTATGCTTATCCGGAAGCAGTTACCTGGAATTATGGCTGGAATCGTCCCATCAGTTTTGATGAATCAGGTTTTTCAGGTCGCGATCCGGTCATTTATCGCAGACAAGCCTGGAATTTTATCTTGTCCGGAGGGGCAGTTTTTAACAACCTGGACTATACTTTTGCAGTGGGATATGAGGATGGCAGTTTTTCATCGGAAACTTCTCCGGGTGGGGGAGGAGAATATTTAAGGAAGCAGTTGAAAGTACTGATTGATTTTATGGCTGACTTTAATCTGGCTAACCTGAAACCCGTTTACCAGGTAGTTAAAAAATCTCCCAATGTGTTTGTCAAAAGTATTGGCCAAGAAGGAGTAGCTTACGGATTTTATATTTATAACGGCAACAAGGCCATTATTGATTTGGATTTGCCCTCAGGAACCTATCAGGCACAATGGATATCCCCTGAGACCGGAAAGGTCATTCAATCATTGCAGTGTGCCCAGAATGAAGGACTTTTGAGGCTGGAAAGTCCTTTATATCAGGATGATATTGCTTTGAAGCTGGTAAAACAATAAATCCATAATTTTAGATCTGTTTTAATGAGAAAAATTCTAATTACACTTTGGATGGGATGGTTTGCTTTGCCTTTATTGGCTCAAAATGTTCTGTCACCGGATGAATACTTTGGTTATACTCTTGGTAGTCGCTTTTCTTCCCATTCTCAAATCATCGATTATTTCCAACATGTAGCACAGCATTCCCAACAGGTAAAACTGATGGAATACGGCAAAAGTTATGAAGAAAACCCTCTGCTCCTGGCTTTCATTTCTGATCAGGAGAATATTCAAAACCTGGAGGAATTGCGTTTATCTAACCTTTCTAAATCCGGTTTGACCGAATCCTCCTTTGCTTCAGATAAAATCATCGTCTGGCTTAGCTACAACGTACATGGTAACGAGGCTGTTTCTTCAGAAGCTGCTTTACAGACCTTATATTTATTGACAAATCCTCAAAAACCTGAAATTAAAGAATGGTTGAAAAAGATCATTGTGGTCATAGACCCTTGTTTGAATCCGGATGGAAGAGAAAGGTATGTCAACTGGTATAAGCAAAAAAAAGGGACTTTGTTATTACCTGATCCGGATGCCTGGGAGCATCATGAACCATGGCCTTCAGGCAGAGCCAATCACTACTTGTTTGATCTTAACCGGGATTGGGTTTGGCTTACTCAAAAGGAAACCAGACATCGGATTGAAGTGTACAATCAGTGGTTGCCTCAGGTACATGTAGATTTTCATGAGCAGGGTGTGAACAGTCCGTATTATTTTCCTCCAGCGGCAGAACCCTTTCATGAAATAATCACACCCTGGCAAAGAGATTTTCAGCGGGCTATCGGAAAAAATCATGCGAGATATTTCGATCAGCATCACTGGCTTTATTTTACCAGTGAAAGATTCGATTTGTTGTACCCTAGTTATGGAGATACATATCCTACATTTAACGGAGCCATAGGTATGACCTATGAGCAGGGCGGTTCTGGTCGGGCCGGCTTAGCGATATTAACTGAGACCCGGGATACCCTGAGCCTGTCAGACAGAATTAGCCATCATATTGCCACAGGGATTTCTACCATAGCAACGTCCTTTGAGCAGGCTGATCGTTTATTGGAGGAATATCAGGCATATTTTAAAAATAATCAGGAAAATCCACCGTTGGACTACAAATGGCTGGTTATTCAGTCAGATACTTCACATTATAAGTTTGAGCTGCTAAAAAACTTCCTGGACATGCATCGGGTACAATACCAAATACCTGGCCAGCAGGTTCAATTAAAAGGGTACGATTTTATCAAAAAACAAATAACCACCTTTGAAATGGGTTCAAATGACCTGTTGATTCCGGCTTCCCAGCCCAAATCATCATTTCTGAAGGTTTTATTTGAAGAGAAGACCCATTTATCAGATAGTTTGTCTTATGATATCACTGCCTGGCCATTGATGCTGGCTTTTGGACTACCCACCTTCGGCTTGGAAAAACTTAATATAAAAATTGAAAAAGGAACTTCACCTGATGAAGTTCCTGAAGAAGTTGGAAAGGGAAATACATATGCCTACCTGGTTCAGTGGAAAGATCTGGGAGGGGTACAGCTATTATCAAAATTAATGACGGAAAAAATAAAAGTAAGATATGCCCAGGAACCTTTTTCAGTGCAAAATAAAAAATTTAACCGGGGCACCCTCATCATTGCCAAAGCGGATAACAGGCAGATAGTTGATTTTGATCAAAGAATAGCGTCTTTAGCTGAGCCCTTTGCTGTAAAAATCCAGCCTGTGAATACCGGTCTGGTAGATCAGGGTAAAGACTTTGGATCCGGTAAAGTAACTTATATTAAGCAGCCAAAGGTGGGAATCCTGACCGGCGAAGATGTTTCTGTCTATTCATACGGTGAAATCTGGCATTTTTTTGATCAAAATATTAAATATCCTGCCATTCCCATTGATGTAGATTATTTTGGTCAGGTCGACTGGCATGATTATGATGTGTTTGTCCTGCCAGAAGGGAAATATAAGCAGCTGATGGCTGATTCATTGGTGCAAAAATTAGGGCAGTGGGTGA
The DNA here is from genome assembly GCA_051418075.1 of Candidatus Cyclobacteriaceae bacterium M3_2C_046. GTDB lineage: Bacteria > Bacteroidota > Bacteroidia > Cytophagales > Cyclobacteriaceae > JBPRGG01. The sequence continues at coordinate 20,587 of JBPRGG010000133.1, read as the reverse complement.
AGAAAGGAGGAAGGCTGATTGCCATAGGCAGTGCCAACCGGATTTTTAAAGACGATGAAACCTGGGGGTTAAAAGTCAGGAATACCGAATCAGGGACAAATGCTAAAAATAAACCTGATTCAGCCCAACTTTCTTTACAGGAAATGAAAAAAAGGCTCAAGGTATATGGACAAAGGGAACGTCAACAGCTTAGGAAATCGATCAGCGGCAGTGTATTTGAGGTGAGCATGGATAATACCCATCCGTTGGCCTTCGGCTACGTTGATATTTATTACAGTTTAAAAACATCTGCTCTCAGTTTTGATCTTTTGGAAAAAGGATGGAATGTAGGGTGGATTGGACAGCAGACTAATCCGAAAGGTGGATTTGCCGGTGATAAAGCCAAAAAAATGCTGAAATATGGACTGGTTTTCGGAACAAAACAAATCGGCCAGGGACATGCTGTTTATTTAATCGATAATCCATTATTCAGGCTTTTCTGGCACAATGGCCACCTGCTGATGGGAAATGCTGTGTTTTTTACCGGCCAATGATCAGCCTTATCCATCTGCCGGAGATTTTATTCCACTTCGAAGCATGAGCATCCGGTCCACTGACCATTTTCCTCCACCGAAGATGGTAATGATCAGAGATAGAAAAACCATTATTAATTGATAGACCAGTCCGTTCGTTTCAATACCCAGATAGTGCAAATAAAAATTCACATGATTGTGACTGGTAAAAAGGGCCAGCAACATAATCCCAAAGATGCCTATGGACCAAACTCTGCTTAAAAAACCCAATAATAGTAAAATTGCGCCGATGGATTCCACAATAATAAGCGGTACAGTTATTAGTGGCAAAACCCCATAATCCTGAATGAACATTTCAATGGTTTGGTTAAATCCAACTCCTCCGAACCACCCAAACAATTTTTGAGCTCCATGGGGAAAGATCAGAATTGCCACTATCAATCTCATAACAAATAGCGTAACAGAGTCTCTGGTAGGTATTACATTCATAATGATAAAACTTTAATTTATCAATCACTGCCAAAAGCAATGGTGGACATCAGTGCGTTTTCGGCCTGCCGTGAATCAAGCCTGGTATGCTGTACCACAATGGGAATATCAGATTCCACAAAACTGGCGAAATCTGTTCCGGTTGGGACCGGCTCCGGATCAGATAAATTGTTGAATCGCAGGTGACTGGTACGTTGGGCCGGAACTGTCACCTGGTAGGGCCCCACCGGATCTTTGTCAGTAAAATAGATCATGATCTTAACATGGGCATCTTGTTGATTTACATTTAAGAAACATAATGTACCATGACTGGTAAATTCAGGTTCTTTTCCATGTCCGTATTCCGGGATATAACCTTCAGGTACAGCCCATTTTCTTTTTCCAATTGTTTCCATGATTTAATCGTATAGTAATTTAAAAGTATTTTATTTTGCCTGTTGTGTATTGTGTTTTTGAGACTTTTCGCCATTACTAGGGGCAGGAGCACCATTTCCTTTTTGCAGAGACATCTTCAACAACTGAGAAAGGTGAATTGCCTTTCGATTAGTTAGTTCTTCAATTTGTTCTCTGCAACTGAAGCCATTGGCTACCAATAGAGTATCATGGTCAGAATTTCTGACTTCAGGCAGTAGCCTTCTTTCTCCGCAGGCTACCGATATCTCGTAATTTTCTTTTTCAAATCCAAATGAGCCAGCCATGCCACAGCAGCCAGTATCCAGCAAGGTATAATCCAACTTCATCCTATCCATCAGTTCTTTTTCATTTTCCATACCCAATACTGATTTGTGATGGCAATGGCCATGTACTTTCACTTTTTGATCCAGTTTAGGAAATTGAAAATGAGGGGCTTCTTTTTCCAGGAATTCACTTAACATATAGCTTTTACTGGAAAGCCTCAGGGCATTTTCATTATTGGGAAACAGGTTTACCATTTCGTCACGGAAAACCGAAATGCAGCTTGGTTCCAGGCCTACCAGAGGAGTTCCGGCTTCAATATCTTCTTCCAACTCCTTAAGGATTTTCTTCAGGTACCTTCTGGCCCGGTTCAACATGCCAAAATCATATAAAGGCCTGCCGCAACAAAGATGTACTTTAGGAATTTTTACCTGAAAACCAGCCGCTTCCAGCACATCTACTGCTGCCTGAGCGCTTTCAGGGAAAAAATAATTATTGAAGGTGTCCGGCCAGAGTAATACTTTAGGTTTTTCCTGAAGGGTAGGTCCTTTTCTGTTTTGAAAAAACCATTTCTTAAATGGTGTGGTGGCAAATTTGGGCATTTTTCGTTCAGGAGCTAGTCCGCCAATTTTTTTGAGCAATTGGCTGAACGGAGGAACCTGGGTTAGAAAATTAGCCAAATTCGGTATTCTGGAGGCAATTCGGGCCCAAAAATCAATCAAACCCATGGTATAGGCAGCAATGGGTTTCAGCCGGCCTTTGAAGTAATGATATCTGAACTCTGCTTTATAAGTAGCCATATCTACATTGACCGGACATTCTGTTTTACAGGCTTTGCATGCCAGGCAAAAGTTTAATGCATCATAAACATTTTTATCTTTCCACCCATTTTTTCCGATCACTTTGCCCTGCAGCATTTCAAAAAGCAGCCTGGCCCGGCCCCGGGTAGTATATTTTTCTTCCTGGGTGGCCATATAACTGGGGCACATGGTGCCGGTTTCCAACTTTCGGCATTTCCCCACACCTACGCATCTTTCAATTGCATAAGAAAAGCTTCCTTTATCTTCAGGATAACTGAATTGCGTCTTATGCTGAGGAGGGTTATAATTAGCCCCGTACCGCAGATTTTGATCTGCTAAATAAGGAAATACGATTTTATGCGGATTCATTTTATTGCCGGGATCCCAAATTTTCTTAAATTCCTGAAAAGCCTTTACCAGGTCTGCACCATACATAATTTCCAGCAGTTCACCACGGGCTTGTCCATCACCATGCTCACCCGATAAAGAACCTCCATAGTCTGTTACCAGGTGGGCTGCTTCCTTTAAAAATTCCCTGAACTTCCTGACACCATCATGCGATTTAAGCCCAAAATCTATCCTGGTATGCACTATCCCCTGGCCAAAATGCCCATAAAATGTACCTGAATATTTGTATTTGTTATATAGTTTGCGAAGATCGCGCATATAATCCCCAATTTTTTCAGGAGGGGCAGCAGAATCTTCCCATCCTTCCCAGGCATCTTTTTCCCGGGGCACGTGTGCGGTGGCCCCCAGCCCGGACTCCCGCATCAACCAGATGTGCTCTTGTTTTTCTTCGTCATCATATACTTTAATATCCAGCACCTGCTTATCTGATTCCAATTCCTTTTGCAGCTTTTGGATCTTTTTATTAGCCTCCGATTTATCTTTTCCTCCAAACTCAAGGATCAGCCAGCCATTGCCCTGCGGCAGTTCATCCAAATAGCCGGTATGTAAATGTTTTTTCTTCATCAGGCTGATCAGGATATCATCCATACCTTCACATGCTTCCGGTTGGTGAGCCATCACTTTTGGCACATAGTCTCCTGCCACATAAACATCAGGGAAACCTATGACCACCATACTGATGGTGTTTGATTTGGGAACTAGTTTAAGGGTCGCTTCCAAAATTACGATACAGGTACCTTCGCTACCTACCAGGGATTGGGCTATATTGAATTTTTTTTCAGGCAGCAGATCATCCAGGTTATAGCCGGATACCCGGCGGGGAATCCGGGGGAAATTATCCCTTATTAGCTTTTGATATTTTTCAGACAGAAGTTTTAATTCTTTATAAACTGCTGCCTTTTTACCCCCGGCTTTCACCAGATGATCATATTCTTTTTCTGAAGTTTCTCCTACCTGCATCACCTCTCCATCATAGGTAAGAATTTCCATGGATTCAATATTGTCTGAGGTACGGGCTCCATCCCCCTGAAATTGAGCCAGCACCGAATGCACCCCACAGGCATTGTTGCCAATCATTCCGCCTATTGAGCAACTGGCATGGGTGGAAGGATCAGGTCCAAATACCAGTTTATGCTGAGCAATAGAGTTTTGTAATTCATCCAATATAATTCCCGGCTGCACTACAGCTCTTTTTTGTTTGGGGTCAACAGAAATGAGTTGGTTGTAATATTTAGAATAGTCTATGATGACTGCAGCATTGGTAGTTTGGCCAGCTAAGCTGGTTCCTGTGCCCCTTGAAGTAATGGGGACATCATAATTTTTGCAAATACGTACTGTATCAATAATGTCTTGTTTGCTTTCTGGCATCACAATTCCAAGCGGTATTTGGCGATAATTGGAACTGTCAGTGGAAAATAAAGCACGATCACCAGGGCTAAACCTAACTTCTCCCCGGATATTTTCTTTTAATTCATCAACCAGCTTTTCTACAACTTCGTTTGAAAAATTAGGAGGCGCTTGATTTTGATTCATAAAAAAATAATTAAGGCTTATTTTAAAAAATATATCTGACAGGTCGTTTACCTGAACAGGAACTGATTATTTTCTATAATTTATATTTTTTCATTTCCGCAGGTTTTAGGCTGATACCCAAACCCGGACGGGTCAGATCAGGTTTTAGTACTCCTTTTTGATGCACTGCTGCACCATCAAAAAACATTCTTTCTATTCTGACATGGTCGTAAAAATATTCAATGTTTTTCATTCCTGCCAGGCTTAATCCGGGATGTAAATGAATAGAGGGAGCAGTGTGTGCGGATAATGGAATCTGATAGGCATCACATAAGTGACCCACTTTTAAAAAACCTGAAATACCTAAACAGCGGGTAGCATCAGCCTGCAAAATATCGACAGCGCCTGCATGGAGCATCTTTTCAAAATACCACAGGTCATATCCGTATTCACCGGCTGTAATATCAATTTCGCCAGGACTGTGATTTCTGATGAAATTCAAGCCATTCAGATCATCTGATGAAACTGGTTCTTCAAACCAGGTCACCCCCAGGTCTTTGAATTCCATGGCTTTTTGTACAGATTGTTTGGGGTAAAAAGCGCCATTACTATCTACATACAATTCCACCTGATCAGGAAGTACCTGTCTTACCGATGATACCCTGTGCAGATCTTTTTGAGGTGGGCGACCTATCTTCATCTTAACCATGTTGAGTCCTTCTTCAGCCCATCTTACCATTTGTTCCTGGAGATTTTCTATGGTATAAGAGGTAAAACCTCCGCTTCCGTAAGCCGGTACAGAATGATGTACTTGTCCTAATAGCAAGGCCAGGGGAAGATCCAATAATTTGGCTTTCAGGTCCCAAAGTGCTGTATCAATTGCAGAAATAGCATGAGAAGCTATGCCAGGCCGACCTAAATTTCGTACTTCCTGAACCATGAGTGACCAGATTCCGGGAATGTTCCAGGCATTTTTCTCAATTAACAGATCAGCCAGTTTTTTTTGAATCAAAAAAGCAGCTGCCTGATCCGCGTAAGAATAGCCTATTCCTGTCTGATTTCCTGCCTTTATTTCTACCAGGATCATGGTGGTACTGTTCCATTCAATCGTTCCATCTGATTCCGGAGAATCAGTTGGAACGGTAAAAGCAGAAGCTTTAACTTGCTTAATGGGAATATGATCCTCCATTAATTTATGTTAATGCGGTAAAAACTTCTCTAGGGTATCTTTAAAAGTTTGTTTAATGATACCACTTTGGTCGGGATCACCTTTAAATAAAGCTTTCAAATAAGCTTTGGCCTGATCAAACCGGATATGTGGTGGCAATGGCGGTACATTAGGATCGGTCAGGGCATCCACTATCACCGGACGGTCAGCCTGAAAAGCAGCTTCCCAGCCGGGTTGGATATCTTCTGGTTTTTCCATTCTAATACCTTTTAACCCGATCAATTCTGCGTATTCAGCATAATTGAAATGAGGTATGTGCTGAGTTCCTTCGAATTTAGGGTCGCCGGAAAGTACCCGTTGTTCCCAGGTCACCTGATTCAAGTCATTATTATTTAAAACTAATATAATCATCCGTGGATCAGACCATTCCTTCCAGTATTTGGCAATGGTGACCAATTCGGAATTTCCATTCATTTGCATGGCACCATCTCCCACCATGGCCACTACCGGCCGGTTGGGAAAGCAAAATTTGGCTGCTATGGCATAGGGTACGCCGGGTCCCATAGTAGCCAGGTTGCCTGAAAGTGAGCCCATCATGGTTTCTTTTACTTTAATATCACGGGCATACCAATTGGCAGCTGAGCCTGAATCAGAACTAAGGATTACATCATTAGGTAATAAAGGAGAAAGATCCCAGAAAACTTTTTGAGGATTAATTGGATCAGCACTATTATCAGCTCTTGCTTCCAAAACTTTCCACCAGTTCTTTATATCTTTTTCAATTTTCTCCCTCCAGGAGCGATCTTTCTTGTTTTTCAGTAAAGGAATCAACGCCTGTAAAGTTTCTTTACTATCTCCGGTTAAGTTTACATCCATGGGATAGCGGATGCTTAGCATTTTTCCATCGATGTCAATTTGTACACCTTTGGCCTGTCCTTCTTTTGGCAGCCATTCTGAGTAGGGGAAGCTGGTTCCTACCATCAGCAAGGTGTCACAGTCGGACATCAGGGTCCAGGAAGGGTGTGTTCCCAGTAAACCAATGGAGCCTGTCACATATGGTAAATCATCATCCAGGACGGTCTTTCCTAACAGGGCTTTGGCTACTCCGGCACCCAACAATTCTGCCACCTGCTTCACTTCTTCCTTGGCATTTAAGGCACCGGCTCCCACCAGCATGGCCACTTTTTTACCATCGTTCAGGATTTGAGCTGCCGTTCCCAGATCAGCGTCGGTAGGAATTACCCGGGGAGTGGAAAATCCCAGGCCAGAATGGATGGTTCCATGGGCCCGTTCTGGTTTTTCTACCGCATCCATTTCTGACACATCATTGGGGATAATGACGCAGGTTACTGTTCTTTCAGCTTTGGCGATACGAATGGCCCGATCTATCAAGTGCCTGATTTGTTGAGGAGATGTAGCCATATGTACGTATTCATGAGCTACGTCTTTGAACAGTGTAATTAAATCTACTTCTTGTTGATAATGTCCACCTAAGGCGGCCTGAGCTTGCTGACCCACGATAGCTACTACCGGTTGATGATCCATTTTTGCATCATATAGACCATTAAGTAAATGAATTGCTCCGGGACCAGAAGTTGCCAGGCAAACTCCCACATCTCCTGTGAATTTGGCATGGGCACAAGCCATAAAAGCCGACATTTCTTCGTGACGAGCCTGTACGAAACTGATTTTATCTTTATTTCGATCAAGTGCTCCGATGATACCGTTAATACCATCGCCGGGATATCCATAAATTCGGTCTATGCCCCATTCCGAGATTCTGTTAAGTAAATAGTCACCAACTGATTTGCTCATAATAAAAAATATTAAGGTTTAAAAAATCACAAAAGATCTATATTAAAATTTAACAGCAACCCTGGTGAAAGGTTTATATTTTATCTTATGGCCATCATTTTATAGCTAGCATGTATGTATACAGTTAATTATAATAATTCCTTAAAAAAATAAATACATGTATTAATTTTAACCTTAATTTTGGAATTCCGTTAAATGGATAAAAAAATTTAGCTTCACAGGTAATTAATTAGGTTAAAATCTGATTATATTAAAAACATAGATTATTTTTGATTTTCTATTTTTGCAGCTATGAAGAACACCGAAAAAACAGGGGTTAAAACCAAAGGATCGGGAAAACTTTTTAATAATCCGATTCTGGAAAAGCTTACTCGTACGCATATTGCCATTCCCATTACGGTATTGGCAGGAAGTGCTATAGGGTTAATGATCTATGGTATTTATCATGGTTTTATTGATTATGCTACCCTCAGTTACACCTTTCTGATCGGTCTTGTTTTGTTTACACTGGCTGAGTACATCCTGCACAGATATCTTTATCATTTAGCACCTTCTTCAGAATCAAGGAAAAAGCTGCAATATACCATTCATGGTATTCATCATGAATACCCTAACGATAAACAACGACAGGCCATGCCACCTATTATCAGTGTGATTCTGGCTGTTGTTTTGTTTTTGTTATTCCTTATAATTGTAGGCCCTTATGCTTTTGGATTTGCCCCTGGATTTTATATAGGTTATTCCATCTATTTGTTCATTCACTATTCAATTCATGCATTTTCACCTCCCAAAAACATACTGAAAACGCTCTGGATACATCATAATATCCATCATTTTAAACAATCACACAGGGCTTATGGGGTGTCATCCCCTTTATGGGATTATGTTTTTGGCACCATGCCTGAAAAGAAACATTAGCATTTTCCAAAGTAGTTTATATATGCTGCCAATTATTAATGTTGAAACAACTTATAGATTTAGCTGTTAATATATTGTTCGAGAAATTTTTTCAACTTTTTATTTAATTTTTTTAACTATGAATATTCGAACATATCATATTACACCGACCTATACAGGTTGGAAAACCAATCTAAATGATCAAATGATCCTGATCCTTCCCACTGAAGAGGAAATCATCAGTGCATTGGAAAAAATGAACTGGGTAGAAAAGCCAGGTCAGATAGTGGTGCATCAATCAGATGGTTCCATCAGAGAAATGGGCATCGTCAGGTAAATTAAAATGTTAAATTATGAATAAAAAGGTAAGACAGATCATCCTGTTCAGTACCTTAATTGTAGTTGGTTTTTATTTTTTGTTTTTGGGGCTGGCTAAAGCAAAGGGTTTTTTAATTCCTTTTACAATTGCTACTTTGCTGGCGATGTTAATGCTGCCGGTTTCACAAAAGTTTGAGCAATGGGGATTAGCCCGGGGCTGGTCTGTTTTATTGTCAGACCTGATCATCCTGGCGTTTGTTATAGGTGTTTTTTTCCTGGTAGGAAGTGAAATTGACCGCATTGCAGAAGATTGGCCTCAGCTAAAACAAAAAGTAAAGCCTAAAATTGAAAAGTTCCAACAATATGTGTCGGAGAATTTTGGCATATCGGAGTCGGAACAAGAACGTAAGATTCAAGAAAATTTGCCCGGTAATCAAAATTCAAGTAGTCCCTCTTCAAATACTGAAAAGTCCCAAAATTTCAATAATCAGAGCTCGTTAGGCATTGGATCGGCTTTGATGAAGGTATTTAAATTTATGGGGAATATGCTGCTGGTATTTGTTTACATTTTCTTTTTCATGTTGTATCGCAGTAAGTTCAAAAAGGCTATTCTTAAAATGGTGCCGGATCAACATAAGGAGCAGGCTGATAAAGTGATCAGACAGACCAGTCAGGTTTCTCAGCAATATCTGTTGGGCCGATTTATTCTGATTGTTTTTTTAGCTGCTTTGTATTCTATTGGACTTTCTATTGTAGGAATTAAACATGCCATTTTTGTTTCAATGATCGCTGCCTTATTGTCATTGATTCCTTATATTGGAAATGTTATAGGAGGCGGGCTGGCCATTGCAATGGCTTTTTTTACGTCGGGAGGAATTGGAGCAGTGATTGGGGTGGTAATTGTTTTTTCAATTGTTCAATTCATTGAAAGCTATATGCTTGAGCCTTTTGTAGTGGGGCATAAGGTAGACTTGAATCCGGTATTAACTATTGTAGGTGTGGTCTTGGGAGGTGCTGTTTGGGGAACAGCCGGTATGATTATGGCGATTCCCATACTTGGGATTCTCAAGGTGATATTCGATAATGTGAATGTGTTGCAGCCGGTGGGTTATGCTTTAGGAGAGGAAGACATATCCGGAGGTGATAATTGGTTTAAGCGGTTTGAAAATTGGTTTAGAAAGAAAGTGAAACCATGATTGAGAAGGAAGTTGGGAATTATAAAATGAATGCCTGCCGTCGACGGCCGTCTGTCAAAGAATAGCGTCACTCTATATTCTTTTTTCTCCGGAAACAGGAGGTGTCTATTGACCTGATCATCAATTTGCCTGGTATCATGGATTAGCCTAACCAGTGTGGAGAATTCTCCCCAGTACGGGCCCTTTTCTCAGCTTAAAGAAAGGACAAATGCTTGTAGTTTTGCCAAACTGCCCTTTGACGTTCATTAATATATAACCTGTATTATGCATTAAAAGCTATATTGCTTTCAGACGATTGGCTGATGATCCAAGGCGCTTTGAACGTCATAACCTATTTTTTAAAAGGGTATTTACTGTTAAAGACGAACTTGCACAAGGTTTATAATGCCCTTTATGGGAATGAAGTGATTCTTTGAAATACGGATCATATTTAAAATGGAGAAAGAATAAGTTATGTTTTTCTTTAATAATAATGGAAAAGAACAATAATTTGGAAAGATGGGCAAGGAAGGTAAATAAATTTTAGCGCTAATTCCACACCTAAAAGTTCAGAATGATGACTTTTTTAGCTTGTTTATCAGTTTTGGGGTATTTTATTGATAGGTTGGGGAATTTATTCCCCATTTTTAGGCATAACCTCTTCTTTTTCGCCTTATAAATGGCTTTTGTAGTTTTGGCATTGTTTTGGAATAATTATTATCAAAAGTTAGAGCTATTTTTTCTGAATGTAACAAGTTGATTTTTTTAGAGATACTTTTTTCAGGGTTCTGGCTTAAAGGTATTGAGGGAGGTTAGGGGCTATTTTTTCTGGATAGCGTAAGATTATTTTTTAATTGATTCTATAATCCGGAGTTCCTGATCTTAATTTTTTGATGATGATCTTACATTTTTAATATCTTTCTCCCTTACTATCATTCATAGGTACAAATCTCACCGGAATGATTTCCTGTCTTTTTATTTTTCCATTTTGTTTGGACAATAATACCAATTCCTGCGTAAATGATGAATCTCCCACCGGAATTACCATTTTTCCGCCTTCTTTTAACTGTTCAATTAAAGGTTGAGGAATATGAGAAGGAGAACAGGTAACGATTATGGCATCAAAAGGAGCTTTCTCAGGCCATCCCCTGTAGCCATCACCTTGCCGGATAATCACATTTTTTAAATTAAGTTGATTAACAACTTCTTTAGCATTTTTAGCCAATGGCTCAATAATTTCCACAGAATATACCTGATCTACCAATTGGGAAAGTATAGCTGCCTGGTATCCCGATCCGGTTCCCACTTCCAGCACTTTGTCTTCAGGTTCAGGTTGTAACACTTTGGTCATTAAGGCTACAATATAAGGTTGCGAAATGGTCTGTCCATGTCCGATCGACAAAGGTCTGTCTTCATAAGCCTGATTTATAAATTGGTCCGGCACAAACTGGTGTCTAGGCACCTGAAGCATCGCATTCAGTATTTTTTCCTGGTAAATTCCACGACCTTTGATCTGCTGATTCACCATTTGCTGACGCTCTTTTTGGAAATCATTATCCGTAGGCAAATTGGCTGAGAAAAATAAAGGAATGATCAGTATTATTCCTGATATCTTTAAATAAATTGTAAATTTTTTTTCAAACATAAATCACAGTCATTCAATAAATTATACATAATCAATAGTTTCTTAAAGAACAGAATATATTTTAATCAGGTTTTGTCAATGATAAATTTTTTAACTAACTAATTCAACTTTTTAAAATTCATGATAAGCCTGTCAGGTACATGCCAGTTATACTAAAATCACAGGTTGAGCATTTGGCCCAACCTGTAATTACCAGCTTTTATCAGCTCCATATGCTGATTAAAATTTTATAACACCTTTGATCAATTGAATGATCGTTACCGGAAGTATACTTGCTACTGCAATTAATCCCCAGATACGCATATCCAGTTCCTGAATAGATAACAAGGATCTTAAGCCCGGAATAAAATAGGTTAAAATTAAAATCACGGCACAAAAAACTATGGCCATCCAGACATATTTGTTTCGGGTTACCTGGTTCACAAAGACATTTTCCTGATAATCCCGCATATCCAAAGTATGCAATAGCTGGGAAAACCCAAGGGAGTAAAATGCTATATTATTACAATCTTTAAAGGACTGTCCCCAACTAAAATAAGCCAGAAAGTAGGTGCCTCTGCTGGTTTGGAATATGGTTTTTCTATAATTTCTGCTTCCATAAGTTTAAAAAATATTCGTGTTTATGTTAAAAAATAGTGGTTAATGCTATCTAATTAAACTTTAGAAGAGCCTGTTTGTTGGGTGCACAATAGAAACTGTTTTTTTATATTTGTATAAATGAGTATATCCTGTTATGACCAGATTAATAGCTGATGGCTAAGCATATTTATATCAGACTGTATAAAGATCATATTTATTTTAATGATACGGATTGCCTGAAGCTAGAAGATACCAATCTGCCGGACCTTAAAGAATACTTACAAAAACCGGTTTATTGGAAGCTAAAACAGAAAAGTTTTGACAGCCATCAAACCTTAAAGGTGGAGGTAGAGGATTTTTTTTCCAGGGGAGAAGAGTTGATTTCCTTTTTCGAGCAAAAAGCAAAAAAACAGATTCGGCGGCTTGATTTTGAGCATTTAAGAGCGCCGGATATTCTGGTTCAATCCATCAATTATTATATAAAGCATATTTCTGGAAGATCTTATGCCCAGGAACCAAACAGGCATATTTCGGGTAAATCATATGATCAGGATTCAACCGCTTCCGGCCAATTTACAGAACCTGAATGGACCGACCCGGAAAGTAATTCCACTGTTAATCCGGTAAAAAATGAGTTGATACATATTGAAAAGTATTATTCAATACCCTTTAATCATTCAGTTTTTTTATCCGGAATTATAGCCTTCGAAAAGAGTATTTTTGAGATAGGCAAAGAAGTGACTTTTCATATTGAAAATGCGCATATCATACCGGAATATGAATTCATCAAGGGCTTCTTTATCAAAGCCCTGAAGAAAAGGAATTTCAAGGTAAAGATAAATCTGGTAGTTAAGGGTGATGAGATTTTGGAACAGGAAGCTTATTCAAAAGAGATTGAAGCAATAAATGACGATCTGGTGGAAAGTGTAAAGTTCATGCGTACCATCCAATTGACCAAAAAAGTGGAAATCAAGGATCCGGATAAAAGCTTGTTTAATTCGGATGAGGTATTTGATGAATTTAATGATCAGGAAAACGAAGGCAATATTTTCAATCAGTCTGAAGATGATATTTTGAAATTTTTACTGACGCATAAAAATGTACGAAACAGGCATCAGCTGGAGTACCTGGCTGGGAAAATGCAATCAACCCGGGAGAAATTAAGATTTACCCTTTCCCCTCATTTTGGTTTTTTATTTTTGCTGGAGGGGGAACAAATGTATCATTATTGCTGGGAATTGCTCAACTCGCATGCTACCTATATCTGGAGCCTGGAGAAAGAAGGTAAAAATCTTTACCAGTGTTACAAACGGGTAGAACAAATCATCAATTCGATCCGGCTGGCTGGGAGGGAATCCTATAAAAATGCTTATCGGTTACATCACCAGGATACTGACTTGGTATTCAGTGTAATCAATCATCAAAAAATCAATTCACACCTCAAAGATGGTTTCTCTGACTGGAAACAAAAGTTGGAGGAACGTATAATTTAACAATTATTTATGTTGCATTTTATTTTGGTAGAACCGGCGGTACCGGAAAATATTGGAGCCAGCGCCAGGGCTATTAAAACTATGGGATTCACTTCTTTAAGATTGGTTGGCCCGGCAGAATTTAGTCAGGGCAAAGCCCGTTGGGTAGCTCACGGATCAGCAGATATCCTGGATCAGGCAGATGTATTTGATGATCTTTCAACAGCTGTAGCCGACCTGGATTTTGTAATAGGAACCACAGCTAAAAAGAGATCCACAAAATTGAATTATTTTAAGGCAGACCAACTGGGGGAATTACTCAGACAGAAAGGAACTGCTATTAATCAGGTGGGTCTGGTGTTTGGCCGGGAGGAATCCGGCTTGACCAATCAGGAGTTAAGACTTTGTCATATAGTCACTTCTATTCCATTAGCAGCTCCTTTCCCTTCATTAAATCTGTCCCAGGCTGTAATGTTGTATGCTTATGAATTAGCCAAAGCCAAGTTAGATCTCACACAGCGTCAGGAGGTAGCTCATGCGGCTGAGTGGCGGGTAATGGATCAGGAAGTAAAAAAGTTGTTACAAGAGTATAAAATAGATAAAAACCCAAATCTATATTACAGGATACTGGAAAGGTTAGCTTTGATTGGTCAGGAAGATGTTCATTTGATTCTTTCCCTGGTCAGCAGGGTGGGAGGGAGCAAAAGCAAAAAAGGATATCATGGTAATCAACCATAATATCCTGTCTTATCTTGTTTTATTTATCAGTATTAATTCCTTCTTCAAGATCTTTCTTAATGCCGGTGGTAGCATCTTTAAATTCTCTCATACCCTTACCTAATCCCCGGGCTAATTCAGGAATTCTTTTAGCGCCAAAAAAGATCAAAACAACTAACAGGATAAGCAGAACTTCCCATCCTCCTATTCCTCCGATAAATGCGAATAATGTATGCATTTTTTATTTATTTTAATGGTTTAACAATTTCAATTCTAATAACGAGCTAAAATTAAATAAAATATAGTAATTTATCTAAATCTTAACTTATTTAATTTATCTTATGCTAAAACGAAAAGGTTAGATTTTTGGTTCGGTAACAGGGAGGCAAATTTTAATGCAAAGAAGGGTTGAATTCTTGAATTTAGAGGAAGAGAACAGGTTTGTAAACAATTTTCCTGAAAAATAAATCAAAATACTTCTCCATTTGTCCTGTTCTGAGAAACCTCTTTTTTAGCTTATGTAAAAGGTGTTTTGATCAATCATCTTTGTCGGATGACTGGTCATTTTGGTCTTTTTCTTTTCCCTCCACATTGTGTTTATCAGGTACTGGTTCTTTCCTTTGCGGGGGATCAGGAGTTTCCACTTTCTTTTTTTCTTTATCATCTGCCATAGTTCAATTGCTTTTTAGTTTAAATCTGATTTCATATTCATAACCCAGGAGGGGTTATAAGGTTATGTTTGTTGACTGCATCTTAATTGAAATTCTACTTTACTCGATCTTTTGTCCTGTCCGGAGGGGACCTGCTTTTTTTCTCTCATAAGAAACACTTGCTTGTTAAGGCAGAGGCAAGAAACATTTGTCTAAATGTAGGTAATTGATAAAAAAAAGCAGGCAAAAAAAATCAGGACAGAAAAAAATGCCCGCACCTGCCGCGCCCTTTTCGTCTGGGGCCATCGTAGCCTGGCACTCCGTTGCACCTGTATTGTCTGTCGGGCCTACCCGCTTTTTATTGCTTCATATGCTTTTCCATTCGTAATTCTCTGATACTATGAAAATGATATCAGCCGTTAATTTAATTAATTTTTCAGCAGCGGTCAGCCGTCGTCGGTCATCCGTTCTAAGTGTTTTTTTTTGTGTGAAATGGTAGATTACTAATGACACTAATTGAAACGTACAACCTAAGCAAGCTGAACAGTCTTTCTTATCATTAATAACGTACATGATTGGAAAAACTGGTACTTGATAGGAGGGGCCTAAAGCGATATAAATGGCTTATAATCAATAAGTGCATAGTCGCGTAACAACTATAAAAATGATTATTAACCCTGATCATTTTTCGAGCCAATAAACTGGACTACTACTTTTCGTGATCGGGGGCGGGTATCAAAATCAATGAAAATGATCTGTTGCCAGGTTCCCAGGATTAATTCACCCGATGTAAAGGGGACATTAAGAGAACTCCCCATTAATGTAGAGCGTAAGTGAGAGGCTCCGTTATCATCATTCCAGGTGTTGTTATGTTCATAGGATACCCCATAAGGGGCAATTTTTTGAAACATGTCATTTATGTCATGTTGAACCAGGCCTGGCTCAAATTCCACAGTAGAAATTCCTGTGGTTGATCCAATGCCAAATACAGTAACATTCCCTTCATTGAATCCGGATTGGTGCAGTTCTTTCCGGATCTTATCAGTGAGATCAATAATGTGGGTATTACCCTTAGTATTGAATTCTATAAATCTGGTTTGAATTTCAATTTTCATAGCTGCTAAATTAAGGATATATCTTTATATGGTCTAATGTCATTATAGAAAGTCTCACCTAATTATATTTCTTTGTGGTTCCTAAAAGGTCGGGTGTGAGTTCATGTAATTGCTGGTTTCGTCTTTCCAGCATAAAGCCCAGGTCTGTCATCCTTTGACAGATATTTTCTACCATTTGTTCCTGTTCTTCTTCAGAGATAGAGGCACAGGTCTTTAAAGTTTCCCGCAAGCTCCTCCGTAGAAATTCAGCCAGACCCGGACTTTCAATCAACTTTTTAGCCAGCTTATATTTTCTGAGTTTCTTCCTGGCTACTTCACGATCCAGTTTCAACTCCCTGCTTATTTGATCATCAGACCAATTTTCCTGCGCTGCTTTTTCCAGCCTTTTTACTTCATTTGGTAAGATCGTGTCAAAATGCAGGTTTCCCAAATGATTATAGTAATCAGCATACCTAAAACCATTCATTTCTGCAGCTAGAAGTTTGTATTTGTCCATGGTAAAAAATTTAGGCTTTATTATTAAAAAAAATTAACCCCCTAAAAGTTATCAATCATTTACTTAGAGTTAACTTTTTTAAGCCATTCCCGGGCATTTACAAATGCTTCAATCCAGGGAGATACCTCATCATTAGACCTGTTTGTGGGATAATGAGCCCATTGCCAGGGTAAAAATGATCGCTCTAAATGAGGCATCATAGCCAAATGACGGCCATCCTGGCTACAAATTGCAGCTGTGGCAAAAGGAGAATTGTTGGGATTACCAGGATATTTATCAAAACTATATTTCATAGGAATCTGATACTGATCTTCCGGTAATGGCAGAGAAAATTTACCTTCACCATGGGCTACCCAAATACCTAGCCTGGTACCACCCAGCGATTTTAATAATACAGACTGATTCTCAGGAATATCTACATTTACAAATGCACATTCAAATTTTCCTGAATCATTGTGTTTCATTTTAGGATGCTCTTCCTGTTCCGGATAAATCAGTCCTAATTCAGCCATAAGTTGACAACCATTACACACGCCCAGGCTTAAAGTGTCTTGTCTTTGGTAAAATTGATCCAGTGATTTTTTGGCCTGCTCATTATAAAGAAAAGCACCGGCCCAACCTTTAGCCGAACCCAGTACATCAGAATTGGAAAAACCTCCGGTAAAGACGATGAATTGTATATCCTCAAGCGTTTCCCGTCCACTGATCAGGTCAGTCATATGCACATCTTTTACATCAAAACCGGCCAAATAGAGCATATAAGCCATCTCTCTGTCCCCGTTTATGCCTTTTTCCCTGATAATAGCAGCTTTTAAACCACTGGATTGTGTACGATCAGGGTCAATTTGATATTTTTCATACCTACCGCCAAATTCCGGTTTAAAAGTATATGTAAGTGCCTGATGCTTGTAATTATTGAACCTCTCCTGAGCCAGTGAAACCTTTGTTTGCTTCTGATCCAGCAAGTAGGAAGTTTTAAACCAGATATCCCGTAGCCGATTTATTTCAAATTCAAATTGATGGTTGGATGTTTGAATGCTCAAGCTTCTGGTTGAAGTGATTTTACCTATTTCATGAAATTTCAAATTATATTTTTTCAGTAAATTCTTCACCTGATCAGACTGTTTAACCTGTAAGATAACACCTGGGTTTTCGCTGAAAAATAATGCCACCGGGTCTTTGGCAGAGACTTGGGAAAGATCAATATTTAAACCAGTTTCATTACTGCCAAATAGCATTTCTAACAGGCAAACCAGTAAGCCCCCAGCTGAAATATCATGCCCGGCCAGGACTAAATTGTTTTGAATAAGCTCCTGTACTGCTGTAAAAGCTTGTTTAAAATAGGCTGGGTCCTTTACAGTGGGTGTTTCATTACCAATCGCACTAAGCACCTGGGCCAGACTGCTTCCCCCCAGCTTTAATGAATCAG
Organism: Candidatus Cyclobacteriaceae bacterium M3_2C_046; assembly: GCA_051418075.1. Lineage (GTDB taxonomy): Bacteria > Bacteroidota > Bacteroidia > Cytophagales > Cyclobacteriaceae > JBPRGG01. The sequence goes on along the minus strand of JBPRGG010000133.1, from coordinate 2,715 downwards.
AGGAGAAATCAATATAGATCATTTCAGAGTCCATTTCTGGCTGTATAGGCGGGGACACTGTTTGATTTACCTGGCTTACTTCACCCATTGCTGAAATAATGACAGTACCAGGAGAAAAAACTACCTGTCCGTCCGGATATTTCTGGGTCATGGACAAGGAGTCCTTACCGGTAGGTATATTCACACCCAATTTAATGGCAAATTCACTGGCAGATTCCACAGCCTGATATAAGCGGGCGTTTTCTCCCTGATTTTTGGCCGGCCACATCCAGTTGGCGGAAAGCGAAACCTGATCTAATCCATTAACTAAGGGGGCCCAGACCAGGTTAGTCAATGATTCTGCAATAGCAAGCACTGAGCCGGCGGCAGGGTCTATCAGGCCAGGAACCGGGGCATGTCCAATGGCGGTAGCAATGCCCTTCAGGCTATTAAAATCAAGAGCTACTACCGCTACATTATTTAAGGGTAACTGAACAGTTCCGGCAGTTTGTTGACTGGCTACCTTTCCGGTTACGCAACGATCTACCTTATTGGTTAGCCAGTCTTTACAGGCAACGGCTTCTATTTGCAGCACATTTTCCAGGTAGGCTGTGATTTCAGGAGTGTCGTATTTTACAGCATCAAAGTCAGCAGAGGAGGTTTGATCCCTTAAAATGGTTTTGGGTGGTTTGCCAAACAGGTATTCCAGCTTCAGGTCAATGGGATAGGGCTTTTCTTTGGACTTGAACTGGAAATTCATATCGTCAGTAATTTCACCGACTACATATAAAGGGGCACGTTCTCTTTCAGCGATTTTCCGCAAAAGGTCCAGGTCCACCTTTTTCATGACCAGACCCATGCGTTCCTGTGATTCGTTTCCTATGATCTCCTTGGCTGATAAAGTGGGATCACCCAAAGGAAGTTGATCAATGGTTATAGCGCCTCCTTTATCTTCTACTAACTCTGACAAACAGTTCAAATGACCTCCGGCTCCATGGTCGTGGATGGATATGATGGGATTATGATCTTGTTCAGCCAGGGCCCGGATAGCATTGGCAACTCTTTTTTGCATCTCCGGATTGGCCCGTTGTACCGCATTCAGTTCAATCATGTTGCCATACTCACCGGTGGCCACCGAAGAAACAGCCCCACCCCCCATTCCAATTCGGTAATTATCACCACCCATTACAATGATTTTATCCCCTTTTTCAGGAATGTCTTTCAAACTATCTTTCTTTTTAGCATATCCTACCCCGCCTGCCAGCATGATTACCTTGTCAAAACCATATTTTTTTAATTGACCCTGGTATTCGAAGGTAAGTAAACTGCCACAGATCAGTGGTTGTCCGAATTTATTGCCAAAGTCACTGGCACCATTGGAGGCTTTGATCAAAATATCATCTGGTGTATGATACAGCCATTTACGGGCAGGAGAATTGCTTTCCCAGGGCCTGCCATCTTCAAGCCGGGGGTAGGAGGTCATATATACGGCTGTGCCAGCTAATGGTATGCCAGCTTTGCCCCCAGCCATCCGGTCCCTTATTTCTCCACCTGTACCAGTAGAGGCGCCATTAAAAGGTTCTACAGTAGTAGGGAAGTTGTGAGTTTCTGCCTTTAGTGAAAGAACAGTTTCAGCATCTTTCAATTCAAAAAAGGATGGTTTATCCGGATGTTTGGGAGCAAACTGTCGGGCTACAGGGCCCTTAATGAATGCCACATTATCTTTATAGGCCGATACCAGATTACCTGGATGGGCTTGTGAAGTTCTTTTTATCAATTCAAACAAGGAATGGTCCTTTTCTTCCCCGTCAATTATAAAACTACCATTAAATATTTTATGACGACAATGTTCAGAATTTACCTGGCTAAATCCAAATACTTCGCTATCAGTTAGTTTACGACCAATAGTTTGACTTACCTGATTAAGGTATGCTATTTCCTCCTGGCTTAGGGCCAATCCTTCCTGTTCATTATATTGCTGAATATCATCAATGTAAATAGTAGGTTCCGGTTTTTTATTAATGGTCAGGATGTCCTGATCAAGGCCCCTATAAAGTTTTTTCAACATAGGGTCATAACTGGTTTGCTCAGAATCAGCGGCCAGAAACGCTTCTGTCCTTTCTATGCCATCTATACCCATATTTTGAGTAATCTCTACAGCATTGGTACTCCAGGGGGTGATCATTTCTACCCTGGGTCCAATAAAAAGACCTTCAATACGATCATTTTTGATCAGTTCTGCTCCTGCAAACAACCATCTGAGTTTATTGGTATTATCTTCATTCAATACTTTGGTTATTTTTACAGCGAAATAAGCGGCCTGGGTTGATTTGTAGAATAGGATCATTGGATGTTTTATTAGATTTTAATAAAGGGCCAAAAATAGTAAAAATGCTGTTATCATCTATAGTGGCAAAGTAAATAGTCGTCAATTTAAATGATGATTTAGTGATGGGTATATTGGAATGGTGTGACTGATCTGGTTTGCTCTTTGTTTGAAGCACTTGAAATGATTGAATAAGAATTAAGGCAGCTTATCTTGTTTGATTTGAACATGAATCAATTTAACTGACCAAAATTGTTCTTAACTATTTATAATTATCCATCTAAGTATTATGAAGTAATTTATAGGGCGCCGGCGGCGTAGCCAGCATCCTGACCACCATTAAATGAAAGATCATCGGTTTTTGCCTGTTGCGGTTAAACCTGTAGCAATATTCATTCAGGTAGCCCTGC
>JBPRGG010000132.1:0-133617 GCA_051418075.1 Candidatus Cyclobacteriaceae bacterium M3_2C_046 | reverse complement strand
CATACGTCAATGTAAATATTCCCTTTATCCATTTTACTTACTGCCTCAGAAAGGGTGGTGATATCCTGATAACCTTCTATGAATTTTACATTTTCCTTAAAACCCGAAGCAGCTACCTGGTAGAATTCCACGATTTCCTCAATGTTAGGAGAAATGTAAGGGAGGTAGGCACTTTCCAAATATTGTGATGAAAAATCGTTGTAAAGACTTATCAATTCTTTCTCATAACTTTTCTGGATACTTATCATATGCAGGTAATGGGACAGGTAATCTTCTATTATTCCCGCTGGCAGGTATTTTTTGGCATTGTCTGTATGGAAAGTATAAGGAGTTTCATCACCTTCTCCTGTCATGAAGGTACCGTCCTGATATTGCCGAAAGTATATATAACTTTTTGCGTAATAATTGAACCATGGAGATTTATTCAACTCCGGATGGTCGATCAGGTTTGAGTGGTGGATCTCGTACCATAAATCATCAAATTCCTGGGTGAATTGCAGCCCCCTTCCGCGTTTACCCTGCATGTATTTTATCCACATTGTAGTGGAGATAGCAGCCCCATAGTAGCACTTCCTATCAATTGTTAATAGATTATAAACAGCTTCCGTTATTTTATGATCTCCATACAGATTTTCAAATACAGTAAGTTGATCCTGCATTTCCTTTTCGATTGTTACTTTTATATTTTTAGCCACTGTATCCCTTATATATTTTATCGATTCAACCTGAATATCTTCTGGATCAGGAAGATCATTATAGATTAGGTGCAATTTTTTATTATTACCAGAAACTGAAAAATAACCTTCATCCTGGTCCAGGTCAAACAAGATATGGTAAGTCTTTCCCGGTTCGGCGATCAATGTGCCATTTTTGTGATCAGATGCTTTAAATTTAATGAAGGAAGCCTTCTCAAGGCCTAACTCCAGGCTGAAACTGCCAGAAGAATCAATTTCCACATTTTTAGTGAATTGCCAATTACAAACACCGTTGATCGGATTTGTATATGCTATTTGTGCAGGTATTTCGCCAGTTACTTTTCCATAGATCACTACCTTTTTTTCAGGTGGCTGGCATGAACATAAATAAAGTAAAAATAAAATGAAGCGATAGTATACTTTCATTATGCTAAATGTTTAATGTGAGATATGTAAAGCTTCCCCAGAATGATATGTCTGCATGTTGATTACGATAGAATCACTAAATAAAATAAATCATTGCAGAAGGATTTATTTGCTTAAATTAATATCTCGAATTTCCTGGAATACTTAATCCTGTATATTTTGAGTCCTTTTCCTATGACTTTCCTTCCCTTAGCATAAGTTTTGCAATATTTCCTGTGGATACAGTTTCCTCTTCGGGAAATATCAATTGAATTTTTTAAATCCCGGAATGATTTTAAGTTATCTTCATATTTTTCAGCTTCTTTAGCAGAAAACCAGGCAATTTCAGCTATTTCAAGTAAGCGGTCAAAAATACCTTCCCTCAGTTTATCCACAGCTCTGTCCAGTTTGTTAAGATTCCTGCTTATAAATAACCAAATCTCAAATTGAGTATTGAGTTCCTATAGTTCCTTTCTGTATTTTTGGCATTTCCAGGTAAAATAAAGGTAACTTTATCATAAATATTTTGCAAGTATCTATTTCAGATAATTGACATCAAAACATTTTTTCGGACTCAATCTTATCTTCATTAAATACAATCTCCAATATGGCGATGGTATAAACTGCCTGAAGCTCAATATTCACTTCTGCCCTTTTTGATGCTTTTTCTTTCCAGGACTTCCATATTGGTCTATACATTCCTAAGCCGGAACTTAAATTATTATTCAGACAGTCGGAATTACCGGCATAATTATACTTAATTTTTACATTATAAAAATTTTTTAACCTATATTTAAGACAATTTAACATTTATTTAACCTTCTTTCTGCCAAATATTTAATTACTTTGAACCCAATGCTAAATGATTAAATCTATGCATACCAGAATATTCGCTTATTTTATATGGATCAATTTGGGGTTGGATATGGTCTATCAGGCCTCTGCCCAGGATCTGATCTATACAGAAGTCAATTTTGCTGATTCGCTCCATCCCTGGCATGGCTTTGGGGTTAACTATGTGGAAGCAGCTCAACCACGGGATTATGCAGCCAATCCCCAGGATTATGGTGGATTTAGCTATTTGAATGAAACCCAGAAACAAGAAATTCTGGACCTGATCTTTGGCGAAGATGGCTTAAAACCTGGTATTATAAAAATGTTCCTGGATCCGTTTCATGAACCGGTTAATGATAATGATAACCCTTACCAGATCAACCCCACCGGATTTGACCATAAAACCACCACGGAAAACATGCGCTTTTTTGTGAAACAAGGTCTGGAGAGAACCCGGCAAAGAGGTCAGGACCTAAAGATCATTACCACCCTTTATGGTCCACCGGGCTGGATGACCCAGCAACGGTTCGTTCGTGGACGTGACCTGGATCCTTCTATGAAATATGAATTAGGAGAATACATGATCTCCTGGATAAAATTTCTCAAGGAAGACCAGCAGTTCCCGGTAAAATACCTGTCGCTCCATAATGAAGGAGAAGCAAAAAACAGATGGCCGGTGGATGGTTCTACTGCCGGAACACCGGATCATGACTACAACCTGTACTGGCCTAAAGAGCAGGTGGTGGAATTTCTCCGGTTTTTGCCTGGTATGATGACCCATTTTGGGGTTCCAGAAATTGGGCTTAGTCCGGGAGAAACCACCAACTGGAAATATTTTGCCATATATGGCTTTGCTGCTGAAATCGGGCTGGATGTAGAAAATGCTTTTAAGAACATGGATCTGATCACCAGTCATAGTTTTTACAGCGCTATTCCTTCGGGTGTGCAATTATTAAGATGGGTAGATATCCAATATAAAACCGGACGGTATTTGCCCAGTTGGGTGACCTCCAAGAGTTGGAGTAAAATGGATGTGGAGTTTATCGATCAGTATTATTACGATATTTATGATGTGGGGGTGAATGCCGTAATTCCCTGGGCCGTTCTTCAGGTGGAAGGAGATTGGGTTGGCGGAGATCCTAACCCCGGAACCGCCATTAAGGTTCATAAAGATGGCAGGTATGAAATTATGCCTGGCTATTACTTTTACAAACAAATATCCCGGGCCGGCCAACCGGGCATGTCAGTGGTTCGGGTTTTATCCAACGACCCACAAATAAAACTGATAGCTTTTGGCCAGGGTCAAACCAGCCATCCCAATGCTTTCTTGGTAATTAATAATACGAGTGAGGCCAGGAAAATACCGGTAAAAATAAAAGGGATTGATGGAAAAAGTTTTTCAGCCTTTTATACTTCAGACCAGGAAAAATATGCAGAAGCTGGAAGCTACAGGTTGAAAAATCAATCCTTGATCTATAATGCGCCACCACGTTCAGTAACTACTTTTTATCAGAACGATGAACTTAAAATATATTAATGAAATTATTTAAAATAACATTATTTATTTTATTGTTGGGTTTCAAGGCCTTAGCTGACAATTATTATCTGAACAACCAAACAGGAAATGATGCTTCTTCCGGCAGGACTGAAGCGACAGCCTGGAAAACGCTGAACAACCTCTCCATTCATTCATTCAAACCAGGTGATGCCATCTTTTTTAAAGCCGGTCAAACTTTTGAAGGAAATATTAGCTGGAAAAATATACAGGGAACTGAGAATAAAACCATTTTACTCAGTTCTTATGGAGGTACAGACAAACCATGGATCAAAGGCCTCAATACCAATGCGGCCATTTACATGCTGAATCCGGCCCATATTGTGCTGCAAAACCTGGAAGTAACCAATTCTGATGGCCAATACGGATTATTATTGAAAGCAGAAAATGCGGGAGAGCTAAAAAATATCACCCTTTCCCATCTGGATGTGCATGATGTATTTGACGAGGCTTTTGAACATACCAATACTCCTAAGACCCGTGGAGGAATAGTATTTCAGGTAGAAATGGGAAAGGAGCCTACCTGGTGGAATGGCATCACTATTGAAAATTGCATCATACATGACCTGGGAAGTTGTGGTATCAGTATTGGCAGTGACTATAAAGTCAATAAAGATCCTGAAAAAGAAGATGAGGATCGATACCCCATTTTGGGTGTGAATATTAATCATAATACCATTCATGATATTGTTCGTGACGGTGCCATTATACGACAATGCAAAGGTGCCGTGATGGAATACAATGAAGTTTACCGGACCGGGCTTACATCAGTTTCAAATGGCATGTGGTTTTACGATTCTGATAGTTGTATCATTCAACATAATATTGGTCATCATTGTAAGGCGGCTCAGGATAAAGATGGCGCCCCTTTTTCATTGGATAATCATACAACCAATTGTACCATCCAGTATAACTACAGTCATTCCAATGAAGGAGCTGGCTATATGCTTTTTGGTCATAATGGCACAGAACATAATAATATTATCAGGCATAACATATCCTATAATGATGCCAGTAATATTGTTTCGGATGGGGTTGGATCCATTGCCCTGGTTAGCCAGGTAAAACAAGCCCTGGTGGAGGATAACATCATTATTGCCGGACCTTCTACCATTTGTGTGGTGGGCCACCGGGATTGGGATGGACTCCCGCTGGAAGTTGTATACCGCAAAAACCTGTTTGTCGGCAATGGTACGGCATTCATCAATCGAAATGTTTTAAAAGACGGAACCTTCATCGATAATTTCTTTATCAATATCAGGGATCTGCCTGAAGAATTGGCACCTGACCAAAACCGTATCTCAAACTATTATCAACAGTTACAGCAAATGATTCTAAAATATGACAGTATCAACAACTACAACATTGAAAAATATTAACAGAAGCCTAAATCTGCCTAAATTAATTATGGTTCTTTTTCTAAATGGCTGTTTCTTTTTTTCAAATGCCCAACCTGCTCAATTCAACATTAATTTTGATGAGCCAACCGGAACTGGTTCCCCTTATGTGTTTGGTGCCACCCAACCCCGTGGATTGAGTGATCAGCAGTGGGACCAGCTCAGGCAGCAGGGATTTACATTAGCCAGGTCTCAGGCCGATCTTAGTCAACTGGTTCCCTGTTCAAATCCCCAAGCTTACCATCAAAATACTAACGGTTGTGCTGATCCGGCCAACTGGGACTGGCACAACGGGATCTATGGAAATGATTTTGTAAAAAAGGCCAGCAGCCGGGGAATGAGGGTGATTCTTACTATAAAAAATGCCCATTGGAACAGGTACCCAAATACGCCTGAAGACGAAGAGACCATTCCCAAAGATTTCCAGGTCTGGGCAGATATAATTACCAAAATCATTAACCATTATAAAGGTGCTGTTTCTTACCTGGAGTTATTTAATGAAGTAGACAGGGTGCCTCAGTTCCTGGTAGAAAACAGCGGTTATACCCGTAAAAAGGGCTATCAAAAGGTGTTAACTACTGCCATAAAGGCTGTACAAGATGCTGATTATCCCAAATTAAGGATAGGTGGGCCCGCTGCAGCTAACATAGGCAAGGAACAGGTGATCTGGCTACTGGAAGATCCTTTTATACGGACCCATTTAGGCATGATCTCGTTTCATGATTTTGATAATCCGGAATACCCTCACCAGGCTGTAATGACCTATAAATCTTTGCTTGACCAATATAATGCTGAAGATGTGGTCATTGTAAGAAGTTCATTCGTGCCAGAATATGAACGGGAAAAACGACTTCCCGGCACCTTGTATTGCGCCCCGGTGGCGCATCACCTAATTGGGGGATTAAAAGACGGCCTGGAAGCCATGGGATTATGGGAAATTCAGAACAAAACAGATCCAAACGATGTAAGGTACTGGTTTGACCAGGACAATGTGGTAAATACGGCCAGTTTATATAAAATGATGTCCGTAACACTTAAACTGGGCCAGGGCAATAGCCGGATCTTTAAAAGCACTGGCAGGAACAGGACTTCCAGCCTGGCAGCCATCAATCCTGATAATGAAATGGTAGTGATCATTGCCGGTGATATTGACGGGACTGGTTATCAGGGAAAACTGACAATTAGTGGTTTGTCTGCTGCCAGGGTAAAGGTAGAAATGTACAAAGCCGGAGAAGGTCATGATGGCTCATCCCAGATATCTACAGAAATGAAAAAAATCAAACAAAAAAAAATAGATCTTGATGTTAGCCTGAACCAATTTGAAGTACTGGGCCTCAGGATAACACCCATAAAATCAAATTAATTGATAAAATGAATAGAAGACAATTGCTTATCCAGCTGGGAAAAGGAAGCCTGGCCTTATCTTTTGCTCCCTTTATGGCTCCTGATTCAGCCCAATGCAAGGCAAAACCAAAAGAAATTAATGTGACAAATTTTGATACTCTTAAAAATAGTTTATTTGCCTATGCCCAGAAACGCAGCGGCATTTCAGCTGGTGGAATGGCCATATTTGCCATGCTCAATCAGCTGGATTATGCCCGTCAGAAGACTGACCTTAGCTATATCGATCAACAACTGGGAAATGGCTTATTTCCAGCTGCGGCCGGAGGATTCAAGCTCTATCCGGAAATGTTTTATACCATGCACGAACTTTTTATTGATCAAAGGGACAGCATGAGCGGGTCGGTACATGCCTGGAAAAGGCCACCTCACCCATTAAGATACCTTCATCCATTAGTGGAAAGGTCCGAACTGGTAGTTAACTGGATAGAGTCATTGGGCTGGGACGATCCCTGGTCTGCCGGAAACCTTGATATGGATCTGGGATACGCCCTGGCTTTTGAATGGAAAATGATGGGTAATTCAAAAGCTCAGGATGCCCTACAGGTGTGGTTTGACTGGCATGACAATAATTTTGACCCTGAAACCTGCTACTGGGATCCTCAGAATTCAGGAAACTTATATCGGATGATGGCTGGAGCCATGCACCAGATGGGTATTTATTTTATGTTTAATCATGAGCTGCCTTATCCGGAAAATGCTATTGATGCTACCCTGAAAACCCAAACCAGAACCGGCCTTTTTACGCCACATTATTTTAGTCACAACAGTTCAGATATTGATGGCGTGTTTATTATTGCCAATGTCTATAATAAATATCAGGTAAGGGAAAAGGAAGTCAAAGAAAGTCTGGAAAGAGCATTTGAGGCCAACCTGAAATGCTTCCATCCTACTGGCGGTGCAGTAAACCGTTTGGGGGTAGACCAGGAAGCGGATTGGTGGTCTACCTGGTGTCGAACAGAAATTACCGGATTATGTGCCCGGGTATTGGGAATAAATGACTTCAATGGGCCCTGGAAATTCCAGCAAAAGCACCCTTTTATCTCTGAAGACGGGGGGAAATCCTTGCCGGATTGGGAAAGTGAAGACTGGATGGCAGCCGCCGGATGGAAAAAATAATTAAACGTACATTATTGAAGTAGCTGCTGATAGAAAAGCAGTGTTCTGTATGTTCAGCCTTTGGATGGCGAGGATAGTGTATCAGGATATGGATGACCACCGACCGCTGACCGCCGTTGAATTTGTCTGAGTCATGATTTATATGAGGACTATGATTATTAGAAAATCAAAAGAAGCGCTGGCCCGACAGCAAATGCTGGCAGGCTGGTGTGCCCAGGCTACGATGGCCCAAAGCGTATAGCCGCGAGAGGTGTGGGAAATTTTTTCTGTCTTGATTTTTTTGGGTACTTTTTGAATCAAGGCAAAAAGTACCGCCCGTCCGGCCAGGACAAAAGATGAGGTAAGGTAAAATGTATATTCTAAAGCAGAAACCATCAATAACCATCTGAGTAATTCCGTAGCATAACTACTTATTGTTGCTACCTACCTTCTCAAACAGATCTCTCCTAATGTCGAGATGACGAACTTACCTGAACTTTAGCTGACTATTTGCACTTTTCCAATAACGTCATTAGCAGATCTAGCATTAGTATAAGAAAAATATTTATTTAGTCTTACTTACTATCTGGTTTAATATCACTATCTATCGATTGAATTAACCCCAACTTAATCGCACGTTGTTTCCATTTATCCCGGGCCAGTTGTTGCATATTGATATTGGCATCCGATTCATCCACTATTTCCAGGCCCAATACAGTTTCAAGTACATCTTCCAGGGTCACTAAACCTGATACACCCCCATATTCATCGATGACAAGAGCAATATGCTCACCTTTTTCCACCATGCTTTCCAAAAGATCTGCCACTGATTTCTTTTCATAGAAAATCATAATTTCCCGCTTAATGTCTCTCAATTTGCTTTTAGTTCGATTGTCCAGTTTGCATTGTAACAAATCAAATTTTAAAATATAGCCATTAATCTGATCGATGTTTTCCTGGTATACCGGTATCCGGGAAAACCGTAATTTGTTTTTTTCTTCAAATACTTCATCAATGGTTAAATCCTCGGGAAACGAATAGATGACTGTTCGCGGAGTCATAATGTCTTCCACTTTTATCTGTTTGAGTTTAATCAGATTATTAATAATTCTGGATTCTCCTTCTTCAAAGACTCCTTCTTCTGTCCCCAGACTGGCCATGGCAGCTATTTCCTCTCTGCTGGTTGTAGTTTGTTTTTGATTTCGTCTGATGATCTTGGTAAGTCCCAGGGAAAGGATCACAAACGGATAAAGAATCAGAATCAGAAAATTTAATGTTTTGACTGTGAACTTTGAGAAAGACTTCCAATAGACAGCTCCTAATGATTTGGGAATGATCTCTGATAAGACCAGGATCAACAAGGTCATTATGGCTGATACTATTCCAATGTAGGCATCTCCATATAATTTTGTTGCCTGGGCCCCTACCCCGGCAGCGCCTATTGTATGAGCAATGGTATTTAAAGTCAGAATAGCCGATAAAGGCTTATCTACATCCTGTTTTAGCTTTTTAAACGACTTACCCACCGATTTGCCCTGCAAATACAATGTTTCTATGTAGGCAGTGGATGTACTTAATAAAACTGCTTCCAAAAGAGAGCAAAGGAAAGAAATACTTAGTGCAATTAATAAATAGACAATCAGTAGTGTCATATATGAATTAGTTGATTGTATGTCAAAGCTTATGCTAATCTATCTCCTTATTCCGGATTCAGGAACCTTTGTTATTAATATTTAACAAATCAAAACTAAAAGATGGTGATTTAATTTATGAGTAATCACCAAAGTGCCATTTTATCACTCTGTATATAATATTAACATTTTAATATTAATAAAGAAATATTTTAGAGAGCTCTTTCTCTCAACTTGATTTCACGGATGTGATAAATATACCTAAAAATAGGGATTGGAATACTCTCACTAGATATATAAGTTTGCTAAAATTTAAAGTAATCATTTTTAAAAATATTATTAAAAATTATCCACTAATCCAATGAAGCAAATATTTTTCATTTTTCTAATTATATGTTTAAATGCCTGTAATCCTGAAAAACCTGAAATAACGGATACACCTGCCCAATTTGATGTTAATACAGCCTTAACAGCCATTGAGGAAACACGATCTGAATTCCAGCTTGCTATTAAAGAAAAACGATATGCAGATTTAAGTAAATATTCAACGCCAGATTTCGAAGGTGTCTCTCCCGGTAGTGAGGATTGGATGGAATACAAGAGATTACGGGAAAAACCAATGGGTCAATTCAGTTATGACAGCATACGTATGCGACCTAAAGAAACAATTATTGTGGCTGATTCAGTTGCTTACGACTATGGTGTGAGCTCTGTATATTATACCAATGACCAGGGTGAATCGGTAGAATTAAAAGATACTTTCCTGGTCATTCTCAAGAAAGATAAAAATGACGGCAAATGGAAAATTCACAGAGAAGTGGCTTCGGCGATTGTAAAGTAATTCCGGTGCTAAACTGAAACGGGTTTTTAAATGTACACCTGATCTCAAATAAATAAGATCAGGTGTAATAAGCCAGATTGAAAAAAGATACAATTTGCTATTTTGTAGTGAATATGAAATCATCAACCTACCTGGGCATTTCTATACTATTGCCCTGATGAATTCTCTGCCTTTTGCACTTTTTAATTGTTGCTCCCGATGAAAGGCTGCTTCCTTTTTTTCAAACGCTTCCTTATGTATAACTTCAATGAATATAAGCTTCTTCTTATTCAGACTTTCCAATATATATGCTTAGTTCAATTACTCCACAGGTTTTCGGATTGATCCCTGAAAATCAAGCTTGCCTCTTACCGTAAATATGACTTTGGTTCTGGGGGGACTAAAACTTAATCGGGAATTATTATGATATTTGGGGTGACCAATTCATCCTGGCCGAAACCATTAAACTGTCATTGCCTGTAAAATACCCGCTGCGAAATTTGTTTTCCCTGATATTCCAGGCTAATGATATATACCCCATTATTGACCTGATGTCCGGCTTCATTGGTGCCATCCCAACTAATTATATTAGGACCAGCATACTGAAAAGCCCACAATAAAGACCTTACCTCCTGCCCCAAAGGATTGTAAACAGTAGCTTTAACCACATCATTTTGAGGAATGGCATAACGAAAGGTGATCTGGCGGGAAAACGGATTGGGATATCCCTGGCTTAACCGGAAGGCATCGAAAGAGGTCACTTTATCTATTGGTTTTACATTTTGATACTTCTTTGTAAAAACTCCATTACCATGGGTAGAAACCACCACAGTACCATCCAATGAACGATAGGTAAGCATTGGAGCTACCACATTCCCTATTTCTGATGCGCCTTCCTGTACCCATAAGGTATTATGCCCTTCTAACAGGGTGGTGGAATATACTCCGGTGCTGGTTCCCAGCAGGTAGAGCCACTGGTTATTCTCAAGGGGGATTATCTGTCCCCACCGAATGGAAGGCCCACTACCTGTACCATCCGGGTTTTCTTCCAGGTTGCCTCCTACAGGCTCATAGGTAGCGCCGCCATCCTTACTGAAAAACAGGCTTTGAATATTGTAGTTGGAAAAAATTACCAATATCCGGTCTGCATTGGACGGATCTACTGCAATATGTGAGACATAGGCTTCATCCGGAAATTGATAACTTGTGATATTGGAAATCACAGGATCATCTGAGCGGGCTGGCTCAAGTTTAAACACCTCTCCCAGGTTTGAGCCGTAATACAATACATCAGCCGGTTGTTGTGAAACAGATAAAGCGCTGATAGATCCGTTTAGCACCCGTGATTCCCTTAAAGCTTTCCAATTGACATCAGTGGGATCCTGAGAGCCGGTTGGGATTTGTGAAAGGTTTTCGTTGCGCCAGATCTGATTTCCTCCGGCCAGGTACATTACATTGTTATTATTGGGATCTAAAACAAAGGGGTTGATAAATAAAAATTCCTGGCCCTGGATTTGACCTGCTCCTACCGGATCTATCCGGGCAAAAGAGGATAATTTATTGCGGTCATTGATGGTAGTGCGATAAATCTCTCCTTTTTGAAATGAAAAATAGTAAAATAATGCGTTTTCACTCACTGCACAATAGCCACCATCGCCGCCTAAAATCCTGTGCCAGTCAAAATCAGCCCCGGGTGATAAGGTAAGATAACTGCCATTATCCTGCATGCCCCCAATCACTACATCATTTAACTGAGAATGATCAATTGCTACAGTATAAAACTGTGAAGTGATAAATCCATTGTTAAGACTGGTCCAATTTACCCTTTCAGCCATATTGTTAAATGTAAATTGCACACCTCCATCATTTCCGGTCAGCATTTTATCCGGATCAGAAGGGTAAAAAACCAGGGCATGCTGATCTACATAATGACCCGGATAAATAGTGCTGTTTTTGAGGGTATCATATCCTCCTATCCAGCCGGTATTGGCCCTGGTTGAAAAACCATCAGTAGAACGATATAAGTTAGTTCCTCCCAGAAAAACCACGTTTTCATCTTCTGGGTGAACCTTTATCACCATGTTATAGGATCCTTGTGAATCATAATCCCCGGTTCTGCCGCCAAACCTGGGCACGTTGTTACTCAGATTTTGCCAGATGCCGGTAAGTCTTGTCCCGTCAAATGCCGTTTTAGTAAATTTCCAGAGGTTGTAGGGTTCAGAATCGCAAATAAAATAAACCAGATTAGGATCGGAAGGGGCAATTCCCATTACAGTCCTCTGATAGTTCTGAGGCCATTGATCAGGGGTGATATCCAGCCAATTGATCCCATTGGACGAATAATAAATTCCCCGATCAGCAGATTGACCGGTTCGGTTGGCTGCTTCACTTAAAACAGCATACATTTCTCCCTGGGAGGAAATGGCTATTTCTGTATAATCTGATCCCAGGGACATGTTGAGATCGCCGGGAGAATCGATCAAATCTTTTCCAATCACTGCATCCCAACTAACACCTCCGTCCACTGACCGCAGGATACCACCGTATGCCGCTACCAATACTTCGTCCTGGTTGAAATTAACCGGATTGATCGCGATATTCCATACATACTGAAACTGGCTATTAAATTTATTTTGGACACCGGCACCTGTGGCAGGTAATAATTGCCAGGTCAGTCCATTATCTGTTGATTTGAATAGCCCGTCGCCTCTGAAAGGTGCTTGTCCTCCTCTGGCTGAATTGCCCTGAAACTCACCGGTTCCATAATACCAGGTATCCTGTCGGCCTGGGCGGGTATCCTGAACCAAACAGGTAACACTGTGAATACTTTGAGGACTGGTGACTTTGTTCCAGTTTAATCCCCCATCCTCTGACCGCCACATACCTCCCGAAACACCGCCGGCTAAAATGATCTTTTCGTTCCTGATGTCTATGCCCAGTGCCCTGGTTCTGCCTCCTACATTGATCGGTCCCCGTGGTTCCCAGCCAGTTTCTTCCAGTGATCGGGTAGAGCGGGCACTGATGGTCCGGTTTACAGAATCACGATCAGGCAACTTCCTGGCAAAACGCACTTCTTTTTCCTTTATCTGATCCGGGATCTTACCAGTTACCGGATCCACCAGCATCATCATTTCATAATCAAACCTTTCCTGAGGATTCTCTTTGTTACCAATAGCAGAACGGGCCTCAACAAATCGGGCCAATTCAACAGAATCCAATTGATAGAAAGTGAGCCAATTGGTTGGTGGCTGTGAAGGAACGGCAGCCGGATCATAAATAAATACAGCGGCTATCAACAGCAAAATAAAAAGCACAGGATAAAAAAGGTTCTTCTTCATCAGCCAGTTAAAATCTACATATTCAGGAATGGTAAAGATTTATGATAAATATAAACAAAAAAAATGCCGACCTGGGCCGGCTTTAATTTTCTTACATGATTACCACGTTAAGTTTATTCATCCGGCTTTTTTGCAACGGCTGCGTTTGCACCCCCTGGCCATCATTGCTTTTATTTCCTTTACGGGCATCGATAAAATATGATGTGGGCCTAAGATCAACAAAGGTTACACGCCCTTTTTTGTCAGTAGTCTGGGTGGCTGAAACCTGGTTTTCATTATTGCGGTAATCAAATTCATTGGCATATAATGTTACAGTTGCCCCTTCTACCTTATTGCCCAGGTTATCTATAACTGTAATTCTTAATTTGGTGGGTAAAAGATCAGCATTTAACCTGCTACTAAATGAAAACAAAGGGATGATCCCAATGATTATAAATGAGAGAAATAATTTTTTCATGCTTATTTGTTTTATAATTTCGCCCTTAAATTTAACTATTCAAAAAACAAATTTAAGGTACACATAATTTTTTTTAATTTTTTTAACAAAATTGATCCTAAATCAATCTTTTAAAACCATCAGGGTACGATGAAAGCCATAATCAACTTAAAATGTATACGTCAGATTCTCTTTATTATTACAATTTTTTTTATACTTCTGCTCTTTGACAACAAGGTCCTTTCTCAATCAAAACCATTGGCTATGCAAACTATACGAAACCTAAATAACCTGGTTTTGGTTCAGCAAGCCCCAATAAATCCTTCACAGACCTACCTTGTAAACAACCAGTTTGAGTTTTCAGCAGTGGCTTTTAAAATTGCCCCATCTGAAAGTTTTAACCGCAGCTATATTATAGCAGGTAAAGATACGCTGCCAATAAAGCTTAATTTACATCCAAACATAGCTGATGAAGGTCAATATTCCCAGTTGATGGTCTTTGATACCCTTATTTCTGATTTTACCTTTTATAGCGCCGATCTTAAAAATGAGGTAGCTTTCATCTTTATAAATGGATTTATTGACCATACTGCCAATAAAAGGATGAAACAACCTGCTAATGAAATTTGCCAGGAACCGGTAACTGTTGATCAGTCTGTTTGGCGGCAAGGGTTGCCAGCCCCTGATTACAACAGGTTATTTACTGAAGTAAATCATGTGATCGTTCACCATTCAGCTACATCAAATAGCTTAACCAATTATACTAATGTGGTTCGGAATATCTATTTGTTTCATACCGTAGAAAGAGGCTGGTCAGATATCGGGTATAATTATCTTATTGCTCCTGATGGCACTATATTCCAGGGCAGGGATCCCGGTTCAGGGCAACAGGATAATGTGCTGGGAGCACATTTTTGTGGCAGGAATAGTGGTACCATGGGCGTTTGCCTGATTGGCACCTACTCCCTAATTCCTCCCACGAAGGCAGCACTGGAAAATCTGAATCATATCCTTACCTGGAAACTGCAAAAAGAACAACTGGATCCTTTTGCCATTATTCCGCATCCTACCAATGAATTACTTCCGGTAATAGCCGGTCACCGTGATGGTTGTGCTACAGAGTGTCCGGGTCAGATCACTTATGAATTACTGCCAGGAATTAGATCAGTGGTGGAAGATCAGATAGCTATATGTTCAGCCCCGGCTGCAGAAATTGTCTGGAATTTATATCCCAATCCTGTATCTGATCAACTTTACCTGACCCTTTCTGAACTTGATCAGGTGCCGGAAATAATCACCCTGACCAATGTATTGGGGCAAATGTTTCAGGTGCAACCCTGGAGCTATGATAGTTTAAGTAAATCTTACCGGTTTTCTCTGGAATTTCTGGCTCCGGGTATTTATATGATCAATATAAGAATGGCGGATGGGGCACAGATCAGCAGGAAAATTCTTGTTATTTAAATTTTTGTTTCAAAAAACTATTGAAAGTCAGGATTTATCCTGCTCCTTTTCAGTTGAATCCTCATTATTATTATCCGGCTGATCTGCCTGGTGGTTTTGATCTTTGTCTTTTTCTTTATCCTGTGCATAAGAAAGGGCTTTCTTTCTTTCCGGATCTGGAAGTCGTACTGCAAACTTGGAAGGCTTGATCCTGGTGCCGTAATATTTACTGTAAACCTGGGTAAATTCTACGCCAAAAAATAAGATCAAAGAAGTATAGGACACCCAAAGCAGGATTAAAATGATAGATCCGGCTGCCCCATAAGTGGATCCCGGCTCAGCTTTACCCAGGTAAAAGCCAACCAGAAATTTTCCCAGTACAAATAAAATGGCTGTGACTAAGGCACCTACAAATACATCCTTCCATTTAATTCTCACATCAGGCAAAACCCGGTACATTAAAGCAAATAAGATAGTAATAATGACCAGATTGATGGCTATATCCAACAATCTGAAAAAATAAATGCTGTACTCGGGCAGAAGTTGGGTAATCTGGTTACTCAATGCACTTAAAGCTGAAGAAATCAACAAAGAAACTAAAAGCAAAAAGCCGATTACCAGGATCATTCCAAAAGAAAATATACGATCCAGCAGCATTTTCAAAAACGCCTGTTTCGGAACGGCTTTTACCCCCCAGATCTGATTGATACTGGTTTTCAAATGAAAAAACACTCCGGTAGAGGCAAACAGTAAAGTGCCAATTCCAATGATGGTTTGAAACATGCTTTTATCACTAAGACTGGCATTCTGAACCATGGTTTGCACCTGCCGGGCTCCCTCCTGCCCGATCAGATCTTTGATTTGCATATATATCTCATCCCTGACCATCTCATCACCTAATAACGGACTAAGGGCTGTAATCACAATAATGATAAGACCTGGCAAAGAAAAAAGGGCATAATATGCCACTACCGCACTTAACCGCCAGGGATCATCGTCATTCCAGTTGGTCACGGTCTCCTTGATCAGGCTGAATATTTTTTTAATATGGTGTTTTATTTTCACCTGGTAAATAGTTGAACTAAAAAGTCAACCGGAAATCACTACATATGTTAAAGGAAAGAAGTCATCTTCCAATAGATTGTAGGCAAGAAGCTATTTAACCTGCTTATTCGTTCCCAATATGAAAGGGAATATTAGCCACGGCCACATTTTGATGACCATCATAGACATAAACAAAAAGGCGAAAATTGTCTCCCGGTTGGACCGGAGCTTCGAATTCAATTTTTTGACCATCTTCCTGTATATTTATAATGGCTCCCTCAATCGGTTCCGGTTTGATTTCTCCCTGGCCGGCATAAGCCCCAAATTCCTTGTTTTCCGGCACCAGTTCCCATTCAATTTGAAGTGGATCCTGTTCCGGGTCTGAAACAGAGACGCTGGCTGTATGTTGCGAATTTGGCATCAGGTTGATATCATCTGCTGCTTGGTGGCCATCAATTTGCAGGGAGGCAATTTTTGGACTACGGTTTTCCGGCCATTCTCCGGTCCATACATACTGCATCACTTCTACCGCCTCTTTGGCAGAACCATCATCATGGAACATGTTATACCAGGTGTGGGTTCTTTCCTGACGATTACTGGTCCAAAGAAATACAAAAGAACCGACGCACCAGGGATCTGACTGGATTACCTGTTCATACCTTTCCCGGTATACCCTTGCCTTTTCTGTACTGGTTTGCTCAATGACCACGCCCCATTTTGTTTCAGGTACCTGCCAGTGACCACTGGGACCCCACTCTGTAATGGCATAAGGCTTATTCCAATGATATTTTCTCAGCCAGTCCGGTACTTCATATATATCAGCATAGGAATTTACACCTAACAGATCCAGATCGGGACATCTTTCCACCAGGTCCTGCAATTTTTCCTTCCTGCCGGTTCCTATGACTGTCATTACCGGATGGGCCGGATCTGACTGGTGAATCTTTTTAGCCACCTCATTCACTGCATTCCACATATTTAGATTATAGATTTCCTGGCCTGGAATATGATCCAATTCATTGCCTATAGTCCAAAGTAATAAGGCGGGATGATCTTTGTATAGCTCAACTATTTTCAGAAGACTGTCTTGTTGGGTTTTAATGGCATCAACGTCATTATAGTCAAACCCTGCTCTTTCCGGCCTAAAGGGTAATCCGAACAATACAGTCAAGCCTAATGAATGAGCTCTGTCCAATACTTCTTCTACACCAGTGTTATATCCAATGCGCACAGCATTCCCTCCCTTTTGAGCTACTTCTTCCATATACCGGGTCCGTATGGTACGAGCACCCTTTATAAAAAATGGTTCTCCATCACGGTACAATTGAAACCCATCATCCTGTTGCTCAATTGTAACTGGAATGGCCGGTCCTGTCATTTGATCATGCTGTTTCTTACAACCTGCAGCAGTCATAAAAATAAATGGTATAAACAGATAAGCAATTGGTTTTACATACATAATTATAAAATTATTTAGGCTATCTTAATTTCCAATCCAAAAAGAAATATATTCTTTCTTGAAATTAATGAAAAAAATTCCCTATTCACCAAATTTATTGATAAAGTATAGCAAACCCGAATGTATTAAAGTTGAGCTGGTATTAAGTTGATATCTTATTATTCTTAAGAAGACTCATCTATGATCTGTGGTATTTTAAAATTTTGAGGATAAAACCCGGAATTTCCGGCAACGAAACTCATTTATTTAAAAAAATTTTAAAATATTTATAAAATAATATAAAATTTTATTACATTGCCCATAGAATTATCGAATGAACTTCCTTTTTGTACCTTAATGATTTTCAAGACCGACAAAAAAAAATCTGTAGATAAGATCTACGATTATCAGGGCCCTGAGAAAAAATTTTCAATCCAATTTGAATTGCTAGATCAGCAACTTTTGAAAATTACCCTGATCGGGAAAATGGAAAGTGACGATGGCCTTTTAGGCTTAAATAAACTGGATGAGATTTTAAATAATTTAAAACTTGAACATCCGGATAAAAATATTTATGTGCTGGCAGATGTTGCCTTGCTAGATACCATTGACTTAAAAACCAGAAAATCTTTACAGTCAAGGCTGATCCAGAATTTTCGCCAGAACCTGATCAATTATATGGCGGTTGTAAGTCCTAATTATTTGCTCCTGACCATGGGAGCCCATCTAAATAAGATCAGAAAAAATACCACGCTCAGTTTTTATAAAACAGAAAGTGAGGCCTTAAAAAGAATTTTTGAACAACGTTCAATCAATAACGATGTATCCATTGCCAGGGATTTTCCTGTCACTTTTTTTAACGAAACCTGGTTCAATCGGGAATATATCTATTTTAGGGGAAAAAAACTAGAAATTCAAAATCAGCCTTCCTGGAATTACAAAGACTCTGATAACAATTACCATGTCCATATATTTTTGATTGAAGGAAATATCATCTACTTCAAAACAGGTGGTTTTATCAAGTCAAAGCATATCCTTTTACAAAACAACCTGCTCAAGGAAGTCACCCGCTCAATTGAAAAAAATAAAATTATCATCATCGCTGACTTTTTAGAAGCAGTAGGCATTCAAAATTCAGCCAAAAAATTGCTGGAAGAGAAGGAGCAGGAACTAAAACATCTTTGGGAAAGATCCTACCTGCTTTTGTCCAAACCCCTAAAGATGTTATTTAAGCTTTACAATGCTTTTAGACCAGGGCAGATAAAGCACTGGATCCTGCTAAATTCGCTGACTGAAGCCCTGCAGCTAAGTTTAGAAATGGATTATCATCCTGATAATTACCCGATAAAAAAGCTGGCCAAAAAGTTATCCTGGGATGAACAATTGAAAAGATTATCCAAAGATGAACTGATTGATCTGATCAACCAGTTGAAGACTGAAAATGACAATCTTCGGGTAAACCACCAGGGCCGGGTTGATCAGTTACTGGAAGTGGTAAACAGATTATCCTGGGAGGAGGATTTTAAACCTTCTCCCCTTCTAATTGAAGATGAGGAGGATATTTTCTACAATCTGTTTAATGCAGTTTCGGTATTGCAGCAGGATGTTTTTGATATGCTGGAAGAATTAAAGGAGCTAAACCGTAATCTGGAACAAAAAGTCAAGCGACGCACTTTCGAAATAATGCAAAAAGAAGCGAATTTTTCCTCACTACTGGAAAACACCAAAGACCTGATCTGTTCATTGGATAAAGATTACAACGTACTGGTAGCCAATAAAGCTTACCGGCAGTTTATTAAGGAAAACTATCAGGATGATATCAAACCGGGCGATAATATTCTGAAGGGGCTGGATCAGGATATTATTAATTATTGGAAACCTTTTTATGACCGGGCCTTAAATGGAGAAACCTTTGAAACGGTGGAGACCCGTTTTATAGATAATAAACTGGCTTATTATGAAATCCTGTTCAATCCCATCAGAACTGAACAGCAAATTACCGGCTTTTCTGTTTTTATCCGGGAAATCACTCAGCAAAAACAAGCAGAGGAAACCATCAGGAACAGTCAGCAGTTGCTTTCCTCTATCAATCAAAACATTAATGAGGGAATTTACCGAAGCAATGAAAAGAAACAGTTAGTTTATGTGAATCGGGCATTTGTAGAACTATTTGGCTTCAATACAGCTGAGGAAATTTATGCCACATCATTTGCTGATCTATATGAAGATCCCATGGACCGGGAAAAACTGATTCAACATATTAAAAATGATAACAAGATCACTAATAGTGAAATTAGATTCAAGCGTAAAGATGGCAGCAAATTCTGGGGACTGCTCACCAGCATCAGGACTGTGGATGAAAAAGGCAATGAGTACTATGACGGTGCCATCAGAGACATCACCAATATTAAAGCCACGGAAGAAAAGCTGAAAAGGCAAAATGAAGAGCTGAAAAAAGTGAACAATGAGCTGGATAGATTTGTATATTCGGCCTCTCACGACCTTAGAGCACCCCTTTTATCTATTTTGGGCCTGATTGGGGTGGCAAAGTTGGAAACCCAGGAAGCGGAAAAGGGCAAATGCCTGAGTTTAATGGAAAAAAGTATCAAAAAACTGGATAGTTTTATTCAGGACATCATTAGCTACTCCCGCAATAAACGCCTCATCATTAAGAAAGAAAAAATTAATTGGGAAGAATTTATCAATGAAGTGTTTGATGACCTTAAGTATTTGAGAAAAAATAAAAATATTGAAAAAAGATTTGTGCTTCACCAGGAACACGATTTCTATTCCGATTTACGTCGGTTAAAAATCGTTTTTTATAACCTGGTGAGCAATGCAATCATTTATAGCTCCAACTTAAGGGACCAGTCTTTTGTGGAAGTTCAGATAGAAGTTAAGCACAATAAAGCCAGAATAGAAATAGCTGACAATGGACAGGGAATACCTGAAATACATCTTGATAAGGTTTTTAACATGTTTTACCGGGCTTCCGAGGAAGAAGCAGGTTCAGGCCTGGGGTTATATATTGTAAAAGAAACCTTACTAACCCTTAATGGACAAATTGAAGTGGTTTCTGAAGTTAGAAAAGGTACTTCCTTCTTTTTAGAGCTGCCTTCTTTGGTCAAGGCCTAAACCCTCTTAATTATCAGAAACCATAGTGCTTTCTTTCCCGTAGCTGTTATTTTAAAGCTGTAATTCCATCCGAAGCATCAAATTTATCATCAATTTTCACTACATTGCTTCTTAGCTATACTCTTTTTTAAAAAATTTATATAACATATGGCGACCATCATAAACCGAAGAAAATTTGTAAAACAAACGGCTGCTGTACTAATTGGAGGAAACCTGGTATGGACTGCCTGCCAAAAGAATGTACGTACCCATCAATTTTTCACTAACCAGGAAGCCACAGTTGTAGACCAAATGGCGGCTCAAATAGTTCCCTCTGATGAAGCTCAGGGCAGTAAAGAAGCGGATGTGTTGAACTTTATAGATATCCAGCTTACCCAGGCCTATCAAAGATACCAGGATGACTACCGAAATGGTCTGAAGGCAGTGCAAGAAACTGCCATTCAGTTATTTGGCAAAAAATTCGATGATCTTAACCAGGAGCAGCAGGTTGAATTAATGCTGGCACTGGAAAGCAACCAGGCTCCGGACGGGATCTGGAAGGATCCCACAGCTCCCCAATTTTTCCGCATGATCAGGGATCATTCTTTGCAAGGATTCTACGGAGACCCCCGGCATGGTGGAAACAAAGAGTATGTAAGTTATAAAATGCTGGAATTGAAAGTATTTAAATATAATCAATAAAAACATGGCACTGAAACATGTAAATGCCGTAGTAGTAGGCGCAGGAGCAGGTGGTGGGATCATAGCCAATGAATTAAGCCAGGCCGGCTTGACCGTTGTTTTACTGGAAAGAGGGAAAAAACAATCGTTTGCCGATCATGATAATGATGAATTGATTTCTCAAAGAACCACCGCACTTGGAAATGCATATGGGCCTGACAATGAACGACATAGAAGGGTGGTTCAAAACAGGGATGGCTCCTGGAGAATTGTATTGCCCAGTGAAGGTGGTTATAACAATGTGGCTGCCTGTGTGGGAGGTGGCACCCTAAGTTATGGAGCCATGGCCTGGCGTTTCATGCCTCAGGATTTTAAGATGAAATCTACCTATGGCAGTGTACCAGGTTCTACTTTGGAAGATTGGCCATTTGATTACCAGACCCTGGAACCCTTTTATGAAAAAGCGGAATGGGAAATAGGTGTATCGGGAGATGACAGCCAAAATCCATATGCTCCTCCACGGAAAAAGCCACAACCTATGCCGCCTTTTGAATACAATAAGGAAGGCCGCATTTTATATGAAGCCGGAAAAAAGATGGGCCTGCATCCATTTCCCATACCCATGCTCAGGAATTCTCAACCCTACAATGGGCGCCCGGGTTGTATCCATATGCGAACTTGTGTAGGTTTCGCCTGCCCGGTTCAGGCTAAAGGTGGCACACACAATACTGTGATTCCCAAAGCTTTAGATACCGGTAACTGTGAACTCAGAACCGAAATGGTAGTGAACCAGGTCTTAATCAATCCTCAGGGACATGCTACCGGTGTGACCTACTTTGACAACCAGAAAAAAAACTATACACAAACTGCCGATCTGGTCATTATAGCTGGTTCAGCTACCGAAACCGCCCGTCTGCTTTTAAATTCCAAATCCAAGTTATTTCCGCAAGGCGCCGGGAATAACAATGATTGGGTAGGACGAAATTTGCAGGGGCATGCTTATTCCGGCGCTTTTGGTTTATTTGAAGAAGAGGTGTACGATGATATTGGCCCCGGGGCTACAATTGCTACCTGTGATTTTAATCACGGGAATCCTGGTATTATAGGCGGTTCCATGCTGGCCAATGAGTTTATCCGGATGCCCTATCTTTTCACCAACATTAGACCTCCGGGAGCACCCAGATGGGGCAAAGCTCATAAAGATTTCCAAAGAACCTATTTTAAAAGACATATGGGGGTGAAAGGTCCGGTTCAGGAAATGCCTGTATTTGATTCCCGGGTGGAGGTGGATCCGCAGGTAAAGGATTTCTGGGGTATTCCGGTAGCCCGCCTTTCCGGAGTCAGACATGACAATGATATCAAAACCGGAAAATTTATGGCTGGAAAAGCCCGTGAATGGCTGCAAGAAGCTGGCGCTGTGGAGGTTTGGGAACAAGTGGCCGGCAAACACCTGAGCGGAGGACAACATCAGGCCGGCACCTGCAGAATGGGCAGTGATCCCACCAACTCAGTAGTAAATGCCAATGGTCAGGTCCACCAGATTGATAACCTGTTTCTGGCCGATGGAAGTATCATGGTCACCAATGGCGGTTTTAATCCCTCCCTCACAATTATGGCATTAAGCTTTAAAATAGCTGAATACATCTGTACAGAATGGAAAGGAGGCAGTTTCAAATCCTGACCCAAAATTTTTAATCCTCCCACTCCTATTTTAATGGTGAGATTTATATTTGCTGCTGGTTTCAAATTCCAAAAGTACCTAAATTGCAGATTATAAATAAAATAATGAAAATGAGCGGGCCTAAATTTTTAAATATACTTCAGCAGCAATACCTGAATCCGGTAAACATACAAATTTCCTCTTCAAAAAGTGAGAGCAACCGGGCTTTGATCGTAAATGCCTTAACCGGAAACCGATCTGTCTTGCATAACCTGTCAGATGCCAGGGATACCTGGTTGATGCAATCTTTGTTGAAGTCTGAGGAAAAGGAACTGGATGTAATGGATGCAGGCACCACCATGCGCTTTCTCACGGCTTATTTTGCCGTCACCAACCAGGAAAAAATTTTAAAGGGGACACCCAGGATGCATGAAAGACCTATAAAAGTCCTGGTGGAGGCGCTCAGGCAAATTGGGGCCAATATAGATTATTTAAAAAATGAAGGATATCCACCCCTGCATGTCAGAGGATTAGCTCACCAGCAAACCCACCAAATAAAAATCAGGGGAGACATCAGCAGCCAATACATATCCGCCTTACTGATGATAGCACCGGTGCTGCCAAAAGGCCTGACCCTGGAATTATCCGGGAATATCAATAGCCGTCCCTACATAGATATGACCCTGCAACTGATGGCACGGTTTAAAGTTGAGGCTGCCTGGGTCAATGCTCATACCATACAGGTTCCGGCTCAGAATTATCAGGAAACCAATTATTTAGTGGAATCGGATTGGTCAGGGGCCAGCTATTGGTATAGCCTTGTTTCTCTGGCTAAACAGGGCAAAGTAAAGCTACTGGGATTAAAACCGCAGTCCTTTCAGGGTGACCAGATCATCAAGGATCAAATGGCTTTAATGGGGGTTCATTCCCATTTTGATGCTGATGGTGTTTGGCTGGAAAAAGCTCCTGCTGAAAATATAGTTGAATTTGATTTCTCCGGCTGTCCCGATTTAGCCCAGACGGTTGCTGTAACCTGTGCGGCCAAAAGAATATCCTGCAAAATGACTGGACTGGAAAGCCTGAGAATTAAAGAAACTGATCGACTTTTTGCCCTGGAAAATGAGCTGATAAAAATTGGTGCTTCCCTGCAGGAAGAAAACGGAAGTTGGAGCATTGTTACTGGAAATTATCCTTTTAATAACCCCCGGTTGATGATCAATACCTATGAAGATCATCGTATGGCTATGGCTTTTGCTCCGCTGGCAACCATGACCAGTTTGTTGATCGAAAATCCGGCTGTAGTGAATAAATCCTACCCTGGATTCTGGCAAGACCTGCAAAAGGCAGGGTTTGAATTGATCTTTGAATAAATTAGTCAAGCTTAATTTTGTTTGGATCGGGTATTTTTTGAAGTAATCCTTCATCACTTCAATGAAGGATTACTTATTTTGTAAAGAGGTAATAATCTGTACCTTCCACTGTAGCTAATTTGTTTGATTTCAACATCATCAATCTGGCTTCAGAAGTATTTTTTTCACCTTCAAAAATCAGCGAATCATTTTGATCAAAAACCTTTATCATAGCTGCTTCAGATTCTTCCTGATGAAATTCATTTTTCAAATAGTCCTGAATTAATTGCATTTCTACTTTTTTAAAAGCAGACATCATCTCAGCTTTTTTAGCCATTGTCAAAGCTTCTTTTTTAGATTCTTTGATTTTATCTATTTCATGGTCGGCTGCCAGTAAAGAGGTGCTGAATATAGTGAATAAGGCGGTGATAATCAGGCTGTTTTTTAAAGTTTTCATGGTTTTAATATTTAATGGTTCTAAAATTTATTTTTGGTTATATCTGGAGTGTTGCCAAATATATGCCACAAACATAAAAAGCTGATTATCAGTTATTTACATTTGATTTAAACCAAAAAAGTGTATCATAATCGTACACAATATGGACGTATTTGTACGGAGTATCATAAGAAGGAAAGGTATAACTATTGGGGAAGTAAGTTGATCAAGTCTAAACTTTCAAATATTATCCAGGCAATGAAAATCATATAAGCGACCAGTAGTGTCCAGCTTTCTATCTTGCTCAGTATCAACTTGGTTCTCAGGGTAGTGAACAGCAGAATAGTGGCAAAAGTAAGCACTCCCATTAAAGGGGCTGCAATGGCAAAATCCACCAGTGTACTGCCTGCAATCAAAACACCTACAGGTACAGCCACCAAAAGATCAAAAATATTGCTTCCCAATACATTAGATAAACTACTGATCCCTTCATCATTTCTGGCCATTCGAATACTGATAAACGCATCTGGCATACTGGTTACTGCCGCAATCACTGAAATACCCCAGATAAAAGTGGGGGTGTTAAAAAATTCTCCTAAAAAAATAGCTGATCTTACCAGACCTTCTACTCCTGCCACTACCAGAGCCAGGCTTAATAGCAACCATAACCAATTTTTACCGGGTTTTATTCCCGGGGGTTTTTCTTTTTGCCTTTCTTCAATTACCTCCTGGTATTGTATAAATAAATACAACCCATAAAGTGCCAAAGGAACTAAAGCCAAGATGCGGGTAAAGGATCCTTGCAGTTGCTGGTCAGATGCAGGAAAATAGATCACGGCGAATGAAAATGTGATCAGTAAAACGGCAATTGAAATAATGTAAAACTGGGCATCCCTATACACCAGGTTCTTTTCTGCTTTTAGTTGCTTTTTTGCAGCCAGACCTGACAACCCCGGAATCACCAGAATATTAAAAATGGCTGACCCTATTACGGCAGACAGTCCCAGTTCAAAATCGCCATGTAGTAAGGTAGCCAGCACCGTACTGGATAATTCAGGGAAACTGCTGCCAATAGCTACCACAATGGCTCCATGTACCACAGTGGGAAGGCCATAGTATAAGGAAAGTTTCCGGGCTGATGATTCGAGGATATCACTGCCTTTCCAGATCAGTACTGAACCTATCACTATAACAATCAGATAAATCAGAAGATCTGGCATGTAATTGATAAATGAGTTTAAAATAGAATGAATAGAAGGCATTTTTGTTTTTTAGCCATTATATTTGATGTAAAAACCTGATGCACCGGATCGCCTGGATATTTGGAATCTTTCTGTTTCTGCTGGTATTACTGCTGAAAAGCCTGGAATACAACTATTTTCTGGCTAATGTGCAATTGGAACTATATCTGCTGATGGTTGGACTGATATCTATTGGTTTGGGCCTGCTGTTAGGAAAAAATATAAATCAAATCCGGCATAAAAAGAAGCAGAAGGAAGATTCGCAGAAAGGTCTTCAACAAATGCGGGTTCCACCTGAATTAAGCAAAAGAGAATTTGAGGTTCTGCAACTCATGTCGCAGGGGTATAGCAATCAGGAAATAGCTGATCAGCTCTATGTTTCCATTCATACCGTAAAAAGTCATTCCACCAATTTATTCAGCAAACTGGCTGTAAAAAGAAGGACCCAGGCCATTCAAAAGGCCAAACAGTACAACTGGCTGACTTAAAAACCGGGGTTTATCTTAAATTAGTACTTAAGTATGAAGAAATTCTGGCTACAAATACCTTGATTTGCTTCTGAATCAAAACCTTAAATAAACATGACAAAAACAGCCTTTACTTATGGATTATTAGCTGGTTTGATCGTGACTGGTTTATTTCACATCACCAACTATTTATTTGACCTATCAACCAATTTTGAATTAGGAGAACTGATAGGCTATATCAATATGATCCTGGCCTTTAGTATGATTTATCTTGGCATCAGGTTCTATCGAAATCATCAGCCTGATCAGCGGATCAAATTTGGCAAAGCTTTTCTCCTGGGCCTTTATATTACCGGAGTGGCATCTGTATTGTATGTAGTCGGGTGGATAATCTATTCCTCACAGAACCCGGAGATCATGGACCATTATTTTAATCAGGCAATTATTCAGATCAAAAACAGCGGGGAATCTGCATCTGTAATAGCACAAAAAGTGGCTGAAATGGAAGCCTTCAAAGAAAGCTATCAAAATCCACTGGTACAGATTGGATTTACTATACTGGAGATTTTTCCTGTAGGCTTACTGGTATCATTGATCAGCGCTTTAATATTGAAATCAAAAAAAGAACCATCCCGTTCAGATTTGGTATCAGGTAAATAACTCAGGGGGAAATGAACTGATTCAAATTCCCCCTGAGTTTTTTATTGAGTTATTGAGGCATAACTTCATCTGGAATTGCTTCAATATTCCTGATATTTATGGATCGAATGAATAGTTCTCCTCCTTCTGATTGCAACTGGATCTTGCCACTGGTGAGGGGAACTACTTCACCATTATCATATTTGCCGGAATTGTAATTTACCAGCACAGTTTCTCCATTTACCACATGTACTGCAGTGCCATCCACCGCATAGACCTCTACCACATTCCATGTCCCTGTTTTTTCAGCATCCTTACTCTTACGGGCGATTTTGGAGGCTTCCTCTTCACCAAAAGCCATCATATCTCCATTTGGATCATAGATATAAAGATCACCTTCCTGCCTCACCGGTATTTCGGCATAGGTTTCTCCCATGCGATAAGAATCTCCCAGGTTTTCTGTCCAAAGCTGCAGTTCATGTCCGCTCATCCAGGTACCCAGGCCGGGTCCGTAGGGCCCATAACTGTGATACAACAAGCCACTATTGCGTGATGAAAACACTTCATCTCCCCATTTGAATTCCATGACCAGGTGATAATTCTCAAAAGATTGCCGGGTAGCAATAGCCGCATTAACTTCCCCTGAAACACGCATCAGCATTTCGCCATCCTGCTCAACCACTGAAAAGACCGTTTCCTCAGTAGCATCCTGGGCCAGGTCTTCATATCCTTTTAACGGCGTACCTATATGTGTTTCCCAATTGTCCAGGTTTTCCCCGTTATAAAGTTCAGTCCATTGCTCATTTCCACATGATGCCAGCCAAATGGACATAGAAAAGACTATAAACAATTTAAGTGCTTTTTTCATGATATTGGATTTTTGTGTGAATTTTCCCCTAAATATAGAGCAGAAAAGTGAATTTCTACAAATGAGACCTAAACAAAATGGCAGGTATGATGGCCTGATCTAAAAAAACAAGCTTGGTTTTTAATTCAAATTCTCCTACCTTTCTGTTCCGATATAACCTGTACATCCTATGAAAAATCATTCCTTTTTGCTTATCCTGATCGTGATAACCGGGGTATCCTGCCAAAGGTCGGGCAATTCAGCTGAAACAGAAAATACTACTTCTCCGAACTATGAAACCACTGGTACTATTGAAGTCATTTCGGCTGAATTGGAACAGGTCTTGGACCCTTCAACCCCGATTCAAATTCTGGCAGAGGGATTTGACTGGTCAGAGGGTCCTTTGTGGGTGGAAACACTCCATGCAGTTTTATTTTCTGATATTCCTCCCAACCAGATTCGCCTCTGGCAGGAAGGCTTAGCAGATTCTTTATACTTATATCCTTCCGGATTTACAGGGGAAAAAATTGGTTCAGAGGAACCTGGTTCAAATGGCTTATTGCTTAACCCAGAAGGACAACTGGTGCTTTGCCAGCATGGAGACCGACGAATTGCCCTAATGGAAGCTCCCCTGGACCAACCCATGCCAAATTATCGAACCATTGTAGATAGTTATGATGGTAAACGTCTGAACAGTCCCAATGATGCCATCTATGACAGCCAGGGAAATCTTTATTTTACTGACCCTCCCTATGGCTTATCCCAGGAAAACGGTGAGTTCGTCAATAAACAGCTTGATTTCCAGGGCGTTTATTTATATAAACCATCCGGTAAACTTATACTATTGACTGATAGTCTCACCCGCCCCAATGGTCTGGCCCTTTCTCCGGATGAGTCCAGACTGATTGTGGCCAATTCTGATCCTGAAAAAAGCTTTTGGTCTGTTTTTGAGGTAGAACCTAATGGTACCTTGTCAAACGGCAGTATTTTTTACGACGCCACCGATATGGTGGGAAAAGAAAAAGGGTTGCCTGATGGCTTAAAGATCAATGATGATGGAATTGTTTTTGCCACAGGGCCGGGGGGCGTGTGGATATTTAACAGGAATGCCAAACATCTGGGCACCATCAAAACCGGTCAGGCCACCTCCAACTGTGCATTTGGTCCTGAGCAAAAAAGCTTGTTTATAACTGCAGATATGTATTTGTTGCGGGTGCCTTTGAAGTAACCTTTTATAGCAATAACTTTAATCCTTCAGAATCGTACCAATAAGCAATATACTACCCTTACCTTCAATTAAAATATGTCAGAAACACCATTTCATCTTCATCAAAGGACTGCCCTGATAACAGGTGGCGGATCAGGTTTAGGATACGCTATCAGTAAAGTATTTATTTCTTTGGGAGCAAAAGTGATCATTACCGGCAGAACTGAAGCCAAATTAAAGCAAGCCCAGATAGAACTTGGAAAAAACTGTCACTACCTGGTCAATGATATCTCGGATCTCGACTCCTTACCAGACCTGGTGAATCTGACTGAACAAAAATTTGGCAATATACATACTTTGGTAAACAATGCAGGGATTCATCTGAAAAAAGAAGCCCTGGATGTTACAGACCAGGAATACGAAAAGGTGATACTGACCAATCAAAAAGCGGTGTTCAGCCTAACCAGAGAAGTGGCCAAAAAAATGAAAGCGCGAAAGGAAGGTTCCATCATAATGATCAGTTCGATGGCTTCGCAATATGGTTTGCCCCTGGTAATCGCTTACTCGGCTGCTAAATCAGCCATAGAAGGCATGACCCGGGCTTTGGCTGTAGAGCTCTCCCCATCCAATATCAGGATCAATTGTATTGCCCCGGGGTTTATTGAGACACCTATGTCAGCCAAAGCATTTGAAGCAGACCCTAAAAGAAAAGAAAAAGTATTGGGACGTACCCCTATGGCCAGATTGGGTATTCCGGATGATGTTGGATATGCCGCAGCCTTTTTAGCTTCTGATGCTTCTCAATTTATCACTGGTGTAGTATTGCCGGTAGACGGTGGTAATGCTATTGGTTTTTAATACTCAACTGGTTTTACATTCATGGCGCAACGAAATCCCATGTTAAACAGGGAAGTTTCATGGCTATTGCTACCCCTGAAGGATACCGAAATACTGCTTTCCCCGGCCTGGTCATAAAGGAATGATCCACCCCGTATTGATTTCACCTCAGGATTTCCTCCCGTGGCATTGGCCAAAGCAGGCACATAGGTATCCTGGCACCATTCCCACACATTTCCACCCATATCCGTCAACCCCAGGGCTGTTTCCCCAAAATATCCCACCGGACTGGTGTAGACAAAGCCATCTTTTCCTTGTTCAGCCGTTTGATCGCCCTGCCAAAAGTTGGCCAGGTACTTTCCGTTACCTTTTACGAAATCACCCCAGCTGTATTTGTGTCCATTATTTTTACCATTCCTGGCCGCATATTCCCACTCAACCTCGGCAGGCAAACGCTTGCCAGCCCATTTGGCATAGGCTACGGCATCATTCCAACTAACGTGGGTGACTGGATGATCATCTTTGGCTTTCTCTCCATCCGGGCCCAGTGGATATTGCCAGGTTGCCCCTTTTACCAGCGCCCACTGCATGTTGTTGATGTCAAAAACACCTGAATCACCAAACTTTTCAGCTTCTGTTTTATGTCCGGTAGCCCTTACAAATTCACGAAATTCAGCCACAGTAACCGGATGCTTATCCAGGTAAAATGACTGTACAAAAGTTTCAAACACCGGCTGCTGGTTAGGCATTCCCTGGGCAGACCCGATCAAAATATCCCCTCCCTGAATAAAAACCATCCCTTCCATGGCAGGAGCATCAGTTATTAAATCAGGTTGAGTCGGTTCTGTCTGGTCATTTTCCTGATCCGGTACTGCTTTCACAGCAGTCCGGGCACTTTCCTGATCAGACTTATTCTGATTTTGGCAGGACAAAACCAACCAAAAAATAAATAACCAGCCTAATTTTTGATAATGCATAAGATTTTAGATTCTGCTTAATAAACAATTATTTTTAAAGCCTCAACGGATTAACTAAGTGAAAATTACCTTTATCTTGTCAAAGCTGATTTAAAGCTCCTGAGAAAGGAACAGCATTGCATTTAAATAGTCTGAATTTAATCGAACAAACTATCTGCAGCCAGCACCAGAAACATAAAATTGGTGGCACCACCTCCCATCACATATTCCGTTTGCTGCCAGAAAAAAGGCCATTCTTTTAACTCGGGGAAATCAGGCCTTATCAGGGCAGTGCCAGACCCCACACCTCCAGGTATATATGACCAGTCTGCACGGTTCACTCCATAGGCCACGATCAGTGAATTAGCCCCAATCCCGGAAGCGAAAGAGGCAGAATTTTCTCCCGGATGATTACCCAAAACAAAATTCAGGGCATTCAGAGCATAGTCAGCAGGAAATATTTCGGGGAAACCATCATGTAACAAAAATGCATTCACTCCGAATCGCTGAATACCCCAGCCGGCGCCCCAAATATTGGGTCGGTAAGGTACTCCAAAAGGAGTTTCTTTTTCCTGTTCATCAATGCTTTGTTTAAGATCTCGAATGCCGCCATTTACAACACGCTGAAATTCTGCATCTTGTATCAAAGGCATGACCCTACCAATGTAATGACCTACCGCCTCAATATTATTCTTGATCTCTGAAGCGGATTGGATCAGATAATTCTGATAAACCGGGTTTTGGGTAGTTAAATATAATTCTGTAGCGGCTTTTACTTTTTGCCTGATCCCTGCCTGTTCATTATTTTGCCAAAGTTTCTCAGCCACTGTTTCACATTCCCGGGCCATTTGGTCATTATATCCTTTTAAAACTCTTGCAGCTGCAGCCAATCCGCCGGCTACATCCATAGCCCTGCCCGGATTTTCTTCTGTAAATACCCAACGATCGTCTGGTGTTCCTGACCTATCACCAGAGATTTCGCCCCGCTCTAAGTCAGGATCATAAACCAGGTTATCTGTCATAGTAGAACCATCACCTAAAAGTACATATTGCCTCAGGGTAGGACAAATTATGCCACGGTATAATCTGCCCAGGTTATTATAACCCCCTAAAATGGTCATTACACCATGCTCCACCTGTTGCAATAGGTCAGGTTTGCCATCCGGCTGATGAATTTCTACTACCTTATTGGTTTGATTAATGGTAGTCTGATCATAATCAACATTGAACATTTCATAAGC
This sequence comes from Candidatus Cyclobacteriaceae bacterium M3_2C_046, assembly GCA_051418075.1. GTDB lineage: Bacteria > Bacteroidota > Bacteroidia > Cytophagales > Cyclobacteriaceae > JBPRGG01. Next base: position 101,407 of record JBPRGG010000132.1, on the reverse strand, counting down.
CAGGGCCAGCATGTAAACTGTACCAGCCTGCGATTCCACCCTTAGGTCATAATCACCGGCATCATGCCAGCCACCAGCATTCAGACCTGGCACGGGTTCCATGGGTTCATATTTGGTCAGGGTAGAAGGACCCTGAAGATAACCATCAAAATGATTGGTATCGGTGGGTGCCATCAGAGCATCATCCAGGTGGCAGACTCCATGCCAGACCCTGTACCTGTCATTGATCCTCATATGACACATTTGTACCGGCAGAAAATATTCCAATGTAGGTTGCCACACATGCCGTTTATATACATCAGCATCAATTTTAAAAGCTGGTGTTTCTGCAGAACCATAGATCACCTTATACATTCCTGGTTCTTTAATTTCTGAAAAATCAAATTTCAGATAATGATATCGGAGGAAATTTCCCCACTCCTGGGGTTGAATACTTTTCATTTGATGTAATTGGCCATCCGGCATAACTTTAACCAACTTGACCGGGCTTATCACCTTATCATGCTTATCCAGCTCAACTACGGCAAATTTCTTTTGATCAGGATGATAACCTACCTGAGAAGCATGTACCACCGGGTCAGACATCCAACCTTCAATAGCATGAGGACTGATCAGCCAACTTATGGCTTCTTTGGTGGTGCCGGAAGGAATTAAAGATCTTACAATAAACCATCCATTATTGTGTTTACCTCTGCCGTCAATCAACTTCAGGTCATTATCCAGTTGATTTTGAATGTGCATTCTGAGCCTTTCTGTCTCAGGCGCAATTACCAAATCCCTACCCTGAGCCAACGGTTCTATTTGATACTCACCATCTTCATCCTCAAACATGGGACCATTTGCCTGCTGAGGAAAAATGCCTGGCTCCTGGTCCATATAATAGGCCTTCCCAAAAAGCTCGCCCGGAAAAAATTCCAGGTTAAAGCCTACTTTTCCTACCCATTCTTCTGGCAATGGCTTATCCAGATCTACAAATAATCTCACAGCATCTCCTTCAGGCTGCACCCTAACTGTATATTGAAAATATAAATTAGGATAAACAATGGGATTAAACCCTGTTCGATGACGACTGGAATCCGGATAGGTTAAATGCACCCTGATTTCCTGGTTCACTGAATCAACAATCCGCTCCCCTACCTTTGGAATGGGTGACCACTGCCCCGGGGTTGGTTCCAGTCTTACATCACCATTGGCTGCAATTCTTATCCCATTTTGAATGATACTCAAACCACCCTGATGACCTTCAGGATAGAAGTCATCATATACCATTACATTCAGACCAGGCATTTCAAAATATTCCTGGTCATTGAGTTTTAGTGATTTATTTTCTGATTGATTTACACAGGCAACTAATAGTGTAAGCCACAAAGGCAACAGCCCATGCCATAAATTCCTTTTCATGGTTAACCGTCTTTATTAAAATAATTGATTTATCTTTAATTGAACGGCCTAAATATATAAATATTTAATGGAAACATGGATCATTTAGGGGTATTTCATTTTTTGTCAGGTCAATCAAAACCTGAAGACAGGTTATTCAATCATTAAAGGTCATGAAATATTGCTCTTTCCAGGTAGCATAAAAAATATTATCTTTAAAATACTGGTCTGAAATAAACCCCTCCAGTCCATTATATTTCACTTTGGCAAATCCTCTTTCATAACCTACCACATAAACCATTTCATTACGGTCCAGCTTTGCCAGCGTATTATCTTTGGAAAAATAAGAGGGCATCTTTAACAACCGTGCCTTAAAGGCTAATTGAACCAAACAAGTTTGATTATTAACAAACTGATTATCTGGCAATTTAACTTTATTGGGATGACTCCCCAGACAGGAAACAAAAAAAAGACAATAAAAAATTAGAATAACTCTCATGTTTAGGTTTAGGTATTATATGGCAAATATAAACAATTATGATACAAATATTACATGAAACATCAATCTATTCAGATGTAATAAAAAATATTTATAAGGCAAATTAGAAACATCCTGTCAATACAAATTGTTTTTCGTAACATTTTAAAATATATAGCTGTACAGCATAATTTACTATGAGTCAAACGATTAAAAACAATTGAATTTCTTACATAAAAATTAATCCCATTGATAAATTGTTAATTGCATCAATTCAATATATAATTTTGTTTTTTTTATAATTAGTTTTGCTTAAATTTGAATAAACCAATTTTGTTTACATCATTATGTTAAGATGTTTAATTTCTTTTTGCTGTACCTGCCTCTTATTTATCTTAACATCTCCAGTAAAAAGTCAGGATATTGAAGATTTTGTTTCAAAATACACTTCTGAGAATGGTGTGGGATATTTACAACCTTTTGGAAATGCAGTCGCCGCAAATTTTAACAGCGGCTTATTCCACTCGGCCCATATTCCAAAAACGGGCATTACGGTGGATATTGGTTTAACTACCATGACTTCAATAATCCGAAAGAGCAATAAAACTTTTACTGCCACCACTGATGATTTTTTTGTACCGGAAACCACCATGGAAGTACCCACCATTTTTGGTGATCCTGATGTAGTTACAGTAGAAGGAGTAGGGGGAACGGCTTATACCTTCCCCGGTGGCATGGATCTCAATATGCTTCCTTTAGCTGTGCCTCAATTGAGGGTGGGTGCTGTAATGGGCACCGATGTAACATTAAGGTTTTTTGCTGCCGACCTGGGGGAAGACCTTGGCCGGCTTAATTTATTGGGATTAGGTTTCAGGCACAGTATTGATCAATACCTGCCGGAGCTTTTTCCGGTAGACCTGGCTGCCGGTTATTACTGGCAATCTCTCAAAATTGATAATTTTACTGATTTAAATACCAGTTTTTTCAGTTTACAGGGAAGTTATAAAGCCGGACCTGTCATATTTTATTCAGGCTTGGGCTATGAATTGGCTACGGTGAATTTTGAATATATTCATGAAGAAGCAACTATTGCCATCGAGTTGGATAATACCAATTCCTTGCGGTTTAATTTAGGGCTGGCCCTGAAATTAGGTCCCTTTTACCTGAATACAGACTACAATATAGGCCTGGAAAACGTACTTGTTTTAGGTCTGGGAATTGCTTTCGGAGAATAAAATCAGAAAAAAATGAACAAGGAAATTAATTACATTTATTTATTGACCATGATTTTGATCCTGTTGAGTGGTTGTGAAAAGAAAGTTATCAACCTGGTACTGGACCTTTCTGACAGCTACTTATTCAGTGTGAATGAAACCGGTGAATTTTCAGAAAATGTTATCATCACCAAACAACAAATTGAATCAGAACTGGATCTTGATCAGGAAGTTTTTATAGATCAGGTAAACCTGGAAAGCATTGCTGTTCAGATTGCTCCTCTGGTGGGAAATGAAGCTCAAACTATTGCTTTAAGTGGCTATTTTGAGGACCAGGAAAGCCAAAAAACAGCAGTATTTGAAGATATTATCATCAGTTTGTCCAATTATAACCAACTCACCCCTCTTAATGGTTACGTACCTGCCGGAGTTAACCTTCTGACTGAAAAACTCAAGGATTATGCTAATGATATGGATTTTTCAGAATTTTCCTTAATTCTGGAAGGGGCTCCGATAGATAATCAGGGGAATAATACTGACCAACTTATCAATTTGGCTATCACGGTTGAAGTCAATGCTGCTATGGTATTTGCCCAGGATTTTGAATTTCCTGATTTATAGAATAATTGCCATACCAGGAAATTCAAATATAATATGTTCTACCAGGAAACCTGTTCAAGTTAAAAGTTAAAAGGCTGTTATTGGGGTAAATAACAGAAGGCTAAATTTTCGGTTTAATTTTAATGAAAACCTTGCTGAGCCATCCTCCTTTCATGGCTTTGATCAATAAGAGGACAGTTTCCATCAGAACAACGGCATATATAAGTAATTCAAACAATTCCTTCTGGGCAAATGAAAGTAATATAGCAGCAAAAATTAGTACAAAAATAAATCTATCCATAGTTTGCTGAAATTTTAATGATTTGACAATAAGACCTAATACGTAATAAAAAATATTTGGTTATTCTTTCTATTTAATAGACAACTCGCTCTTTTGTTATCATTTTAATAATCAGATAGTAATTTTGTCATAAGGACGAATTGTAAATTATAATAACGGTGACAAGCCATAAAAGGAAAATTAATTTTTTATTTTCATTTTGAGTAAAAGGATATATTAACGGAATGCCATAATTGATTTAAAAGATAATGAGAAAGGTCAAAGGTCAAAGTTAAAGAAAATGCTTTCTGTAAAACCAATTATATCATGACGTTATTCTTTGACGGACAACCGACGAACACCGACCGTCGTTGTCTAAACTAATGAATTATAGGAGGACTATGATTATAAGAAAGCAAAAAAGCAGCGCTGGCCCGACAGAAAATGCAGGTGCAGCGGTGTGCCAGGATATAATGGCTTTGAGTGAAAAGGCCGCGAGAGGTGATGGAGATTTTCTGTCTTGATTTTTTTCGCCTACTTTTCCATCAAGAAAAAACAGCAGGTCCCATCCGGCCAGAAAAAAAGATGTAATAATGTAGAATTTGTATTATGATGCAGCTAAGCAAACGTAAATTAATTCATGACTGAGAGGATTTAATGATTCTTCTGACCTGGTGGGCCAGGTAGATGGCTGCTTCTATTTCAGATCTGCGGATAGCTACACTTTCAATATTAAACCCAATAGGAATACCTTTTTCCCGGCCGAATTGCCATAATTCCCTAAAGATCCCCAGACATACTTCTACTGAAGTTTGAAGAATATCTTTAGCGTGTAACAAATCATTTTCCAGCCAGCGGGGAATGTCAACCCCCAGCCATCTCATAAATTGTAAAGTTTTGGTTGAACCACAAGGTGTAAGAGTCATGATCATTGGTGCCGGCCTCACTTGTCTTTCCAGTGATAAATAGTAATAATCTGATAATACGTTCTTGCTGTTTTCAGCATTATACACTGCCTGAGAAACAAAAAAGGAACAACCCGAATCCATTTTTTTTAAAATCTTAAGATGTTCATTTTGCTTGATGACATGCCTTTCCGGAATGGTCACTGCACCCAGTAAAGGCTTCTGCCGGGATAGATAATAATAAAGTTGATAAGCCTGCTTCAGTGTAGTTTGAACCATCTGTCCACTGGATGAAGCACCTACAAATACAGTGGCCAATTCATTAGGGTCTGAGGCTATTAGAAACTGCTCCAGTTGTGGTAAGCTATACTTTGCCACACTTTTATAAATCACTTTAGGAATTTTGATGTCTTTCAAGTAATTTGAGGCATAATGCCCTGGATCAAGTGTGGGCAGAAAAGGGAAAGGGCGATGTTCAGGATTTCGGGCCGATTCATCTTGTATATCATACACGATCAGTCCGTCCAGGTCAAGGCCTGAAATACGTTCTATCTGCTTCAGGGCAATTTGCCTAAGCTTTTGGTCTGAATTGTTGGTTTTTGGAGGGGTAATCCCATAGGTGACAATTCCAGTTTCTTTTTGATGAATCTTAGACAAAAACATGCAAAACGAGCTTTAGTGATAAATCATACACCAGTAAATAGTAATTTGATCAGGTTAGCTTGATGAACCATTCTGTTGGGTCTCTTTATGGGCATTAACCAGCATTTCACTAAGTTTTTCACCGCCCTTAATTCCAAAATCGAGGGTCCTGATGGGGAAGGTGATGGTAATATCATTTTGATCAAAGGCTTTCTTCACTTGGATTATTCCCTGGCTCATAGCCTGAAGGTAATCCGTCTCTTTATTAAAGTTCACCCAGTATCGTACTACAAAATTAATGGAACTGCTGCCAAATTCTGTATAATAAAAATCTACCGGCTTGCCTTTTAAATGTTCTAATTTATTGATGGTTTCCAGCGTTACTTTCTGCACTTTTTCCAGATCATCACCATAAGAAATACCAACTGCCAGATCTACCCGCCTCACGCCATTGATGGTGTAGTGAATAAAGGCATTTTCCATTATAAAACGGTTAGGGATCACTATATCCTGACCTTGTAAAGTTTGCATGGTTAGTGCTCTGAGGCCGATTTTTTTAACTGTTCCATAATGCTCGTCGTATTCTATCAGATCACCATCATTGATAGGACTTTTGATAGCCAGGTATATGCCAGCCAAAAAATTAGCTGCGATATCCTTAAAAGCCAACCCAATTGCCAATCCGGCTATGCCCACACCAGCCAGCAGAGATGTTACTGTTCTATCCAGCTGCAAAACACCTAAAGCGAAAAAAAGGCCCACCACAACCATAGAAACGAAAAGCAAGGTACCTAAAAAATTATTGATGGTATAATTATCCGATACTCTTTTAAGTGTGCCTGTAAGTACATTTCTCAGTCCCTTACCGATAAAGTAAAAAAGGATCAGTAGCAATATTGCTACAACCAGGTTAGGCAGCATGACGATCAATTGTCCCAGCCAATTGCTTAATTTGTCAACTACCTTATCAAATTCATTTTGCAGGTCACTAAACATAAAAAAAAACCATTCTATAAAAAAAATTCAGCCAACATGTTAACTACAGAAGCTGCAAGTTGTTAGATCAGGTCTATGTTGGTTTAAAGAATAACCTTAAAAGTATAGTAAATAATAAAAAATGCAATAATTAAACCCAGAATGATCAGGAAACTTCTGACAAATTTCAGGAAATATTGATACATTAAGCTTTTCATAGCAGAACTAATTAAAATGATACTTCAAACCAACTCCCAGATTAAAAACCTGGGGACGATTTTGATAAAACTGGTCTCCCTTGGTCATACTGGTCAGGGACATTCTATAAGTAGGTGATAATGAAACACTATACCTTTTTCCGCTAAACCGGTAAGTGATGTCTGTAGAAACCAATCCATTGAAATATACATTCCGGTAGGGAGAGTCATCACCTGGTTTCAAAGTTATATCCTGGATGCCTCTTTCTGAAGCATTCAGGTCATTACGAATAAAGATATCGGTGGCTACCCCGGCTGAAAAAGTCAGGGCAATGGTTTTATCCAACAATACATATCCCACTTTTAAAGGTATGGAGGCATACTCAAAGCTATTGTCCAGGTCAACCTGAGAACTGTAATTGATGTTACCTATAGCTTTGGCAAAAGCAGCACTGTTGGATTCAGTAACCGGATAAATATTATTGGCCTGATCCACCACCAAAATATCGCTGGAAGTATTGGATGAATTTTGAATATAAAGCAAGCCGGTTTCCAATACCCACCTTTTGGATATGCGGGCACCCAGATTAAGTCCCAAAGAACGACTAACCCCGGGAGCTTCGGGGTCCTCTTCAGCCAGTTCAGTATATCCATCAGCCAGAGATAATTGGGCCCGGTTACTGAAATAATCAGCTGATTCATTACTGAAAAATCCTCCACCGGAAGATTGTCGCGGATCAAAAATACCTGAAGCTAAACTAACTCCGGCAAATAATCCCTTATCAAGGGTCTGTTCATTCTTAGCAAACAATTCTTCCACTAGCGGTGAGGCATAGATATCTGGCTGGGAAGGTTCAAGATCCACAGGCAATAATTGCTGTGGCTGATTATCCAGTAGTGTGAATGTTAAGTCTATAGATTCAGTTCCTGCTGTCTGGCCAATTCCCAGTGATCTTGTCGTCTCACTTTGAGTTGGTTCCGGAATGGCTGCCTGATCAGCATCGGCCAATAATTGTTCTTTTTCAGAATCAGTAAATGATTCCGTAAAGTTCTTTTCCGGGCTGCCTTGCATTTGACTTTGGTCATTATTATTGTTGAAAGGTAAGGATTCAGCTGTCTGACCGGAACCGGGATCTGCATTGGATGCCTGTTCCTGAGCTGATTCATAATCTTTCTGCTGCACTTCATTACGGCTATTTTCCTGCAGTTGACTAATGGTTGTATTATTCACCTGATTTAGTTGAAAATAGCTAATTAAACCAAACATAATGGCTAGCAGCACTGAGGCCGCAGCCGTCATTCGGTAGAAAAATATACTTTTCTTATATTTATCTGCCTTGTGATTGGCCATGAAAGCATCAACTTTGCTCCAGACCTCTTCTGAGGGCTTTAGCTCAGCTTGTTCAAAAGCTTTCTGCCATTCATCTTCAAATTCCGTTCGCTCATTTATATTTTTCATAATTTTCCCTTTCTGAATTGGAAATCATGTTCTGTAACAACTGCCTGGCCCTGGCATACTGGGATTTACTGGTGCCTATATTAATATTGAGGCTCTCAGCGATTTCATTATGCTGATAGCCTTCAATGGCATACAGGTTAAATATCACCTGACAACCTACTGGCAGGGCTTGAATCATCTTTAACAATTCCTCAAAATGATAATTTGAGATAGGCAATGGCTTTTTATCAGATAAATAGTGCATGTTATCCACATCCACCATCGGGTAAAGATACAGCTTACTTCTCTGATGATTTAAGGCTGTATTTACCACAATCCGTTTAATCCAGGTTTCCAGTTTGGAATCTCCCCGGAAATTTTTAAGGTTTTGAAAAACCTTGATAAAGGCTTCCTGCAAAACATCTTCCGCCTCCAGGGTAGATTTTGTATACCGTAAACACACCACCAGCATCTTCTTTGAAAAATGCTCATACAGCTCCCTCTGATATTTTCTATCACCTTTCAGGCAACCTTTGATCAAATCTTCTTCCTTATGCATAAATACTGCCGGCGGTATTTTTTTGTATCTTTCAGTCTAACAATTTTATTGACACCCCTTTTATAAAAAGGGTTGGAAAATCTAAAATATTTTTGCAATGTAGCGGGTTAATATGTATAAATCAAAGCTGACCTGATAATAAGCTTATACTGACTACATACTTTAAACGAAAACTGGTTATTCAGATAATTTTCACTTTATGAAGAATATTTATTTTTTTACAATCATCTTTCTATTGACCACCTGTGTGCCCATTAACCCGACATCCACTGATCAGGCCGATGAGACCATCAATAAACAGTTAATCCTGGCAGATTTTGTTTACGAAGAGAATATTAAGTCCAGTAAAATATATCCTTTCAGTTTGTCTCAACAAAACAACCTGACACCAGCCGTTATTCCGCTGGCTCAAAATATTCCACTAGTGGTAGAATTTGATGATTTGGCGGAAGAAGCTGATGACTATTATGCCAGGATAATCCATTGCAATGCCGAATGGAAAAAGTCAATACTTAATGATATTGAATTTGTTTATGAATACAATGAATTTGCCCTGACTGATTATCAGTATTCATTCAACACCCGCATACCTTATGTTCATTATCGTTTTGAAGTTCCACGGGTCAAAATACCTGGAAATTTTGTGGTAGTAGTTTACCGGGGGGATAATGAAAATGACATTATTTTGTCACAGCGTTTTGTGGTGTTTATGAATGAAGTGGCTATCAATATGGAAGCAGGAGTTTCTTCCGGTATTGTGGAAAGAGCTACCAATCAGCAACTAAAATTCACCATCAACTATGCTGACTACGACATCACCAACCCTTATGATGAACTGAAGGTGGTACTCAGGCAAAACCAACGCTGGGACAATGCCATCTATGATCTAAAACCCACCCTGATTAGGGAAGACCAGGCGATGCTTATTTATGATCATTTCACCCTGGAAAATAATTTTAGGGGAGGCAATGAATTTCGATTTGTGGACCTGCGCTCTGTTTCTTTTATAGGACAAAATGTGGGTAGAATTGATGTAAAAGATTACGCTATTGATGCTTATTTACTCAAAGATGAGCCGCGGGAAAACCAGGCTTATGCTCAGTATGAAGATATTAATGGTAAATTTATTATTGGCAATCGGGATCCGGGAGAGGATTTTCTGGAAGCGGAATACATGGATGTGCATTTTTTCCTGGAAAAACAACCGATCAATTCCGGTGATATATACATTACTGGGGAATTGACCAACTGGAATTATCTGCCGGAAAATAAAATGGTTTATGACCCTGAACTAGAAGTTTATACAGGCAATCTACTGTTGAAACAAGGTTGGTATAATTATATTTATGAGGTAAAAGGGACCGAAAACCCGTTAATCATTGAGGGTTCCCATTTCGAAACAGAAAATGAATATGACCTGATTGTATATCACCGGCCGGTAGGTGCCAGGGCGGATGTAGTAATTGGATATCGAAACCTGGTTTATAATATGCGACTCAGGTAAACCATCCTGTATTTAGAATTCATAGGGTATGCTCCTGGAGGCAGGATCTGAATTGGCTACATCCAGCATTCCAAAACCTTTGTGGGTAAAAATACCCATGCCATTTGTAAATACGAATTCCTGCACGTCACGGGCTGCAAACAAGGTAAAGGGAAAAGTATATCCACGAATCTCATATTTCACGTCCTGATCAAAGACGGGATAGATCCGGGCAAACTTTTTTTGATTTTCATGGATCTTTGAGATATAATTAGCATCCGGTACCACCTGAAATTTGTAAAATGAGGCCAATTGCTTTTCATCATAGTAGCCGGTATCCGCCATCCTGGTCATAGTAGATTCATACAACAGGTCAGAAAACTCATCGGTTTCAGGCGAAATATACTTTTTACCTTCTGTATCATTAAACCTGGGCATTACCAAAACCAGCGGAGAAATGCAAATAAACTTATTCTGATCAGTCAGCTTGGGTAATTCTTCTTTTTCCACTCCTTCAGGTATCAAGATCAGGTTCCCAACCTCTATTTGAGGGAACCGGAATAATTCTTTTAGGAAATAATCAATGAAATCTTTATTGAGACTGGATAAAACCAATGTAACTCTACTGGAATAAAAGTGTAAGCCATTTCTACTGATCTTAGTCTGACCTTTTAAACCAGAAAAGTTGTAAAAATTATAACTAATATATCTTTCTTCCCCACCTTTAACCAAAATACCTTTGATTAATTGAGCTAATAAAAACTGATGATGAAAAGGCACATTGGAGCCCTTATTCTTTAAAATAAATATAATTCTTACCCTCAAACTACTATAAATTTAGATTCCAAAAATTCAAAAATAACAAGAAAGCTCAGCGATAATTTTTGCAAAAAAGCAAAAAAATAAGAGTAATTTTTATAACTGTATTGTAATAATTTCAAATTTAACAGAAAAATTCTATTTCAGTAAAACTTGAAATAAAAAAAATTGTTTCAGATGCCATCTTTTTAGGTTTTTTTTTAAACATTAAACCGAAAATGCATCACATCACCATCTTTTACTACGTACTCCTTACCTTCAATGGAAATTTTACCAGCTTCCCGACAGGCTGCTTCTGTCTTAAACTTCTGATAATCTTCCAGTCTGATTACTTCCGCCTTGATAAATCCTCTTTCAAAATCCGTATGGATCACCCCAGCCGCTTGTGGCGCTTTCCAACCTCTGATGATAGTCCATGCCTTTACTTCCTTGGGACCAGCTGTAAAGTAAGTAATTAAATTAAGTAATGAATATGATGCCCGGATCAATTTATCCAGGCCTGATTCCTCTAACCCGTATTCCTGCAGAAATAAAACCCGCTCTTCCATATCCAGTTCTGCAATTTGTGATTCCAGTGCACCAGAGATCTTAATAATTCCGGCATTCTCGTCTTTTACAGCTTCTGTAAAATTGTTCACCAGGGGATTTTCTTTTCCCAATGAATTTTCATCTATATTCAAAACATAAATAACCGGCTTATCAGTCAACAGGTTAATATCAGCTATCGCTTCTTTTTCATCTTCGGTTTTTTCCAGAGACCGGGCATTTTGTCCTTGCTCCAGGTGTTGTTTATACTCCTGCAATACTGCCAGCCAGCGCCTGGCTTTAGCATCCCCTGATTTAGCTACTTTTTCCAGCCGATTTACCTTTTTTTCAATCGATTCCAGATCTTTCAGTTGCAATTCTGCATCAATGATCTCTTTATCGGACACGGGATCCACAGTTCCGGATACATGTGCTACATTTTGATCATCAAAACATCTTACCACATGCAGGATAGCATCCACTTCCCGAATATTAGCCAGGAATTTATTCCCCAACCCTTCTCCCCTGCTGGCTCCTTGTACCAATCCGGCAATATCCACAAATTCCATGGTTGCAGGTATGACTTTTTGAGGGTTTACCAATTCTTCCAACACCCTTAGTCGGGGATCAGGTACATTGGTAACCCCAATATTTGGTTCTATGGTGCAAAAAGGTCGGTTAGCTGCTTCTGCTTTTCCGGTTGATAATGCATTAAACAAGGTTGACTTGCCCACATTTGGCAGTCCTACAATTCCACATCTTAAGGCCATCTTTGATTAAACTGTATTGTTTTAGTTGATTTTGAAAATATTATACTCTTTATAGCCGTTGTAAAGCTCTAAAAATGATACCCTTATTACGGTGTAAGCCGGAATAGCAGCAATCATGCCAGGTATGCCGGCCAGGGTAGCGCCCACAAAAATAATAATAAATATTTCCAATGGATGTGCTTTCACACTTTTTGAGAAAATTAATGGCTGTAAAAATAAATTATCCGTTAATTGTACCACCGCAAATACACTCACGATCTTTGCGGTAAGGAAAATGTAGTCATTGGTGTTTTCCAGGCCGGGTGTGATTGACAACCCTACAAATAAACCAAAACTGGCCCCCAAAACAGGTCCCAGGTAAGGGATCAGGTTGGCAAAAGCAGCAAACACACCTATTGCCAGAGAATATTTAATACCTAAAATGGTGAGTCCTATATAAACAATGCTAAAAATAGAAAACATCTGGAACAATAGTCCGATCAGGTAATTGGACAATAGCTTTTCTATTTTATAAATAGCTGCTATGGAAACTTCAAAATAATTATTAGGAATCAGGCTTATGAGATGTTTACGGAAAATCCCTTTTTCATATAACAAGAAGAAGGTAATGAAGACCACTGCTATTAAACCAATAAAAAAACTGCCGGCCAGAGAGATAATCTCATTGATCAGGCTGGTAATATTAAGCGGTTCGATCAGGGAAGACAGATAATCCTGCAGATTAGCCACCAGGGAGCCCTGCTCTTTGATAGTGAGGTTATTGTTAATGAGAAAATTTTCCAACTGGTTGAGCGGTGCGGTGGCACTTTGCAGTAAATTGGCATAGTCGATATTGGTCAGCACCTGGATTTGTTCATTAACCAGGGGAATGAATAACACTATGAACAGGCTGAGTATCACGATCAATACCAGGAAGGATAGTATCACAGCTAAAGCCCGGGGTAATTGTAGTCTGAAAAAATGAATTTGACCAATATAATTGGTTAATGGTTTGAGAATGGTAGCGATAACCATTGAAATAATCAGGTAGATAAAAATATTTGAGAAATACCATACCAGAAACCCAAAAATCACCAGTCCAATTATTAAAAAAATAATATTTATGATGGTACGCGTATTCATAGTGACACAGTGAGGCTGAACGGCAAAAATAGTAAAAAAATAAAGCCCTTGAATTATTCCAAGAGCTTTAGTACAAATTTTTTCCTTAAATAATTAATCCCATTTCAATTCGCCACCCATTTCTTCTGATTCTTCCTCATTCTTATCGAATTGAGAAAAATCAAATTCCGGCATCAGTTCTGTTTTGACATGGTCAACAGTTTCCTTTAAAGCAGTAATGAATTTGTCAAAATCTTCTTTATAAAGAAAGATTTTGTGCTTTTCATAAAAGAACCCATCATCCTTATACCTTCTTTTGCTTTCGGTAATGGTCAGATAATAATCGTTAGATCTGGTTGACTTCACATCAAAGAAATAAGTTCTCTTACCTGCTCTGACTCTTTGCGAATAAATCTCTTGTTTTCCGTTTTCCTTGTTCTCTTCCACAATCCTAAGTGTTTTTGTTTACAAATTTATATGCTTATTTTATATGCTTGAAATTAAAAATTTGTTAATTCTATCCAAAAACTACTTTAAAGATAGCATACATTCATTTACATTTGCAAATAACTTTAAATAAATCTTAACTGATTTATAATAATATCTTCAAGTAATTATTATCACTCAAGATTATAATAATAATTGAATATTCAAAACAATTTTATATTTTTTTGCCTTCCCAGTGGTAAAAAATGATCATGCTGTAAATTTTACCAGAATGCCCCACAATTTAAACCCGGAATGGTTGTAGTTAAAGTATCCACATTTTTATCAGGAAATATCAACCAATAGGCGCGGTTTATGTGGAATTAAAGGCTTATATTTAATGTGATTCAATACAAGGCAATGAAATTAGACTTAAAGAAAGTTAGAGAGTTTGGCAACATAGAATTTCTGGCGAAGCAGATGGTGGAAGGTTTTATTACCGGTCTGCATAAATCGCCTTACCATGGATTTTCAGTTGAGTTTGCCGAACACAGACTTTACAATACAGGTGAAAGCACCCGGCATATTGACTGGAAGGTGTATGCCAAAACCGATAAGCTTTTTACTAAAAGATATGAAGAGGAAACCAACCTTCGTTGTCAGCTGGTTATTGATAATTCTTCTTCCATGTATTATCCGGTGAATACCTACGGTAAAATTACTTTTAGCATAATGGCAGCTGCCACACTGGCTTTTTTACTGCACCGGCAAAGGGATGCAGTGGGTATAACCACCTTTTCTGATCAGATAGAAATCCAGACTCAGGTTAAATCTACCGGTTCACATCTGCATAAATTGTTCATTTACCTGGAAAACCTGCTTCAACAAAACCATATGGAAAAAAGAACAGCAGTGGCGGATGTAATCGATCAGATCGCTGAAAAGATCCATCGCCGCAGTCTGGTGATCCTTTTCAGTGACATGTTTGATAATGAAGAACAAATTGATAAGACCCTGACCGCCCTGCAGCATCTTAAACATAACCAGCATGAAGTGCTGATTTTTCATGTCACAGATCGTAAAACTGAATTTGAATTTGATTTTGAAGAGCGGCCTTATGAATTTATTGACCTTGAAACCCGGGAAAAGGTAAAACTTCAACCTTCACAGATCAAAAAGAATTATCAACAATACATGCTCAAGTATTATCATGACCTGAAAATCAAGTGTGGCCATTTTAAAATTGATTTCATCGAAGCAGATATCAATGAAGACTATGATAAAATCTTAAGTGCTTACCTGATCAAAAGATCGAAGATGGGCTAGTTTTGATTGTATATAGCGATAAAGTGATCTCCCGATATCTGTAGAAAAATACGAATGACAATATGCTCTGACTGCTGAGGCAGATTGCAAGAGGCCTATGATTATTAGAAAATCAAAGACAGCGCTGGCCCGACAGAAAATACTACAATGATGTGCCGGGCCCTTCCGGCCAGGCCAAAAATGTCCCGCAATGAAGAATATAAACCTTAGCTCCTACCCCCGCTTAAATATCAATGGTCTCAATACTTTCAAATTCCCGAATCACTTGTTTGGATGGAGGACGATCCCACCAACTTACTAATACAATACAAAAACATGACAACAAAAACCCGGGCACTATTTCATAAAGTTCGAACAGACCACCGTTAAGCTGTTTCCATAGCAAAACAGTAATCCCCCCTGATAATACCCCCGATATGGCAGCCTTATAAGTCATTCTTTTCCAAAATAAAGAAAAAAGAATTAATGGCCCAAATGAAGCGCCAAAGCCAGCCCAGGCATAAGCTACCAATTCCAAAACTGATGATTCCGGATTAAGAGCTATGATAAAGGCAACAATTGCAACCACCAATACACTGGCCCGGCTTACCCAAAGCAAATCACGGTCAGAAGCATCTTTTTTAATCAGTACCCGGTAAATATCTTCACTGATGGCTGAAGATGTAACCAAAAGCTGGGAGTCAGCTGTACTCATAATTGCTGCTAAAATAGCCGAAAGGATAATTCCTGAGAAAAGGGGATGCACCAATGCTTCTATCATCAGCATAAAAACCGTTTCGGCATCATCCCCCTGTAAAGACTGCTCCACTACCAGGTTACCCAGCATTCCTATAAACACAGCGCATATCAAACTTACAGCTACCCATACAATGGCTACTCTACGCGCTTTTTTGATCTGGGAAGAATGTCGAATGGCCATAAAACGAGCCAGAATATGTGGTTGTCCAAAATAACCCAGCCCCCAGGCCAGGGAAGAGATAATCACAATGGCTGAAATAGGCACTCCTTCAGTGGTCTGGCTGAAACTTAGCCAATGGGGATTGATTTCAGTTATTTGATCAAAAGTAGCATTAAAGCCTCCTGTTTGCCATACAGCCAGCCCAGGAATCAGAATTATGGCTATAAACATGATAATACCCTGTACAAAATCAGTCCAGCTTACGGCCATAAACCCACCCAGAAAAGTATAGGAAATGATCACCAGCACACCAATCACCAGGGCCCAAAAATAAGACAACCCGAATACGGTACTGAAGAGCTTAGCCCCGGCCACAAATCCGGAAGAAGTATAGATTAAAAAAAAGACCAGGATAAAAACTGCAGAGATGATCCTGAGCAGGTGATTATCAGACTTAAACCTTTCGCTAAAATAATCAGGCAATGTCAGTGAATTACCAGCAATTTCGGTATATTTTCTGAGTCTTCGAGCTACCACTTTCCAGTTGATATAAGTGCCAGTAAATAACCCCAAAGCTATCCACCCAGCCTCCAGACCAGCTAAATAAGCATATCCGGGCAGCCCCAGTAACAACCACCCACTCATATCTGAAGCCTGAGCGCTCAGCGAAGTAACCCAGCTGTTCAGGCCCCTGCCACCTAACAAATAATCGGAAAGATTTGAGGTACGGCTGAAAAAGAACCACCCGATCAGGATCATACAAAAGAGGTATAAAATAAAAGAGATGAGAATACCAATATTTTCCTGAACCATATTTAAAAAGTTAAATCGACCTTAAATTTAAAAAAATTATCCGGTTCAGGAGATTAGTAGAAGATATATTAAATGCTAATTCCTCATATTTAAGCGGTCATTTTTCAGTTTTCTTGTATATGTTAATGAATATTTCTAATTTGAAGGGATTTTTTAGGTAAAAATCTGGATTTTTATTACTCAACTCAAATGGAATCTGTTTCTGATCACATAAAAAGACTATTTTGGTTTATTCCCATAAGTTTTACTCTACACAATGCTGAGGAAATATTGGGTATGGACAGAAACGGCCATATCATACAGGAAAAATTATCCAGCCTGTTCCCGGGCATCTTTCCAATCTGGCTGGAAGTATCTCCCATACAGTTTATCATTGCTGTCAGCTTCCTGACTTTGCTTGTTTTTGTCATTTCCATCTTCATGATCAGTTCAGGCAATAAAACAGCCATGATAGTCATGATGGTATTAGGGGCGGGTCTACTAATCAACGGCGTGAACCATTTGCTACAGTCCCTGGTAATACTTGGCTATGTACCAGGATTGATTACGGCAGTGGGATTTTTTCTTCCTCTGGGAATTTATCTTTTCATACACGCACTAAAACATGGTATCATCAGCAGAAGAAAAATGATATGGATATTTTTGGCAGGTTTGTTACTGAATCCGTTACTGACAATTTCTTCTTTAGGGTTAAGCAGGATAATAATAAATACCATCTAAACATAGAATTTAGATGGTATAAAACAAATCCAATTTAGACTAATTTTTCAGCAGCTTCAATGGCTTTATCATAATCAGGCTCCTGGGCAATTTCCGGTACCAGTTCTGCATATTTCACTACGTTGTCTTTATCCAGAACAAATACAGCCCGGGCTGACAAACCTTTTAATGGACCATCCGCCATTTCGGTGTTGAATTTCTTGTTGAAATCACAATATCTGAAATCAGAAGCTGAAGTGATATTGCTGATATCATTTTCCTGCATATATCTTTTCATAGCAAAAGGCAGGTCTTTAGATATTACAATGGCTTCAATATCCTTTTTACTGGATAGTTTTTGACTAAAATTGCGGGTTTCAGTGGCGCAAACTGAAGTATCCAGGCTGGGTACAACAATTAAGATCTTTACTTTGCCCTTCATTTCTGAAAGTTTTACTTCGGACATATCATCTTTTACCAAAATGACATCCTCAGCTGTTGCATTTTCCTGAGGTAGATCACCTACCAGATTAATCGGGTTTCCTTTAAACGTTACTTGTGCCATAAAAAAAATATTGTTTTCGGTTTTACATCCAACTCTAAACTATATTTGGCCTCAAAAGTTCTAATTTATTTTTTCTTTCCGGTGTTTTTCACCTGGGCATTTGTTCCCATTCCAGGTAGCATCGTAGTAAAAAGCTTCAGATAATTTGATACGATAAACCAGGCTTTTATAGAAAAATTCCATCATAGTAAAGATCTGCATAAAGAATGGCAGTAGGTCTTTCCGGTTAAAAATCACATCTCTGGCCTTCAGCATATCTTTAACATACCTTAAAAAACGACGTTGTTTCAGCGACTTTATCAGATTGTAAGTTAAAAAGGTAAGGAAATTCATAGCTGGACCACTGGGGGCAGCTATTATCACCGTGGATTGGCCTCAATCACATAAACTTCACCAGTTTGATCAGACCGGATAAAATCAAAACCTATCTGACCATGATATTGGTATTTCTGACAAAAAGCTTTTACAAAATTTTCCAGCTGATCATGCCTGATTGAAAGCAATTCAAAAAGACCAAAAATTTTCCGCTATACATCTTCCACCAAAAAAATAATGTTGCGATTCGGATCATGGCAGCCGAATTCATGGGTCTATCCGGGCGTATTTTTTCGCAATGCATCATTTTTCACTGTTCCCTTTTTCTTTAGACAAGGCAAAATTTGAGAGCATAGCAGCGTTACGGTTGAAAATTTTAACGCAGTATAAAGGAAAAAGAAGGGTGAAAATAGTGAATTTAATTTAGTAATTAACACACTAGGAGTCATCCTTGCTATCGGCATGCCACTGGAGGTGGATGAAAAGTTTTTCTCTCCGCAAAACAGCATACATGTTATCATAGTGTGCCGGTTCAAAGCCGAGGTAACTGGAATGCCAATTTATGTCTCTTTCAATGTCCTGACTGGGCAGAACCGGTTCTATTTGCAGAAATTTAGTTTTCATATTTTGTTGATTTGAGATGAGTGGTATGTTTCTCTAAGATAACATATCTTTAGATAGATATAAAAGCCTATTCCTGTTTTGGTATGGGTACTAAAATACCTGCTACTTCCTTTTCTCTCATTACTTTTATTCGATAAATCTCTCCATCATCATTTCTTAAAAAGTACAGGCGCATACCGGGATCATCTTCCAAAAAGAATTTATCCCGCTGGTAAGGTAGAAAACGCATCATATTATCCACCAGCAGGGTCCCCTCCTGCAGGGAAAATTCTGGCTGATGGCCCGGCATCATGCCTTCTTCGGTAAACCGAAAGTCCAACAGGTATTCTCGTAGCAAATCATCAGGTAAAGTGATCGCCTGTAGTTTTTCTATCAGAGAGGGGTCTATTTTCCGGGCCCTTTGCTGAAACCTGACCTTGTCGCCACGCTCAAAACCCAGGAGTTCACCAGTTTTTGAGAAGGAAAAAGTTAATACAAAGCCATCATTATCAATATCCACAAGCCGGTGATTACCAATTGGATAAAATTCAAGAGCATTGTCAAACAGCAAGTGATCTTTCTTTGCTTTTATGCTCAATTGCTGCCCCAGCATCTCTCCTGAAACTATCTCAAAATAACCCTCATATTTGATCAAATCTTCCGCATCAATAATTATCGGCTCATAAGCTGTCTGCCCGGCAAGTCGATTGATAAACCGGTCCATTACAGGCTGGGCGGCAAAGTCCTGATTGGTCAGGCTGATAAAGGTAAGCTGTTTTTCAGGCAAATAAAACACCATTGTACTTACTCCATAAAAGCCACCGGAATGCCCCCAAACCTCAATTCCCTGTTGCCGGTAGGTCTGAAATCCCAGTCCGTAACCTCCCTGCACTTGATTGGTAAATATTGACAGCGTAGTATCCGCCAAAAGACTTCCTGACTGCAACCCTTTTATAAAATGATGCATGTCTGAAGCTGTAGCATAAGCACCTCCGGCAGGCATACCTTTCACTGCTCGAATGGCCGTATTTCTGCGAACTTTGCCATCATTAGGTACTCCGAATTCCATACTTGCCTGGGAATCGCGGAAATAACCCTCAGCCAATCCTGGTATAATATCATCCTTTTCGAAAAAGCCTGTATTCTCCATCCGCAGTGGAGCAAAAATATTCTCCTGCATAAATTCGTAGTAGTCAGTACCAGTTACTTTTTCAATGATCCGCCCCAGAATCAGGAAGTTTGTATTGGAATACAAAATACGCTCCTCCGGCACATCTCTTATCCGAAGCTGTGAATAAAACCGGTCGTAATGGCTGAGCTGTCGCAAACGGCTTCGATCAAAATGGAGGTAATCTTCCTCAAAAAAAAGGTCGGTCAAACCACTGGTATGTGAAAGAAGTTGACGAATAGTTATGTCACGGGCATTTGGCAGGGGAAAATCGGGCCAGTAGTGCATGAAATTTTCATTTAGTTTCAACCGCCCCTGATCCAGCAAGATGCCAATCCCTGCGGCTGTAAACATTTTTGTGACAGAGGCCAGATCAAACCGGGTGTGAAGGCTGTTACTGACTTGCCAGGAACGGTTGGCCATTCCATTAACTGCGGTAAAAACCAGGGAATCCTGGTGGTAGATCACAGTGACCCCACTATAACGGCCATGCTGAGCCCTAAAGTCAATGTAATTTTGCAAATCCTCCAGGTCATAATTCTGGCCGGTAGATGGCGAGCATGAGGAAACTAAAAAGAGGTAAATTGACAGTGTGAGAAACTTTTTGATCATGATAATTCGGGTTTTGAAGGTTTCAGTACTAAAAAAATCTATCTAATTTGCCTTTTTACAATATTACATTAAAAGATTTCAGATGATGCCTTTTGGCAGTACTACTTACTGTCATTTAATTGGATAAGAGTAATGAATGGGGCTAAGTATACTGCCTGATATAAGCTTTAGGGGTCAGACCGGTATGAGATTTGAAGATGCGGTAGAAAGAACTTTCACTGCGAAAACCACACGATTCGGCTATAGCCATTAATGTAAGTGATTGGTGCTGGCCCTGCTGTAACTGTTCTTTAACTGCCTCAACCCGATGAATGTTGATATATGTGAAAAAGCTTTTTTTTAGCAGTTGGTTAAGGGATTGGGAAATATGATGAGATGGAATTTGAGTGAAAGCAGATAGCTCAGCCATTTTAAGTTCTGGGTTTTTGTATAACTGCTGTTTTTTAACTACAATTTCCACCTGATCCAGAATGTTTTGCATATTACTCCGGGAAAGAGAACTGTTGACATATTTCGGTGAGATTGAAGAATCTTCTTCATCCAGCAGTTGACTAATCTGTTCAGCAAAAGCTGGCTGGTTGACTCCTGCATTCATAAAAATCAGGGTAGCGGTAATGATGGTAAAAGACAATAACAGAAATGCCAGGATATAAAGAGACAATCCGGCAACAGTAAAAAAGCTCAGCACCACTGATAACACCGCTGCTAACATTATATAAGCCCCCAGGAAATAATAGGTGGTACTGAGCAGGTTAAGGTTAACAAGGTCCGAATTAGAAAGCCGGTTTTTAAATCGTCCAATGATCTTTTTCAGCCATTGCTTACCCAAAAAAGCATACATAATCATCTGCAGCAGATAAGCCATTTGTACAAAGTCCACGATCTTTTCCTGGGAATAGAACCCTTCAAATATTCTTATTTTTTCAGGAGCCGTTTGTGTGTAAAAAGGCAGCATGTACAGAAAGGCTCCGGCTGCGGGAAAAAAGTGTAACAAATTTTTCCATTGCCGTCCACACTGAACAGACATGGTGGTACGGGTTTGCAAAAAAAGTAAGGGTGCTAATAAAAACCAGAATGGAACATTAGTCCAGAGCAAGTGAGGTATTTGCCTGTACCAGCCTTCTACTTCCAACAGATAGACCATAAGCAGATAACTGACCGACAAGAAAAATGCAGCAAATACAAACTGGCGCTTGCTGATCATCAGCCAAAATGAAAGGAGCAGCCCCTGAATAAAAGCATACTTGATCAAGAGTGTCATAATAGCTGTTATCATAATAAACATCAATTGCAAACTGGCAACCTTTTCTTTGTTCTGCCAGTCTATTAAACTTAGCATCTACAAATCTGTAATTATATCTTCTTTATTGTACAAAGCAGATCCAGGGACTGGCTGACAATTTATTTTTGAAAGTCTGGTGTTTCAAGGATTTTTTTCACTTGATGTTGAAAGTCAGGAAGTTGATAGAGATAAAAAAACCACTCACTTCCTATCGAGGCATCACTTCATTTATACACTGAGGAGAAACAAAAACTTAGTGGGCATTACTGGATTCGAACCAGCGACCCCTACCCTGTCAAGATAGTGCTCTAAACCAACTGAGCTAAATGCCCTAAATCATTGCAAATATAATCAATCTATCGGGAAACAGGCAATAAATACGGGCTAGCTAATTCATTTCCTTTTTAAATCATACGCTCATCATTCCAGCTGATTGTAGTAGTCAAAGATCCGGGCCAGATCTTCTTCTTTTTTTAAATGCAATTTATGTTTTTTTACAAATTGTTTTACTTCATCTGCATTATGACCAAAAAGCTGATAAAATTTTTTCCGGCCAAATACCATCTCCTCCATTTTATTACCTTTGGCAACATAATATTCAGTCTTTAACACCGGCTTTTCCTCTTTTTCTCCTATATCCAGGGCCGGATTGTAGGTAGGCATCAGAAAGTCTACCTCGAATGATTTTAATAAGCTCATTTTTCCGGAGCAGATCACCTCTGCCATTTCATTCCTCAGCCTGGGGGGAACTTCTGAAAAATTGCGGGTATTGACAAAAAGTCTTGATTTATAAGGACCGGAAGTATATTCCAAATAATTCAGTAAATTGTTATAGCATAATTTCACAGACCGTCCATGTCTGATCTCTAAAACTTTGTTAATCCAGTCATAACGAACGGGATAATCTTTTAAAACTGTATCCTTCAACTTAAAATTACCGGATTCCCATTTTTCATTGAGATATAACGACTTCACTTTACCGGGACTTTTTACAGGCAGATTTACAAAATAATAATTGGAGCTTACCAGGTCTGTGACATTCACCGCTTGATTATGATTTTGTCCCAAGGACAAGTGTGCCAATGGATACAAAAATAACAATAACAAATAGAATTGTTTCATGATTTGATTCATTATAGAAAAGGAAAATGAATCACCCTTTAATGGCAATTCATTATCCTGCATATCATTAAACTATTGAGGTACGGCAGTGAATTTAAACTTTAATCCTTCCAGACCGCAACAGCTGGGAGCAATATACTCCAGGTTAAAAGTAATTTCACCAGTTTCCAGATTTACACTGGATCCACCGGCATCCTTAACCACTACAGCCGAGCCAAAATCACGTGATTGTGCTCCCGGAACAATTTGCCCGCAGACATCTGAGAACGGATAAGCTATCGGAAAATCCGGACCGAATATGTCCATCGTGATATCATCAATCATGTACTGCCCCGGACCTATTTCAGTAATATTTACATCCTTCAACTCCTGAACTTCACCATTAGCACCTTCTACTAATTTTAAAGTGTATGTGCCAGCCAGGCTGGATGAACAAGTAACCGGATAATCAATTAAAACTGAGTAAATGGAGGCGGGAGTTTTGTCAATTAATGCACCACTCCAGCCGCTCAGGAATGTACCGTTTTGCAACATGATGTCAACTGTCACCTGCAGATTATCCCCTGGTTGAAGCGTGTCACGTGCTACTTCACTGGGATCATACAGGCCAAGCAACTGATCCAGGGTGATGGTATAGGATTTGGGTAGACTATTCACCTGTTCCACTACTACTTTGTGGGTTGTGCCTTCGGACGTATTGGTATAGAGCATGGTAATATCCACATATTCTACCGGTTCAAACTCCAGATCCCGCCCTATAGCATCCTCAAAACTTACTGTGAAGTCCAGGTTGGTATTGTTCAAATCCAGAAAATCAATAAAAGGAGTATCATTTTCATTCTGGTTAAAATATACCATGGCTCCTTGGGGTATTTCGGCCACCTCATCTTCACTTCCACAGGCATTACTCAACAAGACCGTAACACCTGCCAATAAATAAATTAATATCCTATTTTTCATTTTTGCAATCTTTTAATTTACGTCCCAAAAAACTTTAAACTGAGTCAGATCATTTTTTTGCTGAATATTGTTAGAGTTCAGCTCTATCTCCCTTTGCGAATAAGGAAGGGACATGGGAAATGGTCCTTCCGAATTTGTAAAAGGTATGTTGTCGGTATCCGGATTATATAAAACAGGATATCCGGTGCGACGGTAATCATTGTATTGATCAATGGAATAGCCAAATGAAGCAATCCACTTCTGGGTCATCAACATCTCCAGTTTTCTTTCCTGGCCAGCCTGGCTATATTGAGCTACTATCAGGTTTACGTAGTCACTAATTGTTTCTTCTTCCAGGTCAGGTACTGATTGTACACCGGTTCCATTTTCAAGATCTACGATTTCAGATAGCTTATCAAAGGCAGCCAGCATCGCCTCATGAAAAAGGGTACTGTCATTGGCATTTGTTACACCGGCCAGGGCCAGTTCAGCTTCAATAAACAATCTGTCGGTATAGGTCAGGATTCTTTGTGGGACAGCACCGGAAGCACTGTTCTGATCTACTGATCCTCCTGTGTCATCATCATATTTCCCGCCGTAGGGGTATAAGCCCAAAACGGTTTGTGAATTATCCTGACTTCCTCCCTGATTGGGCCCGGTTGAGCCAAAATAGATGGAAAGAAAATCTCCATCCTTGTATTCTTCCGGGTTCTCCGGTTCATTTCCATTTAATTGATTGAAGAAATAATAGGGTAATCTTGGATCATTGATCCCAGTGAGTATGTTGTTGTTTTTTCCCACCAGGGTTTGATAGAACCAGACACTGACATAAAATACCCGCTGGGGAGCCGGATAATCGGCAATAAATCCCGGATTTCGGTTTTCCGGACTTACTGAAGTACCATATACCAATTGAAAATCCTCTTCCGGTCCACTGATCAGGTTATCCTCAGTTAAAAGCGCCTGTACTTCTGCGCTTACATCCGTAGTAAGCCTGATCTGATTATACAGCTTTAGTTTCAAAGTATTGGCAAACTTTTGCCACAATTCCAGATCTCCTTCATAAAGCAGGTCTTCTCCTCCCGGGGATTGAAAGGAATTTTCAGCATTCAGGCTGTCAATTCCGGTTTCGATCATATTGAATATTTCATTATAGACGGTTTCATCATCGGTGACTTCAGGATAAAGGGTGCCTGGAAAATCATTGGCTGTAGAAAATGGAATATCCCCCCAAACATCCACCATCACGCTATAGGCATAAGCCTTAAGGATCTGACCCAGTCCATAATAATGGGGAGATCCTTCCTGGACAGCTATTTGCTGTAATTCTTTAATATCCTGCAAACCCTGAGAATAAAACTGTGACCAGGCCTGCTGAATAGCAAAATCGGTACCATCAGCATTATAAGCATCAAAAGCGGCCCTTCTGGTAGTTTGATGCATATACACCGAAAGGTAAGAGGATAATCCGGAAGTACCCATTCCCACTGCAGTTACCAGGTTGATTTCTGCACTGGGCAATAATAATGCGGTGGATGTTTCTGTGGGATTATTGGGATCTTCATTGATGTCCAGATAATTCTCACATCCCATCAAAAGGAATAGTATCAGTAATATTGATAAAAATCTATGTAAGTGTTTCATTTTCTAAAATCTGTTTGAATTAAAATGTAAACATTAAATTAACCCCGTACCTACGGCTGGTGGGAGCCGAAGCGTAATCAAGGCCCTGGGTATTGGTGGAACCAAATCCATTTACTTCCGGGTCGAAATTGGTGAATTCCGGCACGTTGGGAGCATTGTACCACAAGTTACGTCCTAACAAGGTAAGTCTGGCCGTACCAAAAGGGGTTCTTTCCAGCAGGTTTTTAGGAAGTTGATATCCCAGGGAAATTTCTCTTAACCTGACTACTGTTCCATCATAGACCGTGGCATCATCCTCTGCATTGATGGCAAAAGAACCGGCACCATTCTGAAAATAAAGATCATTGGTACTCACTTGTATGGTATTAGGAATCTTATTGCCATTTTCATCCAGTAAAGGCAGACCGGTATTTACATCACCAAAATATCCCGGAATGATCCTTGATGCCTCACGGTTTTCAGTATCTTTGGTTACACCACGTCCCAATAGTCTTTCTACCGTAGTAGAATAAATGTCACCTCCATGCCGGTAATCCATCAGGACGTTCAGGGTGAATCCTTTAAAAGAAAATGTATTGGTCAGGCCCAACAGGAAGTCAGGGTTTGGGTCACCAATTTTCTTAAAAGTTGGCGCTTCAATCAACATCCCGTCAGCCGGATCAATCAGGTAATTACCTTCCTCATCTCTGGCAGCATAGGAACCTCGAAGAATGCCGTAAGGTTGTCCTGGTTCTATCACTGGGGTAATCCCTCCACCAAACAAATTCCGTACATTGATTCTTTCCACCCCATCCACCAGGGAAAGCACCTTGTTACGATTTTGGGTGTAGGTAGTAAAAATATTCCAGTTAAACCCATTAGGCAGATCTAATGGGGTGATACCTAAGCCAATTTCTATTCCCCGGTTCTCCATTTCCCCTATATTGGTTAAGAATTGTTCATAACCTGATGAATTGGGCAAACTGATGTTGGCAATGATATCGGTAGTTTTCCGGTAATAATAGGTAAAGTCCAGATTGATCCTGTTGGTGAAAAAGACCAGTTCTGTTCCTAATTCATATTCTGTGGTGAATTCAGGGGAAAGGTCAGGATCATAAGCTACAACGTCCCTGGTGGTGGCGGAAACGCCACGGAAAGGATAGTCATTCTCACGTAAAGCACCTATCAGGTTGGTATTGGCTCCCATGTTTACATTAAAAAGGTTAATGGTTTGATAAGGATCTGCATCATTACCCACCCGGGCCACACTGGCCCTTAATTTACCTTCATTGAGTACATTCCCGCTGAGATTTAAAGGTTCTGTGAAAATAAAGGATACACTGGAAGATCCATACAGGTAGTTATTGTTTTCTTCAGGTAATGTAGAAGACCAATCGGAACGGCCGGTCAGGTTCAAGTATAAATAATCTGCATAACCAACTGTGACATCTGCATAGGTCCCCAATAATCTTCTTCTTTCGTAGGTACCTCCAAATGGCACCAGGGTGGATGTGTTGTCTATATCAAAAATGCCTGGAGCAATGATGGTATTGCCTAATACTGACTGGCGGTCCTGAGTCCGTTGATTTATGTTATAACCAGCGATACCGGTAAAATTGAATTTTTCACTCAGGCTGCGGTTTACTGTCAGCAAAGCATTTATTTCAATCTCCTGGAAATTAATGTCATCATCCAATATGGCTCCTACTCCACTATATCCGGCTGATCCTATGTTCCAGATCTGTTGTCGTCGGTCAGAAAACTGATTCACGCCTCCTCTGAAGTCAAACCTTAACCAATCCAGGATGTCATAACCCAGCGTAACATTAGCTGTTACCCGCTCCAGATTACTACTGACCCCATTATTATGCCAGGACCACAAGGGATGATCCACCCCATTCACAAAAAACAAAGGATTGCCATCTTTATCTTCATAAGGTAAAGAAGTATCCCAGGTTCTGCCCAGCCAAAGAGTTCTGGCAAAGGATGAAGCTGCAGCCGGGTCCTGGGCGCCGCTCTCACCAAATAAAGGGCCGTTTTGCTTACTTAAGGCATAAGTCAGGTTTCCGCCAATCTGCACCCCGTTTTCAAGATTAAATCTCCCCCCCACCCCAACACTGGTTCTTTCAAATTTAGAATTAGGAATGTATCCTTCATTCAGCAGGTTAGAAGCAGTAACATTGAAAGAAGAAGTTTCATTACCCCCATTGAGTGACAGAGAGTTATCTATCACATGCCCCTGGCGGAACAGGTCTTTCACGTTGTCCGGACGGGGTACATAGGGAATTTTAGCACCCAAGATTCCGGCATTTTGATATTGAGGCCAGGATGCTACAGAATCAATTTGGGAAAAGCGCGGCCCCCAGGAACCATTGGAGTTGCGGTATTGAAACTCCGTACCATTACCATAGGTGTTCTGGTATTCCGGGAGATTGGCAATCTCTTCAATTGAATAGGAAGTATTAAAAGTAACTTCCATGCCTTTGTTGGAAGGTTTGGCGCTGCCTTGCTTGGTAGTAATCACGATTACCCCATTAGCAGCCCTGGAACCATACAAAGATGCAGCAGCACCACCTTTTAATACCGTAATAGATTCAATAGCATTGGGATCCAGCGCGCTTAAAGGGGTGGCATAGGAGGCTCCTCCAGTCAATTGATTATATGAAGTAAATTGTTCAGCATAATAAGGGGTGCCATCTACTACAAACAAAGGTTCATTATTCCCAAAGAAGGACGATACTCCCCGAATGGTGATACGGGTAGCGCTACCCGGTGCACCAGTAGAACTGGAAATATTCAACCCTGGAACTTTGCCCTGTAGAGCCCTTAGCGGATCCGGTTCTCCTACCTGTTGTACTTTTTCCGATTCAACGTATTCCACATTATACCCAAGATTTCTTGATTCACGCTGAATACCGGCTGCCGTAATAACCACCTCACCCAGCTGTTTCACGTCTGATCGCATGGCTAAATTCACCTGGCTGCGGTTGCCGATCTCCTGCTCTACCGTTTGATATCCAATAAAGGAAAAGACCAGGGTACCACCAGTTGAAGGCACACTGATCCGGTATTCACCATTAATATCTGTAACGGTTCCGGCAGTTGTACCCTTTAACAATACATTAACTCCTGGCAAAGCTTCTTCGTCTTCCACTGAAGTCACCTGGCCGGTGACCGTCCGTTCCTGCCCAAATGCCTGAGCCCAAACCAACAGGATTCCTAATAGCAATCCTAAATGTAGCTTTTTCTTCATACTCTAAAATTTATCAGTAAAACATCATTTAAAAATTTACAAAATGGACTTTTATTTTTTTTCTATTTATAATGACCCGCCTGCATTTATAATGGAAAATAGGCCTAACCATAGAAATTTTAAAACATTATGTAGTAGCAGACTTGTACTCATAGAATAAAATTTTAATTAACTCAAAAATGGGGATAATTTGCTCAAATGAACATCCCCCAGAAGGTAGTATTTTTTTGCGGAATTTGGTGATATGGAAGGCTTTAGAAAAATAGCCCAACTGATCCGGCCATTCTTTCCGGGTCAGGTTACTTCATGAAGCAGACTTCACATCACTAAAGTGTCCTGACCGATGGCGTGGCACCTTGTTAGCGACTCCTGCCTGAGATTCCTGACAGGGATATGTGGATTTGCAAATGAAACTAACCAAAATTGCCTTGATTCTGAAATAAAATTAAGGGTGATCTGGGCTATTTAAAAAATCAAAATTCAGGTAGCCTGGATTGGG
The DNA here is from genome assembly GCA_051418075.1 of Candidatus Cyclobacteriaceae bacterium M3_2C_046. GTDB lineage: Bacteria > Bacteroidota > Bacteroidia > Cytophagales > Cyclobacteriaceae > JBPRGG01. The sequence continues at coordinate 71,898 of JBPRGG010000132.1, read as the reverse complement.
TTAATAAATCACATTTTTAAAATCAAACAGCGGATCAAATCAATTTATTCTTAATAGCCTTTTCAATGGCATCGGCTTTTGAATTAACCTGAAGCTTGAAATAAATATTTTTTATATGGGATTTGACTGTTTCCTTATGGATAAATAGTTCGTTAGCGATCACACTATAACTTTTACCTTTAGCCAAAAGTTCCAGAACCTCTGTTTCCCGGGCACTCAGGGGAGAATTCTGATTTTTCTGGAATGATTCCACCACCATTCGGGCTATATTACTGCTCATGGGAGCACCCCCGGACATAGCTTCATCAATGGCATCCAAAAGACGGTGATAATTGGTGGATTTCGTAATATAACCACAGGCCCCGGAGCATAAGGATTCAAAAACCAATTCACTGTTCTCATGAACAGTGATCACCAGGATGTTAACTTGTGGCAGGATTTTTTTGATATGTTTGATACCCTGCAGGCCATGCATCCCAGGCAGTTCCAGGTCCATCAATATCAGATCTGGCTTATCATGGTTAAGATTTTTTATAGCATCTTCACAGTTCAGGTAGGAACCCACTACCTTATTATGACTCATACTATCAATTAACAATTCAAAGCCATCCTTGACTATTTCATTGTCTTCTACGATTACTATTCTGTTTACACTTTCAGCCATTACTTTATGATTTTAATTCTTTAACTCCTATCCTGATTACTATGCACCAATTCCGGCAGAAAACCTTCAAGTACCAGTTCAGTCTCCCCTCTTTTTGGGGAGGAGGCCCTCAATTGGTTATTTATTTTCTTTACCCGCCTCAACATTTTTTTATAAAAATCGCAATTTTTCAGTTTATGTGGAGGTATACCTATTCCTTTTTCTTTCAGGACTATTTGATACCCTTGGTTCAATAGTTTCACTTCCAGTTCAAGATAACTGCTTTTATCCTGTCTCAGATATTCATAAAATGCTTCTTTCAGGATCAGGATAATCTGCCTGCTCCACCCGGTGGGCAAATTAATTACCTGCTCCGGGTTAGTATCACAGGACATGACAAAATCAATATCAGACTGATCAAATATTTCTTCACCCAGATCCTTAATATAGATCATTAATTCATCAAATCGATCGCTCCTGGGTTCCAGAGACCATAAAAAGTCTTTGGCATTACTGTATAACTCCTTGGAATAATCCTCCAGTTTGTTTAATACATTGCTTACTTCATGGGGGCTTGGCTCTAGCCTGTTCTTGAGCACCTGGACCATCATAGAAATGCTGGCCAGGTGATTACTCATTTCATCCTGAAAATCCCGGGCTACTGATTTCCTTATTTTTTCTGATTCTTCCTGTTTAATCCGTTCATAGGCCAGATAGCGATGCAATTTGGCCCTGACTCTTTGCACATGAATTAATCTTAAAATTCCTGCAGTTAGTAAAATAAGCCCCAGGTAAAACCACCAGGTTTGCCAAAATGGAGTAACAATGATAAAACTAAACCTGGTTGGCTCCTCATTCCATATACCATCATTATTGCAGGATTTTACCATGAAAGTATACTGCCCCGGTGGGATATTTGAATAGACTGCCTCTGTCTTATCTACAGGGGGCGACCAGTTCTGATCAAATGGTTCTAATTTATATTGATACCGCACCTTTTCCGGATTTTTCAAACTGCTGCTAATGAATTCAAATATAAGATGATTTTCATTGTAAGAAAGTTGCAAATCATTGGGTAAATGATACCAATTTGTTGTGGAAGTAGCGTAATTCTGCCAGTTTACATCCTCATAGAACAATTTAATATTGGTAATATGAGTGGCTGGTTCAGTGAGATTAATCTTATCAGCCTCAGGATTATATTTAAAGGCACCCTTTATGCTGCCAAACCATATTGATCCATCCAGATCTTTAAAGACCGCCTCCTGGTTTGTTTCAATTCCAAAGAATCCTTCATTGGCGCTGTAATTCTGGATCAGCAACACCTGCCCATTTTCATGAAATGAAACTTTGTCAATTCCTCTTTCAGTACCTACCATCAGGTTGCCTTTATCAGTAAAGATCAAACTGTAAATCAGGTTGGATGCTAATCCATCATCCCGGTTGATCACCTGGAATTGGCCGGAAGTTCTGTTGTAATGAACCACCCCTTCCTCCATCACCCCAATATACAAGTTATCCTGGTCCGGACTGGTTATCGCCAGTATGGTTCCATTTTCCAGCAATGGATGCCCCTGGAATGGCTTAAAACCATTTCCATCAAATATCTTTAGCCCTAGTGACCCTCCCACCAGCATAGTTCCATCAGCCAAAGGCAGCAGGGTCCAGATCACTTCATTTTTAAATGCTTCTTCAAGGAAAAATATAGAAAACTGCCGGCCATCATATTTTATGATACCACCCAAAGTAGAAAACCATAGATTACCAGTCTGATCCATCACACTATAAAAGATCCGGTTATAGGGTACCGGGCTGTTTTCAGGGCTGAATACTTCAAACTTTTGATGGTTATATTTTACAATCCCGGTAGTTTGGGTTCCTGCCCAGACATTGCCTTGCTGATCAACTACACAGGTACCTACCAGATTGGAAGGATAACCGTTTTCCTCATTATAATTGGTGATCTTTTGGCCGTCGACCTTGATCAATCCTCCCCCCATTGTGGCAAACCAAAAGTTCTGCCGGTGATCTCTGGCTATGGACATGACCACTTCACTGGACATGCCATGAGATTTGTTCAGGTATCTGAATGTTTCTCCTTTATATTGGTACACTCCTTCACTATAGGTAGCAAACCACACACAACCTTCACTGTCAGTAAACACATCCCCAATATTGGCGTTGGTCAGGCCCTGATATTCTTTATAGCTTTTGAGTTGTCCATTTTCCAGTTTATAAGCACCCCTGTGAGAACCTAACCATAAAAATCCCTCCTGGTCTTCAGCCAGATCATTAATCCATAATTCCTTTTCCGGAATACTGGCCCGGATTAGCAGGGTATCCACCCGGTCCAGGTCCAATTGGTACTTTAACAAATGCTCTCTGGTGACAACATAATAATGAGGCACCACTTTACTTTGAAAGATCCTATGAATGTGTACCTGAGATAAGTTTTTAGTTGTTAATTTGACAAATGAATCTCCTGCAAATTCCCATAATCCTTGTCTGTAGGTACTTACATATACTTTTCCCGATGCATTAAACACCAGGTCAGTCACGAAAATTTCCTCATCAGTCAATGCTTCTATATTGAAAAAAGAAATGCTGTCATTTTCAATATTTCCCACGCCGTTTTTAACAGCAAACCATATCTTACCGCTTGAATCATATTTCAGTTGTCTTACTGCAGGATGAGCACCTTCAGGCAATTTATAAGGATAGAAATCAGTACCATCAAACCTGGTAATCATACCTACACTGGCTATCCACATGTTACCCTGGTCATCTGCTTCTACCCGTACAATTTCATTACTGGGTAATCCATCATGCTTGGTATAGGTTTTAAATCCTAATCCATTATAGCGGCTCAGCCCCCCACCCTGGGTAGCAAACCACATGTTTCCAAATTTATCTTCTGTGATGTGGTTTACTACTGACTGAGCCAATCCATCTTCCACCGAAAATGACTGGAAGTTATAGCTCTGTCCTATACCCCAAACTGGGAGGGTGATTAGCAACAAACCAATAAGTAATCTCTTTAACATGAAAGGCCAAACATTCAGAATGTCAAAATATATTCAAATATCCGGTTTAATCTTAAAACAAAAAATAACCTTATTTGGGGGATAATACTAATAAACAGAACAGCAGTTATAAGTTATTTTTTGCATAAAAAAAGAGGTTCAGTAGATAGCCACTGAACCTCTCAAGGTCAAAAACTCAAAATAAATAGGACTAATGAAAAATGTTAATCCGCAACAACACTGCAAATTAATAAAAATTTTCGAATTGGGTAAACATTTTTTCAAATTTTTTTTATAATAATTTAATTTTAAGGCTTAAATATTAATTAATTATAAAGAAATCACTTATAACTGGCTAAAACCGTATATCCTACCATTTTGCCTTTTTTATTGAATGATTCGGTTCTAACCGCACCAAATCCCTCACTGATATATTCCACTGATTTGAAACTGGAGGGTATATTCATACCCATCATTTTAGTATTTCCGTTCAATTCATAACTGATCTTAAAAGCGTCAAAAGTACCCGCCGGGGTGGTTATCTTCTCCTTTCCCATTACTTTTCTGTTCTCCATTTTCATTTCCATTACCATATTGGCCAAACCTGAACCTGTATTTACCTCCACTTTTGTCATACCATCTTTTAAAGATTTACCTACTTCAAGATTGGAAGGCAGTTCCATGTAATCTCCGGAGACAGTAACTTCCGCCTGCTCAAAAGCTTTCATTGATTCTTCCGGTATAAAGCGTGACATATCCATCTTGATTATCCCGTTTTCACATTTTACTTCATATTCCCCTGTATTGATCAGTTTGTCTTTTTTATCGTACAATTCTGTTTGAATCACAGCAGAATAATCCTGGCCGGTTTTACTGAATGATTTAACTTTACTGACCATCCGCCCTTCTAGCTTGTCCTTGGCGTTATAGGAGTGCATTTCAAATTCGGTCCCTTCCTTAAAGTTATAAAAAGGGTTACATTGAGCCAGCAATTCAGGTTGATAAAGGGCCAAAAGACTTATAATAAGCACAAATAGTTTTTTCATATAATCTTAATTAATGTTTCGGGATTAATAAGGAAAATTAAACAATTTCCTCTGAAATTAGAACAAAATCTTTAAATTTTTCTAAAATAAAGACTAATTGGCTATTTCAGGATAGAGGATACCGGCTGACCACAGCAAATTCACGATACTTTTTTGATACTTAACCTGCAAAGAAAGTAGCTTTTGACGGGATTCGATTAATTTTGATTCCCGGGAATTGACCAGGAACAAGGAACTTTGTCCATTTGTAAAATTCAATATTTCTGCACTTAGCAATCTTTGGTAATTGCTTACCATCTGTTCCTGCAAATCTATTATTTCTGACAGGTTTTGCATTTCATTGTAGAAAGATTCGACCTCATTCCTGAGTTGAACCGATAGGTTGGATTGCTCATAATTATTTTGCAATAATTTGATCTCTGTTTTCTGCAATTTTGCCCTTTCCTTGCGCAGAAATAAAGGAAAAGCAAAGTCCACTCCCAGCTTATAATCATTGGTAAAGAGACTACCATTGCTGTCAAAAGAATCATTACCTGGTTGGTTGAGAAAGTTATAATTTAAATTAATTTCAGGTTTCAGGTTTTCAATATTCAGTCGCCTTTCAACCTGCAACTGTTTTATTTTTCCTTCTATTTTTCTGATCTCGGGATGTCTACCCGCAATCTGGGCCATCAAATAATTCAGATCTTTATCTGCATAACGGCTTACCAGGGCATTTTCTATTTGAGGAATGGCATTTTCCCTTATTTCCAGGGGTACTCCATCCTGATTCCAAAGATGTGTTGATAGCAACAACCCGGCATTCTGGAACTCCAGGAAACTTTGTCTTCTTTCAATGGTCCTGTTCTGTACAATAATCTTTGCCTCTACTGAATCTATAGGAGCATAATCCCCCATAGTTACATTTTGTTTGATGGCATTATACCTTACAGTGGCTAAACGCACAGCCTCATCCATTAAAAGATAGTCATTATAAGACAAATGCCAGTTCAGATAATCTTTTGTAGCCTGAAGTAATAATTTATTGATCAGCTTGATCTTTTCAGCATCTGCAATATCTCCATATATTTCTGCCTGCTTCACCGCAGCTCTTCTTTGATCTATAAACAATCCCTGGCCAATGGGTAAGGATACGCCGGCATAGATTAATCCATTTTCCGGCAGAGAATTTTCGTCATTTAAAAACAATCCAGTATTCCGCTCATAGCCAACTTTGAGGTCGGTGTTAAACCATACCGGCACCTTTAGCACATTGTCCCACATTTGAAAATAATTTTTCCGCTGGAATTCTTTGGCATCAAAGGTAGATTCTATCTTTGGATCAAAAAACCCCCGGGCATACCTGAGTTCCTGCCTGGCCACATCATCAAATAAACGGGCTTGTTTCACCACAGGATGATGGTTAAGCACTACCTGATAAAATTTTTCCAGGCTAAAAACATCAAGGGAATCCTGTGCCTGGGTGTTGATTCCCAGGGCTAGCCAGATCAATATGAAAACCAATCGCAAACTAAATTTCATAGATCCGGAATTATTTTTTAACCAATGCTTTGTTACCTTCTTTTAGATCAGTTTCTGGTTCAGTTTGTAAGCTTGGGGGGAATCCATTAAGTTGTCGCCAGATTTCATACCAGATAGGTACTTCATCCAACATAGCCCAACCATACACTCCAGAACCTAATCGCAACTGCTCCGGCCATGATTCATCACTTCTTTCATCCGGTACTATCAGGATCCTGTATTTGCCTCCGTCGCTATTTACATAGTCGATCACCTCAATTCTACCACCAAAAGTACCCACTGCAACATTGGGCCAACCTGAAAACTGCAGGGCCGGCCAACCATCAAACTCCAGTCGAACATGTCTGCCCTTAGATAACAAAGGCACGTCCATTGCCCTTACATAAAGTTCTACGGCCACATCAGGCTTATCAGGCATAATAGTAACTACTGCTTCTCCTTCTTTAATAGTTTCTCCTATACCTGCCTGCATGGCTTTTACTATATATCCATCCTGAGGGGCCATTATATGATACTGATTACTTCTGATCTCCATGTTAGAATATTCATTATTAAGTTTTGCCAGACTACCATAGGCATCAAACAGATCAGCTTTGGTGGCTTCCAGATCCGACTGGGCCTTGCTGATCTTGTCCATAGCATCAGCTTCCAGCGTGCTCAGGTCCACTATGGCAATAGCAAGATCATTCTGGGCATTGAGGTATTTATTTTCTTTGGCTACTACCTTGGCCCTGCTTTCCTGTAATTTCAGTTCGTACTCCTGAAACTTATTAAGAGAAATGTTGCCCGTATCATACAATATCTGGAACCGGTTAAACTGGTCCTGGGCAATTTTATAATTGATTTTTTCAGCTTCAAAATCTATGCTGTCACTCTGTACCTTTAGTTCTGACTGTCGAACTTTATTATCCGCCTGCTCCAGCTTAAACTTCAAGGCATTTTTTAAAGCTGTAATTTGATTTTCCAAAGCTCGGGCTTTAGCTTCTTTAGCCTGTATGGAAGATTCTTTAGCGTCAATTTGCTCCCTAAGTCTTTGTAATAATTGGGGGTCAAAAAACTTTTCCTTGACTTCAGAGATCATCATCAGTGTATCTCCTTTGGAAACATATTGTCCTTCCTGTATTCTCCAGTTTTCAATCCTTCCGGCTATGGTAGTTTCTACCATTTGAGGTCTGTTTTCAGGAGTGAGGGCTGTAACTTTTCCATACCCCCTGATATTTTGCTGCCAGGGCAGAAACATAGCTAGCAACAATATTAAAAATATTCCTGACAGGATCTTAGCTAAAAGCTTACTGGCCCGGGGTGTTTGAAGCACCTCCAGGGTATTCAGATCCTCTTTGCTTATTTTTTTTTCAATACTTATTCTAGATAAATTCAGCATAAAATTTTATTTGGTTAAGCCAAACTTTTATCAATTTTACTGAAAATGATTTCCTTGAAATGATCTAATTCAATTAACTTGCTAAAAGTTCCTTGATTAATTACTCTGCCATCCTGTAGCACATAGATCCTGTCACATTCTGCCAGTATCAATGGATCGTTAGACACGGTTAGCAAGGTCCATGGGTTTTCCTTGGAAGTGAGAAATTTAATGATACTCAATTTTTCTTCCTTTTTAAAATACTGGAAGAAATCATTCAGGATCAATATCTTCGGGTTCTTTACAATACAACGAGCCAGTATTAACTTATGTATCGTGGTAGATGAAAATGTTTTGCCACTGCCAATCAATTCCGTATTTAATCCCTCCGGCAGATTATTCACTTCATCCAAAAGATCTACTTTTTCCAGGGCTTTGATGATTTCATCATATTGGATATTAGCTTTTCCCACCGCTATATTATCTACAATGGTACCATTAAAAACATCCTCCTGTGAAATATTTTTAGCGATATTGTTTCGCATATCCACCAGATCCAGATCCCTGATGGAGAAGTTATTAAATGTAACAATACCTTCATAGCCGGTATAAATACCCGCCATAATATTCATTAAGGTTGATTTTCCAGCCTCATTGAAGCCTGCAAATCCCACTTTTTCACCAGCCTTTATATCAAGGTCTATTCCTTTAAGTACCTGTTCTTTCTGCTCAGGATAGCGATAATAAAGGTTCTTGGTTTTTATATGTAGACCTTTTTCCTGAGCAAAACAAGTGGTGCATTTAATCCCTCCACTTCTTTCCAGCGGAAGATCAGTTACATGACCGATCTTATCCACGGCTGTCAGCATATCATACACCACATCCATATAGGTGATGATCTTCTCCACAGATGACAGGATCAGAATTATAATTATTTCAGAGGCGACAAATTGCCCCAGGGTGATTTGCCGGTCTATTACCAATAAGCTGCCTATGATAAGCACCCCTCCTGTAACCAATGTTTTGAATACAATGACATAAGACAATTGGGAGATCAGCACCTTAAAGTGTATTTTTCTGTTTTTCAGATAGTTATTAACAAAAAAATCGGTTTTTCGCATGGGCAAAAAAGAATCACCAGCCAGTTTAAAGGAATTGATGGTCCGGGCAATCTCTTCCAGCCAATAGGCCACCCTGTATTTGTATTTAGACTCCACAATGGAAGAACTCAAACCTTTCGGGCCGGTATAATAAAATATAATTATCAGGACCAACAAAAGAGTGATCCCAAAGAAAACAAAGAAAGGATGATAAAAGGCCAACAATACCAATCCAAAAAATATTTGTAAAACAGCAGCCGATAAATCTATCAACAACTTAGGCAAACTTTTCTGTATGGTCAGGACATCGAAGAACCGGTTCATCAGTTCAGGAGCGTGTTGTTTAAGGATAGCTTCGACTTTCAGCCTTGGCACCCTGAAAGCCAGTTCAAAAGCAGCCTTGGTAAAAATTCTTCTTTGCAGGATCTCCACAATGGTAAGCTGCATGATCTGAAGCACACCGGTAATCAGAATCCCCAGCAATACAAACGCAATCAGTATGATAACGGTATTGAATAAACTGCCCGAGGAAATTAAACCGATGATGGCCTGAATTCCCAGAGGCAGGGATAAACTGATAATTCCGATAATCACCGCATATATATAAATGTAACCTATGTCTCGTTTTTCCCGGGTGAATAAACGCATGATCCTTTGCATTGGAGTCAGGTGATGGTTATCTCTGAGTTCATTGCTATCATCACTGAGCAGGCTGTCATAGGTAAATACACTTATAAAAACCACTTCCCCTTTTTCATTCCGAATCAATGGTTCAGTATCTGCCAAAGCGATCTCCTGAATCTGGCCTTCCTGAACCTGCAGGGCCTTTACCTGTTTTTTATTTTCATGATGAATTAATATGGGATTAATCTTGCCATTTATTTCCTGAAACACAATCAGGGGAAACTCCAACTCCTTGATATAAGTGTTCATTAATTCCGGTTTAACCTCATTCCGTAAAAAAGCCAGGTTAAACTTTCCCCCAACTTCATTCAGATCATGGATCAGCCCTTTCAGATCTTTAGTGGCATAAATGGAGGAGCTGAACAATTGATGATCGAACGCGCCGGTAGGAGCATTTGGAGATATCAAAGAAATAATTTTTTTGAGTAATACCGCCAGGTGATTTTGATTCATAGTGACGCTTTTAATAGTAACACTACCATAAACGGAAGCAGTAATATTTTGTTTGAATCTTTAAAAATATTTTAAGAGATCATAATACTAATACTACTATACGAATGTTTATACGGAAAAATTGATTTTTTGATAACTATAATCAGAATTAGTTCAGAAGGGCTTGTATTAGAGGGGAAAACATAAAGGGCTGCTTCTAAAATGAATAAACTATAATTTACCAGCTTTACTTGCTTTCAATATGCATTTTTTTAGAAACGGCCCTTTACGGTCAACAGGTTTACTATTAGGTTTTTAGCTAACCTGTACCACTTCAATATCAAAGATCAGATCCTTTCCAGCTAATGGGTGATTGGCATCCAGAACGATAGACTCAGGTTTTGTTTCAGTGACCACAACCGGAATCGTGTTGCCGTCAGGTTGCTTAATAGAAAGTTGTTGTCCAACTTCAGGTGTAATACTTTCAGGTACATTTTGCCGGGGAACTTCTACTAAAAGATCGTCTCTACGTTCGCCATAGGCTTCCTGTGAATCTATGTTTGCAGTTACTTTTTCACCTTCCTTTAATCCTTCCACTGCCTTCTCGAAACCGGGGATCATGTTACCTTCTCCTAGTTTGAAGCTTAGTGGTTCCTTATTAACTGAAGAGTCAAATACAGTTCCATCATTTAGCCGACCAGTATAGTGGACCTTTACCGTGTTTCCTTTTCTTGCTTCCGTCATAACGTAATTATTTTGTTTTCAAATGTTTACTTTTCTTTTAAACAAAAAATAAAGGTATAGGTTTAATTTAACTTATGCCATGTTTTACCCAACTAAATAGGAAGACTCCTGTCTGATCTGCACATTTCCGAACACCGTGTGTTCATTTTTGAACAAAACACTGGTTTGTTCAAAAATAAAAACCTAATTTTAGGCGGTTAGCTCACTACAATTTTTCTGCGTAGTGGATTGGCATCATATTAGATTACTATAAATGTAATAGGATCATTTCAACCAATACTAAATTTTGAAAAATGGCTGTAGAAAAAGAATTTGGAAAAATACTGATGATTGATGATGATGAGGATGTGCTTTTAGCGGCTAAGATGTTGCTTAAAAAACATGCTTTTCAGGTGATTATTGAGCAAAATCCGAAAAAAATACCCTTTTTGCTAAACAATGACACTTATGATGTGATCTTGCTGGATATGAACTTTAGTAAAGACATTACCAGCGGGAAAGAAGGTTTTTACTGGCTCAACCAGATCCTGGAAAAAGACCCATCTGCCGTAGTCATCCTTATTACGGCCTTTGGGGATGTAGAAATGGCGGTTAAAGCATTAAAAGAAGGCGCGACTGACTTTGTATTGAAACCCTGGCAAAATGAAAAGTTGTTGGCCACAATTTCTACAGCGATTAAATTAAAGAAATCATATAAAGAGGTAGACCAACTAAAACAGACCAGGAAGCAATTACAAGAAGACAGTAATCAGCCATTTAAAGATATCATTGGTCGGAGTGAACCGATTCAGGAAGTTTTCTCACTGATCGAGAAAGTAGCTCAAACGGATGCCAATATATTGATACTTGGAGAAAACGGCACAGGTAAAGAGTTAATAGCCAGAGCTATACACCAAAGATCATTACGCAAGGACAATGTATTTATCAGTGTGGATATGGGAGCTGTTACAGAAACACTATTTGAAAGTGAGCTATTCGGACATAAGAAGGGTGCTTTTACTGATGCCAAGGAAGATCGGGCCGGCCGCTTTGAAATTGCCAATGGAGGCACTTTGTTCCTGGATGAGATCGGGAACCTCAGTCTGCCGCTCCAATCAAAACTACTTACTGTTTTACAGAGAAGAGAAGTGATGCGGGTAGGCACCAACAAAACCATTCCTATAGACATCAGGCTGGTTTGCGCTACCAACATGAACATCCATGATATGGTAAAGGATAACACTTTCAGGCAGGATTTGCTCTACCGAATCAATACAGTGGAAATTCACCTTCCTCCTCTCCGGGACAGGCAGGATGACATACCATTATTGGCTGAACATTTTCTGAAAATGTATAGCCATAAGTATCGTAAGCCGGTTAAATCAATAGCGGCCAATACCATAAAACGATTACAAAAATACCGGTGGCCGGGAAATATTCGCGAACTGCAGCATGCCCTTGAGCGAGCCATTATCATGAGTGAAAACAATATATTGGTTCCTGAAGATTTCTTTTTTCTCAATCAGGCACCGGATGCCAATGATAATATCGCAGAAAATTTCAACCTGGAAGAAGTTGAAAAAACAGTCATTCAAAAAGCAATTGGTAAACATTCTGGAAATATTTCAAAGGCTGCTAAAGAACTTGGACTTACCCGCGCCTCTCTGTACAGAAGGTTAGAGAAACATGGACTTTAGTGATTTTAGAGTAAATATTACACTCAGGGTAATCATTATTGCCCTGACTATTTATCTGTTAACGCATCTTATTTACAGAGATGCATTTTTTATTACGATCCTTTTGGTTTTAATACTGGTGATCTATCAGGTGATTTCCCTGATCAACTTCCTTAATAAAACCAATAAGGAAATCAACACGTTTTTCAATTCTATTAAAAACAATGATTTCTCCCAGACCTATGCTGTCAATGAAGACGGCACCTACCTTGATATCCTGAAAAGTGAGTTTAACATGGTCATGCGGAAGCTTACCGAAATCAGGGCTGAAAAGGATGCCCAATATCAATACCTGAAAAATATAGTCCAGCACGTAGGAATTGGCATACTAACATTTAAACGCAGTGGGGATATTCAGATCATTAATACGGCTGCCAAAAAATTATTCAAGGTAGAACAAATAAATAATATAAACGAATTAAGGGATTTAAGCAGCATACTGGTAGAAAGTTTTATTAAATTAAGAACTGGCGGAAGGGCATTGGTGAAAATTGACCTGGGTGACGAGGTCATTCAATTATCGGTGTATGCCATTGAATTAAGCCTGCAGTCTGAAGAATTTAAGCTTATTTCTGTACAAAACATCCATAGTGAACTGGAGGAAAATGAGATGGAGGCCTGGCAGAAACTGGTCAGGGTACTTACCCACGAAATCATGAATTCAGTCACACCTATCTCTTCACTGGCCAATACTGTAGAGCAGGAAATGTTGACTTATATTGCGGATTGTGAAGAAGGTAAAGCTACTTGTGACATTAACCTGGAGGAAATGGTAGACATGCATATGGCTGTACAGACCATCCAAAAAAGAAGCGATGGACTGATACGTTTCGTCAGTGATTTTCGCAGTCTTACGCATATCCCCAAACCGAAATTTAAAGTGGTTTCCATCCAGGAATTATTCAGGCAGGTCCACATTCTGCTCCGGCATGACCTGGATAATCATAAAATTAATTTCATTCAGGAAATCACCCCGGAAAACCTGACCATTGAAGTGGACCCCGAATTGATTCAGCAGGTGCTGATCAACCTGATCCAGAACGCCATCCAGGCTATGGAAGAAGAGGAAGAAGAAAAATTGATCGAAATAAAAGCCTACCTGGATGATAAAGGCAAGACCATCATCTCTGTACGAGACAATGGGGCCGGAATTGAAGAAGAAGCCCAAACCAAAATATTTATCCCCTTTTTTACCACTAAAAAAAGTGGCTCAGGCATTGGATTAAGCCTGTCCAGGCAAATTATGCGCCAGCACCTTGGCACCATCAGTGTCAGATCAAAACTGGATGAAGGCACAGAATTTTCGCTTAAGTTCTAATATTTTTTTATATTGGTACATTATTTTTATTTTATTATCTATTAAAGCTTAATTATATTTACAGTACTTAAGGAGTAATTTTATTCAATTGTATGGAAGATATCAACAAACGGATTACCCAAATTTTGGTGGACAAACTTGGAATTGCAGAAACTGAGGTAACTCCGGATGCCAATTTCATCAAGGACCTGGGAATAGATTCATTAGATTATGCCGAACTGGTAATGGAATTTGAACAAAACTTTGACATTAAAATTCCAGACAATGAAGCTGAAAAATTACAAACCATCAAACAAGCCGTTAAATATATAGAAACTAAAATTGAACATAAGTCCACTTGATCTGTAAAACAGCAATTACCTTTCTGGTTTCCAGAATTCATTTTTTAATATTTTTAGCTGGATTAAGGCTGGTTAGACTTCATTTCTCTTCAAATTTTTATATATTACCTCCAGGTTAACAAAATGAACCATTTGTTAACCATTTGACCTTCTGAAATTGCAATTCTTATCATTTTTGTAATTTACATGTAACATATAATTAATTAAAAATCGCCAAATTAGGAACAAATTTCCTGATGTGAAAAACCAATATAAAACCATTATAGTTTCAGATTTGCACCTGGGTGCTTCGGGAGCCAAAGCCAAAGAGCTGACCAATTTTTTAAAACAATGTAAATGTGAGCATTTGATACTCAACGGGGACATATTTGAAGGTATTTCTCTTAAAAAACTACGTTCCTTCAAGAAAAAGCATATCCGTTTTTTTGCCCGGCTACTTAAAATGGTTGAGGAAAACCAAACTTGTATTACCTTTATCACCGGCAATCAGGACTATATACCAGCCCAGTTTCTTCCATTTCGTCTGGGAAATTTTAGCATTCAGAAAGATATGGTTTATGGAGCATTTGGTAAAAAATATTACGTGACCCATGGAGATGTATTCGATGTTCTTATCCAAAAATATCCCTGGCTCAACTGGTGTGGCAAAACAGGTTTGCTTTTGTTTAACTGGCTGATTTCAAAAGTCAAAATAAATCGGTTGAAAAGCAGCTACTCTGCCTCAAAGTTCATTAAATCTGGCATTATTGGTTCCCAAACTTATATCAACAACTTTGAAAGTAAACTGATCGAGTTAGCCCGTATTAAGAAATGTGATGGTATCATTTGTGGCCATAGCCATTTACCCTCTATCAAAACCATCAACGGAATTGAATATCTTAACTCAGGTGACTGGATAGAGTCATTAAGTGCCCTGGTACAGGATAAAAAAGGGGAATGGAGTTTAATTTACTATAATGAAACACCTAAGATTAAGCCCGTTGAATGTAATGAAAACAGGCAAAACACCTTGATCAAAATCAAGGAATATGACGAATCGCCCAAAACTGACCTGAAACAGAATGCAGGATAAGTCACTACGATTTCTATTTATAGTTCAGGGTGAAGGAAGAGGGCACATGACCCAAGCTATCACCTTATTTGAAATGCTGGAAAAGGCAGGCCATAAGATAGTTGCTGTAATCATTGGCAGCAGTAAAAGAAGGGAAATACCCGGTTTTGTGAGGCAACGGATTACCTGCCCCATTGAAAGAATACAGAGCCCTAATTTTGTGACCGACCAAAATAACAAATCAGTCAGGATATTTCCTACCATCATTCATAACCTGAAAAATACTGTCACTTATTTAAAAAGCCTGAAATTAATCCACCAGGAAGTAAAAACACATCAGCCGGACCGGATTATCAATTTTTATGATCTTTTAGGAGGAATTTATGCTTTGTTATACAGCCGATCAATCCCCTTCATAGGCATTGGGCATCAATACCTGGCTGATCACCCTTCTTTTGAATTTGCTCCGGGAAAACCACTGGATAAATATTTATTCAAGATAAACAATAAACTGACCTCTTTCAGGGCAGTAAAAAAACTGGCTTTATCCTTTAGCCATTACCAGCCGGACAGGTATAAGGACCTGGTTGTTACCCCACCTTTATTGCGTCAGGAAGTTTTTGAACTGGAGTCAGAACAGGGCGATTATCTGCTGGGATACATGGTGAATGATGGCTACAGCCAGGAGATCATGCAATGGCATCAGAAGCATCAGGATGTAAAGATCCACTGTTTTTGGGATAAAAAAGATATGCCCCGTCATTACCATTTTCATAAAAATCTGGTATTCCATCAACTGGATGATAAAAAATTCCTGGAATTTATGAGGAATTGCAAAGGATTGATCTCCACTGCCGGTTTTGAATCTGTTTGTGAGGCCATGTACCTGGGTAAACCGGTTCTTATGATCCCTGTGCAGGGTCAATATGAACAGGCCTGCAACGCCATTGACGCTAAAAAAGCCCAGGCCGGGATTGATGATCAATACTTCAATATTACCCGATTCCTGGAATACATTCCCCGGCATGAGAGCCAGAATGGCAACGCTGATTTTAGAGCTTGGCTTACCAAATACAATAAAACAATCCTGCAGGAACTTGAAACGATCTAAAGGCTATTCCATTCCCTCCATTGCTTCAATATATTGAAAACGCTCGAAGAATTCCGGAAAATCTTTGTTTTTCTGGCTCAGAATACCCTGAATCTGGGAAATTGACTCATACTGATTTTTTGAAAGCCAACCCTTCATCTCCAGCAGCAATTGATCCAGATAACCCATACCCTTCAGATATAGTACCGAACAAATCTCTATGGCAGAAGCGCCGGAAAGAATCAGTTTGATGGCTCCTTCGCCGGTATGTACCCCGGTAGCACCGGCCAGGTCACATTTGATCTGTTTATATAACATTGAGATCCAGCGCAGAGAAATACTCAGGTCATTTTCTGTCGAATATTTTCCTTTTGATTTGAATTTTACCCCCTCAGGATCTATATCAGGCTGATAAAACCGATTAAACAGGACTACTGAAGCAGCTCCGTTTTTCTGCAAGCCACGTGCTATTTTAGGAATTGATGTATAATAAGGCGCAATCTTGGCCAATACCGGCATTTTAGTATGCTGGCTTATTTCATAAATGATCTTGAAGATATGCGTTTCTATTTCATAGGGAGTTTGCTTAAAGCTTTTGGGCATTACTGCTACATTCACTTCCAACGCATCGGCTCCGGCTTTTTCGATCTCTCTCAAAAAGGGCATCCAATAATTTTTAGCTGAAATGCAATTTACACTGGCAATTACCGGGATTTTCATTTCTTTCTTCCCTTGTCTGATCAATTCGACATAATTATCCAGTTGAAGAAATAAACCATTCTTGTAATAATTATCTACCCGATCGGAAAAACCATCACCCTTTGCCCCCACTTTCTGTTCCTGCGCAATCAATTGTTCTTCAAATATAGATTTTAAGATCACAGCACCGGCACCGGCCTCTTCACATGCCAATATATTAGGCAAGGAATTGGTCAAATTAGAACTGGCGATGATAATCGGGTTCTTTAGCTTCAGACCCACATAAGTTGTTGACAGATCAATCATTTTGTTTTAAAAAAGTAAGCCTATTCAGTTCAAGTTTTAACTAAAATTAAACATAGTTTAAGTAAAATAAAACTTAAATTGAATGAAAATGTATTTATTGACCCTAAACGATACCGGTGAATCCCATAAATGCCAGGGATAATAATCCAGCTACCAATAAGGCTGCCGGAACACCTTTCATTCCTTCCGGTAAATCTGATAATTCCAGCTGTTCCCTGATACTGGAAAATATCACGATGGCCAAACTGAACCCAATGGCATTGGCAATAGCAAAAACCACACTTTCGACTAAATTGTATTCTTTTTGAAATACTAAGATCGCTACCCCCAAAATGGCACAATTGGTAGTTATAAGTGGCAGGAATACACCTAAGGCCTGATAGAGGGCCGGACTCACTTTTTTTAATACGATTTCAACTATTTGAACCAAAGCTGCTATCACCAGGATAAAAGCAATAGTCTGCAAAAAGATCAACCCAAAGGGTTCGAGAATATAATTTTGAATTAAATAAGTAACTATTGTAGCCAGTGTCATTACAAACAGGACAGCCCCACCCATTCCTATGGAAGTGGACAATCTGCTGGAAACACCTAAAAAAGGACAAATTCCCAAAAATTGAGCCAATACAATATTATTGACAAAGATGGCCGAAATGACAATAATGATATATTCCATTTGTAAATTCTATTTAGCGTATTTCTTCTTAAATCTGTTGATCAGTGCGATGAGGTAAGCCAGGGCTATAAAAGCGCCGGGCGCTAGTATAAAGGCCAGCATTCCATCACCATTAATGAATTTCAGGTTAAATATGGCACCGCTGCCTAATATTTCTCTGGTGGCACCTAATAAGGTTAAAGCCATGGCAAATCCCAAACCCATACCTAATCCATCCAATACGGAGGTGGCGGTATTATTCTTGGATGCAAATGCTTCGGCTCGTCCCAATACTATGCAGTTAACCACAATCAACGGGATGAATAATCCCAGCTGAGCATGTAGGGCCGGGGCAAAACCGGCCATTACCAGATCAACCACCGTAACAAATGAGGCGATGATTACAATAAAGGAAGGAATACGCACTTTATCAGGAATGCCACTTTTGATCAGGCTCACCACCAGGTTAGACATCACTAATACAAATGTAGTGGCCAGTCCCATGCCTAGTCCATTAATAGCTGAAGTTGTAACGCCCAGGGCCGGACACATACCAAGCAGTAAAACAAAAACCGGATTTTCCTTTAAAAACCCCTTGCTGAAAATCTTTAAATTACTATTTTTCATGGTTTGCTCCTTTCCGCATAGGCTTTTGCAGCTTTTTCTACAGCCTGGCTAAATGCACGAGAACTAATGGTAGCTGCAGTAATCGCATCTACTTCCCCGCCGTCTTTTTTTACCTTAATATTTGATTCCAAAGGATCTATACCTTTAAATTGATCCTTGAAAGCCGGATCATCCATTTTAGTTCCGAGACCTGGTGTTTCTTTATGTTCCAGTACAGAAATATTATTGATTTCTCCATCCTGGCTAAAACCAACCATTAGCCACACCATACCACTAAAACCATTTTTAGAATAACTTCTGATAGCTGTACCGACTTCTGTGCCATTCATTTTGGCTGGATAAGCCTCCAGACTGTCAGTGCCTTCATCGATGGGTATTTTATACATATCATCAATGGGATTATTATCAAAAGCAGGAACTACCTGCTGAATAGCCATTGTTTTTTTGGCCAGTTTGGCTCTGGCGATGGGCTCCTTAGTAAGCTCATAAATATAACCCAGGGCAGTTGATGCTACCAATGCTACTAAAAACAAGGTCAGCACCATATTCATCAATGTTGATTCTTTTTTAGCCATGTTTTACCTTTCCAAATCTTTTAGGTTTGAAATATTTATTTATTAAAGGTACAAATCCATTCATGATCAGGATGGCAAAGGAAATTCCCTCCGGATAAGCTCCGAATACCCTGATAAGAACCGTAAGCAAACCTATACCAATACCAAAAATGATCATGCCCCGGTAATGCATCGGTGAGGTCACGTAATCTGTTGCCATAAAAAAGGCCCCCAGAAGTGCTCCACCGGTTAATACATGAAATACCGGATCAGCATACTGTTCTGGATTAACCAACCACAGAGCCCCTGTAAAAACAAATACACTACCTATCAGGCTGACCGGTATATGCCAGGTTATGATCTTTTTATAAAGCATATAAATCAATCCCAGGATCAGGGCCAGAGCAGACATTTCCCCCAGGCTTCCCCCTTGAAACCCTAACAAGAAACTGGTATAAGAAGGAACCTGATCCATTAAAGCAGAAATTGATTCACCATTTCTGAGGCCTTCCTTGATAATGGACAATGGGGTGGCCCCGGTTACTGCATCAGTAAAGGTAAACCGGTTGACCATTGGCTCAGGCCAGGAAGTCATTTGTACCGGAAATGAAATTAAAAGAAAAACCCGGCCTACCAGGGCCGGATTAAATGGGTTTTTACCTAAACCACCAAATGACATTTTTCCTACTCCTATAGCCATCAGGCTGCCGATCATAATGATCCACCAGGGCAGATTGCTAGGCACATTAAATGCCAATAGCATTCCTGTCACTATGGCTGAACCATCCAGCAGGTCATAATCACTCTTGAGCAGGTATTTTTGAATCAGAAATTCAAAAAACATGCATCCTATAATGGATAAAGCAGTTACAATCAAAGCCCCGATACCAAACACAAACACAGAAACAGCCAGAGCGGGTAGCAGGGCTATGACCACTCCATACATAATATCACGGGTAGATTGATGTCCGTGAACGTGTGGTGAAGGGGAAACTGTTAATAAAGTACTCATTTCTTTTGTCTTTCCCTGATAATTTTTCCTACAGTTGATTTTCCCAGTCGAACGTAATCCAGGATGGGTTGATTGGATGGACAGACAAATGAGCAAGAGCCACATTCAATACAGTCCATGATCCTTTCCTCCTCGGCTTTATCATGAAAAGCCTTTTTGGATAAATTTAATAACAGGTATGGCTCCAGGCCCATCGGACAGGCAGAAACACATTTTCCACACCTGATACAGGTGATGGTTTTTTCACGCCTGGATTCAGCTTCGGGAATGATGAGGATTCCCGAAGTACCTTTGGTAACAGGTACATTAGTTTCACTCAATGCTTTACCCATCATTGGACCTCCGCTTATAATCTTTCCGGTATCTTCAGGCATACCGCCAGCTGCTTCAATCAGGTCCGAAACCGGACTTCCTATCCTGGTCAGCAGGTTGGAAGGTTTCTTTACAGATTTGCCTGTAACGGTAATTATTCGTTCAATCAATGGCTTGTTTTTCTGTATTGCCTCATACACAGCAAAGGTAGTCCCGACATTATGTACTACTGCCTCAACATCCAGAGGCAGTCCTCCGGAAGGGACTTCCCGGTTGAGGAGGGCCTTGATCAGTTGCTTTTCACCACCCTGGGGGTACTGCACTTTCAGGGGGCAAACTTCAATACCTTTTTCCTGCTTAGCCAGTTGGGTAAGATGGTCAATGGCATCAGGTTTATTGTTTTCAATACCAACCATGGCCTTGTTTACCCCTAATGCTTTCATCAAGATCCTGATACCCACCATTAATTCCGGACCTTTTTCCAGCATTAACCGGTGATCGGCAGTCAGGTAAGGCTCACATTCTACTCCATTGATGATCAAAACATCCACTTTCTTGCCTTTGGGTACAGAAAGTTTCACATGGGAAGGGAAAGTGGCCCCTCCCAGTCCTACAATTCCGGCAGCCAGTATTTTCTGTATGATTTCTTCTCCGGATAATTTGATCTCACTGACCAGGTCGGCAGATTGGTCTATGTCTTCCATCCAATCATCTCCCTGTACCCGGATACTGATAGCCAACCTTTTATAACCACTGGCATCAAGGGCTTCATCTACTTTTGTGACTGTGCCTGATACGGAAGCGTGTACATTAGCTGAAACAAAACCTTCACTTTTTGCGATCACCTGCCCCACTTTTACCTTCTCCTTCCTGTCCACTACCGGTTTGGCCGGTACCCCAATATGTTGTGATATGGGTATGGTTACAGCTTTGGGCAAAGGAAGCACTTCTACGGTTTGTCCGGCCGAGAGCTTATTCTCTTCGGGATGAATGCCCCCCATTTCGAATGTCTTTGTACCGTTTTTAAAGCCTAATAAATTACTTATTTGTATCATCGTTTTTTTCTTGATTATCCTGACTTTCTGATGGTTTAGATTCAGAAGCTTCTGGGCTGGTTTTAGGTTTCATTTTGGGAGGACGAGCTTTCCTTTCCCTGACCATTTCGATGACATCCACTTCACCTTCGGAGGTGGTGGCACTATTAATTGTTCCGGTTTTAATTTTAGGTGAAGATTTTTTTTCGGGTCTGGGTTTTCTGGCAGGAAAGTTTACCGCCTGAATGGTTTCGGTTGGACATACATCCACGCATTTACGACATAATTTACACTTATCATAATCAATATATGCCAGGTAGTTGTCTACTGTTATGGCATCAAATTTACATTCATCTGCACACTTGCTACAGCCAATACAAGCCACTGAACAATTCTTTTTGGCCAAACCACCTTTCTCTTCATTAATACAGGCAACATAAATTCGACGATCTTTTTTACCTTTGGGCCACAATTGGATTATATCTTTAGGACATGCCTTGACACAGGCATTACAGGCAGTACATTTATCTTCTATTACCACTGGCAACCCGGTTTTTTCATCCATGTACATGGCTTCAAAATCACAGGCATCCACGCATTCTCCTAAGCCCACACAACCATAAGCACAACCGGTATCACCGCCATATAAGCTGGAAGCAATGGTACAGGAGGCAGCGCCATCATATACATTGGTCTTTTTTCGGTGTTCAAAAGAACCAGAACATCTTACTACCGCTACATATGGATCCTTTTCCTCAATATGTTTACCCAAAATACCAGCCACAGTTTGCATAGTATCGTTACCGCCTACCGGACAATTCAATTCTGAAATATCATCTGAGTTCACCAGGGCCTCGGCAAAGGCACGGCAACCAGGATAGCCACAACCTCCACAATTGGTGTTGGGAAGGGCTTCTTCTACCTTATCAATTCGTGGATCTTCATCTACCCGGAATTTCTGAGCCACCAGGTAGAGAATTATGGCTGAAACAATGCCCAAACCAGATAAGGATATGATTGTATAAATTAAAGTTTCGCTCATTAAATCTCTATTTACTAAGTCTGAAAGTAAAAGTACTTTTAAGTTTCTGATTAAATAAAATCAAAGATAAATAATAAGGCACCAAAACCGCCAAAGCAATTAATCCGGCCAATCCTTCCTGCCCTGTTATTGCTGATACCACTATCAAAGTGGTAAATAATACAATAAAAGGAAGTATGTATCCCAGAAATAACGCTTTAAAACCTAAAGAATTATCAAATTGTACTTTTACTTTATCACCTACTGCATACTGCTGATAATTATTCCCCTGCCCGTTAGCGACTTCAATGATCTTGTTATCTACTTCGGATACAGCACAGGCAGATTTCACCTGGCATGAAACACAGGCAGAAGTATTGACTATGCTCACCTTTATTATTTTTGCAGATATATCTTTTACTACTCCCTGATGTTCAATAATATTTGAGAAAGACATTACCTATTATAATCTAATTCAAAACAGTGGGTAAAATTAAAAAGGTTCAAAAAAATAAAACATGACATTTATTAGTTTTTAGGATGTTATTGGTCAGCCAAAAGCATCTATTCTTGTAATATATACCTTGTTTTATTCTGCATTTTTATAAAAATTAAAATGCACAAGCCCAATATTTGCTAATATGCGAAATTTAATAAAAAAAAACCTTACTGGTGAAAAATATACCATACTAATTTATTTAATTTTGAAGCAAGAAAAAATGTATAAATCAGCCTAAATTCATGAGAATGATTAAAGAATTATTTAAAACCCAAAGTAAAACTTTTTCTTTTGAGTTTTTTCCACCCAAAAACCTGATATCCTCCATTGAATTAGGGGCTAATATTGAGAAATTGTCCAAATTAGCACCTTCTTTTGTTTCAGTGACTTATGGTGCAGGAGGGTCTACCCAGGAAGTGTCGTTTGACCTTTGTGATTATATCCAAAACAAAGTAGGACTTACCTGTATGGCTCATTACACCTGCGTTAATGCCAGTCGGGAAAAGATTGAGGCTGACCTGGATTTACTTTATGAAAAAAATATTCGAAACCTGATGTTACTACGGGGAGACCCTCCCCGGGGAGATCAATCCTTTTTTGAATCACAATCTTCCTTTCGCTATGCCAGTGACCTGGTGAAAGTGGCTATGGCTCAAAACAGATTTTGCCTGGGAGTAGCCGGATACCCGGAAAAACATGTTGAATCAAAAGACCAGGCCAGCGATATCAAACATTTGAAATATAAAGTGAACCAGGGAGCTGATTTTATTGTTACCCAGATGTTTTTTGATAACAGCCATTACTTTAAATATGTAGATCTGGTTAGACAGGCAGACTTAAACCACCGGGTAATTCCTGGTATAATTCCAATTACCAATTTTAAGCAAATCAAGAAATTTTCCCAAATGTGTGGCGCTTCGATCCCTGAAGAAATAGTGGATAAACTGGGACCTTACCAGCATGATCGCTCCAAAACCTATCAAACAGGAGTGGATATTGCCATACAGCAATGTCAGGATCTGCTGGAAAAAGGTGCCCCTGGAATTCATTTTTACACGCTCAATAAATCCAGGGCTACCATTGACATCTTTACCTCACTGCCTGACAGCCTTAAAGACATTACACCACCAGCACTGGTATAACTTTTAATCATCTCAGCTGTTAATTAGAAGTAGTGAATTCCGCGCAATTGCCCTGGATTTCACATTTTTATTGTTATAGATTTTTTAACCTGAATGCCATGAAGCTATTTACCCATATACTATTCCTTTCCGGATTTTTATACATTTTAACAGCGGGAACTGAACCAGCCAAGGAATGTAGCATGCATTTACAACAGGTAGAGCGAAAATCGTTTGATGTAAATGCAGGAGATAAAATAATGGTAACTTATGCCATTGAAAACTGGAAAGACCAGGAAGCCTGCTGGCAAGCCCTGGAAAAAGCCGGGGCCAAAGAATTACAAGATCATTCTTTTGGCGCAGTATATTTTTTCAATCTTGCCCCTGATGATATCCCTCAGCTGACACAGTCTGAGACTAATTTTGAACAGTATGGGGCCGATGTAATTGCTGAATACTGGAAAGATCCTTCCAACCAGGCTTACCTGGAGAGAACGCCGTTTACAGAAAAACCCTATTAATTTTTTTATAAACCAAACCAACTTCACAATATGAAATTTCTCACTAAAAAGAAGTCTAAAAAACTCCTCAATCAAAACAAACCTATGATTTACAAGGGTGTCATTACCGCCACTTCTTTTCTTACTGCATATTTGATCAGGAAAGGTCTGAGTATGAGTTGGAAGAAAATGGCCAGGCAAGATCCTCCCAAAAATCCAGCTTCATTTAATACCTCCTGGAAAGATGCTATATTGTGGAGTATATTTAGTGGCATCGTTCTGAGTTTGGCCAAAGTAGCTGCCCGCCGGTTTGCTTTTTCCGGATGGTACAAAGCTTTAGGGGAAAGACCTGATCTGTATTAGTAAAAGCAATAACATGTTGTTAAAACAGGCCAATCAATAAGATTATCATTTGTATAAACAGGTAAATAACCAGGGCAAATAAAACCAGCAATACAATTGATGTAACCACAATGATTTTCAGGCCACTCCCCTGGTGTTTTCCATGTTCGTAATGTTCCTTCAATAAACGTACATTCCTGGTATTGGCTTTATAGAAAAAATCAAAAACTGATCCCAGTAAAGGGATACTACCTATGATGGTATCCAGTAATACGTTAATTATCATTTTAACTACTACCTTACCGCTGGCTCCATTTTTTACCATGATCAACACTAATCCACTTGAGATAGCAAATGTAACGCTGTCGCCTACAAATGGAATAAGCCCTATGATAGGATCCAGTCCAAATTTAAATTTAGTTCCCGGCAAATTATATTTCGCATCCATCAGTTTGGATACTTTTTCAACAAATGAAAAATCGGGATTTTTGGTTTGATTGCGCATGCATTAAAAAATTAATCAGGCCATAAAAAATTGATTCAGCCAATTATAAGTCAAAGACTGTCCTTTGATTAAATAAATAAGTTTTTGAAATGAATGTTCAGACTTAAAGGGTATGAGCTTGTACAAATTTTCTGATAGCCTCTACCTGTAATCGTGCTATTTCCGGATCTGTGGGCCTGCCATTGATCAGGCACAGATAACTGGCAAAAGCAGACAACTTCCAGTCAATATATACATCATCTTCCAAAGACTTATAAACGGTTTTAAAATGCTGATTAACCGGAATATTTAACGATATACATGCTTTGATAGCACGATCAATAGCCTGAAAGATCTCTATTTCCCGGCTCAGATCATCATCGTGAAAAATCTCGCTGGCATAATACTTACATTGCCTGCTGTTAAAGCTGTTTATAAATTCATCCAGATAAGGAAAATTTTTGGGTTCATATAAAGCCAACATAAGCGTCATATTTTTGAGAAAATTTACTGAAAATTTTTATTCCTGTCAATATCAGGCAAAACTTTTTTCTTTTCTGAGGCTGGCCAGCTTTCTGAATAATTTTTTTTCTTCTTCATTAAGGTTTTGAGGCAAATTAACCCGGATGCGAACATACAAATCTCCTTTTTGACCAGGTTTGCCATATAATGGCATGCCAAGACCTTTTAATCTTAATACCTTGCCATTTTCTGTTTCAGAAGGAATGGTGATCTTCATATTACCTTTTAAAGTTTCTAGGGTGAGTTCACCTCCCAGCATAGCCAGGTATAAGTCCACCGAAACATCCTGGTAAAGGTCCTGATCCTTTCGCTCGATCCCCGGATGGTCATTCACGATGATTTTTAAATATAAATCACCGGATTGCCCCCCTCCTACACCTTGTCCTCCTTTCTGCCTGATCTTCAATACCTGCTGATCTTTTACTCCCGGCTTTATTTTAATCCTCAGCTTTTGACCATTCACGCTGATCAAACGTTCAGTACCTTGAAAAGCTTCTTTCAAGGATATAGCCATTTCTGCTTCCAGATCATGTCCCTTAAACCCAGCCCGGTTTGTCCCCCTGGCCCTGCCAAAGTCAGCTCTACCAAAAAAGCTTTCAAAAAAATCTGAAAAACCACTTCCTCCAAAAAAGTCATGCACATCACCTTCAAACTCAACCCTTCTGCCGCCACCGCTTCCCCATCGGGAGTAATCATATCCACCAAAGTCACCGCCCTGTTGCTGATATTGCTTCCAGTTAGCCCCTAAGGTATCATACTTTTTCCGCTTCTCAGGATCTTTCAGGACTTCATAAGCTTCTGCAATTTCTTTAAACCTCTCCTCTGCCTGCTGGTCACCCTTGTTTTTATCCGGATGGTACTTGACCGCCAGTTTACGATATGCCTTCTTAATTTCTTCCTGAGTTGCTTTCTTTTCTACACCCAATACGTTGTAATAATCCTTGTATTCCATGAATTAAACCTCCTGTTTATAAAAGTAAATCATTTTATTAATAATAGTTTAAACCAGCATCCTATTATAATACACTGATATGATTTTTCAAATATTATACCAACTCAAATTCAGCAAACACCCTTCAAAACGACAGACAACAAAAAAGAAAATTAAGACTTTTTGTCATTAAATTGCCATAAAACTCACCCTATTTAGGCCACAATGTCATAATAAATGATTTATTTAGCTGGTTTGGTGCCTTGGCACATATATTGTCAAGTTGGATTATAAATTGAAAATAAAAAATAAGCAATAAACCAAAAATTAAAGGAGGTACACCATGACAATCATTAAAAGATATTCAGATTTTCCATCTTATATGGAACAAATTTTGAGTAATCATAATTCAGGCTCCCGTCAACCTTTGGTAAACATCATTGAAAATGATGATCATTTTACCTTAGAACTGGCTGCTCCGGGATATTTAAAAGAAGATTTCGAGTTGAACCTGGACCAGGATGAACTAAAAATCACAGCTTCCAGACAAAAGGAAGATAAAGATTTGGCTTATACACAGAGAGAGTTTCAGGTAAGTAATTTTGCCAGGACTTTTGTTTTACCGGATGCTGCTGATAGCGATAAAATATCAGCCAATTACGAAAATGGTATTTTAAGCGTCACTATCCTAAAGAAAGAAGAAGCCAAAGTAAAGCCACCAAGATTAATTGATGTAAAATAAACCATAAAATATTTAAGCTGTCCGGAAATCCGGCAGGTATTACCTGTCGGATTTTTTTGTGACTGATGCATAGTCTTCCAGATAATTAAAATGGGGGGTTAGATTTCCCATGCTGGTAATGGTGGCCCGGTTAATGACCTGCTGAGGATCATCCTTGAGCAATGCTGGAAAAACATTTTCCATTAAATCATGACCAAAATCTGTAGATGCATCCCGGGGTAATTCTGAAGGCAAATTATCAATAGCCATTACAGAAACATTTTCAATGTTGGAAAAAGGTGCTTCTGTACTATTGGTTTGAGGATTATAATCATAAATAGGATCTTCAATACTGCTGGCTTTTTGGGTAGAAGGAACCGAGCCATCAATATCACAGGTAATATCAGCTATCACTTTGATCCTGAATTGCTCCTGAAGCATTTGCTGACGGGTAAATAAAACAGGAGAATGCGGATCCCAATAAGAACCAACGATCAGAAGGTCAGTATGAGGGATGTATTTAGAAAAATCGGAGGCATATGCAGCTGGGTTTCGATAAAAATCATGAATATCGAATTTGGCACCATCCTTTCTTGTATAATAGTCACGGGAAAATAGTTGGGCAAATACCGGTTGATCGAATGTAGCCCCTATAATATCTTTAGGCCAAACTTTTTTAATCTTCATACCCTCCAATACTTCTCTGGCTCCCTGACCCACTCTCCCGGTGCCAGTTATTAATATTTTAACAGGCGGCAGATAAATTTTTGAATATTCCTGCCGTAACTCCTGATAATCAAAACATTGATTAGCTCTTTTTAAAGAAAACAAGTTGTATTTCAAACCATAAGTAAGGATCCCATTATAAGCTCCTACAATGCCAGCGTAACGTCCAAATGCTACCAAACGCTGACCTTTTTCGTTTTTTAAACATTCATAATCAATCAATTTAATTCTTTTCCGAAGTACCTCCTGTAACAGATGTTGATTGTAAGGTTGTTTTTTGATGGTATGTGAAAAGAAAAAGTAGGTCTTATCAGGAATAAGCTGATCTACAGGCACCTCTTTTATTCCCATTAAAACATCACAATGCTGCACGTCATCAACTACCTGCACGCCCTTTGCCTCATACTCCTGGTCAGTAAAACACCGAACCAGGCTGGATTGGCAAAAAACTTTCACCCGGGGATAGGCCTTTTGTAAATCAGCGGCCTGATGTGGAGCCAATGGAACTCTGGCATCTGCCGGCACTTTATTCTCTCTGATCAACCCAATCTTTATAGTTTGCATGAATATCTAATGATTGAAATAATTAAACAATTTTATTTACGTATTAATTAATGGTTTATCGCTTAGTGAATTTAAAGCTTCCTTTAATTATGGTTACTGATTTTATAGTTTTGGCCCTGCTTTGGCTTTTTTACTATTTCTTACATAGTTTCTTAATCAGCCATACTGTAAAAAGTTTTTTGCGAAGGAAGCTTGGGACAAAATTTAAATATTACAGGTTAAGTTACAATATATTTTCCATAATGGGTTTAATTTTGATTTTATGGTATGGCGCCCACATAAGCACTTTTAACTTTTTACCTCCCAATAAGCTCTTCACCTATCTTGGCCTGATGCTGGCAACGGTTGGCCTTTTGGCAGGTAAAAGAGGTTTTCGTAATTATGATCTCAAAGAATTCATGGGACTGGACTTATCGGTAAACCAGGATCAAAAATCTGGGGCAGTATTAAAAACAAAAGGTTTGGCCAGGCATGTCCGGCATCCCTTATATAGTGCCGGAATTTTGATCTTAATTGGTTTTTTGCTGTTTGCTCCAACCTTTACCAACCTAATTACCTTTATATGTACCATGATCTATTTATGGATTGGGATCAAGTTGGAAGAAAGAAAACTGGTGAAGGAGTTTGGTTCTTCTTATGTGCAATATCAAAAACAGGTGCCAATGATCTTCCCTTCATTGGGCAGGCTGTTTAAGTCCCTTAAGGTCTGAGAGTTGATTAGAATTTTTAATTTTTAAAAAATACAATGCCCTTTTAATTACTTCGTCAGATTTTCTTAAATTAGTATTTTACCTGAAATCACATGTAGTATGTTGTCTGAGAGAGAATTCATGAGACTTCCCTTTAAGAACAAGATCAAAATCTTGTATGAAGATGGCACGTATGTGATGTCCATCAGGTATTACAGCCACAAAGTCAATTTATATTTGCTCAACAATTTTTATATAGAGGTTTTCTATAACCATAAAAAGGATAAAATCGATAAAATAGCTCCCCTGGAAAGGACCCATACCAGAATGAAATTTTATTCTGACCAAATTTCCCTGCCCAAGAATTTATTCTCCCGGTCCTGATTTATGTTAACTAAATGTTAAATCAATTCCATCCAAAACCGCTGTTCCAAATAAAATTAGGGCCAGGCTGATTCTTTAGGAAAAATAAAATGAAATGGCTGCGTTATTTAAAATTTTCTTAGGAACCCAATTAATTATTGTATTTTTAACATATAAAAAGCTTTTGGTGCTTTAGTATTTCCAAAATTTAGCTTATATTTGTATAGCAATAACACAACAACAACAGGTCATAACTTAAATATTTAGAAAATGAAAAAAGCAGCAACAATGCTTCTGGCTTTAGTTATTTTTACTGGGTCAGTATTCACTCCACTTTTTGCATTCACTTCCTTTGTTCACGCTAACAATTTCCCCCTAGAAGAAGAAAACCGAAGAAATTTTTATGTTCAACTTCAGGAGGAAGAAAAACAGGTTTTTAAGTTGGTAGT
This sequence comes from Candidatus Cyclobacteriaceae bacterium M3_2C_046, assembly GCA_051418075.1. GTDB lineage: Bacteria > Bacteroidota > Bacteroidia > Cytophagales > Cyclobacteriaceae > JBPRGG01. Next base: position 41,699 of record JBPRGG010000132.1, on the reverse strand, counting down.
AAAAGGAGTGAAAATAGAGCCCATTGAAGTTAAGATCTATGATTCCAATAAGAACCTGATAGCCAAAGACTTTATTGATACGGATAAAAGTTATACTAAAGTTTATAATCTAAGTAAGGTGAAGACCAAAAAAATAACTTTTGAAATTATCAATAGGGAAGATATAATAGCCAAACAAGAATTTTAGTTGTAATAATTAGTGTAGTAATTGTTTTTCATAATTAATTGATTTTAAATCCCGGGCTAAGAATTGTCCGGGTTTTTTATTGATATATATTATTACTTTTTCAATAATGTTGCCAGTATAGGGTCAAAATTCCGATAATTAACAAATGTTTAACCCTTAATGATAAGAGATAAAAGCTTAAACAAATTGAAATATAGGTTGAACCTAATAATTATTGCTCTGCTATGTTCAACAACATTAGCTCCGTGCTTAATATTTTACGTTAGAGGAGAAGGCAAACTTGCATGGATGATATTATTTATTGGAATCAGCTATTTAATAAGTCGGCTACCCAGAACATTTTACGATAAATTACAAATTTCAAAAAATGTTGAGGTTTACAAGAAATTGGGCGTGGATAAATTCAAAAAATTCTCAACTAATGGTGATTACATCAACAGGCGAATCAGAAAAAAATATCCAACTTATCGTAACATCCATAACTTAAGAACAATTACAGAAAAGTTAAATGAAACATACACCATAGAGAAATCCCATTCAGTTTTGTTCGTTTTTTGTCTTTTAACAAATATCTATGCTTTCTGGACTAACTCTTTTATTACGGCATTTATCTTGTTTACTGGTAACCTGTTGTTTAATTATTACCCAAATCTATTGCAACAGTATAACAGAATAAGGTATATGAGATTAGTGCATAGTTATTCTTAACAACTTGAACTAAGAAATAAACCACTGCTGCCAAAACAATTAAAAAAGAAAATCTGGTCCGGGCCAGACGGCCCGAACCAGATGAGAAAACCCGGAAAGAAAATTCTATTCCAATATCACCTTCACCATATCTTCTACCGCAGGAATAATTTCATGTACTTCCTCAGAAACTACGCCATTCTGATCGGCTCCCGTGTCTGTTCCTGCCTGTCGTGGTGCCTGGTCAGGTCCTGCTCCTGGAAACTGGTCAACCTCTGTACCGGCGTTCCATATTTTTACGTAGGCCGTAACATCTCCGGTCATAGGCAATCCGGAGGCGGGATCAAACAGGGGCAGCCCCGTATCATCAAAGGCAAAGAAATAATCGTTGGACTGGATCAGCATCACTGCAAAATTCAGGTAGCTGGGTCCACTGGCATAAAATGAAAATGAAACGGCCTGTCCTGGAAATACCGGAGCCGGAGGGTCTGTGATGATGATGCCATGTTGCTTCACACCAGCTAATCCATCCAGGTAGTTGAGCATCATTTCAGGAGATCCATCTTCCGCGATTTCTTCCAGCCCATTATGCAGTGCAGGTTCTCCGCCAGTAAACAGGGGCATAATACCAGGATAATGAACGGCAAAGGCACCAGGGGATATCGGCGATACCAAACCGCTGTTTTCACTCAAGAATTCAGCCATCACCTTAACATTTCCATCTTCAGCAATATCTTCCAGGCCGGGACTGGCTGGTTCTCCTACTGTGTACAATTGCACCTGGTCATTATGAACCACCCATACACCGGGAGAAAGTGGAGACGCCGGTACAGTATTGCCTGAAATATTTTTGATCATGACGGTAAACATATTTCCTTCACCGGGAGTGACCATCACTTTAATAGATTCAGCTACATCAGGGTAGGTGAAACCATCGTTGACTTCAGCGATGGGCAATACCACCCCGTTTTCATCTGCTCCGGTATCCGGTCCAGCTTGTCGGGGAGCCTGATCAGGTCCTATACCTGGTTCCTGGTTGATCTCAGTACCGGCATCATATAATCCAAAATATGAAGTGATATCACCGGATATGGGCATACCTTCCTCATCAAATAGAGGCAATCCCCCTTCAGGGGTAGTAAAGAGTATATCATTGGATTGCACATACATAAAGGCTGTGGAAAGCAATGAGCCGGGAGCGGCATAAAACTTGAACTGGTAGTAATCATTGGGGAAGGCAGGGCCAGGATTGTCCGCACCAACCGGGGTATCAAAAGCACCGGATAAGAAGAACAATTTGGGCTCAAAGACATTGTAGATGGTCATGGTAAATTTCTTCATCAACGGACCGTAATCTCCCTCACAATTTTTGTTCAGATGCAGGTATCCGTATTCCTGGTTGATATGGTCCACCATAGCCAGATCCAGATAGCCGGCAAACTTTTGATCGTGAATCTCTACCACCAGCCAGTATTTCTGCTGGTCAGGAGCCACATCCGGATCATAGGGAAACCGGAGGCAAGCCAGATCATCGGCACCCTCTGAAGCTGTTTTATAGATCAGTTCTTCCATATTTTCCTCCTTATCAGGAAAAACATAAGCAGTTAAAGGGGCTACCCGGTGACCTTCGGCAGGGTCACAGTAATTGGCAAAGAGACAAAGCTGTTTGGTTTGTTTCAGGTCAATATCCCAAAAGGAAAAACCAAACTGGGGCGGGGTGAAATCTTCCACGCACAATACTTCTACCGGATAATCAAGCTTTTGATGATTGGCTATGGTAAAATTCAGGGGCAGCGCCATACTGACAAAGTTCTTAAACGGGCTTTCCATGGTTGGTGTAGCAAATAAAGCTTTATCCTCATGATTGTAAACCACCAGTTTGGTTACCTGGTATTCTCCGGGGTCCAATTCCAGCAAGTTGGTCTTGTAGCTACCTTCCCAGGCCTGGATGTCAATTTTATATTCCTGGCTGCCGTTGATCTCTACTTTGGCATAAGCAGCCAGACTGAGGTCACAATATCCCGGTTTCACCAGGGGTTGTTCCTTAATGCGTCCGTTTTCTGACGAAGAAATCACTCCGGAAGTTAAATCAAACTGAATTCCGGCTGGATCCGTCACCGGCACCTCTTCCTGCTGACAACTGGCCAGCAAAAACACTACAGTAAAACTCAAGGAAACTTTGAGTAATCGAATTAGATGTTTCATGTTGATAAGATTTAAATTTATAAAAAATAAAGGTTGAGTTACTTAAGTTGTCTCCGTTCAAAAGTAGAAATCAAGTGTCACGAAAGTATCACAAGAATATCACAGACTGATTAATTCTAAAGAATTAACATTGAGGTCATATTGGATCAGCCGGAATCAAATCAAGCATTTATTCAGAGGTCATTAATTTGCTCAAAGTATATTTAAAAAAATATTCTGATTTTCTACAACAGCTAAAAACCAGGCTTATGCTCCTTTCTGTTTTCGATAAAATTCTTAATAATCTGGTAAAACAATGATTAGCAATTAAATCCTGGTTTTTCAGGATTTTGATCCTGGCTATTATTTTCTGCAACTATAAAGAAAAAGACAAATTAATAAAGTAACCAAGGGGTATGATTTATAGTTGGTTAAGTTTTATTTATATTTATATCCTGAACCATAAACCTTAAAGAATTTCAAATGAAAACAAAGCTTGTGCTAGTGGCAGCTCTGATCCTTGGTCTGACTTTTATAAACATCAATAGCCAGGCTCAACCCCGGGCTTACCAGGCTCCTGAGTTTGAACCAGACTGGAGCCATCCCGGACGTCATCCGGACCATGTAATCCTGACCTTTTCCGGTGACCCGGCTACCACTATGAGTGTCACCTGGCGCACCGATACCACGGTGGGTAAAGGGTTTGCCGAAATTGCTCCGGCTACGGCTGCTCCCAAATTCTGGCGTAACGCCAGGACTTACCAGGCCGATACTGAATTCATGGATGCCAGTCAGGTATTAACCGCTGAAATCAAGGCCAACTACCATTCCGTGACTTTTACCGATCTCATGCCTGACACCCTTTATGCTTACCGGGTGGGCAATGGCAAAATCTGGAGCGAATGGTTTCAGTTTCGAACTGCCAGTAAGGAACCCAAATCCTTCAGCTTTCTCTATCTGGGGGATACCCAGAATTACATCCTGGAATTATGGTCAAGGCTGGTCAGGGAAGGCTATCGCAAAGCTCCGGATGCCCGTTTTATCATCCATGCCGGAGATCTGGTCAATGATGCCCACAGCGAACGGCAATGGCATGAATGGTTCACTGCCGGAGGCTGGATCAATGGCATGATACCCAGTATTCCGGTACCGGGAAATCATGAATATGAGCCATACCGGGATGAACGGGAGCAGTACCTGTCTGTACAATGGCAGCCTCAGTTTACCCTGCCCCGGAATGGTCCGGAAGGATTGTCAGAATCTGTATACTATGTGGATTACCAGGACCTGCGGATACTGGGATTAAATTCATCCGAAAAAAGGGAAGAACAGGCGGTATGGATCAACCAGGTGATGCAGGACAATACCAGTAAATGGACTGTGGCTACTTTTCACCATCCCTTGTTTTCCGCCTCTGAGGGACGGGATAATGAAAGATTGCGTAACCTTTGGAAACCACTGTTTGATCAGCACAAGATAGACCTGGTACTGCAGGGACATGACCATACCTATGCTCGGGGCACCACCCCAGCCACCGCCACCAATGTTATGCAAGGCGTAAATGCCCGGGACCGGGAAACAGGCACGGTGTATGTGGTTTCGGTGAGTGGAGGAAAAATGTACGACCTGAAGGAAAGCTGGGATATGTATGAAGCCAACCGCGAACGCAAAGCAGAAAACACTCAATTGTTCCAATTGGTTCATATCAACGGCGATACCTTAAGCTATGAAGCCTATACTGCGGTAGGAGAACTTTATGATGCTTTTGACCTGGTGAAGCAGGAAGGAAAGCCCAACCTGATCATTGACCGTTCTGATCAGACCATTGCCGAAAGAATGCACCATAATACGATTCATTATGAAGATCAATTGCCGGAAGATTTTTCATCTAAGCTGAAAGCTAAGTATAATGGTTATAAAATCGATGGGGTAAGATATATCGATGATCCGCAATTCCAGGGCTATCGGGTAGAACTGGAACATTCAGATCATGACCTGCATATCTTTATGGATATGGATGGCGAAATTGTTCGGGAAGAAAAGGACGACTAAATGTTAGATAGTTTTTTAGCAACTACCCCACATCTTTATATGTTTTCTTCCCCCACCAGGTATAGATCAGCCCAATAATTTGGAGCCATATTACCACCCACTGACTCAGCTTCCAGAAGAAGAAAAAACCAGTTGGAATCCGTAAACTCCGTGATGTCAATGCTGAATTCCTGCCAGTGCTGTTCGGTGGTAGCAGGGCTGATTTCCTGGTCCAGTATATTTTTATAATTTACGTTCACTTTAAGCTTCCAACTGGTCTGTCCTTCCTGACCGGCGGCAAACTTTAGGTAAGTCTTTTTTCCCGGCTCTCCTGCTATTCGTTCCTTGAGCCGAATCTGTACCCCCCGGTTTTCATTCATGGGGCAGGTTACCAGCACCTTATTTTTTTCCTGCCATTGAACCAGTAAGGTTGGTTCTGAGCATTTTCCGGCAAAATCCACTTCCCAGGCCGGAGCAAATTGATTCATGATGGAGGCATACTTCTGCCTGGGATAAGCCTCAATCTGATCCATCTTTTCAGGGGTATAGTATATGGCCTGATAAGGCTCAGGTGCCCAGCTTTTTTTTAAGGGACCGGGCTCAGGTTCCTGATCCGGGATCAGATAATAAGTTTCCCCATCCATTTCTACCACGTCTCCCCCATACTTCTGAACCAACTGGCGGGTAAGTTGCTGACATACTTCCAGAAGCTCATTAAAGCTGTATTGGGTATGACTAAAGGTATTTTGTGGTTCCAGGCCTGACTTGTATTTATCCGGCAATTGCTCAAAACCCATGGTAGTGAACAGGATCCCTGCCGCGTTGGAAGGATTACAATCAGAATCTTTTCCACAACGCATGGAGATGGTAATAGTTTGGTCCGGATCACCTTCACCATATAGCAACCCCATCACGATATATGCGCCATTGATCTTAGCATCGATTGGCAGCCAAACTTTCTCATTCTGAGCGGCAAAAGGTTGATTATCTTTGGTTTCCATATATTTTTGTTCCAGCAATTGCCAGGTTTGCTGCCAGTCATCAGGATATTTTTGATACCAGGAAAGTACATCTCGAATAACCTGGGCATATAAACTCTCCGGGTGGATACAGGAAAGCCCGGCCTGGATAATTTTTTGGATATCAGATTCAAAATAAGCAGCGGCATACATTCCTCCTACAAACTGGCCTCCGTATAGCCCATCCCCATAATTCATAATCCGGCCAAAGGTTTCACCCAGGTCTATCGGAACCTGAGGCATTCCGGGAGCAATGATCCCACTGAAATCGGCTTCAATCTGGTAATCAATGTCATCGGCACTACTGTTTACCCGAGGATGGCTGCTGGCCGGAGGTGCAATTCCCTGGCGTAGGTTATCCCGGCCCTGACGGTTGGCAGCCCAGAGCATGTAGCCGGTGTTGGCAAATTCTAGGCCCGCTTGTTGAGGAGTTACATCCAGCCCATATTTTTCCAGGGTAGCCAGAAAAGTCATTTCCACATAAATATCATCCTGATCAAACTGGTTGATCATTTCCGGTTTCCATTCCGGCACCTGATCTTCAGGTATTACCGTTTCAATGTGTTTAAATTCAGTGGGCGCTCCCCATCCTACTCCCGCCATTTGCCCGATCCAGGCCGCTTTCATTTTATCCAGGTACTCCTTTTCGGAGATCATTCTTCCTTCCCGGGCAGGTTGACAGGCAAAAAACAGTGGCAACATGATCGATACGACTATTAATCCGGCAGGATATACTGATTTTCTCATGTATTTGTATGATTTATTCCATCTCTAATATAGAAATAAAAAAGCTGTCAGTACAATAATTCAACTGGATTAAATGCTATTATAGAATTGACTAGAATTAACCTGCCATGTAATTAGGCGGAGGTCATTAAAGTACATACTAAAAGTTTATGGCTACTATTATTCCACCCGGGCCAACCTGGCCCTTACTTTTACCCTGGTCTTCATATAAAAAAATGGGATGCCTCTTTTTTGCATTTCATACTGAGGATATACGATCACATCATATCCCGGATTTTGACTGATCAATTCATACAAGGCATAAGAAGTAGCCTGCCCTTTGGGCAGATAGCCAATGATAGGAACCGTAGCCAGAATATTACCCACACTAAAGGCAAATTCATCCCCGGCCACACTGACTGAAGGGCCTTCACCCTGGTTATTGAAATAAAGGTCTGAATCAATGGTGGCATTATTCCAGCCAAACAAACGGGACCAATCTATACCCAATATCCTGGTTATCTGAGCCTCTGATTCTACCTGAGGTGAAAAAACAAAATCATTTCGGTCAAAATTGACCAGGTAATTGGGGCTTTTAATATTTCTGGAATTGATAGAACAGCCGGTTATAAGCAAAAGAACAAGCAATAAGGGTAATAATTTCTTCATTGTAAACTTCTAATTGATTGGTCGAATGTGAATAATAGTTGTTAATTATCCGTTAAAAGTAATACTTATTTAAGATAACATTGGCAAAATGAGAAAAAAAATTCAACGATGCATTCCATGATGTCTGGTCTTTTGCCCCTTATACTTTTAGAGATATTCCGATGAGCGCATAAAAACTTTTGGAGTTTTATTAATAATCAATAAATTTAATTGCTATAGGGACCAGAAAGACAGTCATTTGCCAAGAAGTAGAAATATTAATGACTTCCCGGAGAATGAAGATATGGCCATTTGCCAACCTGCCAACTTAAGGTGCTTAGAAAAGGGAAATTATTATGTGGATCAATATAATTTTAAAAAATACATTGATGAATTTTAATCCGAAATTATTTTTGTTTATCCTGATTTTATGTTGCCTGCAATGTGAATCTGAGGTTCAACTTAGCCAAAACAGGGAATGGTACACTTTCCAACCTGAAAATACTTATGACCAGGCCAGCCTGATCGGCATGGAAGATTGGAACAGCGAACCAGCCGGAAAACACGGCAGAATTGAAATGCAGGAGGATAAACTTTTTTACAACGGGAAAGAAATCAAGATCTGGGGCATTAACAATACCTATGGTGCCTGTGCCCCGGAAAAAGCAATGGCTGATAAACGGGCTGCGTTCTATCGTAAGTTTGGCCTCAATGGCATACGTCTGCATAAGTATGCTGACCGACCGGGTATCGGTATCCAAGCGGCTCACAGTTTTACTGAATTTGACCCGGAAGCCCTGGACCGAATGGATTATTATGTAAAAACCCTGAAAGATCATGGCCTTTATACCAAACTCTCTCCCACTTTTGGAGTAAAATTCGGCCCGGGAGATGTGGACCGGATCCCGTTTCACCGGGAATTGGGAGATGTTTTTGCCAAAAATGATCAAAGGATCAGGGCCCACTATGGGTTGATCTATATGTCTACTGAATTGCAGGATATGCAAATAGAGCAAACCATCAAGATCCTGAACCATGAAAATCCCTACACCGGATTGCGTTATGCTGAAGATCCGGCCATTTTTTGTGTGGAGATGTTTAACGAAGATGCCGTGTTGTGGTATGGAGGCAACTGGAGCCTGCAGCGGGTGCCCACCATCATGAAACGGATGGGACAGCAGTTCAGCCAGTGGTTGATGGATAAATATGGCAGTATGGAAGCCTGGCGGGAAGCCTGGGGTGAAGAAGCGATCTTATCAAATCTTTCCAGCCTGAATCAATCTAATTTAAGGCATATCATTGAACCGGATAAGGTGCAGGGTGATCTAAACGTAGAAGACTTAGCCAGGGGAACGGTGGTGCCCTGGGGCAATGCTTCAGCCTATGATAATATAGCCAGTCCGGACTCAGATTACCCCGGATTGAAACAACGCCTTTTAGATACTGCCGAATTTTTGATCGGATTACAAAATGATTTTTACAGCCGCTTTTTAAAAGCCATTCGAGACACCGGGTTTGAGGGACCGGTAGTGGCTTCCAACTGGCAGGCCGGAAGCACCATTGGCCACCTGCTCAACCTTCATTCGGATCACCTGGTAGGAATTGTAGACCGGCATAATTACTTTGGCGGCGCCCGCAAAGGTTTGGAAAGAGATGTTGAATTTGCCCATGGGTCATTGCTTTCACAGCCTGGAATTGGCTCCTTGAGCGCAGGCTTACAGCAAGTGGAAGGCCGGCCGTTTATGCTGAGTGAGTGGATACATGTACAGCCCAATGAATATTATGCTGAAGGGCCGGCAGTGCTGGGAGCTTATGGCTGGGGGCTTAATGGCTGGGATGTTTCATATATGTTTGAAAATGCAGACCAGGGCGGATTCAGTGAGAAATTGGGCCAGTCCAACTGGGATGTAGCTAACCCGGCCGTGATAGCTAATTTTCCGGCTATTGCCCGTCAGGTACGCCGGATGGATGTGAAAGAATCGCCGGAAACCCATTATCTGAAGGTTCATATTCCATCTCTTTTACAAGGAAAAATGAGTTTTACCGGCAGCACTGAACAAAGCCACGATATCAAAACCTTTACCACTGATAAAGTGCCGGCGCAGGCCTTGGCCGCAACCCGGGTGGCAGTGGATTTTACTGAAACTGAGCAGGAAACAGCCTCTTTTGATGTGGAATCCTTTCAACAAGACGATGCTTTGGTTTCAGCAACAGGACAGCTAAAATGGTTTCCGGCCCAAGAGGATACCCTGCAAGGGGGATACTTCACCATCAACACTCCGGCCACCAAAGCATTTGTTGGTTTTGCTCCGGGGAACCAATACTTTGACCTGGGAGATGGCTTCAGCATTCAACCTCAAAAAGGTTTTGCTGTCATATACCTCACGGCCAAAGGAGAGACTGAGGATCTTAATTCGACCAACCAGATCATCATTACCGCCATGGCCAGGGTTAGGAATACCGGCATGAAGCTTAATGAGGATGAAAATCAAGTTCTGGAAACCGGCGATTCCCCCATGGTATTCGAACCGGTCAAAGCCGTGATAACTGTTCCTTTTAACGGAGAACTTTTAGTACTGGACCATGATGGTCATCAGCAGGAAAACAACAGCCGGAAGTTCCGGAAAAATTTTGGTATTGACGGGGCTACAGACCAATCCCCTTTTTATTTACTTAAAAAATAAAACGTATGTCCAGCAGCAGAAGAATATTTATCAAAAATGCCTCATTGGCTACCCTGGCTTTTAATCTGAAGCCCCAACCGTTTTTAAACACCCAGAACACATGCTCAAATTGGTTGGTGAGGCCTTACGACAGGTAAAGCTAGGGTAACTAACTGGTATATTTATAAATCTCTCAAATCAACACTTTATTCCACTGCTCCAAATTGAATCAACCAGGTCTAACCTTTGTGATCCCTGATGGCATTGCCAAAAGCCTGGGCATTGGCCGGTTTTAATTCATCCCATTCACGTCCTACCCAAAGCCCATCCACTCCGGCATCCAGGGCTTTGGTAACAGCCTGGTACACTTCTTCCGGAGTTACATTGCAGTCATACCCGGGCATATCAAAACCCGGTCGGGCGTAAACCTGTGCGGCACCATTGACCCTGTCCACCGCCCGTTTGCATTCACGGTAAACATAATCGCTGCTAAATGAGGTATCATGCTCCCGGTGCTGCTCCAGGGGAGGCTCCATGTACGGATCAAATCCCAACATACTCAGGTACATGGGGTAAGCATGCTCTTCTGAAGCATCACCAAAAAGTATATCCTTGTAATTACGCTCATAATGGCCCAGGCTGCGCCGCCCCATGCTGTCAAAATACACAGCCACACTGAGCCAGTCTGAATGAGAACCCATTTTGGCATAGTCCCAGGTAGCCCGGAAAAATAAATCCCAGGTCATCCCGTGATCGATGTGCCAGCCTACCTGTACCTTTTCATTCAATTTTTTGATTTGGTGATACATCCTTTTCCTCTGAGCTGAACGGGAGTCCATCCACAATTGCTCCCAGGCCAGCACATCCGGGTAAGTAAACAAGATCCGCATAAAAGTCACAAAATTCCCATCCACCGGCTTCTCTCCGGCATTGATGCTGTTGCCAAATTCCTGCATGGCAATCATGCCTTTTCTGGCCCGGTCCAGGTTGATATCACGCTCTTTGGCAATTTTCAGGCAATGAGGACAAAAGCAGGTGCCAGGGGTATCCTTACCCAGGGAAGCCAGTATAGGGCCGCCCCGCTCCTGCCCAAATTTAAATCCATCCATTCCGGGATGTTTTTTTACCAGTTCCCCAATGATGGTTTCCCAATAGGCAATATATTCAGGGTGATTGTAGCACACATTTTTTCCTTTGTTGCCGTACCCATCTATTTCGGCCAATGCTTCAAATCCTGGAATGGCTCCGGTGATGACGTAAGGCTCCAGAATTCTTCCATAAACTTTCATATTCCGGGGTTTGGCTGCTACTTCCAGTTCATCCAGGATATCCCGATCGGCATATTTGGTATTCAAATCCTTCCCCTGGAATTCACTCATATCGGTTCTTACCCAAACATTGGTCAGGTCATTGCCTTCCGGATCGGTTTTGGTGGTGAAATTTTTACGATACTGCCTGAATACATGGTCATGGGTAAAGGTCATTACAGTATTGATACCCGAAAGCTCCTGCATGGCATCCAGGCTTTCCTCAATTCCCCTTTCATATAAAATCTCCGGTAATACAGGGGTGCCCACAAACATTTTGCTGGCTTTTCTACCTGAATTTATGTTAAATCCGGGTATTCCGCTGGCCAAATAAGCTGATCCCATAGCTGAATTCTTGATAAACTTCCTTCTTTCCATATGCTGTTTTTTTATTGAAAATCCTTTTTATTTCTTTCAAATAATGCTTTTACTTCTGAATCAGATAAGCCCCGACGGTATAAATGAATATAGGATAAGCTGCCATCAAAATATCCTCCATTACGATTATTCCGCCCGATAACCACCGGTTCCTGGCTGGAGAATAAGGGAAAAACCTGTTCCACTGTATTTACCGGCTCACCATTGAGGTAATAAGTTACCTGCCCCAGGGATTGATCTACCACCACGGCCAGGTGACTCCAGCTATTAAGCGGGATAATCTGGTTGATAAGATAATCTTTCCAGGCATTATTCCAGATGGAAAGCCCCCATTGACTTGCCGGCATGGGACCAAATCCTATCCGCCAGTGGGACTTTGTTTCTCCTTCTACTGCCTGGGAGATAAATGCCTCAAACCGTTCCACTGAATTTGGTCTTATCCAGGTGGACACTGAAAAACTTCCGGTCAGGTCATTCAACTGATCTGATTTGATGATAGCATAATCATCTTTGCCATCAAATCGAATACTTTTTATCGGATCTGTGTTAATTTCGGCCCCCTCAATTTGCAGATCCTCTTCTACTTTTGAACTGGAAGTCAATACCGACATCAGTTTCCCCTGTTCCAGTTTGATGATGGGGCTATAGTTGTTGGTCAGGTAAGGTGATTGATTTACAGTTTGATAGGCCGGATCACTAATGATTGTTTGCAATTGACCGGCGGCTAAATCATTTTTAATATTTTCAAAATACTGCTTTAAATTGATCAGGTGGGTTTTATCAAAATCATACCGCTCGGGATGTTGATGCCAGAGCATCCTGAACCTGGATGGCAACAAATCTGGCTGTTCCATTCCCAGAGACAGCAAAATCTGTGATACCGGTATTTTGGGCAACCTTAAATTCAAGGGGTCAAAGTCATATTTATCCGCTAATCTGGCTTTTTTTTCCCATAAATAATCAACCCCGCCATAATTGAGCATGATACCCAGATCCAAATCGGCAAATAACTTCCTTAATGCATCAGGCATGGCTTCGGGTAGAAGGCTACTGTTTTTCACCTGATCAAAAAACTCAAAGTGGTAATCAATCGGTCTTTCAATGGAATGGGAGTTAAGCAACCGACTCAGTTCCAGGCTTTCTTTCATTTGGGTATTATCCCCAAATCCCTGGGCGATGTATAAAAAGTCATCCCACTCAAAATGATCTACCAGAAATGTACGCATGGCTAGTTCAGCCTGAGGCAATTGATAGAAGGCTGGTGCCAGGCAGATAAAGGCATGATAGGTATCCTGCTGATCCATCATGGTGGTGAAAACATAAGCCCCGGCTTCCTGATGTCCAGCCAGGATACGGAAGGGATGTAAGCTGTAATTTTGGCCCAGGTATTGAAATAACTCCTCAGTTAAAAAATCCTGCAAGGGGTCTTGAGCATAGTTTATGTATTGTTTCAGTTTCTCCCTTAAATCTGCTCCTGAAGTTGGGTCAATTCCCACTACCAACAGATGAGGCCAGCCTTCCTGTTTTACCAGATAATCTGAAAGAGAAGCCACAAAGTTGACCTGGGTCTGATCACCCAGATAAACCAGGGGGATGAAAGTTTGCTCCTGATCAGCATCTCCGGTAGGATGAATGGATAATGGAATGGTAGCGTTCAAGGCAGACGAGGAAATTTCCTGCCCCTGAACCAGTAAAACGTTTAAAATAAACCATCCGCTCACTATCCATTTACAAATGCTCATATTCAACAATCATTTTAATTGTTAATGATAATTCTTTTATATCCGGTGAGTGATGGAGAGCCATTGTCGCTAACCCTCAGAATCAGATGGATCTGCCGACCATTCAATTCGGGCACCGTCAAGACTGCTTCTGGTCTACTGGCATTTAACTCAATTTGTTGGTCCAAATCTCCGGCTTCCGGATAGATCATCCAGTCAAACTGAAGCTGGTCATCATCCGGATCGTAGGATTTGGAAGCATCCAGGCTCAAATTTTCTCCCGGCGAGGCAGTTACCATCAGAGGTGATAATGCCCTATGATCGTTAACTATGGCCACCGGCCTATGATTGCTTTCCTTTGGCCCTTTTACACACCAATCCATGCGGGCAGCTAAAGCATTTTGAAAATCTTCCCGCCAGCGGGCCAGTGTAACCCTGGCATTTTTAAGGCCATTCCAGGTATCTTCGGCATCATTGAAATATTGATTTTCAACAGGTTCAAAACGTCCGCCCCAACCGCCATATTCAGGATGTTCAGGGATATTTAATCCATTAGGCAAAAAGAAAAACCAGGAGGGCGTATCTCCTTCCTTCATTGCAGAATAAGGATTGGGGGCAGTCCAGGTTTTTTGAGGATAAAGTGCACCTAATGGTCCATGATTTTCAATAACATTTTCTTTCAGCCAGTCCAGGGAAGTTACTTGCTCATTACCGTCTAGATACATGCCCCGAAAAACGGCATTCCGTTTATCCTGATCCAGAGAGGCTCGATTAAGGATGTAAAAAATGTCCGGATGATTAGCCTTGATATAAGGGAACAAACTGTCCTGATCGGCAATATCATGTACCCTTAGTTTGGCAACAAATTGTTGATATTCAGTTTGACTACGGTCATTCTTCACCTGCCACAGTGCCTGGGCCAGATCTGTTTGTCCTCCCCAAATGCCCACATTCAGGGTTTTATCGCTTTCATCCACTTTTTGGATGATCCATTCCGAACCGGTGGTAAGATGGCCTTCACCCACAGCTTTCAATCCTCTTTCGGGATTACCCGGTTTTACCAGGGCCAGCAAACTGTCAGCCAAAGGATAATCAGGGTCATGCAATTTCAAATTCGACTGTACTTCAGCATAGGCATTAATTATCTTCTCAATCAGGTCTGTTCTGACTACCGCTTGGTCCAACTCACCAATGGTTCCGGAAGCGGAAGCCACAAACCCTTCCATATCAAACTCATTGGTATAAAGCATTAACCGGATCAATGATTGTGTATCATCGGGGTCTCCCCCAATATCGGTAGTGATCAACAACCGGGGTTTGGGAACAACTTCCTGTTCATCTTTCATGGGCTGACAAGCCAAAGCAAGAAATACGATTAAGATCAAACTATTGAATTGTTTCATTTATGATTTATAATTTTTTAGTTATCATTAAAACCCAGTCCTGATGTATAGGAGCTTTTGGCACCTTGTACTTTTCACCGGCTTTGAGTGAAAACTCACCCAGGTCATAGTCATCCCCGGTACGTGGATCATAATATACGGACCGGTAGTTTGTTCCTGCGGTTAAACCTTCCAGTTCATATTGGTTATCCCGGGGTTGTTTGTAAAAATAAACACCAACTGCTTCTCCCGGTATACCAGCCACATAGGCTCCCAGGTGGTCTTCATTGGTGGCGTGTTTATTGATCCATTCCGGATGAGGCTCGAAGTCCCACCATTTGACGTTCTGTAAAATTTTATGCCCGATA
This sequence comes from Candidatus Cyclobacteriaceae bacterium M3_2C_046, assembly GCA_051418075.1. Taxonomy (GTDB): domain Bacteria; phylum Bacteroidota; class Bacteroidia; order Cytophagales; family Cyclobacteriaceae; genus JBPRGG01. Next base: position 26,398 of record JBPRGG010000132.1, on the reverse strand, counting down.
CCTACCATTTTGGCCCCGGGCCATTGATAAGCTTCCTCCCAGGGCATATTTCCCCAGGTATTGCCGGTGGGTGATTTTCCAAAAGGATCACCTTCACGATTAAATTGCCAAATGGCATCGGCTCCGTAGGAAAACCCGGGAGCACCCAGCATAAAGGTACTCCAGAATAAGAAACGCTGCACCTTTTCCCCGCTGCCACCTCCGTACATTCCTTCAAAGCAGGCCTCCCCTACCAGCACCGGCCGGTTGGGAAATTTGTCACTGGCAAAACGCATTTGAGACACAGCCCGGGGAAGCGTTTCAAAACCACTGTGACCAGGTTGCAGAAAAACGAAATCGATCAGAGACATATCATTTACATGCTCAAAATCAGTAGCAAATGGCCCCGGATGCACGGTAAGAATACGGTCAAATGGTTCTATCTCATGGTAATACTTTGCAATCTCTGTGTATTGACTTTTTTGCCAGGCAATTTTTTCATCAGTCCAATCGACCAGGTAATAAGGCAGGGATACCTCACCGGTGAGATTCCAAACCACCGGATAGGCTCCATAACGGGCAATGACATAACGCCAATGCTTTTTCAGCTTTTCCACCCCCATAAATTCCATATAATAGCCCCAGTTGGGCATCATATTGGGCAGCATTTCATTTTTTATCAACCATTGTATACGCAGATCAGCCAAATCAAAGTAGGCGGGATTGATGGTTTCAAAATTGGCGGTCCAGGGGTCTCCTGCAGCATTCTGCCCTCTGGGATCCATGGGAGTGATATCACAGGGGAAACCAATGGCAAACTGTATCACGGTGAAGCCTTTTTGCTTTCGGTCTTCAGTTAACAGTTGAAATTCATCCGGCCATTTGAGCCGGTCACTCAGGCCAAACCACCAGGAATCGGCCAGCCAGAAAAAAGGTGTTCCATCCAGGTGTTCAAAATGGGTTTGATCTTTACTGATCTTAATGGTTCCCTTTTGGTAAAGCAGGTTTTCCCCTGCAACCGGGCCTACTTCAATGGTTCCTTTCTGACCATGTAAATCCTGGTTTTGAGAATCGTTACAGCGAGTGTAGAAGGTATATTTTCCCCGTTCCACACCACTGAATCTGAAAGTCCAGGTATTCTCCCCCGCCCAATATCCGGGAATGATCTGTTCACTGCCATTTGGTTTGGTTACAACCAGGTCCAGGTCCACCTGCCAAAAAGGGTCTTGATAGGTTTTAGCTGATTCATAACTCCATTGTATGACCTGATGTTGGGGAATGGTTAGCTGCTGTCCCATTCCCTCAATGGAAAAAGCTAAAATTAAAATGGCCCAGCTCATGAATTTAGCCATATCAGTAAGGTTTTTCATATTTAAAACGCTCGTATTTATACTATTTATCATTTAATTTGTCCAGGAAAATCAGTATTGTTTAATTGTATTTTTTTACCAGTGGCTGCACTGGGATTAGGCCCACCTTCAAATCCTTCCAGCTTAAGTTCTTTAACATATTCAGCTTCAATGCCATGGGTAAAAAACTCCGGCAAATCTGGTTCCCATTCCAGGGAAAAATCTTCAATATCTAAACCATTAACATACCTGGCATACAGCCCGGGAATATCGTGGGCAAAAAGCTGCATGGATATATCTGCAGCCGGTCGCAGATCAAAATTGCCTCCATAAGCCATGGTTTCTTTCCCCTTTTTGATCTTTAACTGAATATTTTCAAATGATATGTTTTCCATCGGGCTTTGCTCGTGCCCGTATAAAATGATGCCGTGTTCGCTGGTAGCTATAACATTGTGAAATTGAACATTCTTTATTACCCCTACAGGTTGATCCGGAAAGCGGGAAATGGAAGATAGATGAATCGGCTCCCCATTGCCCCACCACTGGCCGGAATGTAACCGGGTTTCTATGATAATATTGGAAAAAATCAATTCCTCTATATCGGTTTCGTCGTGGGCAAATATCCCTATTCCCCGGTTGGAACCATATATAATGATGTTACTGAAAGTACAACGCCGGATTGGATGCTGGCCGTAACCCACCCGGATGCCTGAAGAACGGGATTGCAACTGACAATTGCTTAAGTTGATATTTTCAGCATAGGCAGTTTTATTACCATAGGTATATTTTTGCTGCTCGGTTAAATCATAACCCGGAGTTTCTTCATCTTTGGTAAAGCCAGTTATAATAAAAGCATCATCCCCGGCTCTGATATCACAATCTGTCATTCTGATATTGCGTGAAGCCGTACAATGCACCCCATCGCTATTGGGTACCATCAGATTATTGACAATAGAGATGCCCTGCACTAAGGCATCGTCACAATAGGCCAGTCTTACAGCCCAGGAAGGTGTGTCTTTAATGGTAATATCTTGGATGGCAATCTGGCTACAATGGAAAAAAGCTACAGTCATCCCAGGCTTGGGGCCTTTTTTGATGGGTCCATCACTATAAAATTCCCCTTCCGGCATATATCTTTCTTTCTGACGGACGCGGGATTTATCAAATTCAGGATAGACATGGTTGGCAGTGGGATCAAAAAAATGAGTACCGCGGGCATCTATGGTACCTTCCCCGGTAATGCTTACTTGATAGGCATCTTCACAAAAAATGATTCCATGCCCCCGAAAGGTAAGGGTGTAATCATCCAGATTATGACTGCCCAATAAAGTGGCACCGGCCTGCAGGTGAAGATTCACCTGGCTTTTTAAAATAATGGTTCCGGTAATATATGATCCGGCCGGAACCACTACTTTACCCCCACCAGCCTGGTGGCAGGCATCTACAGCATTTTGGATGGCTTCAGTAGAAAGGGCGTTTTCCCTGGCCCCGAAATCTATTATATTATAATCTTTGGCGCTGGCTATCAGGCTCAAAATCAATAATTTGTTGATCAAAATATATTTCATATTTCTATTTTTTAATTAAAACCATAAGGAAAAGCCCCCATATCATTTCGGGATCCATCCGGGTCGTTGAACAGGGGATCAGGATGCCCTCCGTCAATGGCAGGGCTTTCCGGACTTAAATGAAAATCACCCTGAGAAACATCCCTGAAAAGAGGATCCTGGTAAATGTTTTTATCTATCTGAGTCTTATTTCCCTGGAAAAATAAATTATGTTCAAATAGGATTTGCTGCTGCCTAAAAGACAACTGCCGTTTATTATCGATCATTTCATTCCGACTACCACTGATGATATTGTTATAAAACCTGATATTTTGGATGTGGTAATCACCCAGCCAGATTCCATCCTTTGTATTGTGAATTGTATTATTCCAGAATTGTACATTTACCGTAGCATGTTCGGATTTACTGTAATTAGATACCCCCAGGCCGGACCAGTGCATGTTGTAAATCAGGTTATGATGTACCCGGATATCTGACACTGATTTGCTGTTTTCAGACTGTATCTGCACGCCATCACCGGAATCATGCATGATATTATCATAAATCTCAATGTTGTAAATGGAATCAGACCAGGCATCTACATAAATGGATACAGAAAATGGGTGGTTCTGATGATGGTGAATATAATTATGATGAATGGTACCATTACGGGTAGGCCCCTTGCAGTCAATAGCCTCTTTGCCTCCATAGGAAATTTCATTATAGGCTACTTCAAATCCATCCACCCGGCCCATGGTAATTCCTTCGTGCCCGGGTTTGGAATTATTATGCTCCGGATCCATGATCGGATTATTGGGTTTGAAAATACTGTTTTCCAGTATCCGGATATCCTTACACCAGATCTTGTCTCCAAAACTGCCAAATACGCCTATACCGGAGCCAAAAGTATTTTCAACTTTGAGGTCTGCAATTTCCAGGTGGTGGCTCACCCAAACCTTTAACCCTTCTGCATGCCCATTGCGGATATACAGGTTTTCCAGTTTGATGTATTGGGCCTGGTTGATCTCAATGATTGGATCTTTCATTTTTGATCCATCCAGGATGGTTTTGTGACCGGCTGCCCCTCTGATGGTGACCCATTGGCCGGATGTACCGGATTTCTGCATCCGCAGGGGTTTGGTTAAGTGAAAAGTGCCGGAATCCAGCAGGATCAGATCCCCAGGTTGAGCCAGATCCAGCATTTGCTGTAATTTATCCCCATTTTGCTGCAATTCCTGTTCAACTGATTTATTGGTCCAGTCATAGGGTTCGGAATCATGGCAACCCATTATCAAGATTATAAGCAAGACAGGCGGTATGTTACACCATAACTTAAAGTGTGGGTATTTCATTATTCACCTTTTTGGCAGTAATATGATAATTTCCACCAGGTAATCTCAGCATTTCAGGATCATCAGTTGAATTAACTGATATCTCTTTAGTATCACCATTCAGGGTTTTCACCTCTACCTGGCTTAATTCATCCGGCAGGTGTATCTCTGCAAGGGCATTACCCGGAACCTTCAGATTTAATTGCCATGATTCAGCTTCAATTTTCAATTCAGTTTCTATTGCTCCTTTGATGGTAGGTAGCTTAAGGCCGACCTGATCTAATCCATTAGTTTGAGGCTGCACTTTAAACCGTTTAAATCCGGGTTCCAATGGTTGGATACCCATCATTCTACGGGGGATAATATTAGCTGGAGCCGCTCCCCAGGCATGATTCCAGGTCAAATTAGGTTTGTAATATTCATCCCAGGCCTCAGTAGTCATGGTGGAGCCCATCCTGATCATGTTCAGCCAGCTACGTTTGGATTCTGAGGTCATTAATTCCAGGGCATATTCCGCTTCACCCAGGTTGTACAAAGCTTCCAGCAGGTATTGAGCTCCATAAACACTGCAGGCCATTCCTCTGGATTTAATGTGTTTTGCCATGGAGCCGGCAAAACCATCCGGTATTATACCGAAAGCTACTGGAAATATATTGGCATGCAAACTGGCATGATCAGTTTCAATGCCATCAGTGAATACCCCTCGTTCAGGGTCAAAAAAATGGTCAATGATGCTTTGTTTTACCAATTCAGCCCTTTCCCGGTAGAAAGATGCATCTTTCGGTTTATCCACAGCTTCAGCCAGTTCCTGCATACAGATCAGGGTATTGTAATGAAAGGCATTGACCACCGTATTAAAATCAGTAAATACGTAGCCATCACGCTCTCCCTCCGGGGTAGGGCCAGCCATTGAGGCCTGCTCTTCACCTTCAGGCGTACCCCTGGGCCAATCTACGATGTCTTTGATCACATCTCCGGTATAATTCAGCTTTGCCATTAATTCCGGGGTAGCTTTATCCTTCCTGGTACTGATCAGGTAATTGTCTTCAGCCAGATCGATCAGGGTTTTTACTTTCAAATGATCATAAATCTGTTCAATAAATTCCAGTTCTCCGGTATAAAAATAATGGTCACGTGCCATTTTCACTGTATGCATCTGCCATTCAGTAGGCCAGGAAGCATGGGATAATAAAAACAGAATGGTATATCGGGCAGCAGAATACTCCCGGTCTACGGCATAATGACCTAATTGCTGAATATAGGCATCGGCTTCGTAGGGCATTCTTTCCCGGTTGCCATCACAATAAACGCCCAGAAACGGAGTGGCTTTCAGGGTATATTTGCATAGATCCCACACCTGGTTCAATTTTTTATTGGAGCTGGTGAAATGAGAAGCCTGATCATCAAAATAATAATACAGGGCCAACTGTTGTATTTGAGTCACTTCAAAATCATGATCACCGGTTACTTCTACGTATCGAAATGGAATTACCTCCGGATAAAACGGAGCCAGTTTCTGGCTATGCGGATATCGGCCCACATGCCGGGGAATGTTTACCTGGTATTGGTGTGTTCCTGGTTGAATAGCCAACCGGTGCTCATGTATGGCAATGTTGGAGCGGCCGGTATTTTTGTCCACAGTTTGATCGTCCAGGCTTCTTTCACCCAGGTAAATGGTTAATGTATCTGTTTCCCCGGCTGTTACTGAAAGCTGCAAGGTACCAAATGCTGCTTTTCCAAAATCAGCAAAAAAGTTTCCCTCAGGATTTTGTAAAAATGTCACAGGCTCTTTCTCCTGAAAAGAAGCCATTTGCCGATCTTCAGCCAACCAAAGACTATCTTCCTGATTGATCCAGTTGCTTTGGCCAAACCATTCATTTCCTGAGCGATCAAAGGAGCCGGTGTGAAACTGCTGGGGCTGGCTAAACTGGCTGGATGTTCCCGCTTCATCCCACACCCTGACCTGCCACCAGTAAGACGAATTTGGTTGTAAGGCCGGTCCGGAATAAGCAACATTGGCAGATTGAGCAGTTTCCAGGCGGGGACTTTGCCAAACATCAGGATTATCCTGGCTTAACAAATCAACATGGCTGGCTACCCTGATTTCATATGCCTGTTGTCTGATTCCTGAAGCAGGAAATATCCAACTGAATTCCGGTTCAGGATCTGTAATTACAGCCTGACCCGGAGCCCTAAGCAGTTCCACCATTAAACCTTTCGGAGCAGGTAATTCCGGCTGGCAACTGATCCATAGAAATCCCCCCAATAATATTTGAAACAGTGCACCTTTTGTTCTTAAATTTTGCATAAGCAGATGATAAATTGGTCCGGATGATTTCAACGAACTTAGGACAAAAAAATGATTTTTCCTAAGCCTAAAAAATATTTTACTAGTAATAAGCCAACATGCAATAATGTGTCCTTTAAAGAACTGCATAATCTGTCACACAGTTAAGAATTTTTCATTGATAGTATTTTTCAAGCACTTCTGCTTTATAACATTTAATGAAAAGGGGCAGGTATATTTTTTTTCTTTATCGATCCGTAGTTGGCCGTTGCTCGGCCTCGTACACTATGGCATATGTGCAATATTGGGCGTTCGGCCTTCTATTTTAATCTATGGATTGTTGGTTTAAATTTAACATTAAAATGAATATCTGCATTTAAGGCCTTAAATACTTTTAATATTGTGTCTATTGTTGCACTGTTAGCACTACTTTCAAGTTTAGATATTTGAGATTTTTTAATACCAACAAGTTGACCTAACTGTTCCTGAGTCAAACTTTGATGTTGTCGCGCAGTTTTAATCATCCTTCCTAAAACGTCCATCCTTAGTTCATATTCATCTCTTTCCAATAGTCTTATTTGAAATCCATCATATTTGGTTCTGAATTCCCAAATTTTATTATTTAATTTTTTTGAAATGTCTGGGAACATTTGTTTGTTCAGCTAAATCAATGTTATACAACAGGTAGCGTCCCCTGTATGATCCGAACCTGCCTCAGTTCTTGCACCATGATTTTGAACATTAAATAAAGCAATGGCCCCACCATCAATCATTTTTATGAAAACTCTTGGTTTTAAAACCTCAAATGAACACTCCTGCAGTTAAGCAAATCGTGGGGGGGAAGACACAGGTATATGGACCAGTTTCTGGAAAAGATTTATCAGGAATAGGATGGTCAAAGTTAAAGACAAGCAGGGATCTTACAATCATTGATTAATCGTGGATTTAAACAGCTAAAAAATCAATCTGTACCATCTTAGCAGGTGTGAAACCTGAAAAATTTAGTATATATTTGCAGGCAATTGAATATCAACCTTTTAATAGAACTCCAGCCAAGTTTAATCAGCTATTTCATAAAGCTAGGCCAAATAGTACCAGAATATGGATAAAAATAATGATTGTATCCCTGTGAGAATGAATAATACATAATATAAATCTTGGGATTTTTTCAATTTTATATTAGTTTTATGCCAATTTGATTATCAGGATACAATTATTTTAAATAAATCTTTGAAAATAAAATTTGCAATATTAAATTATGAGCAATATTTATTTTTAATTATTGTGGAAACAAAACAAAGCTTAAGTAATAATATTCGGCTTCTTAATCAATGATTTTATTCTCTGAATAATTAGGCTAAATACAAGAAAATTAAAATATATTGAATAATAAGATTTATAGATAAAAACCTTTATGGCGAAACTTAAAAATATTATCAAACAATTATCCGACCAGGATTTTGAAGCTATATATAATTCATTGATTGAAAGTAATGCAGATAAATCAGCTTATCTGCTGAAATCTATGCGAGAGAAGCATCTTTCTGATAATAAAATAATGGTTGAACTGGATGTAAATACCAACGCTTATTACACCCTTCGAAGCCGACTCAATCAAAAGATCGAAGAATATTTGCTTCAACAAATGGAGAATCCGCGCACGGATATACTTAAAAAGGTAGCAAACATCAATGAGATCATTTTCACCAAAAAAGCAGCTATCGCCGTAGCTACCCTTAAAAAACTGGAGAAAGAACTTTTAGACTATGACCTTTCCAACGAATTGACCGTCGTATATAAGTCACTTAAGAAGCTTCACATCAATTCTCCTGAACTATTTAACTATTCACAACTTTACAACAAGCATGTGGCCTATATGCTGGCAGTTGATAAAGCAGAAGACCTTCTGGCTGAATATTTCAAAAAATATGGCAACTATACCTTAACCGGTGATGATACTGATAAATTAGAACTTACCCTGTTGAGCCGTGAAATGAATAATGTATGCGGCCTGTATCAATCGCACCGGCTTTATGTGTATCAAAGCTGCCTGAACATTTTTCATCGCCTGTTTGTGGAAAAAGAGGAAGACCTGGTGGGCGATGATGTAGAACCTATTGAGGATATTCTGACTAATATACAGAAAGTATTTAACCTGTATCACCTGGATTCAATTTATTATCATCTGCAAATTGTTTTTGATTTTCTGAAACTGGAATATTACAATCATTATAAGGTTTATCGAAAAGCAGAGAATTTTTTTGAAGAAGTGAATGAAGCTGCTGGGGCTCTTTTATCAAATTACAGCCTTTTCACTTATCCTGCTCAGTTTCTGATTACTAAAATAGAACGACATATTCGCATGGATAATGTGGAGGAAATGTATGAAGAAAATGAAGGACTCTTCCATGATTTTGAATGTGACAAGAACGATGTGCCTAAATTTGTGACCTATGTGACCTACCGGTCTTTATCTTGCTACTATGTAGGGAAGTATGAAGAGGCCGCCCGCTGGCTTAATAATTTACTTAACGAAGTAAGCTTTAAAAAATATCCCCTGGCCCAATTGGAGATCAAGGTGATCCTGGCTTTGCAATATTGCCTGGTTAATGACTTTGACTTGTTTAACCAATTGATCAACAGCATACAACGTCAGATGAGATTACTGGGTAAAGATAATTACGAGCACATCATGAATCTTACCAAGATCCTGAAAATTTCAATAAGCGATACCAAGAAAAATAAACAGCAGAAAATTCAGGCTATTGTAGATAAGATCTCTAAAAACGAAAAAACGCCTTACTTTGCTCCTACAATGCTGATTAAGATGGATGAGAGTTTTGTTAAAAAGTTAAGTTAAGTCATAAATTGACTTAACTTATTTTTTTAATGAGGTATGATTACCGAATGACTTTATCGGCAAATAATTATATATCTAATTTTTCCAGATTTTCCTGGGATAACGGTTTATTTATATATTTTTTCACGTAACTATATTTCTTGGACTTGTTTACATCCTGGGGGTTGATGGAAGAGGTAAGCATTACAATGTTACACTTTTTCTTAGTGTCTTCAGATAACTTTTCGAATTCATCCAAAAATTGAAATCCATCCATTAATGGCATATCAATATCAAGAAAAATGATATCAGGCAATACTTCCTGTGCAATATTACTGATCTTTTCAATATTTCTTAAAAATTCAATGGCGCTTCGAGCTCCTGTGTGGGTAAAAATGTGTTGAGTGATATTAGCCGCCTCGATCATTTTTTGATTGATGAGATTATCGATCTCATTATCATCAATCAACATGACAGCATAGTACTTATTTTTATTTTTATCTGACATTGTAATTAATTTAGTTTTCTATAATTAATAAGATATATTAAAATATTAATTTAAAATCAATGACCGGTAATTCCCCACAAGATGCAATTTTAAACCATATTTTCCAAACCCTTTTGTTGGTTTTATGTAAAATATTGACCTTAAAGTTTCCAATACCATTAATAGGTTCGAAATTAAAAAAAAATTGGGTTATTATTCAATAAATTATAAAAAAAAACCTATTGTATACCAAATCTATGGAAACTTTATAGTACATCAATGGCTTGATTAAAAGAGTATGACCCAGAAATCCCACCTGTTTATGGCTTATCCATCTTTAAAGGAAGTGCATATTCCTGCTCCATATGGTAAGGCAGCTGCCATACCTCCCCTTTCAAATTCCCAAAATAAAGCTTTGACTGGCTAAACTGAAATGGATCACCATCTGCCCAAAAATACCGGAATGGCGCCTGACCCTGGTAAACCCTGCGTATATAATTGTGATTCAAGGGGCTATCAGTGGTCAGTTGATCTTTCCTGGTCCAGTTTCTTCCCTGATCTGAAGATTCCCATTGAACGATTTCTCCACCAGCTCCAAAGGTCTGAGGTTTATTCACAGAAGGTATCACCACCTGCCACTTTCCCTCTTCAATAAACAGGCTGCCCATGTCGTAATTATGATCAGAATAGGTAATCAGTTGTATTTGCCAGGCTGCCCCATTCCAGAATACCACCTGCCAGGCCCTGGGGAAATTCTGAGGGCCTGGTTCGTGTCCCTGGCTGGTAAGGATCAATCCCACCGGGTTGCCGGACGAGTCAAAGTTTACATCCTTTAGATAGACGTTCTGGCCCTGACTGAAGAAATCAAATACCAGGGCCGGTGAATCCACATTTTCCAATGGCAAGTCCATTGCTTTTCCCTCAATATTGGTCCAGGTTTGTCCACCATCTTCCGATTGCAGGTAGTAAAGATTGGTCCGGCGGTCTACATTACCATCGGGATGCCAGTTAAAAAAAGTCACTACTTTGTCTAGATATACATTGCTCATCTGATAGTGCCCGGCATATCGATCTTTTTCTCTCTTTATCCCCGCCAGTTTTTGATCAGCACTCCAGGTTATTCCATCCGGGCTGGTTTCAAAATATAATTCTCTTCTACCTGAATATTTGGTAAATAAATGAACAAATCCTTCTTCCTGAAGATACCAGGGTTGGGGATACGTCATTTCGTCCTCACCAACTAATTGGAATGTATCAATGGCATAAGGCTCCATACTTTTATACTTAAAGCCAGGTCTGCTTCTGCCCCTACCGCTGACAAATACCCAGATATGACCTTCTTTATCTATTGAAAGACTGGGATTATCATGTGGATCGTCTACACCTTGTTTATCATATACTATGGTAGGTTGTGTCACCATATTTGTTTGATGATCATAAACACCAATCATATTTAATAAATATTTTTCCTGTGGGTCAGTAGTTCCTCCATAAACAAAAAATGTTTTTTGCACCTCAGGCCTATATATGGCTATTGGAATATGTTTGGCTGTATATGTACCTAATCCACCGGAATATTTATCACCATATGAGAAAAATTGACCCAGACTAAACCAAATTCCCCTATACCCGTCGGCTTTGTGATATGATAGTTTTTGATCAAGCTCTGTTTGTTGAGCTGAAGTTGTATTTGCCTGAATAGATAAAACTGTTATTAATAAAAAAAGAAAAATTTTATGATTCATTTTAAATGTAGTATGTAGTTTTGTCTTGGTTCACCCAAATATAAATAAATTATCAAAATGTTGAATTTTATGAGATTCGAGCTCATTCAAAAATTAATTGCCCCCGTATTTCGACACATTTAATGAATTACTTTTAAAACATTATATCATGAACTGGAATTTATATCTTAATTTTTTAGCTGCAGTTTTTGCCATCATTAACCCGGTGGGAATCTGGCCCATCTGGAGTGAACTCACCAAAGATACCCGGAATAATAAAACCAGGACACAAATTGCGCTAATGGTGGTATTTACCTCTTTTTTTATTTTACTGGTGTTTCTCATTACCGGCAAATATGTATTGCAGTTTTTTTCAATTGATTTACAGGTATTCAAAATCGCCGGAGGAATATTGATCCTGAATGCCGGAATTGCCATGGTACAGGGTTCTGCCACCCAGTTGACCGACCGGGAAGAACAGGGTGAAACACCATTTGCCCTGGCCAAGCAACGTTTTAGAAAGATCATTGTACCGCTGGCGATACCTGCCCTGGCCGGCCCAGGGTCTATTACCACAGTGATTTTATTTGGCAGCAAAACCTCGTCCTGGCTTGATTATGGGATTTTTGCCATCATTCTGCTTCTGGCCTTTTTTGTATTACTGGTCCTTTTTGCCCGTTCGAATTATTTGGAAAAAAATGTGGATAATATTGTGTTTACTATATTCACCCGGGTTTTTGGAATCATGGTTACCGCTATTGCCATTCAGTTTATGGCTGAAGGTTTGGGTGAGGTCTTTCCCAATTGGCTGGAGGGTGTTTCCGAATTGGAAAAATAAAAGCCATCCACATACAATATATTCAACTGATATTCAGCAACTTAAAATTTTTTTCAATTTTTTTTAATTTTTGCGAAACCTGTAAATAAAAAAATCGTTAACTTTACATACCAAACAGTCGGTTTTTAATCATGCAAAACACCAGATCACATATTGTAAACGTTTCCTTCAATCTGTTCATGCAGAAGAATTTCAAGGATGTAACCATGAAAGAGATTGTGGAAAAGTCCGGCTTATCCAAAGGTGCTTTTTATCATTATTTTGATAGTAAGGCCCAAATATTCAATGAAATTACTGAAACCTATTATTTGGGTACCCAACAAAATATCTACCATGGTATGAAGAAAGATTCCTTGTACGAATTTTACCATGAGTACATTAACCGGCTCAAAATGATGATTAGCAAGATCCGGAACATAACCAATGACAACAATGGCAACATCAACGATTTTAATTTTTTCTCCCTGGCCTTTGATGCCATTCGCCTGGTACCGGGTTTCAAGGAAAAAATGAAAAAAGCACATGATGAAGAATTCAACCATTGGAAAGAAGTAATTACCACTGCCCGGGAAAACGGAGAAATTGAATCCTATATGACAGATGGCCAAATCGCCCATCTGTTTATTTATACCAATGATGGAGCCGGGCTGCATCTGATCATGGAAGGTAAAATTGATCAGGTGGATCAGGAATTACTAAGTCTGTGGGATAACTTGTATTTACAGATAAAAATGCATTAAAAAAATTTAAAAGAAAACATACCAAACGTTCGGTATTAATTGAAATACACCAATGAAATCAACTAAAGAACATATACTACTTCATGGACTCAGACTCTTTTTATTGAAGAGTTACAAAGCAGTCACCATCAAAGAAATAGTTAAGTCTGCCGGGATTTCGCCTGGTTTTTTTTACCATTATTTCACCAGCAAAGCGGAATTGTTTAACCAGATCATGGAAGTTTTTTTTCTGGCTAACCAGCAGGAATTATATCAGATTGCTCCTCAACTTTCTCTGAAAGAATTTTATTTGGCGTACCTCAACTTAATCAATAAATTGAAAAATACCATGAAAGCAAAACTAAATCTGAAAGATGCAATGGAAACCAACTACCTATTGCCGGTTATGGAAGCTTTAAATCATATTCCGGCATTCAAAACAAGGATTCAAAATGAACACCGTCAGGAATTAAAACTGTGGATTCACATAATCCAAAATGCCAGGAAAAATGGAGAAATTCACTCCACCTTGTCTGATGAACAAATTGCCAAGATTTTTATCTACATCACTGATGGGATCCTGATCAAATCAGAAGGTAATTTAGACATGGCCCAGGAAAAAATCGTGGCGATGTACGATAGTATCTATCAACAACTAATAAATTAACTTTCAACCAGTACATACCGAATGTTCGGTATTAACATCAACCAATTAAATTTAAATATGAAAATGAAACATCTAACCCTGATCATCTTTTTATTTAGTTGGGGCCTGCTGGCACCCACTGTTTCGGCCCAGGATACCCTGGTTACACTTTCCCTGGAAAAGGCTATTCAAATCGGGTTTCAAAATAACCACCTGTTATTGAACGCCGAGTTGGAAAGGAAAAAATCCGAATTCCAGCTAAAGGAAGCCCAAAGCAAGTTATTGCCCCAGCTGGAAGGATACAGCAAATTTCTGTACAGTTATTCAATCCCACAGGTGGCCATACCGGGAGAGATTATCGGCCAATCAGGACCTACTTTGGTGGAATTTGGCACCAAATATGACTGGAGTACCGGGATAACTGCTTCCCAAATCATTTACAATAAAAGTTATTTTACTTCTTTGAAAGCTGCCAGAGAAGCCATTCACCTTAACCAACTGAACCTGAAGCAGCAAAAAGAAGAAATAGCCTATCAAATCTCCCAGATCTATTATTTGTGCCAGATCAGTCTGCAGCAGAAAAAGCAGTTGGAAGGATCGCTGGAAAACATGAACAAACTGCTGGATATCACTGCTTTACAAAGTGAATATGAAATGATCCGTGAAGTGGATCATCAAAGGGTGATGGTGGACAAAAACAACCTTCTGGCCCAGATTGACCAAATGGATCAGTTGATTAAAGAACAAAAAGGTTTGTTGAAATATTTGCTGAATATCGAACAGGAGGCCCCGGTTCAACTTACAGATTCCGTTCTAATTGAAAAAAACAGCTTATTATCAGCTACAGCAGAACCTAATTTCAAGAACCGCACAGTATTAAGAATGCTGGAAAAGCAAATGGAAATGAATCAACTCAACCTCAAAAGTGCCCGTCAGGCATATCTTCCTTCTATTGCTGCTTTTGCCCAGCACTACTACCAGGGTATGCGTAATGAATTCGATTTCTTTGAAGGTGGAGATGATAAATTCTTTGAAGCAGGGATCTTTGGTTTAAACCTTACGATGCCGATCTTCGACGGATTTGAAAAAAGGTCCAGGATCAGCCAGCATAAAATAGCCCAGGCACAATTGGAAAATACCCGCAAAAACACTTTAAATCTTCTGGAGAAAGAGCATCTGGATGCTTTGCGACAGTTGGATTATAACTATCAGGCTTATTTACGTCAACAGGAAAACACTTGGATTGCTGAAAATAATTACGAAGTAAATCTGAATGGATATAAAGAACAGGTTGTATCGCTAACTGATCTTTTGCTGGCAGAAAGCAGCCTGACTCAATCCAGAATGGCTGCCTATAATGCACTTTTGCAACTCAAACAGGCAGAACTGAACCTGAAAAAAATTAAAGGAGAACTGATTAACCAATATCCCTTAAAATAAACCAAACTATCATCATTAAACCAATTCAAAACCATGAAAAAAATAAAAAAAATCATCGGAATATTAGTCGTTGTAGCATTAGTAGCCTGGGTAGTGTTTACCCTGATCAACAACAAGAAGGAAATGGATCAGGAACTACAAGCCATTCTGGATTACAGTTATACCACCCCGGTACAGGTAGTATCAGCCCGGTATCAACCAACAGAGTATGTGCTGATTGAAAATGGGATCACCCAGGCCGACCAGGAAGTAGAAGTGATGGCTGAAACCCAGGGTGAGATTACCTCATTAATGGTGAAAGTCGGACAAAAAGTAATAGCCGGAAAAGTGTTGGCTACCGTGGAAAAAAAAGTACTGCTGGATCAGTTGGCATTAGCCGAAGTGAACCTGAAAAATGCCGAAAATGACCTGAAAAGATTCCAGGCCCTGGTAAAAGGAGATGCAGTGACCCAACAACAAGTAGAAGCCATGGAATTAAAATACCAGGATGCCAAAACCAGTTTGTCACAGCTGCAGGAACAATTGGCCCATAAAACCATCAAAGCACCGGTAAGTGGTGTGATTAGCAGCAAATCAATCGAACAAGGATCGTTCGTCACCCCAGGTATGTCTATAATGAACATTTCCACCCAATCTGCCATGAATTTTGTGATTTGGGTAGCAGAACAGGACCTGCATCAAATCAAGGAAGGTTTGGCGGCTGAAGTAAAACTGGATGTTTTTTCTGACCGAATCTTGAAGGGAATAGTATCAGAAATTAGTGTAAAACCGGATCTTTCCGGCCGTTATTCGGTGGCCGTACAAATTCCAAACCCGGACTATGAACTAACTTCCGGACTATCAGGAATGGCTCACTTTTCTTTCCCTTCAAAGGCTGAACATATTGTACTGCCCCGTAAAGTCCTGGTAGGAAGTGTACAGAATGCCAGCGTGTATGTAGTGAATGGAGATTCCGTCCAACTCAAGCCAGTTACAGTAGCTTCCATGAATGCCCGCGACATAGCCGTGCTGCAAGGGCTTGATCAAAACGAACAAGTGGTGGTAAGTGGCCAGATCAACCTTCAGAATGGTACCAAAGTCAATATTATCAACTAATTCAAACCTTAAATCATCATGAACTTATCTGAATTATCCGTAAAACGACCTACTTTAATAGTTGTCATATTTGCTATACTTGGTTTTCTTGGATTTATCAGCATGAATTCATTGAATTACGAGCTGTTACCCAAGTTTTCAGCCCCCGTTTTCACTGTGAATACCATCTATTCCGGTGCTTCTCCCCTGGAAGTGGAAAACAGTGTTTCCAAAAAGATCGAGGAAGTTGTTTCCGCCCTACCCGATGTAGACGTGGTAAGAACCATTTCGCAGGAAGGTGTTTCCACTGTGCTGGTCATGATGAAAATCGGGGCTGATGTAGACCCTGTAATGAATGAGGCCATTCGGAAAATAGGCGCTATTGAAAGCACTCTTCCTCCCACAGCAATGGAACCGGCTATTGCACAAGTAGCCCTGGATGACCTGCCGGTGATCACCCTTGGAGTACAAGCCGACCTCTCTCCTACTGAATTGTATGATGAACTGACTTACCGGATCAAGCCTCAGTTATCTAAAATTGATGGGATTGGTGAGATTAATCTGGTAGGTGCTGTGGAAAGAGAGATCCAGGTGAACCTGGACCAGCAAAAACTGGATAATTATAAATTATCTATTCTTCAGGTAGTGCAAGCCATTCAAACGGCCAACATAGATTTTCCTGCTGGAAAACTGAAAAATGAATATGGACAAACCCTGCTCAGAATGTCGGCCAAATTTAATCAGCCAGATGAAATAGCCAGCCTTGTAATCGCTCAATATCCGGACGGCTCCATCATCCAGTTGAAAGATGTGGCCGAAGTTGTGGATACTGAAAAAGACCAGAATACCCTCTATCGCGTTGATGGCATCCAATCGGTAGGGATCCAGATCAAAAAGAAAGACGATGCCAACACGGTGAAAGTCAGTGAAGCAGTAAAACTGGAAATTAAAGCACTTGAAAAATATTATGCCGATTATAACCTCCGGTTTGATATACCCCAGGATGGTTCTATTTTGATATTGGATGCTGTAGCTTCTGTGACCAAGGACCTGATTATGGCCATTATTTTAGTTACCGCCATTATGATCCTCTTTTTGCACAGCGGCCGAAATGCCCTGATCGTGATGATCACTGTGCCACTCTCTTTAATTGCTTCCTTTATCGGAATGAAATTATTTGGTTACAGCCTGAACCTGATGACTTTGCTGGCTTTATCCCTGATCATAGGTACACTGGTAGACGATGCCATTGTAGTGTTGGAGAATATTTACCGGCACCTGGAAATGGGTAAAAACAAATGGCAGGGTACCATTGACGGGGTAAAAGAAGTGAACCTGACTGTCATTTCAACCTCTCTGGTGCTGATGGTGGTATTTTTCCCGGTGGCCATTTCAGAAAGTGTCATCTCTCCCATCATTGAGCCATTTGCCATGGTAGTAGTAATAGCGGTATTGATCAGTACCTTTGCCTCACTGACCCTGATTCCATTACTGACCTCCCGGTTTTCAAAATTGGAAAAACTCAAAAAGGAAAAACTCTGGAGTAAGGTGATCCTTCAGTTTGAAAAAGCCATTGAAAAATTCTCTGAATTCATCATCTCAATATTAAAATGGTCTATCAGGCATAAAGTGATTACCCTGTTTATGGCTTTGATCCTTTTTATCTGTTCCATTGGATTGCTGGCCGGAGGATTTATCGGCAGTGAATTTGTAAGCGCCGGAGATATGGGTGAAGGTATTATCACGGTGGAATATCCAAAAGATTATACCCTTAAACAAAACAACCTGGTTACCCGGGAAATTGAAAAAGTGATCAGTCAGCGGCCTGAGGTAGTAAGTATTTACAGTTCCATTGGTTCTTCATCCAGCATTCTATTAACCCAGGGAGGAAATGACCGCTCTGAGATCAATATCAAGTTGGTAGACAAAAGCCAGAGAACCTTGTCGTCTAACCGCCTGATCAAGGAACTGGAAAATGAACTGAATGCCAGGTTCCCGGATGTGAAAATACGCTCGTCTATTGTAAGTTTAATTGGTGGAGCTGATGAAAACCCTATTCAAATTGTTTTCCGGGGCACAGATAAAGACACTTTATTTGCTTTTGCTGAAGCAATGAGACAAAAGATTGCCCGAATACCTGGCACCAACAACGTGAAGCTGAGTATTGAAGGGGCCACCCCCGAAATGGTGATCAAAACCGATAAAGCCAAAATGGCCCGGCTAGGACTTACCCCGGATTATGTGGGAGCCACCATTCAAACTGCATTCAGTGGAAACAATGAGGCCAAATTGCAACAAGGTGATTATGAATATGATATCAATATCAGATTAGATGCATTTGACCGCGATGCCCTGGAGGATGTGAAAAATCTGACCATGATCAATAATCAGGGTCAGCCGGTAAAATTGCAGCAGTTTGCCACCATTACCGAAGAATCCGGTAAATCCAAACTGGAAAGATACGGACGGATCTCTTCCATCACCCTGGAGTCACAGGCCCTGGGTAAATCTGTAGGGGATGTAGGAGCAGATATTCAGGAATTACTGGACAATACTGAATTCCCAGCTGGTGTATCCTACTTGCTGGAAGGTGACCTGAAATACCAGGGTGATGCTTTTGGCAGCCTGGGCATCGCCATTCTGATCTCCATTGTGTTGGTTTATCTGATCATGGTAGCTCTGTACGAAAGTTATCTGCATCCTTTTGTGGTATTGTTTACTATACCATTATCCATTATCGGTGCCATTCTGGCTCTGGCTCTGGCCCAGCAGACTTTAAGTATATTTAGTATGTTGGGTATCATCATGTTAAATGGCCTGGTTACCAAAAATGCCATCCTGGTGGTAGATTTTATCAATTCGCTTCGCAAAGAAGGTTATAGCATGATGAATGCCTTGATTACCGGGGTTAAGCTTAGGATCAGACCGATTTTAATGACTGCCATCTCTACCGTGGTAGGGATGTTACCCATTGCCATGTCACAAGGTGCTGGAAGTGAATGGAAAAATGGCTTAGGCTGGGTTTTGATCGGCGGAATGTCCAGTTCCATGTTACTTTCCCTGATCATTGTACCGTTGGTGTACTGGATTGTAGAGCGGGCCAGGGAAAAAGTGCAAGCCAAATTTATAAGGTCTGAGCCGCAAGTTCAACCCGTCATTATAAACTGAATGGTGGGAAAGGAAAACCTGTGGCAATCCGTCAGCGGGATGCAGAGAAGTTCCACATCCTTGCCCTTAACGGTATCATTATTTATCTGCTAGTTTTAATTTTCGCTGCAATAAGAATTTTGCTTATACAAAATATTAGGCTATTCAGATCTCAATGATTGGTATGCTTTACTGTGATAACTAAGAAGTACATGGCTGTAAGGCCATGTACTTCAGAATAGGATTCTAATAACCAGGATTTTGTTGCAGATTAGGATTAGCATTAATTCGTGGTTGCGGAATAGGGAAAATGTTTCGGTACTCCTGTTCATTAGACCTGTCATAAAATTCCCAGTCCCCTTTAATATACTCACCAAATCTTATCAGATCATTCCGGCGCATGGCTTCACCATAAAACTCCCAGCCTCTCTCAGCCAATAATGCTTCCAGGTCGAGGGTGGCAGTGGTGTATAATTTCCCTTCCGGATCTTCAAAAGCGCGGCTGCGCACCTGATTTACCAGGTCCACTGCCTCCGGTGTAGCTTGTTCGCCATTCTTCCGCATCAGGCATTCTGCCTTCATCATCAAAATATCAGCATACCGGTAAACCGGCAAATCATTTTCCATGCACCACTGGGTTACAGGTGTGATCTCGAATTTGACAAACC
The DNA here is from genome assembly GCA_051418075.1 of Candidatus Cyclobacteriaceae bacterium M3_2C_046. Taxonomy (GTDB): domain Bacteria; phylum Bacteroidota; class Bacteroidia; order Cytophagales; family Cyclobacteriaceae; genus JBPRGG01. Next base: position 6,323 of record JBPRGG010000132.1, on the reverse strand, counting down.
GCGCTCCATGGTATTCCAGCGCATTTTTATAATCATATTGCTCTCCATCAGTAAGACTGACAAAATCAATCGTTAATGTTAACGGCTGGGGAGCACTTTCTTCAGAACATAACAATCTTTCACCAGTGGAAGAATACTGAGGACCGGTAAGCCATCCATTTACCCTTCGATCTTCCTCAGCAAATGATTTTACAAAGGAAGGAACTGCACAAAACCCATTCCATGGACCATTACTGAGATTGAAAGTTTTTTGATTGGCATAATGTAGTGTCAACCAGGGCAGGATCAGCCCCCACTGGGTGTAAACATCATCATAAGGAATGGCAAAAATGGTTTCCTTGGAACTTTCGTTTTTGGCCACAAAATTGTTAAAGTAATTAGACTCCAGGGAGAACTTCTCTGAATTTATGATTTGATTACAGGCTGCCACGCAGTCGTCCCAACGGGGATTTCCGGTGTATACTTCTGCATTCAGGTATAATTTAGCCAATAAAGCGTAAGCCGCATATTTATGAAAACGCCCGTAGGTGTCGGCATCTACATTTTCTGATAATTTATCAATACTGCTGATGATGTCATTCTCAATAAATTCGAAAACCTCCTGCCGGGTATTATTGGTAGGTTGAAAGCCTGGTTCTACATCAAACCGGTCTACAATGGGCACATTACCAAAGAAATCGATCAGTTGATAATAGCCAAAAGCCCTGATTAGTTTTAATTCAGCTAAAAATTGTTCTTTTAAAGCGGGATCTACATCAGCTTCAATCTGTGCAATCTGGTAGATCAGCTGGTTGGCTTTGTTTACACGATCAAATCCATACCCCCAGGCTCCGTTGATCTGAGGAGTTTCGGAAGTCCAGGTATGTTCATGCACCCTCTGCCAATGACCGCCATCATACCAGTGTCGTCCCCGGGTGGGGATCAGGGTATGATCGGTACTGTGGGTGTTTAAAGCCCAAACATCTCCGGAATAACCTCTTAATCCGCCATAGGCCGGGGCAATAGCAGCAATAAATTCAGTTTCATTTTTATAGTAGTTATCTTTGAGAATTTCGCTATGAATATCCTCCTCCAGGTCAGTGCAAGATGCCACCATTACCAGTAAGGCCAGCAATCCCGCTTTTATATTGATTTTGATAAGTTGCTTTTTCATTTTTTAGATTGATTTAAAGGTTCAAGTTTACACCTAAAGTAAAAGTCCTGGTTCTGGGATAAGATTGACGGCGGTCCATACCCGGAGTCAATCCCAGTATTTCCAGCTCCGGATCTATGCCTTCATAACCGGTAAAAGTTACCAGGTTCAAACCTGAAAGATAGAATCTGGCACTTCTGAGGTAAGTCGTATTTTTAGGGGTAAAAGTATAGCCTATAGTGATATTGTCCAGCTTGACATAATCTCCTTTTTCCACATAGTAATCAACATACTGAGGATCATCAAACAGTGGGTTACTGATGGCAGAATGTAGAATATTTACCGGCACCATGTATTTATTATCAAAGAAGATCCGTTGGGTATTTAGCAGGTCATACATAAATGTTCCTCGGAAAAATACTGTCAGGTCAAAATCACCATAGGAAAAATTATTGGTAAATCCAGTCCAAATCTTGGGTAGTCCATTTCCAATGATGGCTTTATCCTCATATTTGGCTTCATTGGTGGATACTGCCTCTCCATTTTCATTGTAGATCAGCCATTTGCCTTCGTCGGTAAATCCGGCAAACCGATAGCCAAACATATTACCGATTGGCTGCCCTTCTTCAATACGGAAACCAGGAGTTGAATTAAGACCTGGAGCGCCTATATTTTCCAGATCCCGGAATTTGGTGCTGTATTCCCCACTGGATAAAGACTGCAGTTTATTTTTATTATAGGAAATATTAAAATTGAAATTCCAGCTGAATTTATTGGCATTGGTAATCGGCGTAGCGTCCAGAGTGAACTCAATACCCCGATTTCTCATTTCACCTACATTGGTGAAGATTCGGTCATACAAGTTGGGAGGAACAGGTACTGCGTATTCATAAAGCAGGTCGATGGTGTTCCTTTCGTACACATCGATACTGGTTATTACCCTGTTGTCCAGCATAGCCAGGTCAAGACCCAGGTTGGTTTCTGCTTTTCTTTCCCATTTCAGATCAGGATTGGGATTGCTGCTGGGTTCTACCCCCTGAATCCACTGGCCTTTGTAATAAAATCTTGACCCCAGTCGTAATCTTTCTAGCGAAATGTAAGGATCAATACCTTGATTGCCGGTAATACCATAACCAAACCGGAGTTTCAGGTCATCAATAAATGTCACATTATCCATAAATGGTTCGCTGCTAAGCCGCCAACCCAGGGTAACGGCCGGAAACCAGCCCCATTTATTCTCTGCTCCAAACTTGGATGAACCTTCTCTGCGCATACTGGCCGTCATCAGATACTTTTCATCGTAACTGTACATCACCCGACCAAAGAAAGCAATCAGTTTACTGGAATTTTTTCGACTCCACATATCTGCTGTACCCCGCTGTAGATAATCGCCGGCGCCAATATTGTTGTAGGAGAAATCATCGTTTAGAAAGAAGCGGTTGCGGGCATTGAACCCTTCCCAGGTAAAATCCTGGTAACTATATCCGCCTAAAATGTCCAGGCTGTGCATGTTATTGATCAGCCTCTTGTAATTGATGGTGGTTTCCAGGGTACGATCAAGGTCCTGCTGGGCTTCCCTAAAAGCTTCACCATTGTAGCCGCCCAATACACTGCCAAAAGCATCTCTGGATTCGTACCTACCTACCAGTTCATTGTCACGCTGTACAGCTGCCATACCAGACACTTTTAATCCATCCAGGATCTCTAAAGTAGCCTTAAAACTACCTAGCAATTCATTGTTCTGAACATCATTATCATTTAGTTTGATCATGGCCACCGGATTATATAATTCCCAGCCTGAAACCTCAACATATTTTCCGGCTTCATCTTTCACGGCCAGGGTAGGATTACGTTGCATAGCCTGTCTGAAGGTTTCATAATTGGTTGGACGTCCCCTGCGAAAAGTATTGGAGAAATTAAACTGCAAATTCAGTCTGTCATCCAGGGTAAGATGATCAATATTTAAACGACCGGTCAGATAATTCTGATAAGATTCCAGAATAATCCCTTCCATGTTCCGGTAATTTAAAGAAGCAAAGTAATTGGTTTTATCATTACCTCCTGAAATAGAAAGGTAATGGTTCTGAGACAAAGGAAGATCTTTCATAACTTCCTGAAACCAATTTGTATCATGACCATAATCTACCATGGAATTTCCTTTTCTGATAAATTCGTCATTACCGGAAGCTTTAAAATCTGCAGCAAGTTGACGCCATTCATTCCCGGTTAGAACATCTGGAATATTATTGGCCACCTCCGTGGAAACATAGGTGGAATATTCCACAAAAGTTCTGCCCCCTTTTCCCTTTTTGGTGGTAATGATGATCACACCATTGGTACCACGGGTGCCATAAATGGCCGCAGCTGAACCATCACGTAACACATCAATCGATTCGATATCTTCAGGAGCTACTGTATTGATATTACCTCCTGGCACTCCATCAATGATGATCAGGGGTTCACGGTTACCACTTACGGTGGACACCCCTCTTAACTGGATTTGTACACCCCTGGTTGGGTCACTACCATTTTGTCGGGCAATGGCCAATCCCGCCACTTTTCCCTGAACAAGTTGCAAGGGAGAGTTGGTCACAGCAGTTTTAATAAATTTGTCTGAATTCACTTTAGTGACAGAACTGGTTATTTCTTTCTTTTGCTGGGTTCCATAGCCTACCACCACAATTTCTTCAAGTTCGTGTACATCTTCCTGTAAGGAAACATCTACTACCGAACGACCATTTACCGACACTTCCCTGCTCAGGTAACCAATAAATGAAAATATCAGGATGGCATCTTCATCCGAAATATTAAGATTAAAGGACCCGTTAAAATCAGTAACTGTTCCATTTGTTGTCCCCCTTTCAACAATATTAACTCCAGGCAAAGGTTCACCATCAGCAGTGGAAGTAACTGTACCTGAAACGGCATGCTGCTGAAACTCCACTTCTGAGCCAAATTTTGGCAGAGAAATCAGTTCCCTCCTGAAATGGCTGCTGCCGGGATTCAAAGATTTGGCTTCAGACTTTTTCTGTATTTTTTCCAGTTTTTGATCCTTTTTGATCAGGACATAATAATTATTCTCGATTTTTTTGTAATCCATTCCCACCGGAAACAACAGATCAGCTAACGTTTGATCTATATTCTGGCCAATTTTCAGTTTTTTACCCACCAACAGATCTTCAATAGTTTGGGAATCATAGCTGAACCTGATGTCAAACTTGCGTTCGAGTTCCTGTAAAGCATTTTTTAAAGGCTGTACATTATCCTGTTTAGCCAACATTCCATCGTTGGGATGGGCATAAGCCATCTCCTGGGCCCTGCTGGCGGTACTGACTATCAGTGCCGTGGAGAAGCACAACAGGTAGCTAAATTTTAGTATTAACTTTCTCATAATTAAGGTTTATTTGTTGTGTGACATTTATTTAAGCCCATAAACAGGTCAATCCCGTTTATCAGGCTTTCCAATTGTAATTAGTTCTTCTTTTAGGATCAAAGGCTGGTTATAGGTTTGAGAAATCGCCTTTAACACGATCATTAAGTCATCAAGTGGAAAAGTACCGGAAAACTGCTTACCGGATATTAAAGGTGCCAAACATATCTTCACCCCATGTAATTCTTCCAATACTGAAGCCACTTCAGTCAAAGGCATATAATCAAAGATCAATTGATTATTGGTCCAGGCCATATACTCTTTAGCATCTGTTTTCCGCTTAATTAACTGATGTTTGGCGAAATCTAATTCTACCATTTCACCCGGTTTCATGTCGATTTCAGTGACCTGCCATTCAGGAGACAAGTTCAGCCGAATCTGGCCGCTGTTTAAAATTACCTTTGATTTTCCGTTTCGCTCATAAACATTGAATTCGGTTCCCAACACCTCGATAGAAATATTGTCTGTACGTACAATAAACTTTCGGTAATTAACCAGGTCTTTACGTACCTGAAAAAAAGCCTCACCCTGCAGATAAACCTCCCGCTGGGATGATTCAGACCATTGATCAGGAAAGAAAAGGTTAGAATTGGCATTCAGCAATACCTTGGAGCTATCTGGTAAAACAAGGTCCCTGGTTTGTCCATATCCGGAACCAACGTATTTCATGTCATAGGGCTGCAGGTGGAACCATAAAGCCAATCCTGCCACTATCATAAGCAACAAACCAGCAGCCAGACTGGCTACTAAAGAGCGGCTTATTGAAGACCTGGAATTGATCTCAGATCGCAGCCTGCTACCGATTCTTTGATAAACCTGAGGATCATAAGAGGTGTAGCTGATAAAATCCAGGGGTGCTTCTTCCCTGATAACCTTAAGCAACATTTCATTTTGGAATTGGTCCTGCAACAGGTCCCGGATCTTTTCCAGTTCAGTTTCTGAAACCTGGTTATTAAGGTATTTTTTAAATAATATTTTTAATTCCTTTTCCTGCATATTTATGGCATAATATATTTTAAATACGCCAGAAAAACAGGCTTAGGGTAGCTTGAATATTTAAATTAATCGAAAAAATTATTCAAAAGGAGAAAATATTACTATATACAATAATACCATATCTGCATTTTTCACCAGATAGTCTTTTAAAAAATGGTTGGCCTTGACCATATGATCCTTTACCGCATTACGTGAAATATTATATTCTGCCGCCACTTCATCGTATGATTTTAAATCTAATTTACACAGGCGATAGATAAGTTGTCTTTTGGGAGGCAAGGCTTCAATGCCTTTAAATAGCCAACTCTTGTATTCTTCAAATAAAAGCTGATCTTCCAGTGAATAACAATCAGAGGAAATGCAGCTTCTTATTTTTTCAAAGGCCTTATCATCCCTGGCTGTCTTTCGTAGAAATGAAACCACCTGATGATGACAAATTGTTCCAATAAAAGCCTTAAGAGAAAGATCTGGGTTTAACTGGTGTTTTTTTTGCCAGATCTTTAAAAAAACATCATGGGTCAATTCCTCTGCCAACTGGCTTGATTTGACCAGGTGTATACAATAGGAAAAAACAGGTGCTTTATATTTATCATAAATCTTATTAAAAGCCCCTGTTTCACCATTTTTTAACAGCAACACTGTCTCCCGGTCGGAAAGATCTGGTTTTTTCTGGTTCAATGCTAACGGTTATTATTTGTATTCAAAATAAATATTTATATTCAAATATTCAAAGTATTATATGATATATATTTTATATATAAATAG
>JBPRGG010000131.1:0-15612 GCA_051418075.1 Candidatus Cyclobacteriaceae bacterium M3_2C_046 | reverse complement strand
TGTCTGAAAACAGACACCTGTCTGAAAACAGACAAATTCTAACCTCCCTAATTAACCATAAAACATTAATTACCAGCTATTTACTATTGCGGCATCGGCTTTGCCTGTCATTTACCATGGAACTATCAACCATGGATCGCCCTATCTCAGCCCATAAATTGCTGAAGCTCAAATTGCAGCGAATCGCCTTCTGGTCCGGCGCGGTTGTACTGGTCATTTTGATTTTTTGGGGAGCCCGAAAACTGATCCGGCCCAGTCTGAAGCAAGGACAGTTTGAAACAGCCACTGTAGAAACAGGCATGGTTTCTGAATCTATCAGCTGCACCGGCACAGTGGAACTGGAAAACCACCAGATGATCCTCTCTCCTGCAACCGCTATGTTAGAAAAGATCAGGGCTTACCCTGGTGAAATGGTACAGGCAGGGGATACCATCCTCAAACTGGATCCCCGCGGCTTGTTAAAACTGCTGGAACAAAAAAATCTGGATTTGAAAAGCTTACAAAATAAGCTGACCCAGCAGGAAATCAATGCCTCTATTGCCCGACTGGAAATGCAACACCAGGAAGACCTGAAAAAAGTGGAAATTGAAAAATTGAAATCTGTCTGGAAGGATGAACAGGCCATGCTGCAATTAGGCGGCACCCCTGTGGAAAAGGTGGAACAGGCTCAGCAAGCCTATGAACTGGCTCAAAGGGAATTGAAGATTACCCACCAGAAAAATGCCTTGCAATTGGATCAGCAAGAAGCAGCCCAACAAAATTTAGCCCTGGAACAGGAAAAAATAAAGGTTCAGCTGGATCAATTGAGAGAACAATTAAATCAATTGTGGGTACTGGCCCCTATTCCGGGAGTGATCATATCCGTCAATGCCGAGACCGGCAGCATGGTTCCCCAGGACCAGGAACTGGTCAGGATCTCTGATTTACGCACTTTCCGGATTAATGGTAAAATTGCCGATAAGTTCGCCCAACAACTGGCTCCGGGAGGAAAGGTACAGGTTGTGGTGGATTCCGAGCATCATTTGGCCGGATCGATTGGCAACATTCGCCCCCTGGTAGAGTCTAACCAGGTACACTTCGAGGTTACCCCAGAGGATAAATCCCATCCCAGGTTTCGGCCTAACCTGGAACTGGAACTAAGGATTTTGGTCGCAGAAAAGCGCCACACTTTGCGGGTGAAAGACGGACCTTTTTTCGATGGTTCCAAAAAACTGAAAGTATTTAAGCTGGAAAATAGCCAGGCTGTGGCCGTTGAGGTCACTACAGGTTTAAGCAACATGGATTACCTGGAAATTGAATCAGGACTGGAACCGGGAGATGAAATAGTGATCTCAGATGTATCTGCCTTCCAGCATCTGGACCAGGTAGAAGTAAAATAATGGCGATAAATATTAAATTTGAAAGCATAGTACGATATCTTGTAACGCAATTATAAGTCAATAAATGAGCAATAAAATGATAACAACCACCGATCAAGCTTTAACCAATTCTTCCGATCCCCTGGTGGAAGAAGCCATCATCAGGTTGGAACAGGTTCAAAAGATATATTCCACTAAAGAAATTGAAACAGTGGCTTTACACAACATCAACCTGAGTATCAAACCAGGCGAATTTGTGTCGGTAATGGGACCATCCGGATGTGGAAAAAGTACCCTGCTCAACGTGATGGGACTGCTGGACCTGCCCAGCGGGGGCAGGGTATTCATCCAGGGGGAGTATACCGGGCAATACAAAGACAAAGTATTAAGCCGGCTGCGCAATCAGAAGATCGGCTTTATCTTTCAAAGTTTTCACCTGATCACCGATTTGAATGTGCTGGATAACGTAGTGGTGCCATTACTGTACCGACCCGGACTATCTCACAAGGAACGGGTGAAAAGAGCCAGGGAGGCCTTGGCCCGGGTGGAACTGACTTCCCGCTTAAAACATTACCCTTCCCAGCTATCTGGGGGACAAAGGCAACGGGTAGCTATCGCCCGGGCTCTGGCCGGTCAACCGGAGATCATACTGGCTGATGAACCCACCGGAAACCTGGACAGCAAGATGGGGGCTGAGATCATGGCTATCCTGCAGGAGTTGAACCGGGAAGGAACCACCATCGTGATGGTGACCCATGATGAAAGATTGGCCAAACTGACCCACAGGACCATCAGGCTGTTTGATGGAGAAAGAGTGGACTAAATCTTCAATATCATGCTTAAGAACTACCTCCATAACCTGTTGAATCACCTCTGGAAGCATAAAGCCAAATCATTGGTGCTGATCTTTTCCATAGGCCTGGGCCTGGTGCTGTTTATCTGCTCAGTAGGCATGCTAGACCTGCTTACCAATGACCTGGCTCCAGAAGTCAACCGCACCCGCACCTTATATTTAAACCAGGTAAAATACCTGGACCAGGGGGAGTGGGTTTTCCGCAACAATGAAGATTTCAACGATAAATTCACTTCTGATTTCCTGTTGCAACATATCAAAACCATGGAAACTCCGGCCCGGGTGAGTATTTATCATCATCCTATAACTACCAGTTTTGGCGATCAGTTTGAAGAAAAGCGCTTCCGTTTTTCAGCCACCGATGCTGACTTCTGGGAAATATTGGAATTTGAATTCCTGCAGGGTAAACCCTATACTCAAAACCAGGTCAACCAGGGTGATCCGGTCGCAGTGATTGATACCAAACTAAGTAACTATCTGTTTGGCACCCCCCAATCCCTGGGCCTTCAATTTAAAAAATGGGGACGAACCTTTACTGTGATTGGTGTTATTACTGCCGTTAATCCATTGTCTGAGGTAGCAGCGAATTTTTATATTCCTTTTACAGCATATCCGATGGATGAAAATAAATTCAATCGCATCGATCAAAGAGATGTTTACTATAGTCGTGGTTATTATAAAGCATTACTATTGGCTGATAATAGCAGTCAGTTTTCTGTAATACAACAGGAATTAGCCAAAATTACTTCTCAATTAAATCAAACAGGCAAAGTGGAGGAATTTCAGGGTATTGCTCCCGCCTTGAATGATCGCTGGCAAAATTTAGCCCTGGTTTTTGATATGCCCTACCTGGATTTCGGGATGATCGCATTCTTCTTGTTTTTATACCTTGTCATAATAGCCATCCCCATTACTACCATCATGAAACTGAATCATGCTTTTACCAAAGATCGTTTTGAGGAAATTGGCATCAGGCGGTCATTTGGGGCTGGACGAAAAAATTTACTGCAGCAATTACTGTTTGAAAATTTCCTGCTTACCCTGTTAGGTGGTTTAGTAGGTTTTTTCCTGGCCAGGTTGATATTTTCCTCTGTAGTCAGGATTTTGTTCCGTGGCATCGAAGCACCTTCATTTGGCATTAATAACCAGTTTTTGCTGATGGCATTGGCAGTGCTATTGCTCTTCAGCCTGCTCACAGGATATTTACCCGCCCGTAAAATGGCCCGTCTTCATCCTATTTTTGCACTATCAAAAGGCAGATCACACCGACCGGATCAAAGCGTACGATCCGGCAATACTTTATCTGGTTTGGTGGTAGGTGTTTTGTTTACAGGCCAGATTGTTTTATTATTCGGGGTGGTAAAACAACTGCTACCACGTCTAGATACCATGTGGCTCAGTCAAATCAATGGCTACGGTCTATTCCTAAAGTCTGAACAGCCCGATTTGTATGAAGACGGTTTCGAACAGTTGAAAAGCAACCTAAAAAGAATTGAAGGTGTTAAAAATGTTTCTTTCACCTATGAGGCCATTCCCTTTTCCGTCATGTGGAATATGAAGAAGTTTGATACTCCTACTGGAGAGCACCAGGTAAAATTATTATCCATAGACCAGGAATACGATGATATCCTCAATTTCAAATGTCAATTTGGCCGCTGGTTTAAGAGCGGAGATCACAATTTGGATCTGAAACCGGCCATTTTATCTCCCCAAACGGCTAAGAAATTTTTCGGACAAAAGAATTGTGTAGGAAAAACTTTTTCAGATCTGGACCATCAGCAATACCAGGTAATAGGAGTAGCTGAAAAGAAAGATTTGAGGGCGGCTGGTGATAAATACCGCATTTTTATTCTTGATAAAGGTCCACTTTATCATGCTTTGATGGAATTGGAGGCCGGGGTTGATTTTGCAAAGGTGAAAGATGATTTAAATGCCCTTTTTTCTGCCAGCGGACCTATTGAATTGGATCATTTTCTGTCTCTGCGTGAAACTTACCAAAAATACATATCCCACATCATGGTATGGGTAAAAGCTGTGGGTGTGTTGGTGGGATTGCTGATCCTCAATGTGGCCATAGGCTTTTTTGCAGTAGGCTGGAGCCAGATCAGGAGCCGGCAACAGGAAATCGGGGTAAGGAGGGCGATGGGTGCCACCAGGAAAAAAGTGAAAAGCATGCTGCTGCATGAACACCTGAAACTAGGTTTGATCGCAATCGGAATTGCCATGATCCCGCTCAGCCAACTGATCTATTTTACCAGCAGGAATGATCCGCAGGCTTTCACACACTGGCTTTATGCCTTCAGCTTTGCATTCCTTTTCACATTCGCTATGCTCGGATTGGCGGTATGGGCACCGGCCTGGCGGGCAGGTAGAATTACACCGGTAAAAGCGTTGATGAATGAATGATTTACCAGAAAACTTTTTAAAACCATGATCATTTTTAATTATCTCAAATCCACCCTCTCTTCCTTACGTCGCCGAAAAGGATTCGCGGTGTTGACCATAATCACGATGGCTTTTTCGGTGGTATCGGTCACCTGCGTGGCTACTTATTATGCGCTCTTGCAGGCTGATTTAGCCCCCGAGGATGACAAGGATAATCTGCACTATGTCGTACCCAAAATGTATGAAAACAAATCTGGCAGGAAATTGCGCTGGTATGAATTCGGACAACACGCTCCCAACACTTTAGTCTCAGACCTGGAAAAGCTGCAGCAATTCGGTCCGGTTACCATCTTTGAAAGTCAGCAAATGTATGATGATGCCTATCAGAACCATAAATCATTCCGGGCCAGCATTTGTCAGTCAGATCCAGGGTTATTTGATGTTTTCAACTTTAATTTCGTGGCGGGTCAGCCATTCCGGGAATCCGACCTGGGGCAGCCAATAAAACCAGTGGTGATCAATCGGGAACTGGCTGAAAAGGCTTTTGGCACCACCGATTGTATAGGAAACATCCTTGATTTGAAATACTTCCAGGTAAAAATAGTCGGGGTGGTGGATCCGGTGGGCCCCTGGAGTTTGCTGCAAAGGGATATTTTTATGCCCATCAATTATGAAATTAAAAAGTGGTTTTACCTTGGGCAACGAATCAAGCCTTCACAACAGGATGAAGTAGCACATTACCTGGATCAATTAACTGCTCAATACAACAAATCCAACCCCGATTACACCATGGTGCTGGATTCGATGCCTTATTATGAAGCCTATGCCACCATCATGGAACTGGATTTCCTGGTGCGGGAAGATATATTGATTCCGCTGCTGATCCTTGTATTGTTTTTACCAGGAGCCTGTATGATCAACCTCTTCCAATCGCTGCTCAACGATCGTCTGGAAGAACTGGGAATCCGGAAAGCGCTGGGAGCAAATTCAGGACAAATTGTTAGCCAGGCTTTAACAGAAAGTCTGTTTTTAATCTTTTTTGCCGGCCTGCTCTCGTTGTTTATTTCCATTCCTTTCTGGCAGATGCTGCTGAATGTCAGCCCCTCGATTGTGATCAGTGATATATTTAGCTGGGAAGTTTTCTTTACTTCATTTATCGCTTTTAACCTGGTAGGCATTTTAATTGGCTGGTTGTCTTCCTTTAAGCTGGCCCAGGGTAGTATCGTCAAATATTTAAATCTCGCAGGATCATGAAACAATCAATTAAACAACTTGGTAAAAATATGCCCCGGTTATGGATGGTGGGTATTATTGTGATGTTGGCTTATTTGGTGTTGAGTTTTATCTTCACCATGTTTATAAGATCAACTGAAAATGCATTTTCCCCTACTGTTGATTTTAATTACAATAAAATATATGAGGTGAAAATTAATTGGAAAGCTGATCTCACCAATGACAAGTCCTACTTTCAATTGCGAAGGGAACAACTAAAAAATGAAATGCAAAGGCTAAATTATGTAGTTGAAGCGAGTTATGCAGCTAATTCTGTTTTAGATGATCCTAATTATTACGCCCTTACCAGGGAAGTAGGGATCATTGGTGTGGAAGAAAACTTCATGACCACTTTAGATCCTGAAATAAAAAAGGGACGGGATTTTGTAAAAGCTGACCTGGATCATCATTTACCGGCAATTATCATTACCGAAGCAGCCGCCCATGCATTTGGAATCTCCACTATCGGTGATGATGTCCTTTTTCCAATAGAGTTTAATCAAGAGAAAACAGATTACCGGGTAGTGGGAATTGTAGAAGACCTTGATCACCAGTTTTGGCTAAAAACCAATTACCTGGCCTTTGTATACGTAAACAGGAATAATACCAACTTAAGCGTTAACTCTCAGGCCGATTGGTTATACCTGCAAACAAATCAATCGTTTTCGAAACCAGAAATCGAGGAAAAATTACAACAGATTATTAAAAATGAAAACTATGATCAACAATTGATTGAATTTGAAATTAGAACTTTTTCAAGTGTGACCAAAGCCAAGCTATACAGTAAATTGAAAGAGTTTAAACCGCTACTGGCTATTATGTTACTACTAATTATATATATTTCCACTACCCTATTTGGTGTTTTTCATAAACACGTGCAGAAAAAGAAAGAGGAGTTTGCCATCCGGCGTGCTTTGGGCTGCCATAAATCAGGGATATACAAAAAAATATTCATGGAAGCCATCCTGATGGCGATTCCCGGGATTCTCCTGGCAGGATTGCTCTACCTCAATTTCCTCTTTTTGCAAAACCAGATGGAAAACTGGCTGGCCAGTATCCTCCCCGCTCTAATTATCTTATTAGTGATCATTTTATCTGTAGCCTGGCCTGCTTACCGGGCTGGTAGCATTCACCCGGTTGTTGGACTCAGAGAAGCTTAAAATACACTTTCATGCTATCAAACTACCTCAAAACCATTTTCGCTTCTCTAAAAAGAAGGAAATCATTTGCTTTACTATCCATCCTCTCCATTGCCTTTTCGGTTGTGTCCATTACCTGTGTGGCCACTTATTGGGGATTGCTGCATGCTTCATTACCACCGGAAAATGATAAAATCAATGTCAGGTTTATTATTCCTGAAGTTATTCCCAGGCTGGCAGGAGGAAAATTAGTTCAAAATTCTAAATCAACTAAAGTAGCTTTTTTAAACAGTTATATTGATAAAATTCCTGATTTGGGTTTTGATGAAGTTGTTCCATTCCAACATCGAGACAGCGAAGAGATTTATTACCGACAAAGAATGTTTCAGGCAGAACTTTTATGGACCACGCCTAACTTTTTCGAGGTTTACAATTTTGAATTTTTCCGGGGACGCCCTTACCAGGCAATTGAAATCGACGGTCCTTTAATTCCAGTAGTAATTAGTCAAAATCTCGCTGAAAAGGTTTTCGGAACGGTTGAATGCCTGAATGAAATATTGAATTTTTCCGATATACATGATAATGCTCCTCTAAGGGTGGTTGGGGTGATTAAACCGGTTGGTCCCTGGAGCCTGTTTTTTAAAAAAGATATTTTTCTCAACCTCAATACAGAAAATGTAGATTATCCCTATAACTTGATTGTCAGGAAAAACGATCAGCCATGGTCAATTCTGGATCAGGAATTGCAAAAATTGGCAATGGGATTTAACCAACAGCAGGAAGATCGCCTGACGTTGACAACAAGTCAATACGTAGAAGCATATGCTGAATTAAAAAACCTCGACTTTTTGACTCAGAAAAGCCTATTTATTCCTTTACTGATCATGATCATCTTCCTACCCGCCGCCTGTATCATCCATCTCTTACAATCCCTGTTTAATGAACGCCTGGGAGAAATGGGCATCCGCAAAGCTTTGGGAGCCAATACCAACCATATCATTTACCAGGTGATCAGCGAGAGTATATTTATCATCCTGGTGTCTGGTTTACTTTCGATCCTGGTCAGCATTCCCTTTTGGAACCTGTTGCTGGATGTGCCCATGAGCGTAGTCATCAAAGATATTCTGAACTGGCAGGTATTTGCCTTCACCATGCTGGCATTTGTAGTGACCGGGCTGGTAATCGGCTGGATATCATCCCTTAAACTGGCCCGGGGAAGTATAGTGGTTTACCTTAATGAAAAGGGGGCCTGATTTTTCAGTATTTAATTGACCGGTTATTTTTAATTCCTGTTCAGGCGAATTAATTTTAACCTAACAAACAAACTGGTATGATCCTGATCATAGATGATGATATTGCAGTAAGGTCTTCACTTTCTTTTTTACTGGAAAATGCAGGCCATCAAACCCTCACTGCTGACCGGCAAGGAGCTGCGCTGCATGCATTGCACCATCATCCGGTCAAATTAATGATCATGGACCTGAATTATTCCCCTGCCACCACCGGAGAGGAAGGGCTTGAATTACTTCAGGAAGTGAAGGATCGTTGGCCCCTGATCCCGGTGATCCTGATCACCGGTTGGGGTTCCATTGAATTGGCTGTGAAGGGGATGCGGTTGGGGGCAGCTGATTTTATCACCAAACCATGGGATAATAAACAGCTATTAGCTGCAGTGAAGCTGGCCCTGCAACTAAATAAACCGGAAGCCGTACAGACCAGCCGGGAAGAGCTGGATCAAAAATATGATTTTTCCAATATTGCAGGTCAGGACCCGGCCTTGCTGAAGTTGCTGCAGACTATCGGACGAATTGCACCTACCGAGGCTCCGGTTTTGATCTATGGCGAAAGCGGTACCGGTAAAGAATTAATCGCCGATGCTTTACATCAAAACAGTGGCCGTAAAGCTCATGAACTGGTGAAAGTGAACCTGGGCGCGATTACCACCAGCTTATTTGAATCTGAAATGTTTGGCCACAAAAAAGGTGCCTTCACCGATGCCAGGACTGACCGGACCGGACGTTTCCAACTGGCCCACCAGGGGACCATTTTTCTGGATGAAATCGGAGAATTGGACCTGGCTTCCCAGGTAAAACTTTTACGAGTATTACAGGAGAAAAAATTTGAACCGGTGGGTTCAAGTCAAACCAAACATTCAGATTTCCGGGTGATCTGTGCCAGCAATAAAAAGCTGGAGGATATGGTAAAGGAAAAAACTTTCCGGGAGGACCTTTTTTATCGTATCAACCTGATCAGTCTAACCGTTCCACCCCTGAGGGAGCGTCAGGAAGATATCCCTCTGCTGGCTAACCATTTTTTGAATCAAATGAAAAGTCTGAAACCGGACCAGCCAGTAAGGATCAGTTCCAAAGCGCTACATTGGTTGCAACTGCAGAGCTGGCCGGG
Source organism: Candidatus Cyclobacteriaceae bacterium M3_2C_046 (assembly GCA_051418075.1). Classification (GTDB taxonomy): domain Bacteria; phylum Bacteroidota; class Bacteroidia; order Cytophagales; family Cyclobacteriaceae; genus JBPRGG01. Next base: position 6,202 of record JBPRGG010000131.1, on the reverse strand, counting down.
AAACATCCGGGAGTTGAAAAACAAGGTGGAAAGGGCATCATTGCTGGCCTCCGGACCTGAGCTTGATCTGAAAGATTTCACCGATCAGAAGGTCATTTCCGGGCCTGACCAGGGGGCAATACATCAATCAGAAGTTCCGGCTCCCGGCCAAATGACCCTGGAACAGATGGAAAAAACGATGATCGAAAATGCCCTGGCTCAATATCCGGATAACATGTCCCAGGTTGCTCGTTCATTGGGCATTCAACGGGGACAACTTTATCGCCGGCTGGAAAAATATCACCTGGGACCTTATCGTGAGGAAAAATGAAGATCCAAACCAAGTTTATCATTTACCTGGCAGGACTACATCTGGTGGTGCTTGCCTTTATCTGGTGGCAGCAGGTACCTCCGGCCTGGCTGATTGCCATGGAAGTTTTCTTGCTATTGTCTTTTGCTCTGGGCTGGTGGTGGATACATAAATTAATGCAGCCATTCCAGCTGATCTCCACCGGGATTGAAAATATCAAAAGCAGTGATTTCGGCATTCAACTAAAAAAAACAGGGCAACCGGAATTTGATCAGCTGGTAGAGGTATACAATGCCATGATACAGCGTTTAAGGCAGGAACGGATCTCCACCTCGGAAATGAACTTTCTGCTGGCCAGTATTATCAATACCTCCCCTACCGGAATAGTACTGTTTGATTATGATGATGCTATCAAAGCAGTGAATCCGGCGGCAGAAAACCTGCTGAATAAAAAAGAGAGTGAGTTAAAGGGCTGCAGGAAGGCGGACCTTTCGGCTGAACTGGTCCGGATCCTGTATTATGATCAGGAACAATGGATTGTGATCAGGCAAAGTGCCCGCCAGATCTTCCGGGTTTACAGTGGTCGGTTCATGAACCGGGGATTTGAAACCCGGTTTGTACTTTTTGAAGAATTCTCGGAAGAGATCTACCAGTTGGAAAAGCAATCTTATGAAAAGGTGATCCGGATGATGGGGCATGAAGTAAACAATACCCTGGGCCCGGTTAATTCAGTGCTGGATACATACCTGGATAATCATCAGGATCGATTTGCCCCAACTTTTCGGATTTGCCGGGATCGTAACCAGAATCTGACCCGGTTTATGCAAAGGCTGGTTGAGGTAGTAAAATTACCCCCTCCGGAGAAACAATTGATAGATATCCTGCCTCTAATCCGTCAAACTACCATACTTTTAAAAGCCAGATTTGAAACTAAAAAAATAGACTGGCAGGTAGATTTAACGGATCAGCCGTTTAGGATTCCCTGTGATCAATTGCAAATGGAACAAGTGATCATTAATATTCTGACCAATGCAGCTGAAGCCATAGAGGAGCAAGGATTTATTCAGGTAAGGTTTACTAACCAACCAGCCAGGCTGATTATCAGTAATAACGGCCAGCCACTGACCCAGGAAGTGCAGAAGCAGATCTTCACCCCCTTTTTCACCACCAAAGCCAATGGCCAGGGCATCGGACTCACCTTGTGCCGGGAGATCCTATCCAGACATGGGTTTGGGTATACATTGGCCACCAATGGGGATGGGATTACTTCTTTTGAAATTGAGTTGAAGGGATTAGGTTATTGATTGGCCGTTGGGGCTGGTTTACATTCCATATTCAATAGCCATACTATGACTTAGAGTCATAGTTTGACTACTAACTAATCTTATTCACTACGCTGCAACCACAACCACTGAAATTTAACCGGGGATCGTTGCCTGGTTTCCACATCCATAACAACTTCATAGATTCCGGCTCGGGGAAAACTAATAGTGCCTAAATCATGAGCCTTGAAATTATCAATATGCCATTCCCTATTGGGCTCTGCTACTGTCAATCCTGTGGGAATGAATTTTTGTTGAATAGCCTGACCCACCGTCTTTATGGTGATTTGGCCAGTTGGCTCCTTTCCCTGGAAAGCATAAGAGGCATCCACCTGATAATCTCCGGCTTGATCAATATAGATTTTCCAGGAGGCCTGATAATCATTGGTAACCTCAATATGGGCCGGTATGGATCCCCTTCTTTGTTTTTCCACTGGCATCATTTCACCCAGGGTTGAAACAGGATTATCCGGGGTTAATGAAAATCCCCCACTTACAGTCATGGCTGCTAATTCCTTTTCAATTTCAGGCTTTTTTTCGTATTCCAGCACAATGACTGGAATATAATGATCTGGTTGAAGAGCAGGCAGAGAAATACTGGTGAAAACCTGGTTATGCACAACTTTCAGAGGTTGCTGCATTTTATCACTTAATATATAGGCATTTTGTGGCGGTGTTCTGAGCCCTGTCACCGGTAAATTCTGATTGAATGGCCAATGATAGACATGTAAATATATTTTGTGCAAACCATTTTTGGTTTCCTGATAAGTCATTTTACCCCAATCGTGCTGATCCTTGGGTAAGTCAAATGCTCCACTCTGGTAAATGGCTTCTCCATTCACCTCTAGCCACTGCCCCATTTCCAGCATCCTCTGGGAAATTTCGTAAGGTATAGAACCATCAGACCGGGGACCGATATTCAGCATATAATTGCCATTGAGACTTACATTACCAATCAGGGCCTGAAGTAGGGAGGTGGTAGATTTCCATTCTGTATCCAGTTGATGAAAACCCCAGGAATGGGCTACCGTTCCGGGAGATTGCCAGGGATAATCCAGCTTTTCACTGCCCAGTTGGTTATCGCCCAGGGTGCGAAAATCAATATCGCTGTCTTCTTCTACCGACAATCCCAGGCGGGAATTTACCAGTACATCAGGTTGTAGCTCCCTGATCAGATTTTTCAGTTGCAGTAATTGTTCCTGACTTACTATTGATTCAGAATGATGGATCCACATATCAAACCAGATCAGGCCTATATCACCATAATTGGTGAGCAATTCCCGCATCTGAGGCATGACCTTTTCCTGCCAATATTGATCATATTGCTCAATTGTAATCGGATAGATCTCCCGGGTATGATCCCAGCCATATTGATGTTCCCAGTCTACCCAATGAGAATAATACAACCCCATTTTTAGACCATGCTTCCGGCAGGCAGCAGCCAGTTCAGCTACAATATCCCGGGAAGGATTGGTATGGTCGGCAATATCATAGGAGGATACTTTACTGTCCCACAAAGCAAATCCATCATGATGTTTGGCTGTAAGGGTAACATACTTCATGCCGGATCTTTTAGCCAGAATCACCCATTGTTCCGGATCGATGGCATCCCAGTCAAACCGGTCAAGTAAGGTAAGGTACTCATCTTTTTCAATCCGGTTGCGATAAAATATCCATTCGGCATAGTTATTATCATCCCTAAGCTTTTCCCCTTTCCATACCCCTTCAGCGCCACTATATACTCCCCAGTGAATGAACATGCCAAACCGGGCATCTGTAAACCATTGCGCTCTGGGATTTGTCTGAGATTGACCAAGCAATAAAAAACAGGAGTTACTGATCAATAAAACTGATAAAAGAGTCCTGGTCAGTATGGATTTACAGGCAGACGTATACATAGTAAAATGAATCTTTATAATCTCCCTCTAAATTATAAAAATAACATAGAATCAGACTGAAAAAATTAAATATCTTTTAGATTCCCTGGCGTTTTCAGAGAGAGAAAAAAACTGAACTAGTCCATACAAGTACAAATTCAGGAATACTATTATGCATCTTGATCAGGGGATAATTACATCATTTTTGGAAATACTAATAGAATTAAAAATATCATTGCTTCAAACTGATCACCACCACTCCATTCTCCACTTTGGTGCCATATTGCTGCTGAAATTCTGAAAAATTGGCTCCTGATTTATATACACTAATAGATTTGATAGCTTCTGGTTTGATCTTTTTCAATGCTTCTCTTTGAATTTCCCGATAACCACCCGCTTCTTTGATAAGACACAAGGGTACAATTTCCCCGGTGGTACTTCGGATTTCAACTCCTGCTTCACTTTCACCTTTGATGACCGGATCTGATGGCGGATCTCCTGTTCTGTTGGTTTGACCATAACCAACCACCTCAGTTGATTCCGGATAAAGCTGACCTAATTGCTGTTCAGAGACCTCTTTATATTGGTCACCATCTTTTACCATAAATTTAGCCTCACGGCCCTCAGGCGAAGGTTCAACCACTATTTCTGCTACATTTCCTCTTTTGAAGGTTGGTTTTGATTGGCTGATATCTTTTTTCTCACCATAGCCGGTTACCTTAATGGCTGGTTCATCATATAAGCGCTCCTCCACCACGGTTTCCTCCACCACGGTTTCCTCCACCACAGTTTCTTCCTCTGGATCCACAGGGAAACCTATGGCTACATTATTACTCATAAATTGAATATCCTCAAAAGCACCCTCCACCTCTACTACCATTTCACGGTGTTGCATATGATGGAAAATTAGTTTATGAGGCCCTTCTGGTACCTGGATAGAAAACCTACCGTCACGATCGGAAACAGTTCCCCGGGAAGAACCAGCCAAAATAATATTGGCCCCGGGTACAGGTTTACCGCCTTCCTGAGCATAAACAATGCCCTTGATCAACCTGGTATCATTCATAACCTGTTGTCTTTCAATTTCATTATTTGAAGCAAGCGGCACTTTGCTAAAATTGGCTTCCCAATCCACCTTATATTCATCTTTGGTTAGTTTGAGCGTAACATAATTATATCCCTGTTTCAATTTTGTAGTCAGGGAATTATAATTTATGAAACTGACCACCATTTCTCTTTGGTTAGCCGGCACCTTCAACTGAAAGTTTCCCTGGAGGTCAGCCACCGTCCCAACTGTGGTTCCCTTTAGAAGGACATTGGTGCCTGGCAGGGGTTTTCCCGTTTTTGCATCCACTACTTTACCCTGAATGACACCAGGTTCAGAGGCACTGTGATGGATTTGATCGAAAACTTCCATTTCCTGCCTGGTACAGGTAAAAAGCAAAAGAACTATAAGGGGAAGGGCTAAAACGAATTTAACTTTTTGCCATTCAGGAGTTAATGAACGATTCATCATCTTGATTCTTTTTTTAAGGTGTGCATTTAAATTATTGCCCAGTGATAATGTAGACCGGGAGAGCCAATGTTTTAATAAAGATTGCTGGTAATGGTATTGATCCTGGTCCCGGCTCAAGTTATGGTCTGCCAGGTATTCATGCACCAGGATCATTTCCTTTCTAAGCTGCCAGGCCAGCGGATTAAACCATTGGTAGACCAGGAACAACTCCATCAACAACCTGTCTATGGAATGCCTCTGACGCTGATGGATATTTTCATGATTGAGTATTACTTCTAAATTTTTGCCTTTATGGTAAAAGCTGGCCGGCAGGTAAATATGATTGAAAAAAGAAAAAGGATTGACCGGTTGGTCTACCAATACCAGGTTGTAACCACCGTATCTGACTTTATTTCCTTTTATATAGATTCCGATAATTTGTCCGGTAATCAGTAATAAACGAAGCATAAAGATCAACAATCCCACCAGGTAGACCTGTACAAAAAAATTTATCCAATTGAACGCCGGTTCAGCATTAATCACTACTGTAGAAGGTTGCTGGTTTATAACTTCCTGCATTGGTACTAAATTTAAAGTGTCTGGATTTTGGATCCAGAGAGATAAATCCAGGGTAAGCCAGGGTATGACCGAGGCCAGGATTAAACTGGCCAGGATAAACACCCGGTTCCATTGAAAGAAAGTATCTTTTTTCAGTAACAACAGGTAAAAGAGGCAAAAAACCGCTATGATTATGGTACTATTCAAAATTGGATTCATAAGTTCTATAACTTAGGTTTATGAGGATATAATAAGCAATACCGCCACCAGGGGTAGAGCAAAAACATATTTGGCTTTAAGCCAGCCAGGGGTCATCGAACGGTTCATCATCTTGATTCGTTTTTTAAGGTGCGCACTGAAATTATTGCCCAGGGACAAGGTAGTCCGGGCAAGTAAATGTTTTAATAAAGATTGCTGGTAATCGACTTGATCTTGCACCCGGCTCAGGTTACGATCAGCCAGGTATTCATGCACCAGGATCATTTCCTTCCTGAGCAGCCAGGCCAGCGGGTTGAACCACTGGTAGACCAGGAACAGCTCCATCAGCAAGCGGTCCAGGGAATGCCACTGCCGCTGATGCACGTTTTCGTGGTTTAGGATCACCTCCAGGTTTTTTCCGGGTTTATAAAAACTGGCTGGCAGGTAAATATGGTTGAAGAAA
>JBPRGG010000130.1:0-39999 GCA_051418075.1 Candidatus Cyclobacteriaceae bacterium M3_2C_046 | reverse complement strand
GCGCCGGTGTTCCACCTCTTCCCTTTCCGAACAGAGAAGTTAAGCCCGGCCGCGCTGATGGTACTGCGGTAATACGTGGGAGAGTAGGTCGTTGCCAATTTGTTATATAAAGCCCCGGTATTTTTACCAGGGCTTTTTTTTTTGCTCCAGTATTCCTTAGTCTGTCTATATATCAAAAACAAACTGACTAAAACATAAAATCAGCAATTCCATAACTACAATTTTGCTAAGCTGTTATAAAATTACAGCAGAGCAACTAATTTCAAATTATGGCTGATAAAAAAGATATAGTTCAAAAAATAATTACATATTATGGACAAAGTTTTTGGTTTTGCGGGGCTAATTTGTTCAGCGCCCGCATCAGTTCAGACATTTCTGTTATTGCCACTAAAAACCTTAAAAAGCAGGGTTGGACCACCGCTAAAAACATGATGGATTCTACCTGGAACCAACGTGTAAAAACCTTAAACGATGCCAATTATACCCGATATCAGGAAAGAACGTCAAACTTTTTAGGTGAGGTGTCCCGAAAATTGAATGATACATACCAGGGTGATCTGAGAAAATTAAGAGAAGCGGCAAATCGGGATCCCTTCGAAATCCGTAAATTATTGAAAGAATTTAAAGGAGTAGGAGATGTAGGGGTAGATATATTTTACAGGGAGGTTCAGACAACCTGGAATGAGTTATATCCTTTTGCTGATAAAAAAGCCCTTAAATCTACTCATAAAGCAGGATTGTATCCTGAAGCTAAAAGATTATCTGACCTGACAAAAAGTAAAAAGGATTTTTTAAAATTAGTGCCCGGTTTGGTGCGAATGGATTTGAATAATGATTATAAACTGGAAAAGGTAATTTCAGGACAAGAAAATAAACAAGACCTGTCGTCACGCTCAAAACAGGAATTATATGAAAAAGCTCGTCAGCAAAACATATCAGGGCGATCTAAAATGAGCAAAAAAGAACTTCAAAAAGCTTTATCCTATAAACTATGAAAAAAAATCACAAACTTCAGGATCTTTTCAATGAGGACATGAAAGAATTGTACAGTCTGGAAAGCCAACTATTGGATGCTTACCTGCAAATGACAAAATACTCCTCACATTCCTCATTAAAGGAACTGTTATTATATCAGCTACAGCAGAGTCGGGAGTATCGTATTCAGCTAATAAAAGCCGGGAAAATTTGTAATACAGAAATTAAAGGCCAATTGTCAACCATTGTAAGAAAGATTCTTCAACCCCTGGATGTATCCGGATTGACTGCTGTTAAGCCAAATGTAAGAGATGCTTTTCTAATTTCATTGGCTCAAAAAGTAAACCATTATGCCCTGGCAATCTGCAAAACAACTGGAATATTAGCCAAATCGCTTGAATTTCAAGAAGTAGCTAAGATGTTATCTGAAATTGCTGATTCCAGGCAAAGATTAAATCAAGAGCTTGAGCAGATTGGGGAAGAAATTTTGACAAAATCACCTCAAACTACTGCCTGATAAGAAGATAACCATATTAGTTCTCAGTGGTTGGCCGGTTGGTTCTCCTAAAATCCAATCCTCAATTAAATAATATGTATAAATATCTTACTAAATTGTAGTACAAATAATTATTGGTTTGTATATTTGATCTTCAAAATAGAAACATATGAAAGAAACAAGGCTGGGAGAATTTGAGGAAGTAATCATGCTGCTGGTGGGTATTTTGGGAGATGAACAGGCATATGCTTTAAAAATTTCTGAAGAGTTTAAATCTCAAACCGGTAGATCAGTGTCAATAGGAGCAGTGCATTCTACCCTGACCCGTCTTGAAGTTAAAGGCTTTTTAAACTCAGCCATGGGTCAGGCCACAGCCCAGCGTGGTGGTCGCAGAAAACGAATTTACACCATTACAGCCTATGGACGGCGTATTTTAAAGGAAGCAAGGGACTTCAAAATGAGTTTATGGCAGCAGTATCCAAATCTTGCACTCGACATTTAAATAGTAGCAATTAATCCATGTCAGCTAAAAAAATCCAACCACCAAAATCAGCTACCAGTTTCCTTACCTGGTTTTTACGGGACGACCTGGCCGAAGAAGTGCAGGGTGACCTGGAAGAGCAGTTTTATGCTAACCTTCAGACTACTTCCCTTTTAAGAGCCAGGCTCAATTATTGGTTCCAGGTGATCAACTATCTCAGGCCATTTGCCCTTAGTAAATATAGTCCAACTTTATTAATTAACCAGGGCATGTTTCGCAGTTATTTTAAAATATCGATCAGGAACCTTTACAAGCAAAAGCTGTATGCAATGATTAACATAGGCGGGCTGGCAGTTGGGCTTACCTGCTTTTTGTTGATCTTCCTGTTTGTGCAGCACGAGTTAACATATAATCGTGATTTTTCCAATTGGAATAGTGTTTATCGGATAATCTATAAATATCAACCTGGTGAAGTTCACCTTAACTCCGATATGGAGTACGCTGCTATTACTCCTGCTCCTCTAGCGCCCACGCTGGTGGAAGAATTTCCAGAGGTGGTAATTGCAACTTCAGTAGATGAACAAACTGCCTTAATTGGACTTGAAGAAAACAACCTGTATCTGGACAAGGGCCTTATAGCTGATGCACATTTTTTTGAAATATTTGATTTTCCATTCATTTATGGCAATACCCAAACGGCACTTGATAAACCAAATACCATTGTACTTACCCAGTCCCTTGCTGATAAAATATTTGGCCATAAAAAACCCCTGGGTCAAGCAGTCATTTACCAAAACGGAAATTATTATGGGACCAATGAAGCTATGCCAATTAAAGATGCTTACATAGTCACCGGAGTAATACAGGATCCTCCTGAAAATATATCCTTTCAATTCTCTTATATCGCCAGCATTTCTTCAGATTCATTCTATGCTGAAGAAATTAACTCATGGGGTACCCGTTTCCTGCATACATTTTTACTATTGGCTGAAGAAACCGACCACCTGGCGTTACAGGCAAAACTACCAACCGTACTGAACAAGTATTATGATGAGTCTCATAAATATATAGTACAATCAATGGCTGACATGCATTTGCAATCCTATAATGTAGCCAATGACCTGGGTCCTAAGATCAATCCAAAGTACGTTTATCTGTTTTCAGCCATAGCCTTGATCGTATTGCTATTGGCAAGCGGTAATTATATAAACCTGGCCATTGCCAGATCAGCCGGTAGGGCACGGGAAGTAGGCTTGAGAAAAGCAGTGGGGGCTGTTCGCCAACAACTCATTTTGCAATTTTTAGGAGAATCTGTGCTTTTAACCTTTATAGCCTTGCTTTTGGCCCTGGGATTGACCTATCTTGTTTTGCCTGTATTTTCGGACCTGGTCGATCGTTCTATTGCATTAAATTTTATGGATAATAGTTGGCTGTTGCCTGGATTACCCACACTAGTTTTTATAGTTGGCATTTTATCTGGCAGTTATCCGGCCCTGTACATGTCTTCATTGCGCCCATTCCAGGTACTTAAAGGAAAAATAGAAAACAGAACCTCCGGTTTTAACCTGCAAAAGTTCCTGATTGTGTTCCAATATGCCGTATCTGTCGTTTTGATCATTGGCAGTATTGTGATCTATCGTCAGCTTCAGTTTATTCAAACCAAGGAACTGGGATATGATAAGGAGCATGTGATCACGGTTACTGTTAGGGATAATTCCGTTAGAAAAAATTTTGAGGTCATACGCAACGATTTGTTACAAAACCGGCAAATCATTGCTATAACAAAATCAGAATCTTTACCCACTGATACACGTGGTTCCTCTACCATTGATTTCGATGGTGATAGCAAGCATGATTCTGTACTTTACAGGAATCTTGTTCACTATGATTTTCTACAGGTTTTTGATTTGCAATTGGTGGCAGGTCGAAATTTTTCACAGGAAATTCAAATGGGTGAGGCTTATATCATCAATGAAGCTGCAGCTAAAGCCTGGGGCTGGACTCCCGAAGAAGCCATTGGTCAGAAGCCTTTTGGTAGAGCTACTGTAATAGGAGTGGTAAAAGATTTTCACATGCAATCTATGTACTCGCCCATTCAGCCATTGAATTTAATATTGCACAATGCTCGTGATAAATATATTTCGCTTAAGGTAGGTCCTGAAAATATATCTGAAACGGTGGAATGGGTAGAAAAAACGTTTAAAAAATATTCTTCTTATCCATTCGAGTATTCTTTTCTTGACGATCGCTATGATCAATTATACAAATCAGAAATCAAATTGGGAATGATTTTTGGCTTTTTTACCATAATAGCTATTCTGCTCGCTTCACTGGGCATTTTCGGTATGGCAGCATTTTCAACCACTCAGCGCACCAAAGAAATTGGCATCCGCAAGGTGATGGGAGCTTCATTACACAACATTATGTTGTTGCTTTCAAGGGATTTTCTAATCCTGGTTATTATGGCTTTTTTTATTGCCTTGCCTTTTGCCTGGTATGCAGTCCATCAATGGCTACAGGATTTTGCCTACCGGATCAATCTGGAGTGGTGGATGTTTACCCTGGCCGGATTATTGGTATTTTTCCTGGCTTATGTGGCTATCGGGTATCAATCCGCCAGAGCAGCATTGATAAACCCGGTGGATAGTTTAAGGTCGGAATAACTTCTGGATTAAATAATATTGCCCAAACAAGCCTCGTGAATAAGGCTTAAGATAATACTTATTCGAATTTGTCTCCTGATGTTCTGTGGTGGAAAGATGCACATAGCACGTCAGATAAATTTTTTACGATCTATAAAACATTCTGCTTTACCCTTTTGGTTTGAATATTTGTTGAAGTAGCCAATATTTTTTATTTACTTTGCCCCCTTAATCAAAAAATCAAAATTATGAAAGCATATGTTTTTCCTGGCCAGGGGGCCCAATTTTCCGGTATGGGTCAGGACTTGTATGAAAATTCTGCCAAAGCCAAAGTTTTATTTGAATCGGCTAATCAAATTCTGGGTTTCAGGATCACTGATATCATGTTTAAGGGTACTGATGAAGCTTTAAAACAAACCAATGTAACCCAACCAGCCATTTTTCTCCATTCTGTCATACTGGCCGCAGTAAATGAAGATTTCCATCCTGATATGGTGGCAGGACATTCTTTGGGTGAATTTTCTGCCCTGGTGGCTAATAAGGCTTTATCTTTTGAAGATGGATTAAAGTTGGTTTCTCAGCGGGCTCAGGCTATGCAAAAGGCTTGTGAAATTAATCCTTCTACCATGGCAGCCATTATTGGACTGGCTGATGAACGGGTGGAAGCGATATGTAACGAAATTGATGAAGTTGTAGTGCCAGCCAATTATAACTGCCCCGGACAGTTGGTGATTTCCGGTTCACACCAGGGTATAGACGAAGCATGCCAAAAAATGAAAGATGCTGGCGCTAAAAGAGCTTTGCCATTACCTGTAGGGGGTGCTTTTCATTCTCCTTTAATGGAACCTGCCCGGGAAGAACTTGCACAAGCTATTGCTCAGACTCATTTTAATCAACCCATTTGCCCGGTATATCAGAATGTGGATGCCAATCCATCGACGGATGTTGAAAAGATAAAACAAAACCTGATTGCCCAGTTAACCGCCCCGGTAAAATGGACTCAAATTGTGGAGAACATGGTGCGGGATGGTGCCACAGAATTTGTTGAAAGCGGTCCGGGAAAAGTACTTCAGGGACTGATCAAAAAAGTACACAAGGAGGCCGGCACTAAGAGTATCCAGGATTAATTATAATTAAAAAGAGCAGGGGAATGGGTAAACACAATTACCCTTCCTGCTCCTAATTGATCTTTTCCAGAAGTTTCCTTACCCTGAGATGATCGGAAGATTTTTCCAGCAGGTTATTTTGGGAAACCCGTAACACCGGATGCAACTGTTCCGCTGCAATCTCACATAAAGGCACCAGGGTAAAATTGCGGTGAGGAATTTCTGGATGGGGAATTTTCAATCTATCTGTTGCTATTATCTGGTCATGGTAATACAAAATATCTATGTCAATCAGCCTTTGTCCCCATTTTTCTTTCCTGACCCGTCCTACCTGGCTTTCTATCTGCTGCAGGCATTCCAATAGCAGGTGCGGCAGTAAGTCAGTTTCCACCTCTACCACCTGATTAAGAAATGCAGGTTGATCTTCAATCCCCCAGGGGTCGGTTTCATAAATAGCCGAAGAATTCTTGATAGGACCAATATACTGTTGAATAAACCTGTGGGTTTTGGCCATCACCTGTATACGGTCGCCCAAATTGCTGCCTAAAATGAGAAATATTCCTTTCATCTGATTTAAAACCCCAAAAATATAAATTCGTTTTAATTATGTTTTGGTTATTTGTATTTTTAAACCCTGTTCGGCAATAGACTTTTTACCAGTTGCTTTCTGACTATAATGATTTGCCTTAAATGGTATGAAGTGCTTATAAATCTGGTTAAACTATTCCGTACTCTGGTAAAGCTTTATTAATTAATTTTAAAAAAACTTATGAAATTTTTAAGAAATTTATTGGCTGTTTTGGTGGGGTTGTTTTTATTCAGCATCATCTCATTTTTTATATTGGCAGGCATTTTTTCCTCTTTGGCCTCCATGGAAGATCAGGTAAATATAACAGATAATTCTGTTCTGAAATTGGATCTTAATCGTCAGATTCTGGAGCGGGTGGTGGATGATCCTTTGGCAGATGCGGGCTTTTTGCCGGGTGTAAAAGGTGCCTTAGGACTGATTGACCTGCTTGAGATGTTGAAATATGCCAAAAATGATGAAAACATCAAAGGGATTTATTTAGAGTCTTCCAATGTGATGGCTGGTTATGCCAGTCTGAAAGAAATTCGGGATGCCCTGCTTGATTTTAAATCATCGGGAAAATTCATCATAGCCTATAGTCAATTATATACTGAAAAAGGCTATTATCTGGCTTCTGTAGCCGATACTGTCATGTTAAATCCATCTTCAACCTTAATGGAATTCAACGGGATCAGCTATTCTTCTGTTTTCTTTAAAGGAACATTGGAAAAGTTGGGGGTGGAACCGGTGATCTTCCGGGTAGGAGAATTTAAAAGCGCTATAGAACCATTTACCAGGAAGGACATGAGTGAAGAGAACCGTATGCAGATCAATTCATTTATTAATTCAATTTATAATGATGTACTGAGGGATATTTCTGATTCCCGCAATGTCCCAGTAGAAAAACTGGAACAGGTTTCAGATTCAATGTTGGTATGGGATGCTGAAGATGCATTACGTGAAGGGTTGATCGATCAGTTAGGTTATTATGACCAGTTGGTAGAAAATATCAGGCAAAAGATGGGATTGGAAGATGAAAAGGAGGTGCAATTTGTTTCAGTGGATAAATACCTGAAAGCTGTAGATATAGAAAATACCTCCCGAAACCGTATAGCAGTGATAGTTGCCAATGGAGAGATCATGACTGGTAAAGGTGATAATACCACTGTGGGCTCAGAAACTTTTGTTGAAACACTCCGCAGGGTACGTAAAGATAAAAATATCAAGGCAGTTGTATTAAGAATTAATTCTCCCGGTGGTGATGGCCTGGCTTCAGATGTGATCTGGCGGGAAATAGAACTGACCAAATCAGAAAAACCGGTGATCGCTTCCATGTCTGATATGGCCACTTCCGGAGGCTATTACATTGCTATGGGGGCAGATACCATTGTGGCTGAACCCACCACTGTGACCGGGTCTATTGGTGTTTTTGGCATGTTCTTTAATGTTCAGGATTTCCTGAATGACAAATTGGGTATTACCACGGATGTAGTTAATACAGGCCTCTATTCAGATATATTTGATATGAGCCAACCTTTAAGTCCCTATGAAAAAGAAAAAATACAACGCCGGGTAGAAAGTTTTTATACCACATTTATTACTAAAGCAGCCCAGGGTCGCAATATGCCGGTAGAAAAAATGGACGAGATCGCTCAGGGCCGGGTGTGGACGGGACTTCAGGCCCAGGAAATTGGATTAATTGATGTAATAGGAGGTTTTGATCAGGCCATTCAAATTGCCGTAAATAAAGCAGGATTAGAAGCTGATGATTACCGGTTGAGATACTATCCCAGGCAAAAAACCTTTTTGGAAGAGTTAATGACAGAATTTGGTGGCAGCGTGGAAGCCAGAATACAACAGCAAAGGCTGGGAGAATACTATATCTACTATAAGCAATTAAAAGCTTTGAAGAACAGAACCGGAATCCAAACCAGACTTCCTTTTGACCTGATACTGAATTAGGTCAATCAAAAAAATCAGGTACAAAAGAAAAAGGCTATCTCTGCAATCAATTGATAAGAGATAGCCTTTTTGATACACTGACATTAAATCCTATAGTAGATTAAATCCAAGACTCAATATAAACTGGTTATTCCTTAGGTCAGTATTGAAACTATCCCCACCGATAGTGATTTCATTACCAAGTTTGCTTAGGTTGCCTTCATATTTGAGGTCTATGATAATTTTACCAATATCCAATCCCAGACCCACCTGATAACCAATAGTGGCATTATTGTAATTTTGCTTTACATCCTCAATATTTCCTGAGACATCTGTTACTTCTTCATTCAGCAAATAACTAAAAGTGGGGCCAAGCTCAAACCTGAACACATTAACAAACTTTTTACCAATAAGGACAGGTACATCCAGTTTATTGAAGGAATACTCCTTGATGACCTCTCCCGGATCTGTGGTACTGGTAACTTCCACTTCTCCTCCGGATGAGGTAAATAATACTTCCGGCTGGATATAAAACCCTAACAGGGAAACTCTGGAATATAATCCTACATGAAATCCGACAGCGGCATTTCCTGATTCATAGCGATAAGCCACATCTTCCAGGTCATCATTAATACTTATTTGAGATGAACTGATCCCGACACGTGGTCCGAACTGTAAGGACTGGCTGAAACTATAGCTGGAAACCAGCAGAAATAAGATGAGAAGACTTGTTTTTTTCATAGCTAAAGAAATTTATTGGTTTATATAATGAAAAATCATGTTACTAAAATAAGTGGCAAGTCCTGTTATTGTTCAATCCCAAACAACTTTGAACTATCTATATCAAAAACGAGGCCAAGTTAAATTATATTTTAATTATATGTATATCTTATAATGAAAATTGTAATAATCAGCTGAATGTTAAAAAAATATTTTTTAAGGCTAGTGATTATTTAAGATATATTTTATTATCTTTACTTGAGGTATTTGGATCAGTGTGAGTATTTTAGCCTTATTTCTATTGAAATGAATAAAAATCCGGGCTGTCTGAATCTTCAACAATTACTATACGTTTAACTTATTAATTTTATTTATTTCTATGAACATTTTTGTAGCGAATCTTAATTACAAGATTCAAAAAGACTATTTGCAAAGCATTTTTGAGGAATATGGTGTGGTAGATTCAGCTAAAGTTATTATGGACAGAGAGACTGGAAGATCAAAGGGTTTTGGATTTGTTGAAATGCCCAATGATGATGAGGCGCTTGCGGCTATTGAAGAATTAGATGGAACAGAACTGGAAGGAAAAGAGATTGTTGTGAAAAAGGCCAATCCTAAATCCCAGGATAGCAGAGGAGGAGGAGGTTTTAAACGGAATGGCGGAGGAGGAAACAGGCGGTTTAATGAAGGTGGAGGCAGAAACTACTAATAAATGAAACTTCAAGTATTGTGATATTAAAAAATAAAAGCGAAGTCTGAACCTTCGCTTTTTTTAGTTGTGTGGGTCATATTTTGCCGGCTTTTCCGCTGTCCGACCAGGGCTCGAACCTGGACTCTTCTGATCCAGAATCAGACGTGTTGCCGGTTACACCATCGGACAAAAATTCTGGGAAAAGAAAGGCTGATTAATCCTTAATCCCGCTTTCCAGATCCTTTTTGATATCTGTAGTGGCATCTTTAAACTCCCTGATCCCTTTGCCAAGTCCTCTGGCCAGTTCCGGAATTTTTTTAGCCCCAAAAAAGATCAATATTACCATCATGATAAGAAGGATCTCCCATCCTCCAATACCACCTATAAAACCAAATAATGTCTGCATGATAAAATATAAGTTTAAATAACAATCTTCTATGTAAGCTTAAATTTGAGTATAAAGTTCCAGACTTTTATCAATTCTTTAAGGTTTATTTATCGCAACTGTTAGCAATTTTAAGCACAAAAACCGCTTTGTACTTGTCAAAACTGTGTTGGATTTCCGGCTGGATCAGGTCCATTACCTGATCAAATTCGCCACTGACCTGTGTGCTCATATTATTGGTTTCTACTATCTGATAAGGGGCTTTGCTGGTGATTGATTCCAGAAATTCCATTACCGGTCGGTCATACCTGCTTTCAAAGGGATAATAACTTATTTCCACTGTAACTCTCATATTATTGTTTTTTTGACAAAACCAGCTAAAAATGCAGCCTGTTCGGTGGTAGAAGAGGAGGGGTCTGGTTTAATTTGTCCATTATCATCAAAAAAAACAGTTCCTTTTAGATCAGGTTGTCCAAATTTTTGCAGGTAATCTTTCAAATCAAGGGGGGTAAAAAAGCGGGCCGATCGGAAAACAGGGTCCTGATGTTTATGCTGACCCAGCCAGGAATGCTGGTTCAAACCAGCTAAAATGAAATGGCCTCCTGGTTTAAGCACCCGGTAAACTTCTGAAATTACCTGATCCGGATTTTCTGTAAATTCCAGTACAGTAATCATTATGATTTGATCTGCAGAATTATCAGTAAATGCCAATTGATGGGCATCCATAAGTAAAAGCTCAGCCCCGAGAATCTGCCTTTTTTTCGCCTGATCCAGCATTTTTTCAGAAAGATCCATACCAGTTACCCGAAATCCTTTCTGGCTGAGATAGGCAGTCCAATGTCCTGTGCCACAGCCGATTTCAAGTATTTCTGGTTTGGCTAATTTTTTTAAAAAATGATTCAGCAGGTTTTTTTCCTGAAGGTCTACTAACTGGCCGGTTTCCGTATGATAATACTGATCATACTGATCTGCCACACCATTAAAATCAAATAAAGACATACTGTTTGAAAAACTAATAGCGAAGAAACTAAAATTAAATACAACAATATTAAAGCAACTGACTGCACAGGGAATTCCTGCATTCAGCATATTAAGCTCTGCAAATTTAATAAAATACTTTAAATCAAAGACATGCCTTTTAAACCTTGCTGGCAACAGCTGCATTGTCAAATGCCTGTTGATTTCTGCCATGGTACGCTACTTTGCGAATAAGTGCATCAATCACAGGAACACTAAAATCTACCTGGGCCCGATCAGATAAAATAGACAATCCTCCTGGAGTAAATACATTGATTTCCAGTAGTTTGTCTCCCACCACATCCAGACCTACCAGAAACATGCCATCCTTCACCAATTTGGGGCGCACTTGATCCACAATTTTTCGCATCTGATCATCTATTTCTATCAGGGATACTGTACCACCGCTATGAATATTATTTCTGATATCCTGTCCGGCTGATTGTCGTTTGAAAGCAGCATATTTTCCCTGATGTTGCAGTATTTCACCATTCATCACAAAAAGTCTGATGTCACCATCCTTAGCCAGGGGCAAAAATTCCTGGGCAATGACATAGCCGTCCCGGCTGATAGATTCAATCACCTGGTTCAGGTTGCTTAAATTCTCCTTTTTTACAATAAAAACTCCTTTACCCCCTGATCCTTGCAAAGGCTTCAGGATCATTTTTCCCCCATTTTCATCAAAAAACTGACGTAATTGATCCGGATTACGGCTGATCAGGGTTTTTGGCCTGACCTGTTCAGGAAAGTGCTGAAAATACATTTTATTGGCGGCCTGAGACAAACTATTGGGATCATTTAATACGATCACTCCATCATTTAAGGCTATCTGACTGAAAACAATTCCGGCTGAAGCTGCCCAGGATCTGCTTTTACCTTCAATGGAAGGATCATTTCTAAGCCAGATCACATCAATATCCGGAGCCAGTAGTTCAAGAGTCCCGGCTTTACTACTTTGTAAAGCGGAAAGATAATCTTGATTCGTATCATAAGTTCCTTCGGGTGCCTGGGTGGCAAAGCCCCCCATATGGCCGGACTGATGGTAAAACAGATCTTCTACACCTACATAAAATGCCTTATGATTTTGGTTATGCAGTTGACGAGCTAAAAAAGTAGTGGTATAATTACTTATTTCAGTTTGTATATTATTAACAACAAATACTATGTTCATTTTTTCATTTGATTTATACTAGGTTAAAAATTGTGGTGTTTTGATTTATGCTGCCCAACCTGTCTAAACATTCCTGATCCTGCAGGTAGCGGGGCCGGATAGGTGCCGGGTTTAAAAATGCACGATAACGTAATTCCTCTACCAGGGGCAAGTAATCGTGCCTGATTTTTCCTACCAACAAAGGTTCCAGCGCATGGCCTTGTTTTACATATTCCAGAAGTTCAATAAATCCTTTCAGATAAACCGCATCTTTGGTTAAGCCTCCGCTGCGAAAAACCCGAAAAACGATGTTAAAGGCTAATTTTTCCGGAAGCTTAAATTCATCCTTCAGGCGGTAAAAAGTATTAACAAAATCATAGCCATCTGTCAGCGCATCTACAGCTATCACACGGGCAGCCAGGGTTTGTAATCTACGAATGGTTAATCCTCCGGCTAAATACTCGGCTAATACGGCCAGGCCTTCCTGTAATTCTTCATATCCAGGTACACCGGTATAAAACAGTTTTAATGGTTGAGCCTTTCCGTTGTAGTAAGTAAGTACATGGGTTCCTATTTCATGTTGTATTAGTGCCTGGGCCCGTTCTGCCGGTATGGAAAAATGGTTATTCAAAAATAACCTGCCCCGGCTAACCATAATTCCACTTATAGTGGATTTTATTTCAACCTGATCTTCTACGGCCTCATATTGTTGTTTCAAGTACTGAAGCTCCTGATGTGCCATTTGGCTGAATGCTTCGGTGGTGATTTGGCCATTTTTCGTTTCTTGTTGATTTTCAAAAGGATAGACAGAGAGTAAACCGTTGGCAATGTTGAGCAATTGTTTTTTCACCCTTCCAAACACCTGAAGACTTCCATAAAGAAATTTTTCGGTGTTGCGGTACATGAGCATATTCAGCATCTGATCAGTTTCAGCT
Organism: Candidatus Cyclobacteriaceae bacterium M3_2C_046; assembly: GCA_051418075.1. Taxonomy (GTDB): domain Bacteria; phylum Bacteroidota; class Bacteroidia; order Cytophagales; family Cyclobacteriaceae; genus JBPRGG01. Next base: position 26,892 of record JBPRGG010000130.1, on the reverse strand, counting down.
CTTTTATCCCGGAATAAAAAGCTCAAAGTGGGATCGTCTATATCATCAACAGGCAGATTGTAAAGCTTTTGTTTCATTTTTTCCGGATCAATAGGGATCAGGCGGTATCTGAATGAAGGCGTTTTCTGAAAATGATTTGTCTGAAATTCCTGCCAGGCTTCGTATTCATTGATAGGTGTGACCAGCAATAAAAAATTATAAGTCTGATTTATCCTGGCTAGCTGCTCATCGATATCATAAACAAGTTGATCTATTTTTTTACGTCCAAAAACATGATAATTATTTATTTCATAGTTGGTTTGAACTTTTACAAATTCAAAAAAGGTCTTTTTGAAAATGGTGGAGAATTTATTCTTCAGATCTCTGATAAGCAAGGGATATTCCGAATTATCTTCATGATTACGGTATATAGTGGGGATTTGTAAACCAACATATAAAGTTTCTTTCTGTTTGAGTTCATCCACTTCCATCACCGGTAGCAAGTGCTCAGGAGATCGTTTTTCCATATTATTAATCGCCACATTCAGGGGCAATTGATCAGTCTGAATGTGCAGGATTTGCTTTTTTAGCCGATCAATAGTGGATTGGATATAATTACCGGGGCCATAAATCGTAAAGGTGTTCTTGCTTCCTGATTGAGACCATAATTCAAGTATAAAAAATGCTCCAAATTGCCTTACCATCAGATCTGCCAGCTGCCGGACAAATAAGATGATCGCATCGTTTTCCATTTGCTCCGCGATTAAATAGGAGGATTCGTTTTGCACCAAACTTTGAATAAAAGGGTCGCTTCTTTCATTTTTGCGGTACATTAGTAACACAGGTACCTGCTGTTCCATAAAAAATTCACCTCCATGGGGGAATTTGATCGCTGCACTTTTTTGCTGTTCAAAATGATCTTTTACCTGGTTTATCCATTCATTGACCTTAATTTCGTTTTGTACTCCCTGATTTATCATGAAATACTAATTTGATTCTTTCTGAAAAATGTTATTGGCAGCTTTCATCACAGGTTGAATGGTGGCTGACATAGCTGTCTGAAGTTGGCTGATTACTTCTGGATATACGTGGCCTGACCATTCATCCATATATATTTTTTTAACTTCAATGGCTAATGCACAGGCTTTATTATTAAACTTCGTGTTGATCCAATTAGGGAAATGACCTCCCTGAAATTTGACATTTTCCCGTACATCCAGTGGTTTGCCTTTTATCTGATATTTTTTCAGTTCATTATCAAATGCTTTTATTACAGGGCCCCATTGTTGCTGATCAATCCCCTTAGTACCAATGTTTATATCAGGATTTTCACGTTGGGGTGCTTCATCTTCGGGACCTTTTCTGCGGAAATTATAGCTGTGAAAATCATATACAACTACAAAGCCATGATGGTCTATTTTATCCTTGATCATGGCTTTGATCTGCTGATAAAATTCATCATAAATTTTCATCGATTTATTATATTCCTCCGGAGGTATAGGATCTGTCCATAGTTCCAGGCCCCAGGCTTCGTCTGAAGTCAGGTAAATAGCCCCCATTTTATTACGGTTAAGGTCTAATTCAAATCTCGAATGTCGGCCAATTACCTGCGTTTCAGCAATTTGAGTAAATTCCTCGGTAAATGGATCTTCCTCATAGAATCGCTTTTTTTCATCCAGCTTCATCATGGGCTTAAGTTCATCTCTTACCCTATGACCATTGTGAATTGCTGTGGTGATAAGAGGCAGACCTTGTTTGAGCTCATAAAAAGGTTTTTCCATATCTGCCAGGATTAGTTTAAAAAAAAGGTCTGTTACATTAGAATAACAGACCATAGGTTAAATGGTTATTCCTGATTTACCTGGTTCATAATACAAATGCTGCTTTTAATTCTATTCTCCGGTACAATCTTTTTTCTTTATAGGCTACATTCTGCTGGTTGGGGACAAAGTATGAATCCCAGGGTTGAATATAATTGAACGATTCATATTCCAGCCGGGTTTGCTGCATTTTATAACCTAAATGGATTTGGAGGGCTGAGTTGGCAAAATTAATTTGATAGCCCAGCCCGGTTTGAGCCATCATTCCACCAGCAACTTTTGTAAAATTGAAAGGGCCGTCAATATTGTTATTTTTCCAGGCAAACCCATATCCACCACCCAAAAAGTAATAAGGAGTTACTTTCTTGTTATATAAAAAGCCTCTGAAATTAGCGTAGACAGGTAGCGCGGAACTGCGGGCATACCGGTCATAATTGACCCCTATACCCAGACTGAAATGGTCATTGAACCTATAACCATTTTCTGTGGTCAGGGAGATGTTGCCGCCTTCCTGTTCGGCAAAAGTGAGTCCCAGGCCGACTAAATGATAAAACCCCAATTGGTTTTCATAATTCTGATCCAGGTTTTTTGATATAGTCCCGGTGCTATTGTTGGTTTTATGGGCATAACCTCCAAAACGAATGAATTTGACCTGGTCCAGGCTTATTAAGAACGATCCGCTTTCTGAGGTTCTGAGTACAAGGTTTTTTGTTGAAACTGAATCAACTACATATCCTTTTATAGAAACACCATTGTTTAATTTGATCTTGGCATATCTTAAATTGTGTTCCTCCTGAGCTAGCAGTTCTGCCACAGGGATCAACAACAATAGAAATAGACAAATACGAAATAATTGCTTCATGATCCTCTTTTAATTTGGGTTAATTGGTGCAGTAACAGGAATTCCACTTAATAATTTGATATCCGTCAGGTCAGTATAATCAAATTGGTACAAGCCATCACCTCCAATCATCAATAACAGGTTGTTATATGGAATTACATCGTAAGCATCCAATCCCTTGAATTCAGAGATTATATGTTGGGGGATTTGATGGACATCTGATGCATCATAGATTTTCAATCCAAAGCTGCCTTCACATATAAATAATGCTTTTCCATCAATACCCAGACCATGAGGATTTTGCATAGGAAATGATTCAATCAGGATCGGATTAGAAGGATCCTTAATGTTGACCACATCCAGTTGGTTAGAAAATCCATTTCTGCAGTTGTTTCCACCTCTCAAAGTGACATAGGCTATGGTATCCTGTACTACTACAGGGTCACAGCTCACTACATGTTCAAAAGTAGAAAGTTTCAAAGGGATATCTGGTTTGCTGATATCATAAATGTGCATGCCATTCTGAGCTCCGATAAATAATTTATCCTGGTAGGGAAATATGGTTTCTATACCCCAACCTACTTCTTTCTTGAATCCATAGACTGGTTCTTCCAGGTTGGATATGTCAAATACGTACAGGTTCACATCATCTATGCCATACATATAGTTTCCGTAGATGGCGAACCTGGCCATTGATCCACCTACACCGGTTTGAACAGAGGGTGGAGCAAAGAAAGCTCTGGATGCATTACTGGCTTCCATGGCAGAGCCCTTAAAGGCAAAATTGACCTCGTCATAGTTGTAATAACTGGGATAGGCACCACCTACTTCAGATGACGTAACTTCTATGGTTTCCACGGCTTTCCAATCCACGATGACACCTTTTTCCGGATCATAATAATTTTGGTTATTAAAGCTGGTGAAAATGTTTTCTGCCCGGTGAACCACTTCAATATTTTCCATGTTTTTTATACTCACAGCTACCAGGTCCATATAGCTGTCGGCATAAATGATATCTCCCCTGACGGACATGTTGTAATTGCCTGGGATCTGAATGAACTTAACAATTTCAGGGTTGGCAGGATCATCATTTTTAATTACATGAATCCCTTCTCCCGGTTCATTCACAAAGACGAAATCGCCATAAAGGTAAATTTTACCAATTTCTGATAATGTTTCGGGCGCTGTGATTTCTACAGCATCCCGGATTTCCTGTGGGCTCATGTAAATGGGTTCCATCAGGGTATAGGTGCGGGTGATTTCTACCTGATCAGTGCAACTGGACATTAAAATCAAGGAAAAATATAAAAGAAAAAAATAGAATAGGTGTTGAGGTTTTTTCATGACGATACGTATTTAGATTCCGTATTATTTGACACAGGTAGTGGGATTTTGGTTGGAAGATTATTTGTAGAAAATATTTTTTTAAGTGAAAGGTGGTTTATTTATGGTTTGGCAGGATGAGCTGCATTTAAACATTCTACCATAATCCATCTTTTTGCCCTGTCCGGATGGGCCTTGCTTTTCTCTGTTAAAAAAAATAGGTAAAAAAAATCAAGACAGAAAAAAATGTCCGCACCTGCCGTAGCGTTTGGGCTCGGGGCCATCAGTGGCCTGAAACACTGCTGTGTCAGCATTTTCTGTTGGTCCTGCCCGCTTTTTATTGCTTCAGTAGTTTTCTCATTTCAAAATTTCATGGAGATGAGATCTGCCATTAAATAATTATACAACGGCAGTCTGCGGTCTGTCAGTGGCCGGCGGTCAAAAAATTGTTTTTTCTCCTGAAAATGAGAGATTACTAATAGCATGGGGTTTTATATTTCGCATATTTACAATACCAGGTTTTTCCAAATGTTTATTTTTGAGGATTTTTATGGTCAATTAAATGAATAAAATTGATGTATTCGATCTATGATTATCCTTTAGAGGATACTTCTAAACATATTATTCATTCCATCTGGATTGTACAAAACGGAATGAAAGGAATTCGTCAGTCTATGGTTTGTTTAGCTCCTTTGGGTTATCCATATATCCATGTTAAAGCCGGAAAGGTTAATCGTATTACCTATGAACATAGATTGTATAAAATGAATGCTTATTTGGCTGGTCAAACACAGGTGCCCACTTATTTTAACTTTGCCCTTGATATGGATGCTGTATTTATCCGTTTACAACCCTGGGGATTAAAATTTTTCACTGTCCAATCAGTCCATAGTTATACTGGAGCATATTGGCCTTTATCTGTTCTACAGAAGGACTTATCACCTGCAATCCGTGAGATCATCACCAGTGAAACAACTGACTGGCACAAAGGACAGGCAATAGAACAATTATTGTTGCATCATGTCCATCCATTAGAACTGGAACAAAGGATCATTACATCCTTACAATTGATTAAAAATAATTGTGGTAAAGTAAAGATCGAGGACCTGGCTGATCAGATCAATGTAAGCTGCCGGCGTTTTCAACAATTGTGCCTGCATCATATAGGTCTTTCACCCAAAAAAATGGCCAAGATATATCGACTGCACCGAATTATTTATGACGTGGTTAATCAGCAATATCCTTCCTCACTTTATGATTACCATTATGATCAGGCTCATTTTATTCGCGACTTTAAAAGGATGACACATATGTCCCTGAAAAAGTTTAAGCTGGCTGTTTTTACTGAAGAAGAAAAGCTGGCTGTTTTGAGGACTAATTTATATTTAGAACAGGAGGAGCTAAAAGCTCTTTATTGAATCTGTCCATAAATCCCATTGCTGAACTTTTAGTGATGTTAAAACTGGTATTACTTTACAAGTTTAGGTTTTTGATATTGTTAATCAGGAACCCCATGCACTTACAGGTTTAAGATGGAATTTTAAAAACCTGATCTTTTATGCACTTGAACTTCTGGTTTATGCTGCTTTACAGGTAATATCATTTGATATGTTATAGTACCATCTTGCTATTAATTTAATCCATATGAATTTTACACAAATCTTAGAAGGAAAGCCAGCAACTGTCAGGCAAGCTGCCATCAAATTACGGGAATTGATCATGGATCACCTGCCCCAATTGGACGAAAACATCTATGGTGGCAAGAAGGTGAAAAATGCCCTATACAGTAAAGCATCTCCCAGCCGGGTGGTTTGTGGCATCCAGACCAGTTCACAATATTGCATGCTTTATTTGCATAAAACTGACCAGGTAGATACTAATGGTCTCAAACTGGAAGGAAAAGGTAAGCATGCCCGGCATGTAAAATTTAATTCGGCAGAAGAGGTTGATCCCGGGCAGGTTATTCCAGTGATTCAATCCATCGAAAAGGTCAGTTAGAATGAAAACATCAGGATATTCAGGTACGCCATTGGTAAAAAAAATTGGCTTGAAACCAGGTCATGCCTTGTTGTTGCATCACCAGCCGGAACATTATTTTGATTTGTTGGAAAAACTTCCTGAAGGTTTCCAGCTAAAAAAAATGCAGGATCCTCAGTAAGAATGGCCAGAAGCTTCCCACCTAAATATAGGCGATATAGAAAAGTTAACTAACCTCATAGTGGCAGATTTTATTTTGTTTTAGTAAATTCATCGTTCAAAATTTATTTTGCCATGAGAAAACTATACCTGGTTACCAGTTTAATAGCAATAATATCCCTGAATGCTTTTGCCCAAAATCAGCAGAATGAATTGCCGCCACCTAACATCATATGGATCAGTTGGGAAGATGTAAGTCCCAATCTTGGTGCGTATGGCGATGACTATGCCCATACCCCCCACATGGACCAACTGGCCCGGGAAGGAATTACCTACCTCAATGCATACTCCAACTACCCGGTTTGTGCCCCGGCCCGGGCCACCATCATTACAGGCCAATATGCCAGCGCCTTTGGAGGACAATTTATGCGGGTAAGATCCACGCCTTCGGCAGAAGTCCGTCTTTTTCCTGAACTACTCAGACAAGCCGGTTATTATTGTACTAACGATGCCAAAACGGATTATCAAATGATCTCCGATAATGACATCACCTGGGATGAATCAGGCCGGGGTGCCCGCTGGCAAGGTAGAAAACCCAACCAGCCATTCTTTTCGGTAATTAATTTTGGTACCACCCATGAAGGACATTCCCGCAGTCAAAATACTTCCTGGGTGGCGCAGATCAACCAGGCACTGGCAGGACGCCGTCATGATCCTGACTTGGCCCCAGTGCCTCCCTATCTGCCCGATACCCGCCAAGTCAGGGAAAATATTGCCCTGTATTATGATAACCTTACCTACACCGATAGTACCAGCAACCTCATTCTGGAACAATTGGAACGGGAAGGACTGGCAGAAAATACCATTATCATGATGTGGGGCGATCATGGCTGGGGATTATCCCGGGGGAAAAGATGGCCTTACCAATCCGGTTTAAAAGTACCATTGATCATAAAGATCCCGGAAAAATACCAGCAGGCTATACTGGCATCCCGGGGCTATAAACCTGGAGATCAGGTAGAGGAACTGGTATCTTTTGTAGATTTTGCCCCTACTATGCTTTCCCTGGCTGGTATTGAAATACCCGGATACATGCAGGGGCAGGCCTTTCTGGGTCCACAGGCTGCAGCTCCCCGGAGTTATGTTTACGGCGGCAGGGGTAGGATGGATGAAACCTACGAATGTATGCGCACAGTCATTAACCAGGATTTCCTTTATTTACGTAACTACATGTGGCATTTACCCTATGCCCAAACGGTGCGATCAATGGAAACACAGCTAATCATGCAGGATTGGCGTCGGAAGAATCTGGAAGGTAATTTAAACCAGGAACAACAACTGTTTTTTCAATACCCCAAGCCCGTGGAAGAATTGTACGATCTGAAACAGGATCCCCATCAGGTCAATAACCTGGTGGAAAAGCCTGGCTATAAAGAAATACTGAACCAGTTCAGACAAGCCAACCAAGACTGGCTGGTGCGGATCCAGGATGTGGGATTAATCACTGAGCCTGAACTGGACCTGATCAGATGGGCTGATGGAGAGTGGAAATCTACTGAAGAACCTTTGTTTACCCCTCAGGATCGCTATTACTGGAATGGAGACAGAGAAGTAGAGATTGGTTGTCCTACTCCGGGGGCTAGTCTGGCCTGGAAATACCAGCACCAGGATGGCTGGCAGTTGTATACTCAGCCGGTCGTGGTAGGGCCGGGGCAGGTTTTACAGGCCAAAGCACAGCGACTGGGATATTACCCCAGTAAGATCACTTCCTTCCAGGTTAGTGATCCCGGCCATCAGCCTGTGCCTTTGAACAAACAGGAAAATTGGCAGGAAAAGGTGAGACAGCATCAAATGGTACAAAAACTGGTGGATTTTAAGCAACTGGATCTTAAAGGAAAACAGGCACTGGATGATTATTATCACCACCTGGATGATCCCCTTAACCCCATCAGGTATTGGTCAGTAGTTGGTATCAGAGCATTGAGTGAAACCAAAAAAGAACAGGAAAAAGCCCGTAATACATTTTATCTTTTGATTAATGATAGATCCCCACTGGTCCAAATTGAAGCAGCTTACGGATTATGTCAACTGGGGGACTTTCAGGCTGGGATGCCCGTAATGAAGCAGGCTTTACAGCATCCCATGGAATCGGTTAGACTATATGCTTTAAATCAATTGGATAAGATGGGGAAAAAGGCTGAAATGGCCCTCCCTTTTCCACCCATTCCCCTGGGAACGGCCAACCACTACACCCACCGGATCATGATTAGGATCTATAAAAGATTGGGAATTACGCCCCGGGACCTGGATTATGCCAGCCCGGCCCAGGTACAGGATATTCAACGTATCTATAATTCTATCATTTTAGATAACCTCTGGGATTATGGCTGGGGGAATTAATTCAGTGAATTTTAATTATATAGCGCGGCCGCCAGATAAATCGAAAGGTCTCTGGTTTAGACATCATCCCATTTAATAATTGTAGAACAACTTCCCGTCAACTAAAGGTTAAAACAGGACTAAGTAAATTTGGACTGGACGAATGAATTTTAATCTGTAATGAATAGCTTTATAGAATTATGAAAAAACCGGGCAATGGAGTAAAATCAGACCCAGACAAAAGCAATTGGAATTTAATTTAAGACTTATCAGATGAAGTTTTCTCCAAAGAATAATCAAATAAAAGATATTAAAGTAGAACCACTGGCTCATCATAAATATTTGCTTAACAAAGTTTCCTTTAAATATTTAAAGGAGAATGGTGAATGGGAACTACAACAGCGGGAAGTGTATGAACGTGGTAATGGAGCTGTGATCCTGTTATATAACCTGGAAAGAAGGACCATTCTGTTAACCCGCCAGTTTCGTTTGCCCACTTTTCTCAATGGAAATGGTGATGGTCATTTGATTGAAGCCTGTGCCGGGCATATTGATGATGACAATCCAGACCAAACCGCCATCAAAGAAACAGAGGAAGAATTAGGATACCGCATTGATCAGGCCCAAAAGATCTTTGAACTTTATATGTCGCCCGGTTCAGTTACAGAAATACTGCATTTTTATATCGCAGCTTATGATGCTAACCAGAAAGTAAGCCAAGGAGGCGGACTGGAGGAAGAACAGGAGCATATTGAAGTCCTTGAGTTATCATTTGAAAAGGCTTATGAAATGATGCTTTCTGGTAAAATCCGTGATGCTAAAACAATCATTCTGCTTCAATATATTAAGTTGAATAACATATTATGATCTCTCCAAGATACCCGAAAACAACTGAATGATCATCACTAAGTAGCATTTTCATATTTCCAAACCCAATCATGAATTTAAACCAAGTAACCATACCCTCCATCAATGTTCGGACAGCTGCCGGATTTTATGAAAAATTGGGCCTGAAGCTCATTGTAAATGCACAGCCAAAATATGTGCGGTTTTTATGCCCTGATGGTGAATCCACCTTGTCCATTCATCAGGTGGATGCTTTACCGGAAGGGCCAGGCATCTACTTGTATTTTGAAAACGAACAACTGGATGAACTGGTAAGACTTTTGCAGCAAAAAGGAATTCAGTTTGATCAATTACCGGAAGATAAAACATGGTTGTGGCGGGAAGCCCGACTGAAAGACCCTGATGGCAACCAGTTGATTTTATACTTTGCCGGAGAAAACCGGATTGATCCTCCCTGGCGGGTAAATCCGGATGAAACGGCATGATTGAATATGCCTTGCCATGATCTTCGGACATGGTGAGCCGGCTTTATACGAATTGACATTTCCATGGGATATACACTTATATGGAAAAGAACCTACCCGCTGTCCAGTCAGGGTCAGGGAATAGCCGTTGAAAAACACCTGGATCAAAATATGTTTACCTGCCAAAATTAATTACAATGTAGCCCAAAAATTCTCAAATATTAGATGGCGCTAATGTGTTAATTACTAAATTAATTCACTATTTTCACCCTTCTTTTTCCTTTATACTGCGTTAAAATTTTCAACCGTAACGCTGCTATGCTCTAAAATTTTGCCTTGTCTAAAGAAAAAATAATAGCAAAAACTTAGTAACCCAATTTAATAATTAACACACTAGTTGATGCTTGCGCCAACCTACTTTACTTATATTTAGGGCTCAAATACTACCCGAACACAATGATCCTTCTTCTTTTTAAACATATGATATCCTTCCGGACCCTGATCAAGCCGCCATTTGTGGGTGAGCAGGTATGAAGGGTCTACCTTGCCTTCCTGCACAATATTCAGCAATTCAGGTATATAGTTTTGTGCATGCATCTGTCCCATCCTGAAGGTCAGCCCTTTATTCATAGCAGCACCCATGGGGAATTTATCAATTAATCCGGCGTATACTCCTACGATGGATACTGTGCCTCCTTTTCGGCAACTCATTATGACCTGGCGCAAAACCGTAGGCCGGTCAGATTGCATATAAACGGATTGCTTCATTTTATCATAATAATAATCTACTCCAGTGCTCTCTGCTTCCATCCCTACCGCATCAATGCAACAATCCGGCCCCCTGCCACCGGTCATTTCTTTCAGTGCCTCCAGGATATCTGTATCCTGGTAATTCAGTACTTCTGCACCACCCTGCTTTTCAGCCATTTCCAGTCTTTCAGGAATCCGGTCTATGGCGATTACTCTTTCTGCTCCTAAAAGAAAAGCACTTTGGATAGCCATCTGCCCTACACCACCACAGCCCCATACCGCTACTATATCCCCGCCTCTGATCTTGCACATGTCTGCCGCCATAAATCCAGTGGGAAAAGCATCAGAAACAAACACGGCCTGCTCATCATTTACCCCATCAGGAATTTTGAATGCCCCCTTTTCCACCTGTGGAACCCTGATAAAGGTGGCATGACTACCGGCATATCCGCCAAAAGCATGTGAATATCCGAAAATACCGGCCGTGGTATCTCCATACATTTTTTCCGGTATCCAGGCATTGGGATTGGTATTATCACATAGCGACCAGGTCCCTTTTTTACAATAGGAACATTCACCACAGCCAATTATGGAGCCAACCACCACCCGGTTGCCTTTTTTAAACTTTTTCACATTTTTACCTGTCTCCACTATTTCACCCATAAACTCATGGCCAATAATATCTCCTTTTTTCATAGTGGGCACATAGCCATCCAGTAGATGCAGATCAGATCCGCAAACTGAAGACAGATGAACCTTGACTATGGCATCATCAGGTTCCAGAATAGCCGGGTCAGCTACATTTTCTATTGCAAGTTTATTCACCCCGTTCCAACAAAGTGCTTTCATATTGTTTTTGTTTAAATGTGATAGTTTATGATCCTTTTGGCTGTGGTTGCAATTGAGGTAATTGGCCCATTTCCACCATACGCTTAAATTTTCGTATATCTTCTTTAATCTTTTGAGCCAACACCGGGTTCAATCTGCTCAGAAAAATTTTGCCGATAGTTGTTTTAGCCGCATGATAGGTAATATTGACCCTGACCTCTACTCCGCGATTGCCTGGGGCATCTTTAAATTCCACACTGCCTTCGTTATAAATATCTGCTGGCGGTACAGACTTCCAGGAAATGGTTTTTTCCGGTTCATCCTGGGTAATGTCAGCATTCCAGCTATAGGTTTGTCCTTTGATTTCTACTTTCCAATGATATTTATCCTGGGATAAACGGTCAACTTTTTTGACATGCTTCATAAACAAAGGAAGATGTTCCAGGTGCCGCCAGTAATGATAAGCCGTTGCTTTATCAGTCAGAATGGTAATAGTCCGGGAAACCTTCAAAGGAGGTACATCTTCGGTAGAATCTCTTTTTAATGCCCGGTTTACCGGACTGTCCCCGGTAATTCCCCGCCAAACCAATAGTCCGGCCGGGGCAATTAAGCCATATCCTCCTTTTTTAAAAGTTCTGAAGGCGGTATATCCCAAGCCGATACCTGTCAACAGGGAAATTATCCTTTCCCAACTGCCGGTATTTACTTTTTCGGGGGGATAAATCAGATTTAATTTACGGGTGAGCTTATTCATCATAAAAAGTATTTATAATAACCAAAAAATCAGATAGTTAGCATCAATAAATCAATAACCTGCCTGTGGTTTTAATGTTTGGGTTTTAAAAAAGTAATTAATGATCAGGCTTGAACTCCTAATAAACAATACTCTACGCTATTGTAGCAGGGATTGTATGGTAATATTGCCTGACAGGTATTAGTAGCCTTAATATATTTTGCTAATTTTATAGTGCTTCAATAATATAGCTAAACCAGATGAAACTAACAGGGCAGTTGGCTGAACGATTGAAAGAAGTTTTGACCCAGGGAAAATGGGTAACAGGAACTAATTTCAAATCCCAAATTCTTAATATTGATTGGCAAACGGCCACTACAAAAATAGCACCTTTAAATAGCATTGCTGATATCACCTTTCATGTTGATTATTACATCGCAGGGGTATTGCATGTGTTTGAAGGAGGTCAGCTGGAGATTAAAGATAAGTACAGTTTTAATGCACCTGCAATTGATTCCCCTAAAGCCTGGGAAAATCTTACCGGCAAGTTTTGTGCTGATTCAGAAAATTTTATTAAAACTGTAGAAAAAATGTCTGAACAAGATTTGCAAAAAACTTTTGTCCTTGAAAAATATGGCAGTTTTCATCGTAATATTGATGTTATTATCGAGCATGCTTATTATCATCTGGGGCAAGTCATTTTGATAAAAAAGCTAATAAGAAGCAAAGCCTGAAATATAATTACTTTTAATATTAAAAACATTTCAATACAGTGCTCAATCACCTAATTCAAGTAAGACTTATGAAGTATTCTTTTTTATGGATTTTGTTCAGCCTGGGTATGTTGGTTTCCTGTCAAACCAATCAGGAGCAAACTACTAAAAATACTGACCAGATCAGGGCAATGGAAAATGGAAAATTCATGGTCCAAAATGCGCAATCAAGCCTGGTGATAGATCCGGATAAAGGCGCCAGGATAATTTCCCTGCGATTTAATCATCAGGAATTACTTACCGATACTGTCATTCATCCTGATAATTATGGATCTACTTTATGGCTTTCTCCCCAGCGGATCTGGGGCTGGCCTCCCCCTCCCGGACTGGATCTATCTTCGTACCAGGTGAGGTCAACTGATGATGTATTAGTCCTTACCAGTCCCACTGACGAATCCAGTGGCTATCAGCTGATAAAAAAAATCATGCCACTTTCCCGGGATAATGTATTTAAGATCATTTATTCCATCAAAAACATCTCTGATACTATACAGTCAGTGGCAGCCTGGGAAGTCACCCGCACACCCGCCACAGGCATTAGTTTTTTTCTGGCTGATAGTACAGCCATTTTGCCCAAAAGCAACTTACCGGTACACCAGGAAAATGAGGTGGTTTGGTTTGAACCTGCCGCCACTGAATTCAACCAATCCCTGAAATTATTTGCTAATGGAAAAGAAGGCTGGCTGGCCCATGCCTTTGAAGGTGTATTATTTATAAAAACTTTTCCTGATATTGCCCCGGAGCAAGCAGCACCTTCAGAGGAGGAAGTGGAAATCTATGCCCACAGAGACAAGAGTTATATCGAACTGGAAAATCAAAGTGCCTTTCAGCAATTGTTGCCGGGAGATTCCCTGGACTGGCCGGTAGTGTGGCATTTGCATCAGATTCCACCGGATTTAAAGGTAGAAACCGGCAATGAAGCATTGATTCAATTAGTAAGAACGCTTATAGCGGATTAAGTGAACCAGCTCTGGTTGAGTTATTTCTGGGCCTGGCCGGTCATAGGTACAAAACTTACTGGATGCAAATTGTGTCGTTCAAATGCTTCTTCTTCCCGGTAAACCAAAACCAGGTTCTGCCTGTTAGTGCCAACCGGAGCCAATAGCTTTCCGCCGATTTTTAATTGTTTCTTTAGGGGATCAGGTATTTTGGGCGGAGCCGCTGTCAATATAATGGCATCAAAAGGAGCATATTCCGGCCATCCGGAAAATCCGTCACTAAATTTCGTCTGTACATTTGTGATGCCAGCTTTTTTCAGATTTTTCCGGGCCAGATCAGCCAGCCATTCTATCACTTCGATACTATAAACCTCTTTAACCATCCTGCTAAGGACCGCGGCATTATACCCGCAGCCGGTTCCCACTTCCAGTACCTTCTGTTCAGGCTCCAACTCCAGCGCCTGGGCCATGTAGGCTACAATATAAGGTTGACTGATGGTTTGTTCTTTTCCGATGGGTAAAGGTGCATCTTTGTAGGCCTGAGGCTTTAATTCATCAGGCACAAACATGGTCCTGTCTATATCTGACATTGCCCGCAAAACTTCCGGATCATAAATATCCCTGGCTCTTAATTGGTGCTCAATCATTTCTTCCTGGGTAGTCATAAACTTAATTTAATTAGCTAATTATCAAGGTTTTATTTTTAGTTCTAACTCAGATTGCCAAATAAAAGTTATGTCATATTTTTGTCAGCTCATGTGCTGTTAAAGAACTACAAATCCAAAATGTTACAATTCATTCTGGCAATAACAGTATTTCTGAATGAAACAAACAAAACCTGCTTGAATAGATTACTAGCTCAAACAAAGTCCTCAAATTATTTAGCATGGAAAATTTATTTTTTGATAGTTGGGAGGGCCTGCTCAGGACCACCATCATGACCATACTGGCTTATTTCACCATGATCATTATTTTAAGAATATCCGGAAAGAGAACACTGTCAAAAATGAATGCCTTTGATTTTATCGTTACGGTTGCATTGGGTTCTTCCCTGGCTACCGTAGCTTTAAGTGCTGACATGCCCCTGGCTAAAGGAATCCTGGTTTTTTTCCTGCTGATCTTTTTGCAATATGTATTAACCTGGTTATCTGTAAGGGTCAAAAAACTTAAAAGAGTCATGACCAGCCAGCCATCATTATTATTGTATAAAGGGAAGTTACTAAAGGATGTTCTCAAAGAAGAGAGGATCACTCTGGAGGAAATCTATGTGGTTTTACGTGAAAAAGGTATTAACAGCCTGGAAGAGGTGGATATTATCGTACTTGAAACCACAGGGGAATTAACTGTAATTCCAAGTCTGGAAATATCCCGGGCAGAATCCTTACAGGATGTCCGAAATGTACCACACATGGCCAAACAGCAAAATTAATTATTCAAATAAGGTCTTAATGAGTTCCAGCTTGGAATGTACGCCCATCTTTTCATAAAGATTCTGGATGTGGCGATGAATGGTTTTTACCGATAGATGTAACTGATCAGCAATTTGCTTGTACTCCAGGCCCTGCTCTACCAGCTTAATTATTTCCACCTGCCGCTCAGTAAGTTGGTATTCCCGTATACGAAGCTGGAAAACAGCCCATTTGTCTGCCCTGGAGGATTGACTTAATCCGATTTGACCATGGATGGCATTTACCGCCTGTTTCAAACCAGCCATACGCTGATTACTGCTGTTTATCAATGCAGATTCTATCCTGGCTCTCAATTCTTCCAGTGAAAATGGCTTGAATATAAAGTCTGTCACACCCTGTTTTAGCAAATCCAGCTTTTCCTGGTCATCATCACGGGCGGTCAGAAAAATAAAGGGTATCTTGCTGTAGGTTTCATGCTGACTCAGGGCTTTATACAGAGACAGACCATCCAATTCAGGCATCATTACATCGGACAATATCAAATCTATATGGCCTGCTACTTTTAATTCAGTAAGGGCTTCTTGACCATTTCTGGCCCAAAATACATTAAAAGTTTCATTCAATGCTTCTACCAGGTAATTCAGCATATCAGGATGGTCCTCCACGATTAATAGGTTCTTCCAGTCAGATTGATAGCAGGGTTGTTTGATTTTTTGTACTGCCGGCATCTCAGTCCGGCTCAATTCTGTGAGGGTGGTATTCAATTCCGAAGGCGTGGCCAGGGGAAGATGAATCAAAAAACGGCTTCCCTGACCAGGCGCTGATTCTATTTTGATCATGCCCTGCAGACTATCCACAATTTGCTTCACCACATGCAATCCCATCCCTAAACCCGGCTCGGCCAGCTGCCGTTGGTTCAACTGGTAATAAGGTTCAAAAATTTGTTCCTGCATGCCAGGATCAATACCGGGACCCTGGTCTTGAACAGTTATCAGAACCCGGGATTCGGATTTTCCCAATTGTAACAGTACCATGGTTCCTGCCGGGGCATATTTTACTGCATTGTCCAATAAATTGTTAAGTATCCGATCCAGGGCCACAGGGTCAGCTTTTACCCACAATCCTTCTGACAACTGGGCCGACAAGGTGATGTTTTTGGCCTCTGCATGTTGCTGGAAAAGCGGTAACTTCTGACGGGCTAAGACGGTAAGATCAATCACCTGTTGATGATCATAGATCATTTTGCCCAGGCTGATCTTTTCCAGGTTCAGAAAATCCAGCATCTGATTTTGCAATCTTTCCAGGTTTTGCCTGACCACTTCCAGTTCATGAGTGGCTCCCTGGAATTTGATATAACGGTCCAGGTAGTTGGTAATCAGGGTAAGCGGAGTTTTTGTTTCATGGGCCAGGCTGATAAAGTAATCAGTCCTTTGCTGATTAATTCTTTCTATTTTATCTTTTGCCTGCTTCAACTGCCTGGTCTTTTGATCCACCATTTCCTGTAACCTTTCTTTTAGTTCCTGTAAATCTGTATATTCCTGGTTTGATTTTTTGGCTAAAGCAAAAGCAAACACAAAAGCAGTTGTGATCTTCAGGATGTTATTGATGACCCATAAGGGAAGCCTGGGTCCTTGGCCATAATAGTGTCCGAACAGGCGGTAAATAATCAGGTATAAGGTATAGGATAAAATCATCCAGCCGATAATCTTGAAGCTTTGCTCCAGGTTTTTTTGCTGTTTTACCAGGAAACGACCATAGATCAGGAATAAACAACCAGTAAACAACAGATTCCACCACCAAAAATAGCTGAAAAGATCAATTGCCGGATTGAAGACCGGAATAAGCCAGATCAGTGCTAGTAGGAGGTACAGAAAGTATAACCTGCGGGTTATTTTCCGCACCGGCGTTTTTAACTGAAGCAGGGCATTAAGGATCATGATGATACTACCGTAAATTATCAGGAAAGCCACCGCAGTAAAAAAGAGGGTCCATTCAAAAATGGAGTAGAACCGGGTAGTGATCAAAAAATAAGCATTGGAATCTATGAATAAATAAAGCAGTAGTCCCGAAAAGTAAAAGTTAAAAAACAGGTAATACTTTCCTTCCAAAAAATTTTTACGTCCCAGAAAAATAATCAGGTGATAAAGGATCAGGCTAATCAAAATGGTATACACCATGATCTCGGCCAGGGTAATGAACAGGCTTTGGTTGGTTTTAAGAAGTTGGTTAATAATATCCATCATAATTGGGTATCTCTCCCCATTGACTGTGAAAGCAAAAAAAGCAATCATTGTCCCGTACATCAACCCATAGTTTTCTGATTTAGAAGGAAGGGCAGATGTGCATTTAGCTGGTAAATCTACATGATATCAGTGAATTTTTAAATGTAAAATTATAATACAATGATCAACAGACGCACATTTTTACAAAAAAGCGCCCTTTTCGGTGCATCCATTGCTTCAGCCCCTTGGCTGTCAGGATTTAATCTTAAAAATAATTATGATACGGCAGATCTGCATGTTCACCGAAGCCAGGAACTGACTGTAGAAAGAATGATGGAGATCTCCCAAGCCCGCCAAGTGGATTTTGGGGTAGTGGAACATCCCGGTAAGTATTTTGCCATTAAAAATGATAATGACCTGAAGCTGTACATTCAAAACATGCGTAAACTACCTTTCAGGGTGGGTTTGCAACCGGTTTCAGTAGGATGGAGTAAAGATTTTTCCAGGGAATTACTGGGGCAGCTGGATTACATTCTGATGGATGGCCTGGCTGTACCTAATCAGACAAAAGGATTTGATCACATTTGGATGCTGCAAACACATGTGGCTGATTCCGAAGAATTTATGAAACGTTATATAGACAATTGCCTCAACATTCTGGAAAATGAACCACTTGATATATTTGCCTGGCCTCTGTTTCTGCCGGTATGTATTGCCCGGCATTACGATAGCCTGTGGACCCCGGAAAGGAAATTGCAAATTCTACAGGTTGCTCATAAAAGAAATATTGCCTTAGAGCTGAATGATATGGCCCATACTCCGGATGATGAATTTATCAGACAGGGAAAAAGTATGGGGCTAAAATTTACCTTTGGTTCAGACTCCCGCAATCCTGATTCAGCCGGTCGGTTAATATTTTGCCGGGAAACAGCTGCAAGATGCCAGTTGAATAAGGAGGATTTCTTCTTGCCGGTGAAAAAAGTTTAAATGATCAGGGGCTGCCTTTAGATTTAAAAAAACCTGAGGCAGTCCCATCATTATTTTTGGAAATTTCATAGATTTAGGTGGAATTAAATGATTCTCATGCGTATTTATCTAACCATCATATTGTTATTGGTCAGCCTGACTTTGAGTCTGGGGCAAACCATGTCATTTCAGCTACATCAAATTGGTGAATTCCGGGACCGTATGGGGCAAACCAGCCTGATAGATCTTGATAAAGATGGGGATCTGGATTGGATATTTGGACGGTTTGGAGAGATGTATTGGTATGAATACAGGGCACCTTCTGAATGGAATTTACATGAAATAGGAAAAGGTGCATCCACTGATGTGGGAGGCTGTCCACTGGATGTAAACCAGGACGGCTGGATGGATTTTGTTGTGGGAGATTCCTGGTATGAAAACCCGGGAAATCCTGGACAGGCTTCTTTTATCCTGCATCGAAAAAACCTGATCAGCTGTCATGATAATGTGGCGGCAGACCTGGATGGGGATGGTCGCAAAGATATCATTTCATTGTCCAATCACCCTGATCATCCGGTATTGGCCTGGTACAAAATGCCAGAAGACTACCGGCACAACTGGAATTATAAAAAAATAGGATCTGGTATTCATGGAGGCATTGCCCCACGGGGTTATGGCGATCTGGACCTGGACCAGGATATCGATATAGTAAGAGGAAATGTGTGGTATGAAAACAAAGATGGCAAAGGCATGGAATGGGTAGAACATCCAATACTTACCCCACCGCGGGGAAACCGGCCGGATAAGTTTGGCCTGGCCCTCAGGTCCTGGTGCATTGACCTGGACCAGGACGGTGATCTGGATATTATTGAAGCAGAAGCTGATACACCTTCTGGCAGAGTTTTCTGGTGGGAAAATCAGGAGAAAGGCCAGAAGTTTTTGTTTCATTCCATCTCAGCTGATTCCACCGGTCAGGATTTTCATTCCCTGGCTGTAGCTGATTTTGATAACGATGGAGATGCGGATGTGCTATCAGGAGGGGGACCTTTATCATCCGCTACCAGGCATTTATTTATTTGGGAAAATACGCATGGAAAAGGAAGTGTATGGCAGGAGCATGTTATTCTTTCTGATTACCGCATCCATGAAGCTGTGGCTGACGATGTCGACCAGGATGGTGATATAGATATTTGTACCAAACCCTGGCATGGGGGGAAGCATATTTACCTGGAAAATAAATTGATAAAATAATCCGGATAGCTTTAAGTATTTGTGCTTCAGCTAAATACAGGTAAAGTGGTGGTTTCGATGCCAGGAAGAGATTTGTCATGCAATTAGCAGCCTACCTTTTTTTATTAATGAGGTCTGTCATTAATTAATTATCCAAAAGCCTTCCATCCGCGGTCTTCGGTCAAAGACCATGGCAATTTCTCCACCTTAAGGACGGGTATATGGTTCAAATTTAATTTTATGATAATCATATACCGGATAATTCAGTTTAAATACTGAAATCATCATAACACCGAATAAATGAATTAATGAAATTGATCAAAACATTACCTATGAACCTGGTGGCCACCACCGGTATGACTATTTTCAGCTACCTCATTTCTTTACATAAAAAGGAAAAATTCCTGGAGCCACTGATACTGAATCAACTGATGTTTCCCCAGGATAAAAAACAAAATGCCCACCACCTGTTAGGATATCTGGCCCATTTGCTGGTAGGCCAGGCTTTTTCCCTGGTATATCCCATCATCTGGAAACATACTTCCTTAAAACCCAATCATGGGAATAGCTTCTTAATGGGAATTTTAAATGGTTTTTTAGGCGTGGTTGGCTGGCATGTTACAATAATTTTGCACCCTGACCCGCCCCATATTAAGCTAAAGAAGTATTACCTTCAACTGATAGCTGCTCATGCCATATTTGGTTGGCTAAATGGGCTGATTTATAGGGTAAATGGAAAAAAACAGGAATAGATATTATAAAGACTGGCTGCAAATAAATTGACATGCTTCCTTCTTCCATCATTTGTCCTGAATGGACGAGGGGTATTTTTTTATCTGGATAGAAAAAAGCATGCAAAAAGATCAAGACAATAAAATGCCTGCACTTGGCGCAGCTGCGATTGAGGATTTGGAGACCTGGCACAAAACCGTACCAGCAGGTCGGTCACAAAATTTCGTCTTTCCTGAATTTTTCCTCCATATTATTTTGTTATGGTAAACTGATATCGTCCCGAAACTAATTCTACCCGGCCAGATCCATCTTCCATTCCTTCTACCTCAACTCCCTCAGCATCTTTAAGGGGTTTGCCATTTTCACTGATCTTTTGTAAGTCATCTGTGGGAATATATACTGTTGCCGTACTGCCTACAGGTACCTTGATGTCCATTTTAAAAGCCTCCTGCTCTTTTTCCCAGCTGATTCCGGCTACTCCGAAAGCAGTGTTGTTTTCATAGGTGACAAAATCCATTGCTTCTACCGGCTGCGGTTTAAAAATAATATGACGATAACCTGGGTTAGCCGGATCTGCCTGCATACCCGCCAGTTTTCGGTAAAACCAGGATATCCCGCCTCCAAACATAGGATGGTTTTGGGAACTGTGACCGTCCCAATGTTCCCAGGTAGTGGTAGCTCCCCGTTCAAGCCAATGTCCATAGCTGGGATAGGTTTTTTTGTTCATCATTTCGTAGGCCAATTCGTTTAACCCGTTTTCCGCCAATACTTCAAATAAAAATTGGGTGCCAAAGATCCCGGTATCAAGGTGCCCCTGGTTGGCTTCTATGTCTGATTGTAAAGTCTGTACCACAGCCTGGTACCGATCCTCAGGAACACCCATTTCCAGGGCAAATACATTGCCACCGGCTTTTCCGTAAGTATGATTATTGGCATCATAAAAAGTATCATGAAATGCCTGCCAGGTTTTTTTGGCCAGACCAGCATAATACACCGCTTCTTTTTCTTTGCCTAAAGCCCTGGCCGTTTTGGCAGTAAAATCAGCAGAGCGCCAGAAATAAAATGTGTGCACCATCTTATCCGGAACAGTTTCTCCCGGAGCCGCCCATTCGCCCAGGTTGAACCATTTCAATACTTTACCGTCCTTTCCGGTCCTTTGCATGTGCATGATACCATCCTGTTTCACCCAGTTCTGCATATATCTGATATATGCCTTCATTCCGGGATAATTATCCTTTAACATGTCTTTGTCGCCATAGTGCAGGTAAAACTCCCATGGCATGATGCATATGGCTGAACCCCAGGCCACCCCACCACCACATCCCGGCTGCCAGGGAGCCCCGTTGGGAACATAGCCTGTTGCTACATTCTGAGCTTCATACATGTCCTGGATCCACTTATAGTAGAATGATCGGGCATCATAGTTGTGCATCACCGTAACACAAGCCACCTGACCATCGCCGGTATAGCCGGAGCGTTCCCGGTGGGGGCAATCGCTGGCAATGCCTCCGTGCATGTTGTCCAGCTGGCTGCGTTTCCAGATCTGGTTGATCTGGTTAAACATTGGATTGGAAGTTTCAAAGGTGGCCGACTCTTCCACATAAGTATTAACTGCTTCTGCTACCAGTTGATCCGGCTGTAATTCCCCCGGCCAGTTTGATATCTCTACCCCGCTAAACACAAACCAATTAAATCTGGCGGCATAATTTTCTCTGCCTTCTCCCCGGAAGATATAGGAATTGTCGCCCGAATAGGTGTTGCAGATGTAATTGATATCCACTTTATGACCGGCCGGGCCTTCTGCATTTTTCAGTCGCAACCAACCGGATATTTCCTTGCCAAAATCTACTTTATATTTTCCTTCGGCCAGTTTTTCAATAGAAACAGGTTCAAGTTGCTCCATCACTTTATCAGGATGAGGGGTATGTGCCACCAATACTCCTTCCGGGGCTTTTCGCAATACTACATTTTTCCAACCGGAATCGTCAAATCCCGGAGAAGACCAGCCAGGTTGCTCCTGCCGGGCATCATAATGTTCTCCATAAAACACCATATCCATCAGGATAGCCGATTTGGCTGCTTTCCAGGTGGGATCACTGACAATAATTTCTTCAGTTCCATC
This sequence comes from Candidatus Cyclobacteriaceae bacterium M3_2C_046, assembly GCA_051418075.1. Lineage (GTDB taxonomy): Bacteria > Bacteroidota > Bacteroidia > Cytophagales > Cyclobacteriaceae > JBPRGG01. The sequence continues at coordinate 4,401 of JBPRGG010000130.1, read as the reverse complement.
TTCATATGTAATATGAAGTTGTCCGATGAACCGGGGCGTGCCATATCCACCGGCCCAGAACTTGGCTGGATTATAAAACCCATTACCCAGCATGCTGCCTATTACATTTTCTCCCTGACGCAGCTGATCTTTGACATCATAAGCCAGGTACATTACCTTGTATTTTCTGAAATTATCCTGCAGAGGAATGGGTGCATCCGGTAATTCAGGACGTTTTCCGTAGTTGGTTTGATTAGGCACCAGAACATCATCACCCACTTTATCACCATTCAGGTACAATTCAAAATAGCCCAGACCAGTTACAAAAGCCACAGCTTCAGCCACTGGTTTGCTCAGATTAAAGGATTTCCTCATCATAGGGGCTGGAGGCGGCATCTCTTCCGGCCTGGCAGCAGGGCTGTTTGGCTTGGGAATTTCTTCTTCTCCCTGCCAGGGAGCCCCAATCCATTGGGCTTTCCATGCTGAAGGATTTAACAGGCCCATACGCCAAAAAGCAGGTTCACTCCAGTTTGATACCTGTCCATCTTTATCCCATACCCTAACCTGCCACCAGCAATTCTGACGGGAATTTAAGGGTTCACCCTGATACGTTACCCGGGTAGACTGACTGCTTTGTTTTTTGCCACTATCCCATAGGTCCGCAGTATCCAATTGTTCGGGACTGCTGGCCACCCTTATTTGCCAGGCGGTTTGCTCTTGGCCTCTTGCCTCACTGGGATCAATATTGACCCAGGCCAGGCGGGGGTGAGGCTGGTCCACCACTGAAGGGTTTTTAACATATTCGCAGGTAAGCTGCTCTGGCTGTAACTGGGCCTGACTGATCAGGAACCCTAGACTGAAAAATCCAGTAAGAAATAGCTTTATCATGTTCAACAAATAATTTTTGGGTTGATATTTATAAACCAGTTCACCGGTATGATACATAACATGACCGGATTAATTTTATTGGCTAATTAGGTCATTATTTACTGGCCATCACTGGCTCAGCATGGGAAACAGGCGCCTGATTTCATCTGGCCTAGGATATCTGCCATATTCACAAATCTCAAAGGCTTCGGCCTGAGTCACCTGCCCGGCTTTCTCCTGGCCATACCATTTTATCAGGGAGGTTTTTACTTCTGGTGAAATAGCGCGTTTTCTTTTTGCTGCCAGCCAGTCCAGCCTCTTTTGGGGATCGTCTGGTACTTCATCCAGATAGCCTCCAATCCAGGGCAGCCATTCAAAATATTGGGATTTATGAGCCGCCATGGCATAAATTTTATCCAGGTAAACATCTGAAATATCTACCACAATATCCGGTTTAAAAGGATATGGCTTTTGAAAGCGATCCTGGGCATACAGAAAAACAGGATTATTTTTAAGTGGAGGCGTATCGGGAGCCACATTGGGAACCATCACCATATAGGCGGCATCCTGAAGGATAATGGCTGTATTTCGATGATCGGGGTGGTAATCATATGGCCGGGGGCCAATTACCACATCAGCCTGCCACTGGCGAATCAGACGAATCACCTCTAGCCGAACGTTAAGATTGGGCATTAGTTCCCCGTCATGATGATCCAGGACCTTATAGGTCACCCCGAAACGTTTTCCTGCTTCCTGGGCTTCAGCCATACGGATTTTGGCCAATATTCCCCCTCCCTGTTCAAAATGACCAGCATCTCCATTGGTGAGGGATACAAAAAGTACGTTATGACCAAGTTGAGAAAACTTAATGGCAGTACCTCCGGTAGAGCCGTCAGCATCATCCGGATGGGCTCCGATCACCACTATGTTCAACTTTTCAGATTGAGCCAGGCTAATATGGCTTAGTATCAGCATCAGGCCTAAAAAGATAATAATTTTCATGGTACATTCAGAATTTTGATGGGCATTAAGATAATAAACCTGGTACAATGTTCATACTTTTTGACCTGGAAAAAAGGGCGGTGGTGTTTTATCCAAAAATGTTATGAATAAGGATCATGTTAGTAAAATCTGATAGCCTGGATCTTATTTTACATGCTACCTTTCTCCAATTTTTGTCCTGGCCGGATGGGTGGTACTTTTTCACGGCCTTTGGGCTCAAGGCTACAATTATAGCTGATGTATTTTCCACTTGTGCTATATGGGCTTTGATTTTAATAGTTTTCGTGAAAGGTGGTATTTTTCGTGAAAGGCACAAGTGGAAAATACTTGCACCATAAAATTGAGGCTATAAAGTTTAGTTTTAGTGAGAGGGAGGCTTGGAAAATGCAACTTAAACAAAACGTAGTATCTATCATTTTAAAATTATTTATAGAATGTCGGGTAAAACCATTGGCTTTTTGCTCCTGCTGCAATTTCGGTCATCCGGAAAGTCAGAATTTTTGCCGGAGAGCAATTCCGGAAATCCGGAAAGATGGGATTTTGAGGTTGGAAGGGGTTCATTTGAGTAGAAAAATCAATGAAATTTTAAGTGGCAATAAGCATCCGGGTTGATTTTTACTTACTCCCTTTCTGATTAATACGCTCTCAAGTTACTTTACTATTTATCTTTAAATCATTACTTTAATTGGACAAAGATTAGAAAAAAATTATATTTACGAAAACATGAAGCTTTCACAAAAAGTAGTTCCTGTTATAACAATTTAATGCCATTTGATTAATTTATTTTTCGTGATACCATTTTTCCGCTCACTTAACTAAATTACAGATGATAAATGTTAATCAAAGTCAAGTTCATCAAATACACAGTCAATTAATTAATTTTTCTAATGTTAGTATATCTGTTTTTTCAAGCCCCGACCTGAAATACTTATTTGTCAATCCTGAAGCGCAAAGAAGGCTAGCAATTAATGGTAAGATAAATATTATTGGAAAAACTTTATCAGAAGTCTGGCAAACTGATAGTTCATTGCCTGAAGAATTGATTGGCCAGGTGCTGAAAACCAAGAGACCATTCATAGTTGAAGCTTACAAATTTACTTATCCTGATAATTCTGATCATTATTTTAACCTGGTGATCCATCCTGTTTTGATGGAAAATGAAATCATCAGTCATGTGATTTTATACAGTACGGATGTAACAAAGGATGTACAGAGTGATAAGCACAAATCCTTAATAATTAAACAACTTAAGGAATCACACCAGCAACTGGAGCTGCTTATCAACAATAGCCAGGATGGTATCCATTTATTAAATCTTAAAACAAACCAATATGAGTTTATGAATCCGGCCCAGGAAAGGCTTACAGGTTTTCCTTTGCATGAGCTCATGTTGGATATGGATGCAGCCGCTCAAAGACTGCATCCTGATGATGTGCCAGTAGTTAATGATTATTTAAACCGGGTGATTAATGATCAGTATCCGGGCAATCCGGTAGAATACAGGTGGAAAGTAAAAAGTGGAGAATACCGCTGGTTTAGTGATAATCGAAACCTGATAAAAGATAGAGCGGGTAATCCTGATAAATTGGTCGGGGTCAGCCGGGATATTACTGAAAGAAAAAAAACGGAATTGTTGTTGAACAATGCATTTAATCTGCAAAAAGATTTACTCTATATAGCGGCCCATGATTTGAAATCGCCTATTTCGAATATGAAAATGATGCTTGATCTTTTAAAGAAACAAAAATTTTCACAAAATGAGTTTCAGGATCTTTTTAGCAATCAGATTGTCAAGCTGGAATCTGTAATGAAGGGCATAACTGAAATACTGGAAGTACAAAGCAGAGACAATGAATTAATGGGGGAAGATATTAAACTGTTTCAATTGATCAGATATCTGGAATTGCAATATCAGTCAGGAATAAATGCCTGTAAGGGAACGATTAAAAATAAAATTGATCCGGAATTTTCTTTTCGATATGTGAATTCATTTATGCAAAGCATTCTGTCTAATCTCATCTCAAATGCTATAAAATATAGAAGTGAAGACAGGCCTTTGGTGATTGATATATCAGCCGAAAAGCAAGCTGATCAGGTAATAGTTACCATTAAGGATAATGGCATGGGTATGAATTTAGATAAGATAGATAATCATTTGTTTAAGCCCTTTAAACGATTTAATCAAAATTCGGCAGAGGGAACAGGTGTTGGATTGTATATCATAAAAAACCTGATCAGCCGAAATGGCGGTCATATTGAGGTGGAAAGCACCGTAAATGAAGGAACCACATTTATTTGTCACCTGAATATTTATAATTAAGTAACCAGCAGCAGTCAATTTCTCAAAAAAATAAGGGGCAACAGCTAAGCGTTGAGCTGTTCTGCTCCTGACTGATGGATTGCCACAGGTTTTTCCTTCCCTCTGCCCCTGCAAAACCTTCGCAATGACGGTCAAGGAGCTTGCTGAACCTCCAGCAACCAGTAACAAGCAACCAGCAACCAGCAACCAGCAACCAGTAACCAGCAACCAGTAACCAGCAACCAGCAACCAGC
>JBPRGG010000129.1:0-1996 GCA_051418075.1 Candidatus Cyclobacteriaceae bacterium M3_2C_046 | reverse complement strand
AGCGCTGGCCTGCATGTGCGCTTCTTTGCTTTTGGCTTTGTTGATTAGCCACAACGAAACCAGGTTTCCGGCAAGCACCAGGATGGAAACAATAATCATCCACTGAAAAAGGGGCGTTTCGCTGCTGCTGAAAAAACGGCGAAGCACTTCGGCAAAACCCAGCGTAGCCAGACCCATCTGGAAATATCCGCTGATTTTAGCTACTTTTTTCTTTCGTGAAATGGCCGCGCCCACTGCAAAAAGGCTGAGCCCGTAAACAATAGAATCGGCCAGCATGTCCAGCGAATCGGCCATAAGGCCCATGGAGTGCGAAATCCAGCCTGTGGTCATTTCCACCACGAAAAAGGTAAAATTGATGCCCAGCACCCACCAGAGTATTTTCAGCTGTTGTGAATCGTCTGCACCGGGCGGTAATTCCGTTTCGGTAGTATTTCCGAGTTTGTCACCTAATTTTAGCTGGCTGATTGCCTGGTGGATTTCATCCACAGGGCCTGAATGATATACCTCCAGCTTCCGGTTTTCAATATCAAAAACCAGGTTTTTAACGGATGAAATCCCTTCCAGCTTCATCCTGATAAGGGATTCTTCGGAAGGGCAGTCCATTTTACTAATGGTAAATACAGATTTGAACATGTGAACTAATCTTTATGCAAAACCACATTTAAAGGAATAAAAGCGCCCACTTTCAAGCCCCAGTCAATATTATCAACAGGGGTAAACAGAAATACAAACGCATTTCCCACGTTCCCTAATTTGAAATTGGGGCCGGTCTGGACTATGAATTTATTTTCATCTATCATATACTCTTCCGCCAAAACCCACGATACCGGGATTTTTTTGTCGAACCCTACAAACCAGTATTCGTTAAAATTGTAGATGGCGTTGGCAAAGGGCGTGTATCCCACCGACAGATAGGTTTTATTGTTAAACATGGCGCCCAATTCGGCATGGATACGCGTTATTTCCCTTTTGTTACCGTCAAAATCATACATCACAAAAGGATTAACACGTACCCCTGTGATTACTTTTAACCGTTCGCCTTCCTGGGCATTCGCTGTGAATACCCAGAAAAGTACGAAGGTTAATAACAATAGTTGTTTTCTCATTTTCAAAAGTTTTGAATATGTTCCCCAAATAAACTGCAAGCAGAATTATAGATTCTCAATTACCTTTTCAAGTTTCGCCCTGATTTCATTGGCGATATCACTTAATTCGTCATTTTCAACCGCCTGCATGGAAGCCACCGGGTCAACGGCAGCTACTTCTGTTTTGCCATTATCCAGTTCCTGCACAATCACATTGCAGGGGAGCATGGCCCCGATTTTGTTTTCGGCCAGCAGCGCTTTATGTGCAAAAGGAGGATTGCAAGCCCCTAAAATTTGGTATTTTCTGAAATCAATATCCAGTTTCTTTTTCAATGTGGCCTGCACATCAATCTCGGTCAGTACCCCGAACCCTTCTTTTTTAAGTTCTTCGGTTACTTTTTCTACTGCTTCGTCGAAAGAGTAATCGACTGTTTTTTCAAAATAATATTTCATATTGAACAAAATTTAAAAGTTAACATGATTTTATACTGCAATTTTTAATAACACTAAAGCAAGGTTTGAAAATTCATCTCACTTGCTTCAGTGTTAGTTTTAAAATAAATTGGTATTTACCAACAATTATTTCTGTGAGACATCATCATCTGTTTACGCGAATCCATTCCCATGTTACCGGAATACCAGCAGTTTTCTGATATATCCCACCAGCTGTAATTATTGTTGTTAAAATATGTAAGCTGCTTTTCAGAGAGAAGTTTTTTTACCTGAACTTTTGTCTCCAGGTTGATATCCTCAATCTTTTCTTCTTTATCGCGGATAGTGCTTCTCAGTGATTTCACCTTTTTTACATCCAGCTCGGGATTTGAATTAGCAGCCCGGTATTCCATTCTTAAGCTGCGAAGTTCATTTTCAATTGGCAGCTTTTTCTCGTAACTGTTTTTACGTAGCTCATT
>JBPRGG010000128.1:0-1236 GCA_051418075.1 Candidatus Cyclobacteriaceae bacterium M3_2C_046 | reverse complement strand
CAAGAGCATTTTTTCTTCAATTTTATCAGCTATATTATTGGGTAGTTTGAAAAGTTTTTTTTGGACAGTTTTGGTAATAATTACCTGGTATTTAGGCATTCTTATTTTTTCTTAATTTGATAGCCTCTCTAAGAGATATTGTTGCTTCATTAGAGGATTTAGCTTTATCAAAATCTTTAATATCTTCCAATTCTTCCAATTTGGAAATGATTTCATTATATTCTGCCATAGGAATAAAAACACCTAATTCATTTCCATTTTTATCCTTCAATATTTGTTGATTGTTCATTAAAAAAATCTTTTAATGTAAAAATAGGTTATTCTATTAAATTCAACATCAAAATCAGATTGATGGTTCTATTCACCATTTCATTCTATTACTACTAGCTTTTATACCCCATTTTAAAAAGCCTGTAAGCCCAGTCATCTATATTTTTACATCATGATAAATTTAATCCTGCTTTCCGTTCCCATATCTACCACCTGGCCCTTGAGCCGGATTACCGGCATTTTGTTATGCTGACTGGCAATCACAGCTTTTTTCAGTTCATGGTCTTCCCATTCCAGATCCACCTGGTAGCCGCCCCTGGCTTTGATACCGGTAATACTGCCACTGGCAAATTCATCCGGTAAAGCCGGTAATAAATGTAACTCGTCGAGGTGGGATTGCAGCAGCATTTCAGTAATTGCCCCGGGAATGGAGGCAGAAGCATCAAGCTGGTAATGCAGGTACAGCCCGTCTTCCATGTAAAAATCAGGCCGGTTTAAATGGTAATCAGCATGCTGATGGGTAAGTACATTTTCAAAGCCTTGTTCCGTCAGGATTTCGCCGAGAATTTTATTGCCGCGGTTACCATCCAGCAACCTGATCCAGCACCACATGCGATGAGCACGGGACCAGTTGCCCCCGGAAGCCAGTTCCTGCTCAAGATAACGGCCATCACCGCGCATGTTGAGGGATACTTTAGCCGCTTCCGCCAATTCAGGAGTAGTTATGGGAGAAATTTGGTGACCAGGAGCTACAGCATACAAATGGCCAATATGCCGATGGTGGCTATCAGGATGGTCAATGTCCTGGTACCATTCCTGCAGTTGGCCATATTTACCTATTTTGGCAGGCAATAACTTTTCACGGGTCTGCAGCAGAGAATCGGCGAATACTGGATCACCCACGATTTCGGCGGCTTCAGCAGTATTGGTAAAAAGGTCCCAGATCATTTGCATATCCTGATAAAC
>JBPRGG010000127.1:0-102297 GCA_051418075.1 Candidatus Cyclobacteriaceae bacterium M3_2C_046 | reverse complement strand
TTCTGCTGGCGGTATCATGAACCTAAAAGAGCCACTTTTGGCAAGGTGCTGGATGGCGCTGTGGGTGAGATCAAAACTATTTACAACACATATAATACTGGTGCCTTATGGTCTAAACCACGTCAACCAGATTGGTCTGATCTGGAATATAAAATGCGAAACTGGCTGTATCACAACTGGATATCAGGAGATCATATTGCTGAACAAGCTGTCCATAGCCTGGATATGATGGCCTGGGCTCTGGGAGATCAGCTACCTGTAAAAGCTATGGGAACAGGTGGACGTCAAAGCCGTACTGAAGAGATCTATGGCAATGTTTTCGACCACTTTGCCATCGTTTATGAATACGAAAATGATGTAAAAGGATTTCATTTTTCCCGGCAGCAGCAGGGATGTGCCAACAGCTATGCGGTAGAGGTTTTAGGCACTGAAGGTCATTGTATGGTGGATTGTATCAGAAGAAGGCATGAAATCAAGGGTAAAACCAACTGGCGCTATAAAGGTGAAGAAAACAACATGTACCAGACAGAACATGACGAATTGTTTGCCTCTATCAGGAACGGCAAACCTATTAACGATGGCACCTGGATGGCGCATTCTACCATGTTGGCCTTAATGGGGCGTATGGCGGCCTATACCGGGCAGGAGATCACCTGGGAAGATGCCTTAAATTCAAATGAAACTTTAGGACCCACCATGGATCAGTATGATTGGAATTTGAATTGGCCCACTGCAGCGGTAGCAAAACCAGGAATCACAGAATTTAATTAAAATGAACCGAAAGCAATTCATCAAAACATCTTTGCTGGCTGCCGGGGCTGTTTATACCGCTCCGGCCTGGAGCCAAAAAATAAACCATCAACCGTTGATCAAAAAAAGCCTGAAGTACGGCATGATCAAGGAGGACCTGTCTGTGATGGATAAATTCAAGCTGGTGAAGGAACTTGGTTTTGACGGGGTAGAGTTGGATAGTCCTAATGATCTGGACAACAAGGAAATATTAGCCGCCCAGGATAAAACAGGTTTGGCCATTCCGGGAGTAGTCAATTCGCTACACTGGAAAGCCCCCTTGTCAGACCCGGATCCGGCAGTAAGAGCAAAGTGTGTTGAATCTATGAAAACTGCTTTGCGGGACTGTAAAACTTACGGTGGTTCTACCGTATTGCTGGTGCCAGGAGTGGTATCCGGGGATATATATTATCAGGATGCCTGGACCCGATCACAGGCAGAGATACGGAAATTATTGCCGGTAGCTGAAGAAACAGGCATCAAAATAGCTATAGAAAACGTGTGGAACCAATTTTTACTCAGCCCCCTGGAGGCGGTGCGGTATATTGATGAATTTGAACATTCTATGATTGGCTGGTATTTCGATGTGGGCAATATTGTCCGTTTTGGCTGGCCCACCCACTGGATTGAAGCTTTGGCAGACCGTATCCTGAAAATTGACATCAAGGAATATAGCCGTAAAAAACAACAGGAAGAAGGCATCTGGAAAGGATTCCAGGTAGAACTGACAGAGGGAGACTGCGACTGGCCGGCCGTAAACAAAGCTTTACAAAACATTGGCTACCAGGGCTGGGGTTCAGCTGAAGTGCCGGGGGGTGACCGGGAGAGGCTGGCTAAAATCTCTCAATTAATGGATCAGATCTACCAGGCATAATGCTTGACTGGATCAGGATCCTGGAGATTTTTTGAGGAACGACTGATGACCGCCAGACTACCGCTGAATTTGTCTGAACTATGATTTATAGAAAATCAAAGAAGCAATGGCCCGACAGAAAATGCCGGTACGGCGGCGTGCCAGGCCAAGATGGCCTCGAGTGCAAAGGCCGCGGCAGGTGCGGGCATTTTTTCTGTCCTTGTCTGAGATCAAGTATGGTTTCAACCGCTAATGTTTTCAACATTGGCGATAGCTTAGTGCTAATCCCGTTTAAGTGTGTAATTTTTTTTGCAGCGGTTGAGCTAAGGCTCTTTACCACTCCTTCTTTTTAACCCATCAAAAAATTAAAAATCATGCTTACAAAAAACACTTTTTTCAATTAATTAAACCCTGAGAACAATTAAATGTAAACTATTTATAAATTTGCCTCAACAAATTATATTAATTATGTACAGGACAAATACTTGCGGTGAATTAAGAATTGAAGACATCAATAAAGAAGTGGTTCTTTGTGGATGGGTCCAGCGGATCAGGGATAAAGGAGGCATGATCTGGGCAGACCTGAGGGATCGATATGGTATTACCCAGCTAATTTTTGAAGAAGGAAAATCCAGTCCTGAATTATTGGAAAAAGTAAGGAACCTGAGCCGGGAATATGTTGTAAAAGCCCGGGGAATCGTGACAGAACGACTGGCCAAGAACCCCAGGATCTCCACCGGAGACATTGAAATTAAGGTTGATCAGCTGGAAATCCTGAATCCGGCCAAACTTCCCCCTTTTATAATTGAAGACGAAACAGACGGGGGAGACGATCTGCGCCTGAAATACCGCTACCTGGACCTGCGAAGGAACCCTGTACGCAAAAACCTGGAACTTCGACACAGAATGTTGCAGGCTACCCGGCACTACCTGGACGGCCAGCATTTCCTCGAAGTTGAGACTCCCTTCCTGATCAAATCCACCCCAGAGGGCGCCCGTGACTATGTAGTGCCTTCCAGGGTCAATCCCGGAGAATTTTATGCCCTGCCCCAGTCACCTCAAACATTCAAGCAATTATTGATGGTGGGGGGGGTCGATAAATATTTTCAGATCGTAAAATGCTTCAGGGATGAAGACCTGCGGGCAGATCGACAACCGGAATTTACCCAGATTGATTGTGAAATGTCTTTTGTCAGTCAAAATGATGTGATCAATACTTTTGAAGGGCTGATCAGGCACTTGTTTGAACAGGTAAAAGGGCTGGAATTGGATATATTTCCCCGCATGAATTATACCGAAGCTATTAAATCCTATGGCTCTGACAAACCTGACCTGCGATTCGGCATGAAATTCACCGAATTAAATGATCTGGTTCAGGGAAAAGGATTCAAAGTGTTTGATGATGCTGAGTTGGTAGTGGGCATCAATGCGTCAGGATGCAGTGAATATACCCGCAAACAACTGGACCAATTGACTGAATTTGTTAAACGCCCCCAGGTCGGTGCTAAAGGCCTGGTATATGTGAAATACAATCTGGATGGCACCTTTAAATCGTCGGTAGATAAATTTTACCAACCTGAAGATTTGCAAGCCTGGGCTGATAAATTTCAGGCCAAACCGGGTGATCTTTTGCTGATATTGGCGGGTGAACTTTACAAAACCAGGACCGCCTTATCCGAGCTGCGATTAAAATTAGGTGGTGAACTTGGCCTGAGGAAGAAAGATATTTATAAACCGGTTTGGATCGTAGATTTCCCCCTACTGGAATGGGATGAGGAAAACCAACGATTTCATGCCATGCACCATCCCTTTACTTCTCCCAAGCCGGAGGATATCAAATTGTTGGATTCTAATCCGGCCAACGTACGGGCTAATGCCTATGACATGGTGATCAATGGGGTAGAGATCGGGGGAGGATCGATCAGGATTCACAACAAGGAACTGCAGCAAAAAATGCTGAAAACCCTTGGATTCAGCCAGGAAGAAGCTGAAAAGCAGTTTGGCTTTCTGATGGATGCTTTTGAGTATGGTGCCCCGCCACATGGAGGAATTGCTTTTGGTTTCGATCGCCTTTGCGCCTTGTTTGGTGGCTCTGATTCCATCAGAGATTACATCGCTTTCCCTAAAAATAATTCAGCCCGGGATGTAATGATCGATACGCCTTCCACCATTTCTCAGGAGCAGTTGGACGAGCTGCATATTGCTTTGAAAAACCTTTAATTGAGGTTGATACTGGTTTTTTCGGATGGTTGATGAAGGGGCTTTTGGATAAATCCACACTGCCCCGGCTCAATGCCGCCCCCCTAAAGCCTGCCGCGCCGTAGCCGGCTCCCCCATAGCTGACGCGGCCATTTCGGTCTACGGCCGCTCCTGCAATAAATGGTTAGCCATCCTTCATGGCTTACTCCTGCTTTTGAACAAAACATGCTTCTCTGTCATGGTTTCATCCAAATACGCCTGTGGCAATGCCTATTCGATCACTGAATTGGTTACCACACACCTGGTATCGCTATGCATGGAAATGCCCTGGTACTGAGGATACCAGCTTCCCCCAGTATTGTGCATAATGGTAGACTGATCAATTTTGATATGGCCGGTATGGTTATTAGACACAAAGAAAATAGCAGCTCCATAAGCATTCACCCGGTTATTTTCTATTAAAGAACCCAGAATGGTCAAAGTCATTTCATTTCCGTCGTTATAAATAGCTCCTCCACTACCGCCGCCCGGCGTGCCATTTTGGGCCGGATTACCGCCATTACCCAGGGCCTGGTTATGAGAAAATAAGCTGTTGATGATGGTCCAGGAAACCCCAATGCTGCTGATGGCACCACCATTGGATCCTGCGTTACCATATCCTTCAGCCCCTCCGAAAGTACTGTTCACCACATATACCGGCAAATCCTGATACTGACTGAAAACCCGGACAGCGCCGCCTCCCACATCCGGCCCTTCGTTGGCACATACATTATTGAAGAAACGGCAATTGACAATCTTAAACCTTCCACCCCTTACCCAAATGGCTCCACCACCATCGTACTCGGTTTCTCTGCGGGAATTTCCATCGGCAAAGGTCAAGTTTTGCACGGTGAGCCGGGGGTGATCCTGGTCCTGACAATGGGAAGTAGTCCATTTTTGAGACTTGTCGCAGGTATTCATGTACAAAATACGATTCTTACCCCTGCCACTGAGCGTGATCAACCCACCCCCATCTATCACCACATCGGGTATTCCATCATTAAAAATTTTGGCAGGCTTTTCCATGCTGATGGTTACCGGATCTGGTCCGCAGTCAAATACGATCTTTCCACCCTGAGCCACCGCTTCAATAAAGTCATCACAATTACAACTTTCAGGGGTTCCATTACCAATTACATGATCAGGATTAGATATATCTTCTGGCCCGGCCTGGGCAGGTATGGGATAAGTTCCCTCAGGATTTCCAGCCGGAGGACCGGCTTCGGGATCTGATAAGGGATTATGAATATTCAGAGATACCTCATTATCAGTCTGGCAGTTAACTACAATCACAGCCAATGAAAGGCTGATCAGCAGTATCAGTTTCTGACTTTTTTTATTCATAGCCGGTTTTTTAGTTCAGTTTCAGTCCATTAAAAATCAAATATGCTAAACCTGTGATCCAAATTCAACACGTTTTATCAGGATATCATACATGGTTGGGGTTAACCGTTGGCATTATCACAGATACATGTCCGCCACTTCTAACCAAAATCGAGATTAAGGGTTAAAAAAAAAGGAAATACCCTTTCATCTATATATTCAATTTTTTAAATGAAAAAAATTTATTTTTTGCTGACCTTGATTTTGATTGTCAGCTTCATATTTAATGTGGTTTCACTTCAGGAAGGTACAGATTGGGGAGGAGATTTTGCTGCTTATATTGATCAAACCCGCCACTTGGCTGATAACCAACTGGATAAATACCAGGATCTCACTATGTTCAGGTTTGAAAACTCATCAGAGTCCATAGCCCCACAATTTTATCCCTGGGGACTGCCCATATTATTGGTCCCGGTATACAAGGTCTTCGGTTTGAACCTGCTGGCCTGGAAAATTTATCTGCTTTTGTTCTTTACCCTTTCCCTTTGGGTGGTTTTTCATATTTTCAAACACAAGCTAAGTCCCCCGGCAGGCCTATTTCTGGTGGTGCTGTTGGCATTAAACCCCTATTTTTTTAGTTTTAAACAACATATACTCTCGGACTACCCTTTCCTGTTTTTCTCCTTATTATCCGTTTATCTGGTGGAGCGTTTTTTGATCAGGGAAAGATATTTGATCAATCCCTGGCTATCTTATAGCTTATTGGGAATAGTATTTTTTGCCGGCACCTTCATCAGATCAATTGGTCATCTGATGGTATTGGTTTTTGCTGCGGTGCAAGTTATACAAAATTACCAAAGAGGTTTTACCAGGATGAAAACCTTTAATTTTCCAACTCTCCTCACCTACGGCATTTATATCATGCTGGTTTTTTTTATCGGAGGTTTATTTCCCAAATCAAGCCTTTATCTTAATGATTTTCTGAATGCTGATTTCCTGAATGTGATCTACCGAAATCTGATCTATTATATATCCTTACCATCTGAATTCTTTCAGGTAACCGACAGTGAAGTCTTTGCCGGTGTTTTATATGGCCTAACCATTCCATTTCTGGCTGCAGGGCTGCTGGTAAGGTATAAAAAAGATTACTTTTATCTGATCCTGATGGTATTCACCTATGCTTTGCTGCTGATCTATCCCTATCACCAGGGCTTGCGTTTCATTTTTGTGTTGGTACCATTTACCCTGTATTTCACCATCCGGGGAGCATGCTGGATCAGGAATCACTTTATTAGTCATTTTCAAAGAAAGGTGCTACCCTTTAACAGTGTTTATGCTTTTTGTACAGTTCTTTTTGTGCTATTTATCTATGCCGACATCAAAATGATGCGGGAGAAAAACCCAGAAATTCAAACGGGTCCCATCATCAGTGAAAGCAGGGAAATGTTTCATTACATTGAAAAGAATGTCAGCCCTGAAAAGGTAATTATTTTTAGAAAGCCAAGGGTTATGACCCTGTTTACTGGACGAAAATCGGTAAGAAAAGAAGAATTAGATGAAATTTCCCTTTACAAGGGTCATTACCTGGTGCTGGATAAGATCAATAATGATCAGCAACTTCCGGTGAATGCGGCCCCTCAGGCTAATGGGCTCAAAAAAATCTTTCAAAACAATCAATTTGACATTTACCAGATAAATTCCCCTAAAAACAAATTCACCGAACTGGCCAATCCCGAAATAAAAAAACCGGAAAAGCCTCCCCTTTCCGAAAATGATCAGTTTTAGCCGGCAATTCCATCAGGCCGTCTGATTCCAGCAGATTTGCCAGATCGCCTGAGCCTTTTCCTGGTACCGGCTGAGCCAGTATGGTTCCTTTATCCTGAATTGTTAATTTCACCTGTAAAAAATAAGTCAGATCAGGGCCAAATTTAAAGTCCCGGTCAAGTTGTGCTTTTAATATTTGGCAGGGCACTGCTCCTAAACATTTTCTGAGCCATGGTATAAAATATTTATACAAACACACCAAGGTTGACACAGGGTTGCCCGGAAGGGCAAAAACCATTTTATCCTGACCCATTTTTCCTAACCAGAACGGCTTTCCCGGCCGTTGCTTTACCCTGTGAAAAAGCTTTTCCACACCCAGTTCATCCAACACCTCAGGCACATAATCTGCCTTTCCTTTTGACACGCCTCCGGATAAGATCAGATGGTCAAATCCTTCCAATATTTGTCCCAGGGCTGATTTCAATGCTTGTTTGGAATCATTTAAATGAAATGTTTCAGCCAGGATGCCAAGATCCCGTAGAGCCGCCCGGATCATAGCCGCATTGGATTGCCTGATCTGGTAAGGTGCCGGTTGATCTTCTACAGAAACCAATTCATCACCGGTTGAAATGATGGCGATCCGGGGCAATTTTGCCACCGTAATCCTGGCTTTTCCCACTGTGGAAGCCACTGCAATTTCTGAAGCAGTCATTTTGACACCCGGAGAAATCAACAGTGATCCACCAATCCTGTCAAAACCTTTTTGATGCACATTTTGTCCCAGTTTCACCTGATCATTACCCAATACAGCTACGCGGTCCACACCGTCATTTTCAATTTTTACCTGCTCATAAGGAATGACTGTATCTGTATTGGCCGGTAAAATACTTCCGGTCATCACTTCAAGACAAGCCGCCGGATGATGACACTTTAAGGGGGGCATGCCAGCTAGCTGAACATCCTGCACCAGGAATGATCTTCTTCCAGTTTCCCATTCGGACCAGGTTATGGCTATTCCATCCATAGTTACCCGGTCAAATGGAGGAAAATCCCGGTCAGCCTGCACAGGTTCCCGCAGGATTCGGCGATAAGCATCGGATAAAGGAATCAACTGCGTTGGTACCAGCTTAACCTGCTTTAATAAAATATCTTCAGCTGCTTTAACGGAGATCATGGGCTTAATCGTTTAGTTTGAACAGAAAAAAGTCTTCAATTTATGTAAAAATAAAATTATATTAAAAGAGGAAAAATTCATACAAGTATGCTTTTAAACTTATAATTCATCTATATATAATTCAAATCAAAACTAACTTGGAGACATAAATAAATTTATGTTTTGGCTATACTTTATTTTTCATGAACAGTAAAATGTCTGAGCTTGACAGTAAGATCATTCAATCTATCCTGGATCTTTCTGAGGGGAACTATAATATTGATTTACCCAGGAACGGAAACCAGGAATTAACCGGAAAAGTTCACCTGGCGATACATCATTTGGCTGAAATATTACAAAAAAACCAGCCTCCAACTCCTAAACAGGCTGATGAAAACCTTAACAAGACCCTTCATTACCTGAAGTTGATTGTCGATCTTCGATCGCAGGGATATGAAAACTTCTCCAACCTGTTTGAATCTTACCTGGAAATTGGTTGTGAAATCCTTAATATACCCTTTGGCATTGTGCTAAAGCCGGAAAACAAGGCCGCTATCTGTCTGGCCCAGACCTCTTCACTGCAAGAAATTGAAATTGGAGATGGATTTCAATTAGAGGGAACAATCAGTCAGGACTTGCTGGTATCAAAAGATCTGGTAGCAAAGGTTTCTGAACCTCATCAGCATATCGCTTTTGGCCAGGTGGAATTATATATTGGAATTCCAATATTTGTTAACGGCAGGATCTATGCTTTGCTGGAATTTGCCGATAAAAGCAATCTTGCCCATGAGTTGGGTATGTTGGAAAAAGAACTGGTCAAGCTGATCAGTCAGGAAATTGGCACTGCCATTACTGACCTGATATCCCGTCAGGAAAGAAACAAAGTGGAATCTGCCTTACTGGCAAGTAAAGAGCAGTTCAGGCACCTGGTAGATAACATACCGGGAGCAGTGTACCGGCGTTCAGTAAACAGGTACGATAAATTCGAATTTATAAGCAGTGAAGTAGAATCTATTACAGGTTATCCAGCCAGCCATTTTGATAGCGTAGATAAATATTATAACCTGATCCACCCTGATGACTGGCACTGGATAGAATCAAGATTAGAAGAAGTAATAAAGACCAGGACATCCATCAACCTGGAATACCGCATCATTCATCGCAATAAATCTATTAAATGGGTATCGGAAAGAGGCATGATCACCTATGCCCGTTTCTTCGATGGGTTTGTTTTTGATGGGGTGATACTTGATATCACAGAAAGAAAAGAAACCGAGCAAGCCCTGGCTAAAAGTGAAAATAGATATAAACTGGTCACATCCTACAGTCAGATAGGGATTTGGGACTTTAACCTTTCTTTGGATGAGCATTATCTGAGCCCTAATTTATACAAGATGCTGGGTTATGTAGATCATGACACCATCACGGATATGCAGGATTATACTCAACTGACCCTGAAAGAAGATCTTCATATCTTAGAGAAACACATATACCAGCAACCGGTAGACAAACAGATTACCAATTTTGAATTTATTACCCGAAAGATTCATCAATCAGGGTCAGTTAGGTGGATCCATACCCGGGGAACTATCATCAGGAATCACCAATTACAAATTGAGCGAATTGCCGGATTGGACGAAGATATCACTAACCGCAAGTTAACCGAACAAGCACTGCAAAAAAGTGAGGAAAGATACTCTCTGGCCACCATCAGCGGCAGCATCAGTGTATGGGACTTCAATTTGAAAAATGAGGATTTTTATCTGGGCAATAATCTAAAAAACCTTTTAGGTTACAAGTCTCATGAAGTGCCAAATCATCCCGAAGCGTTCATTAAGTTGATCCACCCGGAAGATCAAGCCAGGATCAGACAACTCATGGAAGAACACCTGGAAGGAAAAACAAATATTTACGAAGCTGAATACCGGATGGTGCATAAGGATGGATCCATAAAATGGATTTTAACCAGGGGAACAGCATTTAGAAATGAAGATGGTGAGGTATACCGGATGGCAGGGTCTGACATGGACATAACCGACCGTAAAATGGCAGAAGTAGAAGTCTTATCCACCAGGCAACAATTACAGTATTTGTTTGATAACCTGGAAGCTGTTTTTCTTTCAATGGATCCTGTACATCAAAAAATCATTCAAATATCTCCTTCCATTGAAAAATTGCTGGAATGCTCATTGGATGATATAGAAATGAATTATGAATTCTGGAAGAGTTTTCTCCACCAGGAAGACCTTCATCTAATGCAGGAACTGATTTCCCAATTAGTTGACACCCTCCAGCAAAATGTGGAATTACGTATTCATACTGCTACAGGGCAACAAAAATGGATTTCAGCTGATATTACCACCACGCTGGATAAAGACAATGTTCCCATACGCTACGACTGTATTGTAACGGATATCACCGAACGTAAAAAACAAACAGAAGTGATTCAGGCCAAGGAGTTGGCTGAAAGAGCTTTACACTTTAAAACAGAATTCCTGGCTTCTATGAGTCATGAAATCCGCACGCCCATGAATGGCATTGTGGGAATGACAGAATTGTTGATGGATACTTCCCTGAATAATCAGCAAATAGAATTTATTCAAACCATCCAAAGGTCTTCCAAAAGCTTACTGGCCATCATCAATGAAATACTGGACCTCTCTAAACTGGAGGCTGGTAAAATGTCAGTCAAACCAAATATTTTTAATATACATAAATTAATTCAGCAGGTAAAAGATTTATTCATTCCGGTGATCAGGGATAAAGAGGTAAATTTAAAGATTGAAATTGAGCCTGAGGTACCTGAGTTTATCAATGCAGACGAAACAAAGGTTAATCAGGTAATGACCAACCTGGTGAGCAATGCGGCAAAATTTACCGAAGAAGGAACGATCAGGATCAGGCTGCTGAAAGATCAGGAAAACTTTTTAAAGGTAGAAGTAATTGACACAGGAGCTGGCATCGATAAAGAAGACATGAACAAATTGTTCCAGAAATTCACCCAATTGAATACACCAACCAAAAGAAAGTATGCTGGTACAGGGCTGGGACTTACCATCTGCCAACATCTGGTCACCCTGATGGAAGGGGAAATAAAAGTTGCCTCTGAAAAACATAAGGGGAGTAATTTCAATTTTACCTTCAGGTACGAAAATGTAGACCAGACTAAACACTTAGACCAGTTTTTTAAAAGTCCCGAAAAAGAAAATAAGCCACAACAAATAAATGCCCATGTTTTAGTGGTTGAAGATAACACTGTTAACCAGCAGGTAGTAAGTTTGATGCTGAAAAAATTTGGCTGTACCACAGATATTGCCAAAAATGGGATAGAGGCTTTGAACAAGGTAAAAGAAGAAAAATACGACCTTATCCTGATGGATATCCAAATGCCTCTGATGGATGGTATGGAAGCAACCATGATCCTGAAAACAAAATATCAGGATGTGCCACCCATCATTGGTCTGAGTGCCAATGCCATGGAAGGTGATGCCGAAAAATATATTAAGGATGGCATGGATGATTACCTGGCCAAACCTATCACTTCTGATCAATTGATTAAAAAGCTACAAAAGTGGACCACTATGGCCAAACCAGTAGCTAAAGTACTGGAAAATAAAGTGGAATATATCGGGAAACTGGACATCTTAAATCAAAACACACTAAATGAGATAAAAACCATATCAGGAAATGATACTCAAATGGTCAATGAATTATACCAATCCTTTATTGATGATAGTAAGTCATTGATCAAAAAAGCTCAAAAGGCCCTGCAAAAAAATGACCTTAACCTCATGAATAAATCTATTCATACCCTTAAAGGTCTAAGTGGTACAGTAGGAGCTTCCAGAATATTTGAAATTTCTAAAACGATCAATTATCAGCTAAGTACTTCTAATTACAAGGATCTGGATAAATTAATTGCTCAATTGCAACCTAATTTAGATCAATTTATTAATTTTATTAATAAAAATAATTTTAGTTCATAACCATTTTTTGATATAAATATTTATGAAGCAGTACAAAGTATTTGTAATTGAAGATAATAAAACTGAAGCCATGGTATTACGCCTGGCCTTTAGTGGATTTAAAAGCCTGGATACCCAATATTTTGAAACGGGAGAGGCATTAATTAACCATTTACCGGAAAATCCGGACATTGTGCTTCTGGATCTGATGTTGCCTGATTTCCACGGGCTGGAACTGATCAAAAAAATAAAAGAAAATAAACAAGATACCCAAATTATAGTGGTTTCTGCCCAGGATGATATAGATGTAGTAGCTAAGGCTCAGGATGAGGGCGTTTTCAATTATATTGTCAAAAGTGAAAGCTGCTTACTTTACATTAAAAAAGTAATCGAAGATCTTCTGATCGTGCTGAATGCTAAAAAGCAGGGATAGTCTTAATTACTCTCAAATCAAATTTTAATTTTTAATTGAAAATCTATTGGCTCCTGGAAAGTGTGATCTTCTTGATGAATTCGGGCGAGATAACTTCATTATCAATATATACCAGGTCAGCAATATTTTGATCTACGATTTCCAAAAAGCACCAGCTCATTATTTATTTTATTTGCCACACATATAGTGGTTTCCCTTTGCTATAGGACAGGATTCATCTACTTTCGGGACTTATCAGATCTTCATTACAAACATCATGATATTTATATCTTTCTGATTGCCTGAAAATAAAGGAATGGTGATAATATTAGCTGATGTCGATTGTTTACCCCATCTTAATTCGACCGACAACTTTACTACATTGCCATAGGTGATCTTCTTGATTAGTTCGGGTGAGATAACTTCATTATCAATATATACCAGCTCAGTAATACTTTGATCGATGATTTCTTTCCTGGTAATTTTTAGTGATTTTTGAGCAGATTTACTGATATCTACAACTTGCGCCTCCCGGTTCAATTTCAATGCAGGTAACAGATCATTTTCCAGAATCTGATTCATATCAATCTCTTTATTGGGATCCAACTGTTGCAATTGCTGGAATAATTGTCCCATCAGATCTTCCTCCTTATCATCCTTTAGGTTCAATATGGCATTACGCATTTTTTCCCGGGCCAGGCTCTGCCTCAATTCATTTTGCATTAATATCTGGGAGGAGACATCAAACATTACCGCAATAAATTTATAAGGCACTTCATTCACATCATGGATTGGCGCAATGGTTGTGTCACCCCATATACCCTGCTCATCCTCTGCCTGATATCTTAAAACTTCCCGCTTAATCTCACCCAGTTTCACTCTGTGGATAAATTGATCCAATGAGTCTTTACAATAGTCTTTATGTATCAAGCCAGAATAATCCAATCCGATAATTTCAGATTGCGAGATATTTAACTTGGCGCAAATAGCATCGTTCGCTTTTAGAATCTTGCCTTTCAGGTCAATCTCCAGAATATTGGCCGCTTTATTCAGCATGTTTACCCGGCTTTCAATTTCATTTTTTTGCTTTTGCAAATCTTCCTTGGCATTTTCCAGTTGGGCGATGGTTTCAGAAAGCTGGTTCTGATTAGCCATCAATTCCAGTTCAAGGTTCTTTTGTTGAGAAATATCCACCAGAATGACCATGATCTTGTATACTTCACCAGACAAGTTCCTGATGGGGCTGAAAATAGTCAGACAATATTTCAGGTTTTCATCCTTGGTTCTGAAAGCAAAAATAAAAGACAAACTGCTTTGGTGATTAAGCAGATCTATTTCATTAAATTGTTCAATGCAGTCCTGGTCAAGGAAATTAGTCATTTCTTTATTTCTTACTTCCAGTCGCTTGTAACCAAACAAGTTAACAAACTCCTGGTTAGCACTTTTCACTTTCCCCTCCAGATCCAGCTCAATCAGGGGGAATGAATTGCTGATTGCATTGATCTTGCTGGACAGATCCAGGTCTTTTTCTTTCTCTTCTGTAGTAAATTGAGCAAATTGTATAACCTTGTACGGCTTACCTTCAATATTGAAAATAGGGTTATAGGTGCCATTCAACCAGACTTCCCGGCCTCCTTTACTGATCCTTCTATACTCACCTGACATAAAGGACCCATTGGTCAGACTATCCCATAACATCCGGTAACGGTTGGAATCAAGCTCATCTTTGGGTACCAGCTTCAATTCATTTTTGCCAACTATTTCATCCCTGGTATATCCCATGACACTTAAGTACATATCATTTACATTAAGGATATTTCCTTCCAGATCAAATTCAATGGTGGCATTGGTTTTATTAATGGCTTCAATAATATTGTTACTCAAATTGGTTTCTTCCTCCAACTCGCTTAACTTTCGGTTCAGCTCTTCCTGGGTAGTTTCCAGTTCTTCTGCATTTTGCCGCATTTGCTCTTCTTTCTGCTGTAATTCCTGATTAATTGCCTGGGAATCATCTAGTAATTTTTTGGTTCGCAGATTCATTCGGGTACTGGAAAGGGTGGAGGCAAATGTTTCACAAACTTTTTCCACAAAATCTATTTGATATTTGTCCAGCAGATTGAAGAAGGCCAATTCTATGGCTCCATAAATTTCATCATTAACTTTTACCGGAACGATCAGGATGCAGGTCGGATTTCTTTTACCCAGTCCTGAGGTGATAAATATATAGTTTTCCGGAACTTCCTCCAGGTAAAGGGTGTCTTTCTCCAGAATACACTGGCCGATCAATCCTTCTTCCATTTGCAGATGCACCTGAAGCTGCTTTCTCCTTTCATAGGCATAACAGCCGGTGAGTTCTATAAACTTTTGATTGGAATCGTCTTCGTTGATAAGGAACACCCCTCCCTGATTGGCATGGAGATATTGAGACAGATGCTTAATAAACGAATAGGATAGTTCCTCCAGATTAGCATGCTGATTTTGCCGGAAGATATCGCTGAATTTGGCTATGCCATTAATGGCCCAATTCCTTCGTTTCTCCTCTTCGGCCACGGTTTTTAGCTTGTCCCGCATCTCCATAAGAGCGGTACCCAGGTAATCATCTCCCGTCACTTTGCTCATTTCATAGTCAAGTTTTCCTTCTCCTATTTTCAGGGCGAAATCAGTAGCTTCATTGAAATTTCGGGAAATCTTAATCAGGGCATCCTCCATATGATCAATTTCCGGACTATGAGACTTTTCGTAATTCTCCTTCAGGTTGCCCATAGACAACTGTTGGGCAAATGAGGAAGCCTTCTGCATCGGATGGATCAATCTTCTTTTAAAAACTATAAAGGAAAACATCAAGAGTCCAAAAATGAATAGCTCAGAGCCAATCCAGATGAACCCTGACCTTCGATTATTTCTATGGATCAATGTATGAACAGAACCATACAAATCCTGGAAATTATTAATAATGAGGGGAGCCGTTTGTTTTATCAGATAGAGACCTTCTATATCCTGCTGGCTAAGCTTTGCCCTGTTATCAACATTCTGTTGCAGACCAGTTTCCATAAAACGTACACCATTATTAGCCAGATCAGATAAAACCTGCCGGGATTGAATCAACCTGATATTAAGTTCCTGTAACAATTCTTCAGTTGGTTCAGGCAGATCCAGCCGCTTAATGCTATAGGTTTCCTCGTTATATTCGAATGTCCCTCCATTGGTTATGGTCCCTAAAAGATCCTGCACCTCAGACTGATTCTGTAAAATATTATCCAGAAATATAGCATTACCGGTATGATAATAAAGGTCTAAGTGATCCAAAGTAGTTTTTAATTCAACATTAACTTCTCTGATCTTATTAGCTAGCTGGGTAGATACCTGGTGGTCAGACCTGAGATTATACCAGTGGTTAAAAATCAAGGTGGCTGAAACCAGGCCAATCACCAACATAAAAAATATTTGTAATTTAGACCTTCTCATACTAAAAATTATTTTTACAACATTACGTATTGTTCCAGATAGCGCTCATATTTATGTAGCTCCTCAATGGCTTGTCGATCCTTGGCCAATGATTTTACTGCTTGAATCAGATCCTGGGTAAAGATCCATACAAACTCCGGATGGATCTTCAGTTTATTGGTAACAAAACAAGTTTTGAATGTCACCCTGAGGTCATATTGACTCATTTTCTGGGTCAAAACCTCTTCGGTTTCTGTTTTGTTTAATTTGATCAGGTGTGGTACATCTCCATAAATTGACTTTCCAAAAAAGTTGGAAAATTGTGTTACCACCGAAGCTGTGAGAATATTATCTACCTCAAGCAACATAGCTTCCTGCATTTCTTCATTGCTATTATGACTTCCCATCACATGACTGGCAGTTAAGGCTGCATTTTCCTGAGTAAATACCAGATAGCTCTCAGCTGGCAAATCCCCTTTCACCTCAGTCACCAATACATAAAGTTTATCTAAAGAATTGATTACATGGTTGAGGTCAGTATCTGGAATAGTAGGCGGAATTTCCACCTGTTGCAAAGTTACTTTATCTTTTGCCAGTTTTGAAAAAGCTTCTGCTGCATTTGCCAATGAAATGTTTATGATATTTTTTGCAATTATTATTTCATCTTGAGTGAGATATTTTTCCATCTTCGAATGTTGATCAGTTAGGCTAAAACTTTATTTATCGCTTCCAGTAATTGTTCATTGGTGAAAGGTTTTACCAGATATTCGTCTGCCCCCAGCGTCTTTCCTTCATCAACTACTGACTGCTGACCTACAGCACTTATCATTACTATTTTAGATTTCAGCTCCTCTGATTTTAAAACTTTTAAAATGTCCAGTCCCAGCATATCAGGCAGGATGTTGTCTAAGGTGATTAAATCCGGTTGTAGTTCTAATGAAAGATCAATAGCTGACTCTCCATTAGCAGCCTGTCCTACCACATCATAACCAGCGGTAACTAATACATCTTTAATCACGGTTCGCATATAAAGCGAATCATCCACAATTAATACTTTCTTACTCATAATTTTTTTATTTTCAAATAACTAATTTTCCTGTGATTGATAGTTAAATCAAGATTTCAAAAGATGAAGTAATTAAAAATCAGCCTTATATTCAAATTAGGAGGGAACATATCACCAGTCATACGTGTGAGTTTTAGCCTGATCGGTGAATTTTTTCCCGGAATATGTGATGTTTTAGGTGAGGATTTAACCTGCTGTGACGGATATCTTCAGAAAATTATATGGCATAACGTATTAAGAAACCAATTTATGCTGAATAAAATAAGGCTTCTAAGAGATTAGTTAGTAATATCTTATAGAAATAATGACCTAAAATATATACAGGTACTGTTTTCTAAATAAAATCAATAATTTAAGGATGGGCTGAGACCCAGGAAGTACCATCAGGATAGATTTCCTTCTTCCAAATGGGTACAGTTTCCTTGATCTTATCAATGATATACTGACAGGCTTCAAAAGATGCCTGGCGATGAGGGCAGGAAACAGCAATGGCCACAGCAACCTCCCCCACTTGCAGGATCCCCTTACGATGAATAACTGAAGCCTGCTGGACTGGCCATAGTGATTTTGATGTTTCAACGATCTTTTCTATCTCCTTTACAGCCATTGCATCGTAGGCTTCATATTCCAGTTGTATTACCTGGTTTGAGCCGGTAAACTGCCTGACTGTTCCCAGGAAGAGATTCACAGCTCCAGCTTTGGGACTGGAGACGGAAGCCAGTACTTTTTCAACATCAAGGGGCTTTTCTTCAATTTTTATCATATCATCCTCCACTTACCGGTGGAATTAAAGCAATTTCATCATTTTGCTCAATTAATTGATCATTTTTGGCATATTCATTATTGATGGCAACCATTACCGAACGCAAGTCTGATAAACCAGGGTAGTCTGCCTGTAATTTATTTTTCAAATCGGACACGGACTGACCTTGAGTCATTTCCAGAACAAGCTTAGGTTTACCAACAATTTCTTTGGTGATCCCGAAAAGGTGAATATCAATTTTCATATTACAAATATAATGATATAAATAATCTGCTAAAAAGTTCTGTGATAAGTAGTACCTGATGATTATTTACTTTTCATCCTATACGGAAATATCTCCTCTTACGTTGATAAAATAATCAATTTGTAATAACACAACACTTCCCATTTATTCCTAAAATTGTGGATTTAAAATTCAGGTTAAATTATGGCGTTTAGATATTATGTGTTTATACTTTTATTATTAGGTCAGCAAATAGCCAAAGCTCAAACTTCAGGGGACTCTCTGCAACTGGCAGAATCTGACAGTGTACTTATAATAACTGAAGATACCCTAGAGCAACCCAGGGAAAATATGCCTGTTATGGCATCACCAACTGATGATTTTCTTGATCTCAATATAGTGTTACCAGATTATCAGGGCTGGAACCAGGTCAATGAAGGAGAGTTGCTCGCTTTTAAAATATATGCTAACGGTGGGAAAGATCCGCATTATATTTTTGATCTGGTAGAAGGCCGGGAGGCTGGTATACAAATGGATACGGCTGGGAACTTTTCCTGGACCCCGTCTTTTGATTTAGCTGACCGGCTTAATGAACAAGTAAAATTTCCGGTAATTTTTGAAGTAAGAAATGACAGCAACCAAACCGCCCGTAAAAAAGTAGAATTCATCATCCAACATGTTAACCGTCCTCCCGAAATGAGTGATCTGAAAAACTTCTATGTCCAGTATAACGTAGAAAATGCCTATCAGATAGATCTTAATGCCATCAAAGATCCGGATAATGACCCGGTGATCTTTAAGCCCATTCCTGCACAAATGCCGGAAGGTGCTGATTTGACAGAAAAAGGGTTATTTACCTGGAAACCTTCCCTCCGCCAGTTTAATCGATTAAAGGAAGACCCCATAGCATTGAATTTCATTGTAGAAGATCAGCCATCCAAAGCCCAGATTAAAGGCAGCTTCAATATATTAGTGACGCAGATGGACCTGCCTCCGGAAATTACCATGATACCTAAAAATGAAGTGATTACCACCAAGGAAAATGAGACGGTCAATTTCAAGTTCTTCCTATCGGATCCCAATGGCGATGAAGATATCACTCAATTTAATTTGATATCTGAAGATCTGCGCATCACGGATGAATTGCTGGTGCAAAACTCCAAAACTCAGTGGGAATTTATATGGACCCCTGGTTATGATTTTGTAAAAGATGTAGAAGATTCCGTCAAAATATCTATTAATTTTTATACTGTAGACAAAACCTATCTCCGGGATGAGAAATCTACGACCATCACCGTAGTCAATACAGAAAACCAGGAAAAAATTGACCGTATGTTGTATGCCCAGTATCGGGGAGCCCTGATCAGGGTTTGGGATTTGCTGGAACAACTAAAAGAAAAGGAAGAAGAATTCTACAAAAGACTCAAAAAAGCTAAAAAAGGCAAGGTAAGTCTGGCAGTGACAGATGCCTCATTAGGTGCAGTAACTGCCCTGTCTCCGGTTTTTCTGGAAGGAGATGAACAAAAAATAGTTACAGGCGTTGGCGGAACCACTGTTCTAACTATGGGTACTCTGGAAGCAGCAGATGTGATTGCCAAATCCCCCAGTGAGATCATTCAGAAGTTGAATAAAGTAATTGAAAAAAGAAATGAACTCTTAATGCATGGCAATGTATTTGCCCGCAGATACAGTACCACACTCACCCGAAGAGACAAAGATTTTACCAGGGATACCGAACAATTGCTTTCACGATTAATTATGAAAGAAGTAGCTACCTTGGAATTGACGGCCGGATGGGAAAATCCTAAAAAAGCCAGGGACAATGATCTAAGAAGGTCATTTCCTGATTTTGTGGAAAATGAAGAACTGTAATTTTAAAATAGTTGGTACTTTTTCCATAAATTAACCATCAGTAAAACTTCTGCTGCCTCATGATGGTTATCAGATAAATTTTTTTGTATGCTACAAAAGTATAAAAAAACAATTGTTGATAATTTTGGCCGGCCCCTTACCTACTTAAGGTTGAGTGTAACTGATCGTTGCAACCTGCGCTGTTTTTATTGCATGCCAGCTGAAGGAATTAAGTATTTGGCCAAGGATCAGTTGCTGAGTTATGAAGAAATGCTGAGGCTGTCCCACATTTTGGCAGGAATGGGCATTGAAAAAATCAGGATAACTGGTGGTGAACCATTCTTACGCAAAGACCTCATTTATTTTTTGTCTCAGCTCAAACAAATCAAGGATTTAAAAGAAATTTCACTGACAACCAATGGCATTCTAACTGCCGGTTTTATTCCTCAGCTACAAAAGCTGGGTATTGATAATGTAAATTTAAGCCTGGACACATTAGACCAGAAGCGGTTTTTCCAAATTACCCGGCGGAATGAATTTGATAAGGTCTGGCATACCCTGGAGGAAATGAAGGCCCATCATTTCAAAATAAAAATAAATACGGTAGTGATGGAAGGGAAAAATGAACAGGATATCGTGCCTTTGGTAAACCTGACCCGGCAATACCCACTTGCAGTGAGGTTTATTGAAGAGATGCCATTCAATGGTTCTGGTCAAGCGCCTGCCAATAATCTGAATTGGAACCATCATCGTATACTACATCATATTAAAAAAAACTTTCCAACTATCCAAAAACTGCCTGATCCTCCTTTTTCCACTTCTGACAATTATCAGATTCCCGGTTTTAAAGGCCAGGTTGGGGTGATTGCTGCCTTCAGTCGAACATTTTGCGGCAGCTGTAACCGTATCAGAATAACCGCTCTGGGCCAATTAAAGAATTGCTTGTACGACCATGGCGTATTGGACCTAAAACAGATCCTGCGGGATGGAATTACAGATCAGGAGTTGGAGAACCTGTTGCTGAAGAAATTTCAGCAAAGAGAAAAAAACGGTTTCGAAGCAGAAATAAAAGCCAACCGCCAAAACCCATCTATGTCTACCATAGGGGGATAAAACAGCAAATATGCATATTTTAAATAATTTAATTATATTTTTTAAACATACATTTTTATATTTTACATATTTTTGCCTAAAACAAGCTTTAAAAAGAACCCATATTTCAATATTTATAATTTTAGTTTTCAGCATAATCCCAAAGCATTCGGTAACAATTCGAACAATGAAAGCTAAAGTATGGATAGGATTAAAAAAGAAATAAAGGAGCTGTCTTTACTTTTTGATATCAGCCTCATTATCAGTAAAAGTAAGAACATTAAAGATTTTTTGCTTCCTATCCTACAACAAATAGCCGAAAACCTGGGACTGGAAAGAGGCACCATCACCATCCTCAATCGCAATAGTTCGGAAATTTATATTGAAGAAGCCTATTCCATGACTGATATTGAAAAAGCCCGGGGAAAGTACAAAATCGGTGAAGGCATCATTGGTAAGGTCGTAGAAACAGGCCAATCGGTAGTTTTATCACGCATATCACAGGACCGCCGGTTTCTAAACCGAACCCAGGCCAGGAACAACATAAATACCCATGATTTTTCATTCATTTGTGTGCCAATCAAACTGGAAAAAGAAATTTTAGGTACACTAAGTGTGGATAAACCTGCCAGAGACCATGACAATTATGACAATGATATCAGGCTGCTTTCTATTATAGGTACTATGTTAGCCCAGGCTGTGAAGGCCAGGCAAGAGGAATCTGAAGAATTGGCCCGTTTACAGGAAGAAAACCTGAGGTTACAGGATGAACTAAGAGCCAAATTTCAACCTGCTAATATAATTGGCTCCTCCAACCTGATGCAAGATGCTTTTCAATTAATCTCCAAAGTAGCCAACACAGATACCACTGTACTAATAAGAGGAGAAAGCGGGGTAGGCAAGGAACTTTTTGCCAATGCCATCCACTATAACAGCCCCAGAGCCAATAAAAGCTTTATCAAGGTAAATTGCTCGGCCCTTCCGGAAAGCCTGATCGAAAGTGAACTTTTTGGCCATGAAAAAGGCGCTTTTACCGGCGCTGAAAAAATGCGCAAAGGCCGGTTTGAATTAGCAGACCGAGGTACCCTGTTTTTAGATGAAATTGGGGATCTGCCCCTGGCCACCCAGGTAAAAATCCTGAGGATATTACAGGAAAAAGAGCTTGAGCGTTTAGGCGGATCGGAAACCTTTAAAGTAGATGTACGAATCATAACAGCCACCAACAGGGAACTGGAAGATTTAATTGACCAAGGAAAGTTCAGAGATGACCTCTTTTACCGGTTAAATGTGTTTCCTATTTATGTACCTTCTTTAAAAGAGCGTAAAAGCGACATTACTTTGATGGCCGATCATTTTATCGCCAAGTTTAATCAAAAAAACAATACCAGGATTAAAAGAATAGCCACCTCTGCCATTGATATGCTGATGAGCTATCATTGGCCGGGAAATGTGAGAGAATTGGAAAATTGCATAGAAAGGGCCTGTATTTTATGTAATGAAGATGTAATTTATGGTTATCATTTACCTCCCACCCTGCAAACACCTGATGAAAATGCTCCTCGAAAGGGACCTTTAAAATCAATTCTAAATAAAATGGAAAAGGAACTGATACAGGATACCTTAAAAATGACCAGCGGCAATATAAGTCAGGCGGCTGAATATCTGGGTATTACAGAACGAATGATGGGCATACGCCTGTCCAAATATCAGATAGATGCCAAAAGGTTTAAAAATCTGAAATAAATAATAATATTATACCCATGAATGAAGTACAAATAGTTAAATGTGATTTCGACAAACAAGACCATCAGGAAAATCTGCTCAGGCTGATGGAAGCCTATATGATGGATCGAATGGGGCAGGAAGCACCTATGACTGATTATGTAAAGAAGAATCTTATACCTGGTCTGGCAGCCCATCCCGGAGTTTTTGTGTTATTTGCCCGGCAGCAGGATAAGTATATCGGCATGACTACTTGTTTCATTGGGTTTTCCAGCTTTCAGGCCAAAAAACTAATCAATATCCATGACCTCATCGTACTGAAAAGTTTTCGCGGTCAGGGTATTGGCCGTAAACTGCTCCAGGCAGTGGAAAGTGAAGCAGGGAAACTGGAATGTGGTAAAATTACCCTGGAAGTAAGACATGACAATATCAATGCCCAGGGTCTGTATGTCAGTCAAGGTTTTGGCGAAAGTCATCCTCCTATGTACTTTTGGTCTAAATATCTTTAAAACCTACCCTCAGCGCATCTGTTCTTTTTCATTAATTACATAGAATTCTGTTGGTTTATCTGAGATTTTGATGCTACATTTTTGTAAATAAATCTTGGCCAAAACCCAACCCCTTATTATTATTTTCGTATCAGAATAGAATTTTTATTAAACACAAGCCTCAAATTTGGATTATTTTTTAAAATAATTACACTATTCTGCTTAAAATTAAAAATCTTTTTTATTTATAATTAGAACAAATACAAATAAGCCCCTTTTCAGCATTTATTTTAGTATCATTTTGATTAAAACTTACCAAAATGTAGGATAAAACGGCCCTTTCTACCAAAATGTAAGATTTGTGCCTCTTTTTCAGCCCTCTGATTCAAAGAAAATTATTCAACCACCTGATATTCTGACACTTACCCCACATTTAATCATTTTCAACTATGTGGCACTAAAGTTGGAAATCAGATACTGTATTCATTGTAAAATCAAACAATAATAAGATGAGAAAAATTGCAATCTATGGAAAAGGGGGTATTGGGAAATCAACCACTACCCAAAATACAGTAGCCGGCTTAGCCGAAATGGGAAAAAAGGTAATGGTAGTGGGTTGTGACCCCAAGGCAGATTCAACCCGTTTATTGCTGGGAGGACTGGCCCAAAAAACCGTATTGGACACGCTTAGGGAAGAAGGGGAAGATGTAGAACTGGAGGATGTGATCAGAGAAGGGTACTGTATCACCCGATGTGTGGAATCAGGAGGTCCTGAGCCAGGTGTAGGCTGTGCTGGCCGGGGCATCATCACTTCTATCAACCTGCTGGAGCAATTAGGCGCATATGAAGAAGACCAGGCTCTGGATTACGTTTTCTACGATGTATTGGGGGATGTTGTGTGTGGCGGATTTGCCATGCCCATTCGTGAAGGAAAAGCCGAGGAAATCTATATTGTAGTTTCTGGAGAAATGATGGCCATGTATGCCGCCAATAATATTTGTAAAGGAATCGTAAAGTTTGCCGATTCTGGGGGAGTACGTTTGGGTGGATTGATCTGTAATTCCCGCTTGGTGGATAATGAAAGAGAAATGATATCTGAACTGGCCAAAAAGCTGGGAACGCAAATGATCCATTTTGTACCCCGGGACAATATGGTTCAAAAAGCCGAGATCAATCGTAAAACAGTGATTGATTTTGCACCAGATCATAATCAGGCTAATGAGTACCGTGAACTGGCCAGAAAAATTGACAAAAATGAAATGAAGGTCATTCCTAAACCCTTGAAAATTGAGGAACTGGAAACCCTTTTGGTAGAATTCGGCATTGTTTAACCTTCAAACTGGCAACAACTATGTATATGATCAGAGCAATCGTACGGCGGGAAAAATCAGACGCTGTAATGGCCGGGCTGCTTCAGGCAGGCTATCCGGCTGTCACCAAAGTACCGGTTTTTGGCCGGGGAAAACAACGTGGATTAAAAGTGGGAGAAGTGACATATGATGAACTTCCCAAGGAACTCTTAATCTTGGTGATTCAAAGGGAAGATAAAGATCTGGTAATAAGGACCATCATAGACACAGCTCGAACAGGAGAAAATGGGGCTTTCGGAGATGGAAAAATATTTGTATCCCCGGTAGAAGAAGCATTCACCATCAGTTCCGGAGTTAAAGAAACATCCACCATAACCGAAGAAGTATGAAAGAGATAATGGCTGTAATTCGCATCAACAAGATCAATGCTACCAAAAAAGCATTGGCTGAAGCCGGTATCTCCTCTTTCACCGCCACCGGCAATGTGCTGGGGCGGGGAAAAGGCATGGTGGATTATCGGATACTTCATGGGGCGGAACAAGGTTTGGAAGAAGCCATTGACCAGTTGGGGGAAGGCCCATTGCTGGTAGCCAAAAGACTTCTTATGATCATGGTAAATGATGATAAGGTAAATACTGTGGTGAAAACCATTATGAAAGTTTGCAAAACCGGAAATGCCGGAGATGGGAAAATCTTTGTGATGCCCATTCTAGATGCAGTAAGGGTCAGGACCGGTGAAATAGGACCAATTATAATTGATTAGAAAATGAACCAAGACAATACCAATTTTACTCCTGAATCTCTCAAGGACGAAATTCTCAAAAAATACCCTCCCAAAGTAGCCCGAAAAAGAGGAAAGTCCATCCTGGTGAATGACCCGGAGCAGGTACCTGAAATACAGGCCAATGTCAGAACAATTCCAGGCATCATCACCCAAAGAGGATGTACCTATGCCGGTTGTAAAGGTGTAGTTCTGGGTCCTACCAGAGATATTATCAATATTACTCACGGCCCCATCGGCTGTGGCTTTTATTCCTGGCTTACCCGTAGAAATCAAACCCGGCCGGGAGAAGCCGGTGAGAATTATATGACCTATTGTTTTTCTACCGATATGCAAGACGACAACATTGTGTTTGGAGGAGAAAAAAAATTACGGCAAGCCATTCAGGAAGCTTATGACATTTTTCATCCCAAAGCTATAGCGGTATTTTCTACCTGTCCTGTAGGCCTGATCGGGGATGATGTACATGCCATATCCAAAGAAATGAAAGAGAAGTTCGGAGATTGCAATGTATTTGCTTTTAGCTGTGAAGGATACAAAGGGGTAAGTCAATCAGCCGGCCATCATATTGCCAACAACCAGATATTCAAACATGTAGTAGGCCTGGATGATGAAGTAAAGAATAACACCAAATACCGGGTAAATCTGCTGGGAGAATATAATATTGGCGGGGATGCCTTTGTGCTGGAAGATCTTTTTGAAAAATGTGGGCTGGAACTGGTATCTACCTTCAGTGGCAATTCCACCATCGGGCAATTTGCCAATGCTCATACAGCTGACCTGAACCTGATAATGTGTCACAGATCCATCAATTATGTGGCGGAAATGATGGAAACCAAATATGGAATTCCCTGGATCAAGATCAACTTCATTGGTGCAGAAGCCACAGCTAAATCATTACGGAAAATTGCCCGGTATTTTGAAGATGAGGAACTGAGTAAAAGGATTGAAGATGTAATTGCAGCAGAAATGAAGGCGGTGGAACTTTCAGTAAGCCAGGTAAAGCCCAAAACCACCGGAAAGCTGGCCATGCTCTTTGTAGGCGGTTCCAGGGCACATCATTACCAGGAATTATTTGCCGAAATAGGAATGGAAACCATAGCGGCCGGATATGAATTTGCCCATCGGGATGATTATGAAGGCCGAAAAGTACTTCCTTCTATTAAAGTGGACGCTGACAGCAGGAACATTGAAGAACTGAAAGTAACTCAGGATCCTTCCCGATTCAATCCCCGCAAAACCAGGGAGGAATTGGATAAATTAGCTCAACAAGGATTCGAATTTAAGGACTACCAGGGCCTGATGCCTGATATGAAAAAAAACACGCTTGTAATTGATGATATCAGTCATTATGAATCTGAAAAGTTGATTGCCTATTATAAACCAGCCATTTTCTGCGCCGGGATCAAAGAAAAATATGCTGTTCAAAAAATGGGGGTGCCATTGAAGCAGTTGCATAGCTACGACTATGGCGGTCCCTATGCCGGGTTTTCCGGAGCCATAAATTTTTATGAAGAAATTGACAGAATGGTCAACAGCAAAGTTTGGCGCTTGATCAAGGCTCCCTGGGATAATTCTCCTGAGCTTACAGCCACATTTATAGACGAAGAAGTAACCATTTAATGCTAATCAAATGTTATTAAGACACACTACCAAAGAGATTAAGGAGCGATCTGCCCTCACCATCAATCCAGCTAAAACCTGCCAGCCCATTGGAGCCATGTATGCTGCCTTAGGTATACATGGCTGCATGCCCCACAGCCATGGATCGCAAGGTTGCTGCGCCTACCACAGAAGTGCTTTGACCAGGCATTACAAGGAACCTGTAATGGCTGCTACCAGTTCCTTTACCGAAGGATCTTCTGTGTTTGGAGGTCAGGCCAATCTACTAACTGCCATTCAGAATATATTTGCCATCTATGAGCCGGACCTGATTGCAGTACATTCTACCTGCTTATCTGAAACAATCGGAGATGACCTTAACCAGATCATCGTCAAGGCAAGGGAAGATGGTAAAATTCCGGAAGGCAAATATGTGATCCATGCCAATACCCCCAGCTATGTAGGTTCGCATATCACAGGATATGCCAACATGCTAAAGGGAATGGTTGATTACTTTTCCCAATCCACCGGAAGCAAGAATGGAAAACTCAACCTCATTACCGGCTGGATAGAACCTTCAGATATGCGGGAGATAAAAAGACTGACCAGTTTACTGGGCATCAATTATATCATGTTTCCTGATACCTCTGATGTATTGGATGCCCCTCAAACCGGAAAACATGTAATGTATCCTAAAGGAGGAACCACTATACCTGAACTTAGAAGTACCGGAGACAGCCTGGCCAGCCTGGCCCTTGGACCCTTTGCCACAGAAAATGCAGCAAAAGCCCTGGACCGTAAATGTAAGGTCAGGTATGAAGTACTTGATCTTCCTATCGGAATTTCAGCGACTGACAGATTTATCCAGGCTCTCAGCGAATTAGGAGCGGTAGATGTCCCCGGAAACTTAACTACAGAAAGGGGGAGAGCTATTGATATTATTACAGACATGCATCAATATTTTCATGGTAAAAGGGTAGCCATGTTTGGTGATCCTGATCAATTGATGGCGCTTACTGAATTTCTGCTGGACCTGGATATGAAGCCTGTATATATTGTGAGTGGTACTCCGGGAAAAAAATTTGATAAACGAATCAGTGAATTATTAGCCGAACGGGTGCCGGAGGCAAAATTTAAAAATGGAGCCAATGCCGATCTGTTTTTGCTTCATCAATGGATAAAAAATGAACCAGTGGATCTTTTGATCGGAAATACCTATGGTAAATACATCGCCCGGGATGAAAATATACCATTTCTACGGATGGGTTTTCCCATCATGGACCGGATCGGACATAGCTATTTCCCTTCCGTGGGTTACCAGGGAGCTATGCGTCTGATGGAAAAAATACTAGAACTGTTTCTGGATAAAAAAGACCGGGAATCAAAAGAAGAATCTTTTGAACTGGTACTCTAAAAAATGAATTTTTTGTAAAACAAGTATAAGTAGATGATTCAGTACCTGGAAAAACGCAAACCACAGATTTACCGCAAAGGTCAGGATGATTTTGAAATTCATTGTTCCAAAGAAAGTCTGGCTGGATCTGTAAGTCAAAGAGCTTGTGTATTTTGTGGCTCCCGGGTAGTATTGTATCCCATTGCGGATGCTTTACACCTGATACATGGACCAGTAGGTTGTGCAGCCTATACCTGGGACATTCGGGGAGCATTATCCTCAGGACCTCAAATACACAGGCTCAGTTTTTCCACGGACCTGCGGGAAAAAGATGTGATCTATGGTGGTGAAAAAAAACTTCTGGATTCCCTGCTTGAGCTTATTCAACAATACAATCCAAAAGCAGCTTTCGTATATTCCACTTGTATTGTAGGTGTGATTGGAGACGATGTTGAAGCCATTTGCAAAAAAGCCACCCAAGATGCCGGAATTCCGGTAATCCCTGTACATTCAGAAGGTTTTAAAGGCACCAAAAAAGATGGTTATGCCGCAGCTTGCGAAGCCATTTTTAAATTAATAGGTACTATTCCGGCTGCACCAAGATCTGTCCCCCACAGCATAAACATACTTGGCGATTTTAACCTGGCTGGAGAACTGTGGATATTAAAAGAATACTATGAAAAAATTGGTATCAAAGTCATCGCATCCATCACCGGGGATGGTCGTATTGATCAGGTACGTCAAGCCCATACTGCCTCTCTAAACCTGGTACAATGCTCTGGATCAATGACTTATCTGGCCAAAAAGATGAAGGAAGTTTATGATATTCCGTTTATGAGGGTCTCCTACTTTGGTATAGAAGACATGTCTGAGGCTTTATATGAAGCAGCCCGCTTTTTTCCTGACCCTTTACTTCTTAAAAATGCCCAATCTTTAGTGAGCAGTGAGCTCCGGAAAATTCTCCCGGAAATCAAAAGATACAGGTCCGCATTGGAGGGAAAAAAGGCCGCTATTTATGTGGGTGGTGCCTTTAAGGCCATTTCTCTGATCAAGGCCTTAAATCACCTGGGCATTAAGAGTGTAGTAGTAGGTTCCCAAACCGGAACCAGGGAGGATTATGAAATCATGAAAATTTTATGCGATGACGATACCATCTTAGTTGACGATTCCAACCCATTGGAACTTTCCAGCTTTGTGATGGAAAAAGGAGCAGATATATTCATTGGAGGAGTTAAGGAAAGGCCGATAGCCTATAAATTAGGCCTGGGCTTTTGTGATCATAATCATGAAAGGAAGATCCCGCTGGCCGGATATGAAGGCATGCTGAATTTTGCCAGGGAAATTTATCAAACGGCCATGAGCCCGGTGTGGCAATTTACAAGATCAAAAAAATAACCTATGAAAATCCACACACCATCCCCTAATTATGTTTCTACCCGAAATGCCTGTAAATTATGTACTCCGTTAGGCGCTTGTATGGTATTTAAAGGAGTGGAAGGCTGTGTACCCTTTTTACATGGGTCACAGGGCTGTGCTACTTATATCCGGCGCTACATGATCAGCCATTATAAGGAGCCGGTTGATATTGCTTCGTCTAATTTTGGTGAACAGGCTACCATTTTTGGTGGACAAATGAACCTGGAAACAGGTTTAAAAAACATCATTCAGCAATACAATCCGGCTATGGTCGGTATAGCTTCCACCTGCCTCAGTGAAACAATTGGCGACGATGTTTCCATGATTTTGCGGGAATTTCTGAAAGCAAATCAACACATCCGGTTACCACACCTGGTCAATGTCAGTACACCCAGTTATCAGGGTACGCATATGAATGGTTTTCATGCCACTGTGAAAGCGATTGTGCTAAAATTAGCCCATAAAACCTCTCCTCACCAGAAGATCAATATTTTTCCGGGATTTGTTTCACCGGAGGACCTTCGCTTTTTAAAACAGGTTGCCGCCAACTATCAGATTCCATTTGCTTTGCTTCCCGATTATTCGGAGTCTCTGGATGGAAGCACCTGGAATGATTACCATAAAATCCCCAGAGGTGGTACCAGGATCTCAGATATAGAAGAAATGCCAGGTGCTCCGGGAAGTATAACTTTCGGCCACACCATTAAAAATTCTGATAGTGCCGGAAAGTACCTTTGGGAAAAGTTTCAGGTACCACATTTTCAGTTGGGTTTACCCATAGGCATTCGGGAAAGTGACCGTTTTTATGATTCTTTAAATCAAATTAGCGGCCTGGAAACTCCGCAAATCATTCACAATGAAAGAGGAAGGCTGATTGACGCTTTTGTAGATGGGCATAAATATGTTTTTGGTAAAAAAGCGATCATATATGGAGAAGAAGATCTCATGATCGGGCTGATCTCCTTACTGGATGAAATGGGCATTCAGACAATTTTATGTGCATCGGGCGGAGAAAGTGGTAAACTGAAGAAAAAGATCACGGAATTGATCGGACAACATCAGGAAGTGGAAATTCTGGAAGGTATGGATTTTGAGCAAATAGCCAGTAAAGCCAAAGCCCTGAAACCAGACCTTTTAATTGGCAACAGCAAAGGTTATTATATCGCCCGGGAATTGGGTATTCCTATTATCCGTGTAGGCTTTCCCATTCACGACCGGATAGGCGCACAGAGAATTTTACATTTAGGTTACGGCGGGGCTTTAAATCTGTTTGACCAAATAGCCAACCACCTGATAGCTTTTAATCAGGACCATTCACCTATTGGATATAAATATATGTAATACACTATGACTACAACAACAATAAATACATCGTCAGAAAAACATCCTTGTTTTAATATAAAAGCCCGGAATCAGTTTGGCAGGGTCCACTTACCAGTGGCAGCAGGGTGTAATATCCAATGCAACTATTGCGACCGCAAATACGATTGTGTCAATGAAAGCCGGCCTGGTGTAACCAGTAAATTACTAACGCCAGCCCAATCATTGCTGTACATTCGTCGCATCAAAGAGGTAGCCGATCAAAAAATAGCGGTGGTAGGAATAGCCGGCCCCGGAGATCCTTTTGCCCAACCTGAAGTGACTCTGGAAACCCTGAGACTTATTAAAGCAGAATATCCTGATCTGCTTTTCTGCCTGTCCAGCAATGGGTTGAATGTGGCACCATATGTACAGGAATTATATGAAATTGGTGTTTCCCACCTAACCATTACTGTTAATAGTACCGATCCGGAAATTTTAACCAAAATTTACCCCTGGGTGAGGTTTAAAAAGAAGATCTATCGCGGAACTAAAGCAGCCCAGGTATTGCTGGAAAACCAAATAAAAGCCATAAAATTGATCAAAAGTAAAGGAATTACCCTTAAGATCAATACCGTAGTGTTGCCGGGCATTAATGATCATCACCTGGTAGAACTGGCTGCTGCCATGGCCAAACTGGGAGCAGATGTCATGAATTGTATCCCGCTTTATCCAAATACCGATACACCTTTTGCCCGGCTTTTACCACCTTCCAGTCAGCAGATTCGGGAAATTCGTAAAAACATCATCCAGCATCTGCCTATCATGAGTCATTGCAGCCGGTGCCGATCTGATGCGGCTGGTTTATTAGGAAATGATGACCCTGCCCTCACCAACTTGCTGCGTGATGTGGAGCATCTATCCCTTACTGACAGTAGCCGTCCATATGTAGCTGTAGCCAGTCAGGAAGGATTTTTGGTAAACCTTCATCTGGGAGAAGCAACACAACTCTATATTTTTAAAGAAAATGAAGATGGATATGCCCTGGTGCAGGTAAGAGAAACGCCCTCCAGGGGATTAGGTGATTTACGTTGGAAAAACCTGGCCACAATTATGAAAGATTGCCGGGCCCTGCTGGCCGGAGGTGTGGGTCCTAAACCTTTTCAAATTATATCTCGGGCTGGTATTCAGATCATTGAAATGACAGGATTGATAGAAGACGGTCTGGAAGCTGTTTACAAAGGAAAGATGTTGAAATCAATCAAGAAAAGGGATCTTTTTAAATGTGGATCGGAGTGCTCAGGAACAGGCTCCGGATGCGCTTAGGAATATTTTTACCTGATAAAATAATAAATCGATATGAAAATAGCCATTACTACGTCTGATGGATTTACTGTAGATGAATATTTTGGAAAAACCGGCAGTTTTTATATTTTCAAGCTGGTTAAAGCAAATATTTACTTTGTAGAAACCCGGAATTCCTTTAGGATCTTAGATGGAAAAGGTCAACCGGTCGATTATGATTTATTGTACTCCTTAATCAGGGACTGTCAGGTCCTTTGTACAGCCCACATCGGAAGGTTCTCATATGATAAGCTAATGGAATTGGGCATTACTCCATTCATCTATCAGGGCGATATCAATAATCTTAATTTTATACATTTTAATCATTACAGTTATGAAAAAGCCTGAATACCACTTGCTTGTTTGCAATTCATTCCGCATTTCCGGAGAACCAAAAGGAGCCTGCAATAAAAGAGGTTCCGGTCTAATACAATACCTGGAGGAAGAGATCCTGGATCGTGGAATTGATGCCCTGGTAACCAGTACAGGTTGCTTTAAAGAATGTGAAAAAGGTCCGGTCATGATTGTCCACCCCCAAAATGACTGGTATGGTAAGATCAATGAAGAAGCTGTGGATCAAATTCTGGATGCCCTGGAAGAAGGTAGTCAGGCAGAAGAATATCTGATCAGTGAGTGACCTTCATAAATATACAACAAGGACGCTGTATCAAAGCAGCTTTTTATTACCCGATAACCACCTGAACAATGAATAATTAACAGGTAGATGAAGCAGATGCATATGCACCTGGGAGGAATGGGTATGCTGATAAAAAAATGATGCAGCTCCTTAAATAATATAAAAGCAGAACTAATGAAATGCAGCATTATAGATACTACTCTGAGAGATGGAGAGCAAGCTCCGGGAGTGGTATTTAATTGGAAAGATAAACTCCAGATTGCCTGCGAATTGGAGAAATTAGGAATAGAGGAAGTGGAAATCGGCACACCAGCCCTTAGTTCCACTGAATCCGGGGAGATCTCCCGCCTAATTGAATGTCAGTTTAATTTTAAAACGCTGGTATGGAGCCGGGCCAGAACTGCGGATATCTTACAGGCCTCCCAAACCAGGGCTGATGGGATCAATATCTCTTTTCCGGTTTCCACCATCCAGCTTAGCGCCCTTGAAAAAAATTACGATTGGGTTCGCCTTCAACTGCCCCGGATAATACGAACAGCCAAGGATCATTTTTCTTTTGTAGCTGTAGGGGCCCAGGACGCTTCCAGGGCTAATGCACATTTTCTGGAAGAGTATGTTTCCATATGCCTGCAGCAAGGTGTAAACAGAGTAAGAATAGCTGATACTGTGGGTGTTTTTAATCCACAGACCACTTACCAGCTCATGCATAAATTGAAATCACGTTTTGGTTCAATTCAATTTGAATTCCATGGACATAATGATCTTGGTATGGCTGTGGGGAATGCTGTGAGTGCTATATTGGCTGGCACTGATGCGGTGAGCGCCACCATCAATGGTATAGGTGAAAGAGCGGGCAATGTACCCCTGGAAGAACTATTAATGGCTTTGAAAGTATCTGCCCGGATGAATATGACCTATGATCTGAAACAATTAAAACATGTATCCGATTTGGTGGCTAACCTTTCAGGTCGCCCCCTGGCCCTGAATAAACCAGTCACCGGGTCCATGGCTTTTTGCCATGAGTCGGGGATCCACTGCAGCAGCCTTATCAAAGATAAAAACACCTATCAACCATTTGATGAAACCATTATTGGTAATTCCATGATCAATTTCTATTTTGGAAAACATTCCGGTAAAGCCATTTTAAAGCATTACTTTTTGAAGGCCCAACGAGTCAATTTGTCTGACCAGGATTGTACGACATTATTAAAGCAAGTAAAAGAACTAGCTCAAAATCAAAAAGGTCAGGTTACACCGGCTCAGCTTAACCAATTATTCCTGCAGCTTTATTCCCATTCACAAGTTCTTTGAAGCCTGTTCAATTAGCTTTATATTTATATTTTATATCAGAAGTGACAGGATCAATAGGAATTATGAAATCAGGAAGTATCATTATATGGTTTTACCTTTTATTTACAATTCAACCGGCCCAGGCACAGCCATTTATACAGCCAGATTCCCTTTTTAAGCAGATCAGGCCTTTTGCTATGGTACAATTATGGAGTGTTTACAGTTTTAATGAGAAGGTGCAGCTGGAAAGGAACACTCCTGAATTGGAGCCGGTGCAAGATAGAATGACCCTGTACCTTCGACGCGCCCGCTTAGGTTTTAGAGGCAAACCCTACCCCAATTTGTCATTCCTGGTCATGTTTTACTATGACAATTTAGGTCATGACCAGCTAAGTGCCAGTCGGGGGGGCGCTAATGATGGATCCCAATTCGGGCTTTGGGATTCCTTTATTCAATGGAAAATAAGTAGTCAAGCAGAGCACCTTTATCTAACCGCCGGTTATTTTCGCCCCCAGATAGGGAGAGAAAGCATCACTTCGGCCTGGGCAGTGAATTCGTTTGAAAAATCAATTTCCCAGAACTATCTGCGTATGCATTTAACCGGCAAGGGCAATGGCAGAACCACTGGAATAAACCTGGGAGGAATTACCCATCGGGAAAACTTCGGCCTTAATTATAATTTTGGCTTTTACAACACGTACCGGTTTGGTGATGATCAGGCTACTAATAACCTATCAGGTGGTATTACCTGGAGTCCTTTGCTTACCGGCAGGCTGGTATTTAACCTGGGACAACCAGAACATCAAACCTATGCCATCAGCTATAAGGTCAATCA
Organism: Candidatus Cyclobacteriaceae bacterium M3_2C_046; assembly: GCA_051418075.1. Lineage (GTDB taxonomy): Bacteria > Bacteroidota > Bacteroidia > Cytophagales > Cyclobacteriaceae > JBPRGG01. The sequence goes on along the minus strand of JBPRGG010000127.1, from coordinate 67,244 downwards.
TTTTGGTCGCAGGAAAGGGGCTTCATTGGGCATTTCCGGAGCCTATCATGGACCTTCAGATCGATTTTCTGCCAGAAAAACAGCCGGGTTCGACTGGCTTATCAACTGGGGTCCTCTGAACCTGGATGGGGAATGGTTCCGGATGCATTCTTCCCGGCCCAATCAAACAGTTTACAGCCAAACCGGGTTTATTCGGGCAGGCTACAACTGGATCCTGAATGAAAAGTATTTTCTGGAACCGGCACTGATGTGGTCCTATTTTTATGGCCCGTCCCCGGCTGAAGTAATAGATGCATACAATGGCAGCGATCAAATTTTTGATTTTGGGTTGAACTGGTATTTAAATGAACATAAGTTAAAAATTAATTTGCACTATCTTCACCAATCCGGCTCAGGAACCAATAATTTCTATGTCTTTCAGAATGGCAGGAGTGTACAAAAAGGAGACCTAATTGGTTTGGGAGTTCAATTTATTATTTGATATGACAAAAAGTGTCTGGACATTCTTAAGTTTGATGCTGATGTGCTTCCCGCTTCCTGCCCAGGAAAAGATTACACTGGCAGTAGCTGCTAACTTTCTTAAACCCATGCAGGAAATTCAGCAGATTTATCAGCAAACCTGCAACTGTAGAATCGTATTCAGTATAGCCTCCTCCGGAGTATTGACGGCCCAGATTAAAAACGGAGCGCCCTATGATCTTTTCCTTTCGGCTGATATAAAATATCCAGAATCCCTCTATAGCCAGGGGTTTACCCTGAACAAACCATTGGTTTTTATTTATGGACAAATGGCTTTCTGGTCCAGGCAAAATCCTGATTCTAAAAATATTGAAACCCTATTGAACGATCCCGATCTGGACATCCTGGCCCTGGCTCAACCAGAATTAGCTCCATATGGCCGTAATGCAGAAAATTGGCTTAAGCAGCAGGGATTATATGAAATCTTGCAATCAAAATTAGTATATGGAGAAAATATTGGAAAGGTAAATCAGCTGATTTATTCCGGATCAGTAGATGCTGCTTTCAGCGCTAATTCTGCCATGTATTCTCCTGAATTAAAAGATTTAGGTTACTGGCAGCTGGTTTCTGATAAAATGGAGGATGCCATTCCTCATGGTATGGTGATATTAAATTATGGGGCAGGCAAAAAGAGCACCAAAGCATTTTATCAATTCCTTTTTGGTCCGGAAGCAACGGAAGTGTTTAAAAAATACGGATATTTAAAGCTTGATATCCCCTAAACTAAATATTACTGTTATTAAATGGCATTTTCCTGGGAACCTTTTTGGTTAAGCTTAAAATTGGCGATTTATACTACCACATCTCTTTTTGTGTTGGGCTTGTTATTGGTGTATTTGCTTCATTTTTTCAGTTTTAAGCTCAAACCTGTGTTAAAAGCCCTGGTAAGCTTGCCCCTTGTATTACCTCCTTCAGTTATTGGCTATTATCTGCTGCTTTCTTTCAATCCAAATGGATTTTTAGGGAGCTTTTTTCAAGGTCTTTTTAACATTCGATTGGCATTTAGCTTTACCGGACTGGTGGTAGCTTCCATCATTTTCAGTTTACCTTTTATGATCAATCCTATTTTATCAGGACTGGAAAACCTGCCAAAGTCCTTGCAGGAAGCGGCTTTTATTCTGGGGAAATCAAGATGGATCACTTTTGTAAAAGTGCTTTTGCCAAACATCAGGTCTTCCGTCATGGTGGCGTTAGTCATGACCTTTGCTCACACTATCGGAGAATTCGGTGTAGTACTGATCATCGGCGGAAATATTCCGGGTCAAACAAGGGTCGCTTCAGTAGCTATTTATAATGAAATTGAAGCTTTAAATTATGCTTCAGCCGACCTTTATTCGATTATACTGCTCCTGTTTTCTTTTTTCATCCTGCTTTCGGTTTATATCATACAGGGCTATAAAAATGTAGGGGTAGTATGAATCATATTCAACTAATAAAATCTCTGGATGGAATTTCCGGCAAAATGGACCTGGAAGTAGCATTTAGCTTTCCAGCCAGGGGATTATGGGCCATTATGGGAAAATCCGGATCTGGCAAAACAAGCCTTATAAAGATGATCGCTGGTTTAATGAAACCAGATAAGGGTAAAGTAGAAGTAGATCAGGAAGTTTGGTTTGATGACGCTCAAAAGATCAATCTACCTCCCCAAAAAAGAAATGTAGGGTTTCTTTTCCAGGATTACGCCCTGTTTCCCAATATGTCGGTGAAACAAAATTTAAGCTTTGCCCTTAATAAAGGATCTGATCCAGCAATCATTCCCAAACTTCTGGACATGTTTGAAATGACTTCTCTGCAGAAATCATATCCGAATATGCTTTCAGGCGGTCAGAAACAAAGGGTAGCCCTGGCCCGGGCCATGGTCAGGAAACCCAAATTACTGTTGCTGGATGAGCCATTTTCTGCCCTGGACGAACCCATGCGTATGAAACTTCAGGATGATCTAAAAATTTTGCACCAGGAATTTCAAACCACTACACTCTTGGTCAGCCACAATTCAGTGGAAGTAGCCAAACTGGCTGAACAGGTGATGCAATTAAATCAGGGCAAGATCATTCAATCCGGCACTCCGGCTCAAATGTTTGGAACTCAACGTTTTCATCATGGCTATCTGGTAGGAAAGATCCTGAACATCAATCCAAAAGAAAAAACTATTTTACTATTGACAGAGAACGACTTTTGTCAGATGCCCTATGACCCGGAAAAAGTCAGCGATCTGGCTACCGGAGATCTTATTAAAGTGGAAATCAAAAACCCTTCTTATCAAAAACTCAACCTCCCTCCACCTAAATCGTAAAATTCTATAAAACAGTCTTTTGCGTTACCAATTTTTTTAGTATTTTTGTTAAAATTATTTACATATGTGTGGCAGATATACAGTACAAATTGATATGGTGGAATTGCATCGCCGGTTTAAGGTGGTTCTGGATGATATTTATCAAAAAAGTTATAATAGTGCCCCCTCTGAAAAACTACCGGTTATTACCAATCAGGATCCCAATCAGTTAAATTATTTCCATTGGGGACTGGTTCCTTTTTGGGCCAAAGACAAGAAAATAGGATATAAAATGATCAATGCCCGGGCTGAAACCATCCTGGAAAAATCATCTTATAAGCATGCCCTGCAGCGGCGGCGTTGCCTGGTAGTGGCTGACGGATTTTATGAATGGAAAAAGCTGGATAATCACCAGAAACAACCGTACCGGATCACCTTGCAGGATGAAGAGCCTTATGCTTTTGCCGGTATCTGGGAATATAACCAGGACCTTCAACTGCATTCTTTTTCAATTATTACTACCGAGGCCAATGAATTGGTGAAGGATATTCATGACCGGATGCCTGTCATTTTAAAACCTGAAAACGAGACCAGATGGCTGGATCACAATCTGGACCTGCAGGAAATCCAGGACTTTCTTATCCCTTACCCGGCTGATTTGATGAAGGCTTACCAGGTGTCCAGAGCAGTTGGTAATGCCCATAATAAATCTCCTGATCTAATTAAAAGGGTGGCCTGATATAATGATACAGGGATATACCATTGCCACCAAACCAAGAGCGTTTGGTAAGTTGTTGAACGCAACCCTGGATTATGAATACCAACCAGTCTATCATGCTTATTATGACAAAATATTACCTGTTACAACCAATCAACAGCCAACTCTGATTGAAGGATACCCCTGGGGCAGCAGGATTTATCCCAATTCCAAACCTTACTATGCCATACGGGTGGAAAACATGCTTCAACACTGGAAGCTTTCAAAAAAAGTAAAAGTACCTTTACTACAAATGATCAGGCAAAACAGATGCCTGGTATGGGCTAACTGCTTCTTTATTTGGTCTGAACAGGTTCCTTATCTGATTTATGTGCAGGATCAAAGATTATTTGCCATGGCCGGAATCTGGCAACAATGGAAGGCCCCCCAGAACCAACTATGGTATGGATTTTCTATCCTTTTACAGCCACCCAACCATTTAATGTCCACATTTAATCAAAATTTTATGCCGCTGGTATTGGAAGAATATGAACAAAAAATATGGTTGAAAAATAGTACCAGTTACCAGAAAATTATCGGCATCATGAATAAAAAATATGCATCAGAAAAAATGAATGGCTTTCAAATCAGGCCTTTGATAAGAAACCGCTCACTAAACAATGCAAATATTCTACAGCCTGTAAGTCAAAGAGTTCAACCGGAGGTATATCACCAGGTGAAGGAAAAGCTGGTACCTTTGGGGTGGGGCCGATCCAAACCTCAGACAGACCAAGAGCCGCTATGGAAACAAATGGGCCTTAATCCTCCCGCCAACCAGGAGATGAATTCTTAGCCCAATCTTTACGTTAATGTAATAATAAAAGTAGTGAATTATGCGCCTTACACTTTTTATTATAAAATATGTGCAAAATCTTAAAAAAATTAATTAATTTAAGCCAATGTGAGGTCGGGAAATAATAAAAACAAAAATGCCATAATTTTTCTTTTTATTATCTTAAATCAGAAGCGCTTATGAGCTTTAAAAATCCAGAATTTTATATCAGAAGATATTTAAGCATTTTATTTATATTCTTTTTTATAAATCAATCTGCCGGACAGGTCTTTGGTTTTGAATTTTTAGAAAATAAAAAGCGGGTTGTCATTCCATTCGAGATCTATAATAACCTGATCGTTGTTCCAGTAACCCTAAATGGAAAGGTACCCCTTAAATTTATTCTTGATACCGGTATCAGAACCGCCATTTTAACGGAAAGAATGGTGACAGATATTTTGAATGTTTCTTACAACCGCAAATTAGTCATCAAAGGGCCTGGTGATGGCAGGGTGGTTGAAGCCTACGTGGCCAACAATGTTTCTCTGCAATTACCTGGGGTAGTAGGCCGTGGACAAGCACTGCTGGTTCTGCAGGAAGACTACCTTCAACTGAGCAACTACCTGGGTACCGAAGTTCATGGTATTTTGGGTTATGAGTTGTTTTCCCGTTTTGTAGTTGAGATCAATTATGCCCAAACCGTTATAATTCTTCATAAAAACGAGTTTTTCCGGCCCAAAAAGAAATTTGCTGAACTAGATCTGACCATCGAAGATACCAAACCTTATGTGAATGTATGTATTGATCAATACATGGGAGCCAAATTTTATGGGAAGTTTCTGGTAGATACAGGGGCCAGCCATGCCCTATTGCTGGAACAGCAATCTGATAATCCCGTGAGAGTGCCGGATAAAACCATTGAAGCACATCTAGGTCGGGGATTGGGAGGTGTCATCAATGGCGTGATTGGCAGGGTGGAAGAAGTGCAATTAGATGAATATGTGTTTGACGATGTAATTGCCTCATTTCCTGATCCGGAAAGTTACCTGGATTCCTTACCACCAGTGGAGCGGGAAGGTACAATCGGTGGTGAGATTTTAAACAGGTTTAATGTGATTTTTGATTATTCCCAAGAAAAAATGTATCTTAAGAAAGGAAGGGGATATAACAAATCATTTGAGTTCAATATGAGTGGATTAGAAGTAAAAGCCATTGGAGAAGACCTGAATGATTTTACCATAGAAACTGTAAAATCCAATTCTCCCGCCAGCCAAATCGGGTTAAAACCAGGAGATATTATTCGAGTCATCAACGGGCATCATCATTCCGGTCTGAAACTTAATTATATTAACAGTATATTGAATTCAAAAGAAGAAAAAAAAATACGGATGAGGATAGAGAGGGATGGCAGAATGATTAAAAAAGTGTTTCGGTTAAAACGATTGATTTAGTCAAATGGAATTACAAAGGTGTGCCTGGGTTGAAAATACCTTTCCTCAATATGTTACCTACCATGATGAGGAATGGGGTGTTCCTGTTCATGATGACAAGATACATTTTGAATTCCTGATCCTGGAAGGTGCTCAGGCAGGCTTGAGTTGGAGTACTGTACTCCGTAAAAGAGAAGGTTACAGGAAAGCCTTTGCCAATTTTGACCCTGAAAAAGTAGCAAAGTTTGGCGACAATCAAATAAACACTCTGCTGCAGAACTCAAATATCATCAGGAACAAACTGAAGATCAGGTCAGCTATAAATAATGCAGATAGATTCATGAAAATTCAGGATGAATTTGGTAGTTTCGACCACTATATCTGGTCTTTTGTGGATCATAAACCCATTGTCAACCATTGGGAAAGTCTTCAATCTGTACCTGCTACCAGTGCTGCTTCAGACCAACTAAGCCGTGATTTAAAAAAGAGGGGTTTTTCATTTGTGGGCAGCACCATCATCTATGCCCATATGCAAGCTTGTGGCCTGGTAAATGACCATACCCTTAACTGTTATCGACATCGGGAGTTAATATCATAAAAACGATTTTCTATGTTGAATGATTCTTTAAAAATATTAGGCCTGGTATTAGGATTAGGACTAGCTGCAGCTGCCTGTGAAAATGAAGACAATGATTGTATTGATGGATCAAAAATAGATCCTGATGTGGCTTGTATGCAGCTGTATGAGCCCGTATGTGGTTGTGATGGCAAAACCTATTCCAACACCTGTTTTGCTGAAAAAGCTGGTCTCACCTCCTGGGAAGAAGGAGAATGTCCTGAGGATGATCTTTAGCTATTGTAAGTAAAAGCACTCAAACACCACATTATCCCCAAATTTGCCAAATTTAATTTTAAATATTTCCTGGATCAAATAAAATTTATCCCACTTATAAAACATTTGCCTAATTTTAAGAAACTTTGCTATCAATAAAGTTGTTACAACTTGGATTGAATTCATCATTCAATAAAAAACCGTAAATATGCTTCCTGAGAAGACTTCAATAGCTGATTTGAAACACATGTTTCAGGAGTGTTACCAGGAACTCAACCTTATTGCTCATAAAAAATTAGGTTATGAGAGGGCCAACCACACCCTTGATACTACTGGATTAGTACATGAAGTTTATGATAAATTATACCATCAAACCAAAGCCAGGTATCAGAATACTTCACATTTTCTGGCAATAGCATCTGTTACAATGAGAAGGATCCTGATTAACTATGCCCGCTCAAAAAACAGGGTAAAAAGAGGAGGAGACCAGATCAGAATGACCTACGGAAATATGAATTTACCTCTCCAGACCACACCGGAAGAAATAATCAATTTACATGAAGCCTTACACAAGTTAAAAAAGCTCAATTACAGACAAAGCAAAGTGGTGGAATTCCATTTTTTCGGTGGTTTTAAACATCAAGAAATAGCCAAATACCTGGATGTGTCAGAAGAAACGGTAAGGAGAGACTGGAGATTGGCTAAAGCCTGGCTGGGTGTGTTCCTTAAAAAGCAAGCCTGAGATGAATGCCAACTGGTCGGCTATAGAAAAACATTTCCATTACCTGGTTTCTTTGTCGGATAGGGAGCAGGAGGATTACCTGAATGATCTGTATCAGAGTGACCCGGCTTTAAAAGCCGAATTGGAAGCCTTACTACTTGAGGAAAAAAACCCGCATCCCCTATTCTCCGGTTCCGGCATGGATCTGCTGGAAGACTTCTTCTCACAGGACAGCGATATTCAAACACGGATTGGTATTTACCAGGTTGAAAAACTTATTGGTCATGGAGCCATGGCTTCAGTGTACCTGGCCAGAAGGGATGATGGTGAATTTGAACAAATTGTGGCCCTCAAATTGATCAGGTCAGAGCTTGTAGATGAAAAGATCATTCACCTTTTTAAAAAAGAACGGCAAACCCTGGCCAAACTGCAACATCCCTTTATTGCACGATTATATGATGGAAGTGTCACCGAAAATGGCATCCCTTTTTTTACCATGGAGTTTGTGGAAGGGACTATGGTCACCCAGTATTGTGAGGAAAGACAACTTAGTTTAAAGGAAAGGCTGGCCGTATTTCTGCAAATCTGCCAGGCGGTTAAACATGCTCATCATAAATTAATTGCCCATCTGGACCTGAAACCCGGAAATATCCTGGTAGATCGTGAAGGGCAGGTAAAAGTGCTTGACTTTGGAATTGCCAGAATAACAGAACCTCTGCAAACCAAAAACAGCCATAAACAATCAAGTGAGAATAAGAGATTTACCCTGGCTTATGCATCACCGGAACAGATCCAGGGAAAAGAACTTGACACAAGTTCAGATATTTTTTCTTTGGGTATTATATTGAATGAACTAATTACCGGAGAGCACCCTTTTCAATCCCTGTTTGAATCTCCCGGGCAATTGAAACTAGCTATTCTAAATGGGCAGATTCAGTCTTCTGCCAGACTAAAACGAACATTTTCTTTAAAAAGCTGGAAGAATCCCAACACCCAGGAGTTGGAAGCTATTTGTCAAAAAGCTACTAAAACCCTTCCAGAAGAAAGGTATAGTTCTGTAGATGCCTTAATACGGGACATTGAGGCCTTCCTAAATGCTTCTCCCCTGTCGGTGGTTGAACCCAGCTGGCCATATATTTTAAAAAAGTTTTTACAAAGAAATTATAAGATAGTGACACCGGTAGTTACAGGATTGCTGATGTTGGCTATTACAATCATCCTGTATACCCAGGAGGTAAAAAAACAACGGAATCTGGCTCAGAATGAAGCCATCAAGGCTGTCAAAGTAACAGAGTTTCTAACCAGTATTTTTAAAACAGCTGATCCCTATGAAGTAAATGGAGATACTGTTACTGCTCTGCAATTGCTGGAAGAAGGGATGATAAAGATCAATGAAAGTTTAAATGATCAACCTGCCATTAAAGCTTCCCTACTTAATGAAATTACGAGTATCTTTTTATCCCTGGGCAGATGGAGAGAAGCTGATTCCATAAGTTGGGTAGCCTACCATCTGGTGGACAGTTTATATGATGCCCCCCATGCTGAGATTGCCAGAAGTTTGCAGGAAATAGGCACAGTGGAACTTTATGATTTTCAGTTAGATTCTGCCCTGAAAAGGTTTGAATCCAGTCTTGAAATGCACCGGAAACTAAGAACCAAAGATCCGGTGATTTTTTCGTCGCTCATACAGGATATGGGAAATATTTATTATGAAAAACGGCAATATCAAATCGCGGATTCATTATTCAGAAAGGCTTATGATATGCACCAGCAATATTTGACTGCTCCGCAGGTAGAATTGGCTAATGACCTTCAATTATTGGGCGCTGTAAACAGAAAGATGGAAAATTTTGATGTAGCTGAAGATTATTATTTAAAATCACTGGCTATGAAAGAAATCTTATTTGAAGCGCCCCATGAACAGATTGCCTATACATTAAATCATTTGTCTAGTTTGAAACAAAACCAAGGAATTTATCAGGATGCCATTCCTTATGCTGAAGCATCTTACCTACAAAGAAAACAAATTTTTGGAGAAGAACATATTGAAACCAATGCCAGCCTCAGCAACCTGGCCCGCATTCATTACCAACTGGGAAACGATTCGACTGCTATTCATCTATACCAGCAAGTTATCCGTATTTTTAAATCCATCTTACCGGATGGTCATTTTTATGTAAGCGCCACCACCCATATGCTTGCGCAGTTGTTTTTAAGAGTTGGCGAAGTGGAACAGGCAGAACAATTGGCCAGAGAGGCTTATACTATGGATCTGGATATTTCTACCTCAAATCCAGTTTACCTGAGCCGTAGTATACAACTATTGGGAGAAATTTTAATGCAGCGTGAAACCAACCTTTGGCAAGCTAAAGAGCTGTTGGCCCAGGCTTACCAGATACGTAAAGACAACCTGGACCCCGGTGATGAAAGGGTAACAGAAAGCCAGCAAAAACTAGGGGCTTGTTTGCTGGCTTTGCATGATTATGAGGCTGCAATCCAGTTGCTGGACCAGGCTTATAAAACCATATCCGGCAAACCAGAAAAGGATTCTTTGCAAATATTGGATATCACCCGTAAACTGGAGCTTGCCTACGAGAAATCAGAAAGTCAATTTATACAAAACAAATGAAGTATCCTGCTAATTAATTACAAGATTGAGTAGCATATCTGCGATCAAATAAGGTACCCCAGGTTTTATAACATCGCTGGGTAGGCACACTAAATTTATGAGTAAATAAATCAAACCAATCAAACACACTTCTATAATCAACGTCTAAGGATATATCATGGGCTCCGGCCGGAAGATCTAACCTCCTGACAAAGCCGGCGCTGAAGTTTCCGGTAGATTTACTTTTGGAAGCTCCATTGGCATCTTTATAGCGTGCTACAGCTCTTACTACATATCCCGCATCATTCTGAATAGTGATACGAGCGCCAGGGACAAGGGATTTACTACATTCTGTTACAGAATAATCAGTGGAATAACCCATTTTTGCAATTTCATTGTCTTTTAAATACCTTATGGTATAAGCAATAGGCACACCTGGATTATTCTTACTGTACACTGCATTTTCCCCTTTAATAATTTTATCCAGATCCCCTTTATTTTTAGCGCTCACTGCTTCGGAAGCCACTGCTGCATTGCCACCAATTGTAACCACAGTGGTGGAGGAATTAGCTAATATGCTTTTAATTTTCGTTTCAGTACTGCCGGAAACATCAGTGACACCGGCAGCATATTCCAGTGCTATTGCCAATTCTGCACTACTGGTAGCTGTAGTGGATTCCATCCTAAATATTATGATTCGACCATAAATCACAGAATGCACATAGGCCGGGGGAGCATTGTTATTGATTTTACTTTCCAAATCACTTACTGAAATTTCAGGAGCAAATAACTGGCTGGGTGAATCAGGAGTATTTAGGGTAACAGAGTAGAACCCCTGCTTAAAAGCCAGCATAGCCACTTTTTTGGTAGTACTGGATGTATAGTTAAATTGTGAAGCTACATCTCCGGTGGCCCAGGCCACATTTAATCCTACATCCAGCGAAAGTTGTTCTGAGGAATAAGAACTGGATGATTTATAGGAAATATAGGCTGGGTTAACATAACCTTCACGATAGGCATTATTATTCCACCAGTCAAGGGCATCATCGATGGCAGCTCCAACTGTACTGTTATTGGGATTTTCCACTACCAGACTACCTTCCTCCCCCATACCCGGCAGGTCTATCCGCAAGTTAGCCGGAGCCCGGTCCACTATTAAGGGAGTAGGAGCACCATCCAGCATATTTTCGTCGCCGATAACCAAAGCACCGGGAAAAATGATCCCATTAGTGGGCCGCAAGATAGCTACGTCTTCAAAATTAGTTTTTAAGGAATAGTCTCTTTTTATACAGGTTACCAGGCTCCCTCCCTGCCGATAAGGACTTTGATTTTCACTGTTTGTTTCAGCTCTTAGTTGTGCTTCACTTCCGGTAGGCTGAACATTTAATAATTGGTTGGCATCATATTGTAAATTATTAATGAGATCATTAATTTCACGGGCCTTGATTTCAGCCTGATCCAGTTTTTCCTCACAACTGGATAAAAATAAAATATGCCCAATGCAAACTAAGTACAAAAAGGATAACCTATAAAATATTATTGTTTTCATGGCTTTTTGATTTTGATGGTTTATCCTTTACGCAACATTGGGGTGTGAAAACGGTAAGACTAAATAAAAAAAAGTGAAAAAAGTTTGTGTTTTAAATCAATTGCTTTGAAATCCTTATTGTGAAATAAGTTAATTAAATGAGTCTGTGAATCCTGTTTAGAAAATCAAACTCCCTTATTTCAGCACAAAACGGATACAATAAAAAAGACCGAGGGAATAGGTCTTTAAGAATTAAAGGTTTTTTATAATTTCGTTTTTAGGTATTTTAATACTCCACATACCCCGAAGATCACCTTCCTGATAGCCTGTGGCCTGATCTTCCGGATATAATCCCTTGATAATCTGGTAATTTTCTGACTGCACCTGCTTACCAACTTCACCGTGGCAGTTCAGACATAAGGGATTACCTATCACGATAGGTTTGGCAAATAACAGGTAAGCTTCATCTATTTCCTGAATGGCAGGCTCCAGGGCAAGATTGTTTTCAGCATTATAGTGGTAGGCTTCAAGTAACTGTTTCTCCAGGCTGGTAGGTTGGTTGTCAGGATTTCGGGTTTGAAGGGATGTCCTTTTAATTTGAACATTCAATTTTTTCTGTAAAGAATCAACCAAGGGATAAGCGGCCAAATTACAAAATTGAATGGCACCTCTTATCCCCTGATCCTGTATGGCATTAACCAGATTGCCGGCTAATGTTTTTTGAGTGGTATCAGCTATTTGATTTCCCACCTTTAATGCCTCATTGATTATATCACCTTCTTCTATTTTTCTGATTTCACGACTTTGAATCTCTTCAGTAAGTGCCTTATTTTCCTGATTTTGCGGAGGAGGTTCACAGGCTAATACTATGAATCCAAAAGCTAAATAAAAAAACCGTTTATAATTCATTATACCAATTATGCTGTAACCTGGGCTATATCTATAGCAAATAGCAGGAATTTATGGCTTTGGTGCATTGCATCCATGGTTTTACCCACTGATACTTTAGCCACCACTTCCTGATTGTTCTTATGTGCTAATTTAATAACTCCTGACCAGGTTTCATCATTATTCACGGCTTTTTTTGCCAGTTCAAAAGATTCCTTATCCAGCATAATGGAGGAAATAGGTTTTGCTTTAAGATGTTCTGTTTCATAACCCAGGATCTCCTTCACTTTCAGGTTTACATTGGTAACTCTGAATTCAGTATCCAGTTCGAACATCATATTGGTGGAATTTACAATCCGCTCTTTGGCTTCCCTTTCTTTGTTAGCTCTTTGCATTTCTTCCTGTGTGGCTTGTAATTCTTCCATATTCTGACGCATTTCTTCTTCCTGAGCCCTCATTTGTTCGGTCAGTTCAGTAGATTCTTCCAGCAGTTTTTGGGTGGTTTGGTTGATCTTCACCGATGAAATAGTAGATGCGATGGTTTCAGCAATTTTCTCCACAAACTCAATTTCATATTCACTGTATTCATTAAAGGAAGCTATTTCAATCACGCCAAATATTTCATCATTCACTTTCAAAGGAACAATCAAAATACTTTTTGGATTGGCCTCACCCAAACCGGAGGTAATGGAAACATAATCATCCGGAACCTCAGTCAGGTAGATAGTATCTTTTTCAATCCAGGCCTGTCCTGTCAAACCTTCTCCTTCATAAATCTTTTGCTCCAGGTATTTTTTCTTATCCCAGGCATAACAAGCAGCCAATGACAAGTATTTTTCATTTTCTTCATTGATGATATAAAGCCCACCTTGATTGGCCTCAAGATACTTAATAAGATTGGAAATGATCTGGTCAGACAGCTTTTCTATATTATCATTATTTTTCCGCAGAATTTCACCAAATTTCGCCAATCCTTCAGTAGCCCAATTTCTGCGTTTGTCTTCCTCAGATACCTTTTTCAGGTTACTTCTCATTTCAATCAGGGCATTCCCTAATACATCATGTTCACTAAGGGGCTTAAATTCTGAATCATAGTTACCTTTGCCTATATTTTCAGCAAACAATGAAGTTGATCTTAAACCATTCACCAGTTGATCTACGGCCTGACCCATTTCTCCAATTTCATCTTTTCCAAATTTCTTATTTTCATTTTCAGGCAATTCACCTTTACCCAACTTCTTAATGATCTCTTTAAGAAAGTTGATCGGTTTTGTAATAGACCTGGACATGATTAAAGCCACTATAATACCGATAACAGCCACCACAATTCCCAAAATGATGGTATTGCGCTTTAATTGCTGAGAAGAAGCAATCACTTCCAGTTTGGCTTCCATAGCTTCCTTGTTTTTCAGATCAATAATTTCCTGGAGTTGAGCTATTATAACTGCTGATTTAGGTAAAATCTGGCTTTCTATGGCCTCAACTGCCATAAATTTGATCATCGGGTCTTCATAGTCTTCAAAAGTTTTCAATTGGTCCATGATTTCGCCTTTCTGCACACTTAACAACTCTTCAAATTGAGTGAAAATGGAATCCATTTGATCCACTTCTTTCTGGCTGTCCCAGTAAGTGATCAACTCATTCAGGTTTTCCTTCAATTCACTATATTCCATATTGTGAATTGACTTCAAGGCCTGTTTATCATCATTATTTTTAGAAAGGTAAACCCAGTTGGTAATATACATTTGTGATCGGATCACCAGTTGTTTAAAATTTTCCAAATATTTGGCCGAAGGGTCAGTAATTTCAGAGGATTTTAATATGGTCTTATTATTGTGGTTATTGATAATCACACTATATACCACATATAGGGAAAATATAATAATGATGATCAGAAATCCTCCCAATATTTTGTTCCCGATGGTAAATCTTGCTTTTTTCATTTTACATTTTTCTCTTTTTGACAAAAAAATAACTTTACTATGATTTTATAGGATTTATTGTTTTTATACTTGTATAAATTATTTTAGGTATAATTTCTTACATAGCTTAGATTACAATAGCAAGTTTTTCCAGATCGGTTGCCACCTTTAACTGAGCCTGTTCCAAAGCAGTCTTATTCAATTCAAATTTCCATTTGCCTCCCTGCAATACAAAATTAATTCCACTTCCTTTTTTACCCATACCTGCTTTCTCTGTGATCAGGAGGGTAGGACTGGAAGTGAATTTTGCAATAGCATTTTCCAGAAAATTACTTTTATTATCCGGAATAAACAGAATATGACACTTTCCAATTTCTTCTACTGAACTGTACTCTTTCACAGAAATTGGCTGAGAGCCCACGGATTTAATGGCAGCCATTTCCTTAAGTTTATCTGATACAGTAGACTTTCCTAATACGCCAATTACAAATTCTCCACTTTTATAGGAAGAAGGCCATTCAATATATTTTGTGAAATTGTAAATGAATACTGAGTGAAATTTATAGTCCTGCGCTTGTCCTATTTGAAATATAAGACTAAAAAACATCACCAATAGCAATTTGTAAATTTTAAACATGGTCATTTAATTTAAATTCTTAATTCTTAAGTAAGGTCATCATTTAAAAAGCATTATCAGCTAATTAACACCCAATAAAATATGCTGATGAAACAAATATACCTGCTTGGTTCTGGAAAAAAATTACAAAAAATGACAAAAGAATACATTTGTATTATAAATATTTTAAAAGAGATTTCTCATATACCTGATTGTAAGATGGTTGAGTTTTCTATAAAATAAGCATCATATTTCTTATTTTTGCTTATTCTTAGATAATATATCATGTTAGAGAAATTAGAAGCGATAAAACACAGGTTTGAAGAGGTTGGTCAGCTAATCGTTCAGCCGGATATCATGGGAGATATGAAAAGATACTCCCAATTAAGTAAAGAATATAAAGACCTTGAAAAAATTGTCCATAAATACCAGGAATATAAGCATATTCTGGACAATATTGACAGCGCCAAAAAGATGCTGGAAACAGAAAAAGATCCGGAGTTCAGAGAAATGGCCAAATCTGAGTTGGAGGATCTTTATCCCCAAAAAGAATCACTGGAAGACACTATAAAGAAAATGTTGATTCCCAAAGATCCTAACGACAGCAAAGATGTGATCCTGGAAGTCAGGGCTGGTACCGGAGGTGATGAAGCTGCGTTATTTGCCGGTGACCTGTTTCGGATGTATCAAAGATTTGCTGAAAACAGGGGCTGGAAAATGAGTGTTCTGGATTATACTGAAGGGACGGCCGGAGGCTATAAGGAAATTATCAGCACTATTTCAGGAGAAGATGTATACGGGATGATGAAGTTTGAATCAGGTGTACACCGGGTACAAAGAGTACCTACCACAGAAGCCCAGGGAAGGGTTCATACCTCTGCCGCCAGTGTGGCAGTGCTGCCGGAAATGGAAGATGTGGAAGTAGAAATCAACATGAATGATGTGCGTAAAGACACGTTTTGTTCTTCAGGACCGGGAGGACAATCAGTTAATACAACCTATTCAGCCATACGACTTACCCACATTCCTACCGGGATCGTTGTTTCCTGCCAGGATGAAAAATCCCAGCTTAAGAATTTTGACAAGGCATTAAAGGTACTAAGATCAAGGCTTTATGAAATAGAATTAAAAAAGCATAATGATGCTATTGGGGCTCAAAGGAAAACCATGGTAGGTAGTGGAGACCGTTCCGATAAAATCCGCACTTATAATTTCCCCCAGGGAAGGGTAACCGATCATCGTATTAGCTATACAGTTTATAACCTGCCGGTAATCATGGATGGAGAAATTGACGATTTTATTGAGCAGCTTAGAATTGCGGAAAATGCAGAAAAGCTAAAAGAAGGAGGCTTGAAATAAGCCCTTGATGGCATGATCCAATCCAAAAATTTCTTTTTAATTTTGTTAAGTGCCAATATCTTTATATTGGGATTATCCTGTGAACCGGAACAGGAAAAAGTCATTGATAATCCAGCTTTTGATCTTAGATTTTCCCGGGATTCAGTGATATTTGATACCCTGTTTTCTACAGTGGGAAGTGTGACTAAAAGATTTAGAGTATTCAATCCTTCAGAAAATGCCATTGTAATTGATCAGATAAAACTAGGAGAACCTGCCTCTCCTTACCAATTGATCCTGAATGGCGAAGAAGGTAAAATATTTGAAGATCAATTCATCCTGGGAAGGGACAGCTTATTAGTACTAGTAAAAGTAAAAATTGATCCGGCCCAAGAGGACCTGCCATTCCTGGTCAAAGATTCCGTAGTTTTCCGGTTCAATGAAAAAGTTCAGGATGTAAAACTTGTGGCATGGGGCCAGGATGCTTTCTTTTTGCCTAAAAGCATTTTAAATTGTGATACAACCTGGACCAGTCAAAAACCTATTGTATTGATGGATTCTGTCTTAGTGGATGAAAATTGTAGCTTAACCATTGATCCCGGTACCAAAATCTTTTGCGACATCAATGCCTCCCTGTTGGTTGCCGGCAGTTTAAATGTAAATGGAACAGCAGAACAACCAGTGATATTCACCAATTCACGTCTGGATATAATAGACGCTTTTGCCCAATGGAAAGGTATTTTTTTTGCCAGTACTAGTAAAAATAACCAGATAAAACATGCTGAGATCAGAAATGCCATTAATGGTATTTATTTGGGAATACCTGATCAGGATACTATCCCGGACCTGGTCCTCTCCCACACCATCATAGAAAATATGGCCAATGCAGGCATTCTCAGTTTTACTTCAGATCTTCTGGTATATAATGTATTGATAAACAATTGTGTCAACTACTGTGTGGCCAACCTGGCTGGGGGTAACTATACTTATTTTCACTGTACTTTGGCCAATTATTCCTTTGATTTTTTCAGGGAAACTCCCTTACTGGCCGTCAGTAATCACCTGAATCGGGAACTTATTGAACCGCTTCAGGTTGAGATGTATAACAGTATTGTTTGGGGTGACCTGGATAATGAAATATTGATAAGCCAGGTCAATGGAGCACCTGTTACTTTATCGTTGGGCTACAATCTTTTCAAAACTGATTTGCAAAACCTGGATATCAACCAAAATATATTAAATGAGTCACCCAGGTTTATTGACCCTGAGAATTATGGCTATCAGTTAGATACGCTCTCGCCGGCTCAGGACCAGGGATTGATCATCGAAGGGATATCACAGGACCTGACAGGCCAGGCCAGAGATTCATTACCGGACCTGGGAGCTTATGAAAGATAAAATGTAAAAAGTATGAAGTTTTTTCAAAAAGAAATTAAATTAAACAGTTACCGCAGAGGTTTTCATTTGATCACCAGTACCATTCAGCGGGAATTTCCTGAAATCAGAGAAGTCAATAAAGGTATGCTACAAGTGTTCATCAAACATACTTCGGCCGGATTGACCATCAATGAGAATGCAGACCCTACTGTCAGGGAGGATTTTGAAAGTCATTTTAACCAAATGGTCCCTGAAAATGCACCGTATTATGAACATACCATGGAAGGACCAGATGATATGCCAGCCCATCTTAAAGCATCCATTTTGGGAAATTCGGTTATGATCCCGATATCAGATGGGCAGATGAACCTGGGAACCTGGCAGGGCATTTATTTATGTGAGCATAGAAATCATGGAGGTGGCAGAAGCCTGGTTTTAAGCGCTTTTGGCGATTAAAAACATATCTATCTCCGGATGTTAAAAAGGCCTGCCTGAGTTCAGTCAGGTTTAATTTCAATCAAAGTTCCTGCCCTGATTGTTTCTCCTGGGTTTGCTCAGGAAATGAAGTTGGTCTTTTATCCATTTTGAAAAGTTAAGTTGAAAAAATTGGTTATACCCCACCCAGTATTCCATACGGCAGCCTTAAGGCTAAAACTTCCTGAAATTCAAAGGTTATAAACTTGCCGGTTAAAACAATCGGGATTTGAAATAATTTTTAAATCCGTGTAAATTTTCTTTAAATCCATTTGATCTCCTGGACTTATAACAAATAAAGCAACACCAATATACCAGGTCAATATTAACTATAACTTGAAATATATCAACAATGTATAGTTAAGTTCAGAATTAAACATCAGTATTTAAAAAATGAAAAGGCCGTTTAAAATTGAATTGATTAAATAAAATCCTGCTACACCTGATCCAGGAGTCTTATAAAAACCGGGTAATAATTTTTTTATTTGTCAGTATCTAAATATTTATTTAACTTTGCAATTCAAAGTACTTTTAGATGAAAAATGAACAGGATTATCTCCGGGATCTGACTGAGATTAGGTCTATGATGGAGCGCTCTTCCAAGTTTTTGTCCCTTTCCGGCTGGGCTGGAATAATGGCAGGCATTTATGCTTTGGCCGGAGCCTATATTGCCTATACAATTTTAAGCTTTGATCCTGATCGCCCCAACTTTCAGTATTTCGAAAATAGTGGACAATCCGGTAACTTGTGGATAATCATTTTGCTGGGGCTGATCATTTTGGTGCTGGCCCTGATAACCGCAGTTTATTTTTCATATAAAAGCGCACATAAACGAGGAGAGAAGGTTTGGAATGCTACCTCAAGGCGGCTTTTGTTCAATATGGCAGTACCTTTAGTGTCGGGAGGACTACTGATTCTGATCTTATTGACACATGGTTTAACCAGTTTGATAGCTTCTCTAACCTTGATATTCTATGGGCTGGCTTTGTACAACGCCAGTAAGTTTACTTATGAAGAAGTAAAATATCTAGGATTGGTACAGATAGGGTTAGGTTTGATCAGCGCTTATTTTGTTGGTTATGGATTGTTGTTATGGGCCATTGGTTTTGGGTTAGTGCATATTATTTATGGTATTTACATGCATTTGAGGTACGAACGGTGAAAATTTCAATCATTGGTCTACATAAAGCTTTTGAGAGCCGGATAAGGCTGGGTATCATGTCTGCCTTAGCAGTAAATGACACACTTGACTTCAATGCGCTGAAGGAGTTCCTGGAAGTAACCGATGGCAATCTGGCCAGTCACCTGAAAGCATTGGAAAAAGAAGATTTTATTGGAGTGAAAAAGACTTTTGTAGGCCGAAAGCCCAATACCAGGTATTTTATGACCAGGGAAGGTAAAAAAGCCTTCGATGATCATCTAAAAGCACTTGAAAAATTAATAAGATCTCAAAAGTAAAAAATTTACATATTTACTTTGCAGTTCAAAGTACTCTGAAAAAAACTTAGCCGGCATAATTGAATGACAAATTTAGAATTAATGGATTTAATAAACCTGTACACGAAAATACACTATAAATATGAAAGAAGAACTATTGAATCATTTGAATGACCCCAATCATTTGGAAAAGATGTACCGCCAAAATAAGGTGGATTTTAAGCAAACATTCAATTCAATGTATCCTGAACTCAAAGGAAATCTTTTGGCGAAATGCTGGTATGAAAGGTTGAATTATGAAACCCAACAGATCCACCGGGATACCAGCCGGGAATTATGGTTTGTACTCATCGTCTCTGTACTGGCAGGTTTATTGGCAAAATTACCTACTTTTTTTTCACTTGAGCAGGAATTTTTCTATTCCAGAAACATGGGATTCATTATTTTTCCGGCTCTTTCTGCTTATTTTGCCTGGCAGCATCAATTATCCGCCGGCAAAATTACGGCAATGACAGGCACCATACTGATCAGTCTGTTTTATATTAATTCCTTACCGGATCTTCAGAAAAGTGATACTACCATATTAGCTTGTATTCACCTGGTGTTATTTCTCTGGTCCGTCATGGGTTTTTCATATATTAGTAAAAAACCTGGAAGCCAGTCATTGCGTTTGGGATTTTTAAAATATAATGGAGACTTACTGGTAATGTCTACCCTATTCTTAATTGCCGGGGGTATTATGTCCGGAATCACCATTGTATTATTTGGATTGATAGGATGGCATATTGAAGACTTTTACTTCGAACATATAGTCATTTTTGGACTTCCGGCCGTTCCTATTATGGGAACTTATTTTATCCAAACCAATCCACAACTGGTGGGTAAGATTTCACCCCTGATTGCCAAACTATTCAGTCCATTGGTATTGGTGATGCTGGTGATATACTTGCTGGCAATGACCTATTCTGGCCAGGACCCCTACAACGACCGGGAATTTCTGCTGATTTTCAACCTATTGCTTGTAGGTGTGATGGCCATCATTTTCTTTGCTCTGGCAGAATCCTCCCACAGTACTAAAACCCCTAATCAGCTCTGGATCCTGTTCCTTCTGGCCCTGGTAACCATCATTGTCAATGGGATTGCCCTTTCGGCCATAGTATTTCGAATTTCTGAATGGGGCATCACACCCAACAGAACTGCAGTACTGGGAGCAAATATCTTGATCTTACTAAATCTCATCTTGGTAGCCATTCAACTTATCCGGGTGCTTTTGAAAAAAGGAAGCCTTGATGGAGTGGAAAAAGTGATTGCCCGATACATTCCCCTATATGCCATCTGGACCGCTATCGTAACTTTTTTGTTTCCCTGGCTATTTGGGTTTCATTGATGATAGATTTGAGTAGATCTTTTCCAGCTACTGTTACTATCTGATAGGTTTCGGGGTGAGATTCCCCTGAACCTATAGTTCAATTATTCATAAACTTTTTTTATTATGCATTTAATATTAGCTTTTATTTAATGCATGTAATAACCATGTGATCGTTCATTTAATTCCCCAAAATCCTTTTCCAAAGGGCACCTAAAAGGGCCATTCCATCACCTATTTCCTTATTTATTTCATCCACCTGCACTTCCCCGTTTGCTTCCACGATCCTGTAGGAAAAAACAAATTCCCCGGATGTATCCTGCCATCCGGACAGCTGACCAAAGCGAAGGTCATGGTAAATAATACCATGTGGAGCCGGATCAATCGTGAACCAGCCATCAGACAGGTTAATAAGTTGCCGGATATTGGGACTCATTGGAATGTTTTGGGTTAACTGGTCATGATCTTTAGGATAATAGGCATATTCAATATTCTGATCCTTGTCCAGAAAAGAATAATAACCGATGTAGTAACCATTTTCAGTTTCAGCATTAACGGTCCAGAGAATGATACTAAAAGGAGCCGGACGGGTTGAGTAACGGTCAATAGTAAGATTTTGTCGGGCAAAAGAAGACTCAAAAACCTGGTTAGCCTGATTCTTGGCCAGCAGGGTTAGTAGCAGATAGCCAGTACTGACAGAAAGTCCTAAAATGTTAAGCCTCCTTCTTTTTAGGTGCTGCCTGGGTAAAAACATCAGCCATATCAGGCATATTAGCAGAGGTATGGTGTAAAGGGGATCAATCACAAAAATGCTTTTAAAGGCGATCCGGGCTTGATTAAATGGCCAGAAAATTTGGGTTCCCCAAGTAGTAAAACAATCCAGCAAGGCATGGGTCACGAAACCCAGGAAAAACAAGCAGGTCCAGCGCATCCAGCTAACATCCAGGTTTTTATGTATTTTTTTCAAAGCAAATCCTAATAAAGGGGATACCACCAGGGCAAAGGTGATGGAATGAGTCACCGTTCTATGAAATGCCATAGCATCTACCGTATCCATAAAATTTCCGGCTATCACATCCAGATCTGGTATGGTTCCGGCAATAGCGCCCCATAGTATGGCTTTATTTCCTGCTTTTTTCCCGCCACCAACTCTCCTACGGCAGCTCCTAAAGTTAATTGGGTCAACGAATCCATCAAGAAGTTCTAATAATTCAACTATGCTGCTTAAAGTGGATCAGACAGGCAAATGTTTGAAAATATCCTAATATTTAATTTTAAATACATGATTCATATAGCAGAAGTTGCTCTAAATAAGCTGCTTTTAGTGACACCCCTTCCACTTCCTCACCCTTCAGTACGCAGTGGGATCAGGGGGTATTGGTATACCTGGCATTATATGTCAAAGGATGACAGCAGGCAGCAGAAATGCCCCCGAATTTCGTCGTTGTGAGAATATATATGTAGAAATGATCTACAATATGCAGAAAACTTGCCCCAATATAGTGAGTTTCTGGCCTACAAACAGGGTAAATACCAGGTGGCACGGGTTTTGAATAATTAATATCATCTGGAACTATTTTTTCTGATCATTTTAAGTACCATTTTTTTAGAAATACTAAGATCAGGGTTCCGATCAAACAATCGGAGATTACAATACTAAAGAGGCAACCTTGTAAAAGATTGCCTCTTTTTATAACCGGATATTTCCAAACCGCTATTCAATTAATTTAATTTAAATCGTGCTCCTAAATAAGTCATACGGCCAAATACTGGGCCCCAGATCATGGCACTGTCAAAATCTTCTGAAAATGGATTTTCGGCTCCCATAATGGGATTATCCTGCCTGAAATCAAGCAGGTTTTCTACACCCAGGTAAACTTCCAGGTTTCCCAGAGTTTTAGTTATCTGAGCATTCATCAGAGTGAAATCCGGTGAATAATTTGACATATCTACGGCAGCAGAACCGGGAATCCGTTTAGCCCCGGTCCATTGAAATGTATAATCAAAATTCCAGGTTCTCAGTCCTTCATAAGCTAAATTAAGGAAGGCTCTGTGACTGGCCACTAAAGGCGCTTTCATCAACTGATCATTGAAAGTAGTTCTGACATCATACCAACGATAAGCCAACCTCATATCCAGCAGCTTTATCAGCTCATAATTAACTTCCATCTGAAAACTATTGGAAAATGATTTTCCCTCGAGGTTGTAAAAAAGGATCTTATCCCTGGCGATTTCACGGTCCACTACCACCTGTTGCCTGAATTGGGTGCGGTAAAAATCAAGAGAAAAAGAGCCCTCCCTGTAGTTGATCATAAATTCCCTGGTAAAGTTCAGTCCTCCATTCCAGGCTATCTCCGGGTTCAGACCATATGCTCCTTCCGGGTTTGTCCTGATAATTTCAGGGCTTCTGGCGCTGATCATCATACCTAAATTTTCACTAAAGATATTGGCTACCCGCAAGCCTCTCCCCAGGGATAATCGCATGGTACTTTTTTCATCAATTCCATAACGGGCATGGAGTCTGGGAGTAAAAAACAACCCATACAAGTTGTGGTAGTCTGCCCTGATACCACCCACAACTGTTAAATGCTCAAAATACTTATAAGTATACTCCAGAAAAGCTCCGGGTACATGTTCTGTACGATTAAATATCTGATCATTGAAGATCTCATCATAATCATCTGTCAGATAGCTCAACCCGATTTTATACTGATGGGCTGATGTCCCTATAATTGATTGAAAGATCAGGTTGGTGTAAAACGCTTTTTCCTGCCCATGATACTGGTTTAAGCCAAATGTAGCATCATGATCATGGTATATACCTGATACCTGCAATCCAATGCTCTGGTATGGTTTTTCCGGAAAAACATAGCCCATCTTCCCCCAAAGTTCCAACCGGTCAGTGCCTAAATCAACTTCATATGGTTTGGTTTGGCTATCCTTTTCAACTTCACTTTCCAATTGTCCCGCCTGGTGGTTGATCCTTATCCCTTTGATCCCAACCTGGGCTTCCCACTGTTTTGAATTGAATTGCCACCGATTCATGATCATTAGATTTTCCCCGGTAGGGTTGTCCATGAATGTATCTTCATTCCTATCTATGGCAAAGGGCCTTACTGCCGAGTGTAATAAAAGGCCACTGGAAAGTTTGTCACTGACTTGACCGGATAGGTTAAGGTTCAATTCAGTTCTGCCGCTTTCATTCAGATATAAATTGGCAAATAACTTTTCAGGTTCTTTACCCACAGGTTTTTTCAATTCTGCATTAATCTGACCAGTAATGCTCTCATAACCATTTGCTACTGAACCAGTACCCTTAGTCACCTGAATAGATTGCATCCAGGTGCCGGGAATATAAGTCAGCCCATCAATGGAAGCCAGTCCCCTCACCATCGGCATATTTTCTACAGTGATCATACTGTAAATCCCGGCCAGCCCCAGCATTTGAATCTGCCTGCTACCGGTAACAGCATCGGTAAAAGATACATCAATGGATGGATTAGTCTCAAAACTCTCTGACAAATTACAACAAGCCGCTTTAAAAAGCTCGTCTTCATTCATGGTATGGGTATTTAAGGGGTTAAGCGGATCCAGGGAAATGCTTTTTTCTCTGAAAGTGATGGTAACCTCCTCCAGGGTATGTCCCTGAGAAAGAGAGAGCTCAATTTCCTGTTGATCTCCAATCAATAAGGTATCCGTTTCATAACCCACATATTGCACCACCAACTGATTAACATCAGGAATTTTCTTTAATTCAAACAGCCCCAGACTATCTGTACTGGTGCCTATTGTGGTACCCGACCAATATAAATTTACCCCCATCAACGGAACATGATGGACATCATCATGCTGTTGATGGACATGCACCTGTTCTACTACCCTGCCTTTCAGGGTTTGTCCGTAAAGAAGGGAAACGGGTAGCACAAAAATGCTCACAAGGAATATTACTGCTTTCAACATCCTAATGAGAATCAACCTCCAGGTATTTGCAACAGGCCGGTAATTGCTGGTATGCCTGGGCAGTGGCTTCCACTTTGTTGGTGGTATGACCAGCCTTGGCAATATTTTGATGAATGGTTTCCTCCGAAACCTTAGCAGGTTTAAATACTACTTGTAATTTCTGGGTTTCCTGATCCCACTGGGCATATTTCACCCCTTTGGTATAAATGGCGGCATCCTCTATCCTTTCCTTGCACATCTTGCATACACCTTTTACTTCAAATGTTGATTCAGTAAGTTTACCTTTGATTTTCTGCTGGGCATTAGCAGGGCTGACAAAAGAGGAAAGCATAAAAACAGCCAATAGCATCATATATATTGATTTCATTTTTTCTGAATTATTGTGATAGATAAATAAGATTGAACCTAAGATTTGTTAAAAAAGGAACTGATTTTCCACTGATAGAGCAGTCCTTCAGCTTCCTTTATCTTGAAATAAACTGGTAATTATCCGTAGTAAATGAAGGCGCAGTTTAGCAAATAGACGGATTTTCCTGCAGGTATCTGAAAAAGCACCAAGGGTTGTATGAATATTTCCTTCGGTACAAACCTTTTAAATTCCTGTAATTCTTGATATAAAGGGGATAGAAAGGATTTTTTATAATCTGTATTTTGTTCATCCTTTAGCCTGTAAATTTTATGTATAAAAGTGCAACAATCGGTACATTCCTCCTCTTTATTTTCCTGATGAGTTACACAACAATCAGTTTGGCCTTCCTGATGGCAATAATTTAATATATTATTTTGAGCTCTAAACTCAAGATGTACATCTTTGATCTTATTTTCACAATAATGCAGGTTTAGGTTAATTCCAATGGATAGAACTAAGTAGATCAAAGCGGTCGATATGGATGCTAAAGCCTGCATTGTTGTTTTCAATTTGTTAACGTCAGATACAGCTAATAAATTTTAGAATATAAATATGAAAATCTAAATCATTTTAACCAAGTCTATGTAATAAAATGATGATTATTAATGGTTTATTACAGTTTGTGGTTGTCAAAGTAAAAAAACAATGATGAAATCCCTGAGTTGAAGAAGAAGCAGATAATTTGAAGTCTGATATCACTATAAAGATAAAAGTATTGAATACATAACAGTGTCTTATTATTTTATCTGAAGCTCTTAGTTCTTGAATCTAAGTGTATTGACTTTTTTAAACCTAATGATAAGATAAATTAAGATTAAGTTTTGTTAATTTCAATTCGAATGAATCGGCATTTGCATTTATAAAAGTCTCAAATGGATATAAATAATTTAGTTGACCAACTGAAAAGCATGATAACCAGCTTTGGAGACGAAGTTTTACAGTTTATTCCTAAATTATTGCTGTCTGTTTTAATATTAGGCATAGGATATTTGCTG
This sequence comes from Candidatus Cyclobacteriaceae bacterium M3_2C_046, assembly GCA_051418075.1. Lineage (GTDB taxonomy): Bacteria > Bacteroidota > Bacteroidia > Cytophagales > Cyclobacteriaceae > JBPRGG01. Next base: position 41,023 of record JBPRGG010000127.1, on the reverse strand, counting down.
GGAAAACTGGTGAAATTCCTGGTAATCAAATTAATGGGTTATTTAAACAGGCTGATTCAGATATGGTTTAAATCCAATGCACTACAAATCAACCTTCAACGACCAGCTAATTTCATTGGGAATGTCTTTTTCTGGCTGATTTTTTTGTCCTTTTTTATTTTGATCACTGATATTCTGGGTCTATCGATCATTAAAGATTGGATGGAAAGTATTCTTCAATATTCTCCCAATATTTTAGCTGCCATATTAATAATTGTAGTAGCTATATTTGTAGGAAAGATCCTGGCTGGCATCATCAGTTCTGTAAGTAAAAAGGTTGGACTTTCTTATGGTAACACCCTGGGTAGAATTGCTCAATTACTGGTGGTTTTTACTGCTATTATTATAGCTGTAGACCAAATTGGCATCGAAATCTCTTTTTTAATTACCCTTGTAAATATCGTTATAGCAGCCCTGCTATTTGGTGCCGCCCTGGCTTTTGGGTTAGGAGCGCGCACTGTAGTGACGAATATTTTAGCTGCTTTTTATGTCAGAAAAATGTATCGGGTTGGTGATCAGGTCCAAATTGGCTCAACCAGGGGAAGAATTGCCAGAATTGATCCAACCTCCGTTCTTTTGGACACAGAGGAAGGTCAGGTAACCATTCCGGCCAAAGTATTTAATGAAAACCAATCAATCTTATTAAAAGAATAAACCAGTGGATACCGACCAGACCATCATTGAAAGATTTATAGAACTGCATACTCCTGAAGCTGTAGGCATTCTGGAAAAGTCATCATATTCCCAAATTGCTGCATTTATACAGAATACATCCCCGGAGATTACTTTAAAGATCATTTCTCACATGAACAGTTACAGGGCGGCCAAGTGCATTGAATTAATAGATTTTGATTTGGCCCTGGCCTTGTTAGAAAAACTGGAATTTCAATTACTTGAACTAATTATCAGACAAACAGATAAAAAGTTTCGTCATAAAGTTTTAAAAAAAATATCTCCGGAACTGGGCCAAAAGATCCGGCAAAAGTTACAGTTTTCTACAAACACCGTTGGGGCCTTTATGAAGCTTAAGGTATTTACTATACCTCAGCAAATCACTATTCGGGAAGCAGAAATAATGCTCAAAAAAGAAAGAAAACTAGTCTCACCGGAGATATATATTACTGACAAAACCGGAAAACTCAGCGGCATCCTTAAACTACATCAGTTAATTATGGCTGACGAACATGATCCGGTTTATACAGTAATGGAAACCAAAACCCCTAAATTTATGGCAGATGAGCCCATTCAATCAGTCATAAACCATCTGTTCTGGTTGGATTATAAAGCAATCCCGGTAGTGGATGCTGCCGGAATACTGATCGGATCTTTACATTTGGAAGACATCAAAAAAACCAGTTTGAGAAGAGACCATGAATTTAACCAACAGATAATAGAAACAGGAAGTGCATTGGGAGAATTGTACCGGATAGGATTGACCGCTTTACTTCAAAGCACTGGAAAGTTTGATTAAAATAACTCCTGAAAAAATGAAAGAGACTTCGGCTCAAGTAAATCAAAACCTAATCAACAGCTATTTTGAATTGTTTCCCAGAGAGGCCGCACTCACCGTAGATGCGTTTCCTGTGGAAAAAATTCTGCATTACCTGAAGTCATTGCCTCCGTCCACGGCCAAAGAAATATTTGCCCGTTTGAATCCGGATTCTGCGGTAGAAGTTATGCAAAAAATGAATGAGCAATTATTTATTGACCTTTTTACCAGGATTGATTCTCATTTGGGTGCTCGCTGGCTATCCCGTTTGGATCAGGAAGAAGCATTCAAGAAATTAGCCTTATTACCCACACTGCTTTCAAGGGAGTTGAAAGAATTTATGACTTACAAACCAGATTCTGCCGGATACCTGATGGAAACAGAGGTTACTTCATTTTATCCGGAAAATACAATTCAGGATGTCTTAAGGCGATTGCGAAAGTTGCAAGACAGAAGAATTACCAGTGTATACATCATTGATGAAGCTGGTACCTTATTGGGTGAATTATCCTTGCAGTTAATTGCCCTGTCATTACCTGAACATCAGGTGCAAAAACTGATTCAGCCTACTTATCCGGTGAATGTTTATGCCTCCCGGGAAGAAGTGGTGGATATTATGGAAAAAGGGAACTTCTTTCAGATCCCTGTTACTGATGTAAATAGCCGATTAATAGGAGTGATCAGAAATGAGGCACTGATCAATGCTACCAAGCAGGAAGTTACTGAGGACATACAGGCCATGTTTGGGGCCAGCAGAGAAGAGCAGGCTTTATCTAAAATTTCTGTAGCAGTCAAAAGCCGGCTGCCCTGGCTGCATGTTAATTTAGCCACAGCTTTTCTGGCCTCTATGATCGTAGGATTATTTGAAGATACTATTGCCAAAATAACCATATTGGCTGTATTCTTACCAGTAGTAGCTGGTCAATCAGGCAATACAGGTTCTCAGGCCCTGGCAGTTACTATGAGAGGGTTGGCTTTAAGAGAAATCAGAATTTCTCAATGGTTTAGAGTAGCCCGAAAGGAATTAATGGTGGGTTTTGTAAATGGCGTGGTGGTAGCCCTGGTCACCTCCATCATTGTCTACATCTGGGCTTCATCAATCGGAATTTCCCTGGTGATTGGCACCTCAATGATCATCTCCATGATGATTGCCGGTTTTTCAGGCGCAGTGATCCCTGTCATATTGAAAGCCCTGGGTCAGGACCCCGCCACCTCTTCTTCTATTATATTAACCACTGTCACTGATATTTGTGGCTTCCTAAGCTTTTTAGGTTTAGCAACAATCATGGTTTCTGTATTGGGGATTACCTGAGGAAATTAAAGCACCTACTTATGTGATTTTCTGTATGGTGGGCATTATTGTAGGTATGATTAAGTTCTACACATCTCCGGACAGCAGACTGTCATTGTATAATAAGTGACATATCTGATTATATGGGAAAGGTCTTGCTTTATATTGCAACCAACTACCTAATTAAGACTGATCTCTCCTGGCATACTTTGACATCCATATCATAGGTAGGAGACACTTCAGTAAGTATTTGCCAGCTTTTCCAACCATCCACCTGAAAAACCTGCTTGTTTCAATCCTTTTATTATATATTCATTCCTTTTGGTTAAATCCCAGATCATTTCATTCCGGTAATTTTGAATTTGAATAATAATAGGCCCCTGATCTATACCCAGATAATCCTGATTAAACCAGCCATTTCCTCCCTTAACCGGATAGCTCAAGTTAAAAGCATCTTTAAACCCATATTTACCATATAGACGTGATCCAAATTGATCATACATATATTCCAGTGCTTTAACGCAGGCTTCTGGGGCAAAAGGAATGGATCCGCCGGCTGCAGTTGGTGCAATAGTGCCATCGTCGTTAATATAATTAGCGGCTGCCCCCCGGGCCCAATAAGTATGATACATGATGGTATCTCCTACTCCTCGATTAGCCGGACCATCACAAGCCGTTAATCCCCAAATGTTTTCTCCATACCCCTTGAAATTGCCTGGGTTATCTATACAATAAGCTTGTTGACTTAAAGTAGCCCGCCGGGAGTTAATAAAATAATCTAATCCCTTTTGACGCATGTATTCATCCTGTATTTCCCGAAAGTCAATATACATTTGAGAATATTGATGGCCAAACAATGGTGGAAAATTCACTTGTTCATAGCCATAGAAGTCTTCCCATAGATAATTATCGGTCCAATGATTCCAGGAGTCCTTTGAAATGGGATGGGTGGGTGATCCCAGGGCTAAGATCAACAGTATCATGGCTTCATTATAACCAGACCAGTAACTTTCTATAAAACCAGATTCCGGATGCCAGCCCATACTCATCAGGCCATTGCTTTGCATGGGCCAGTTCCATTCAACTCTACGGTAAAGAGAGTCAGCATAAGCCCGTATCTGCTGATCTATTGGCTGATCCTGATCAAAATAATCCCGGCAAGTTAAAATTCCGGCCATAAGCAAACCTGTATCAATGGTTGATAATTCCACTTGTTCAAATCTGTATCCGGTCTGCATGTCCAGGAAGTGGTAGAAAAATCCTTTGTACCCAGCAACTTGTGATTCCCGTTCATCCTGTGGGGCTTCCCAAAGAAATTTAAGGGTTTTATGAATACGATCAGCTGCTTTCTCACGGTCGATGTAGGCATTGTCTACCCCAACCAAATAAGCTGTCAGGCCAAATCCGGTAGCTGCAATACTGGAAAATGACTCGGTAGGTGAGCGGTCAGGAATCAGACCGGTATTAGGATCTGCTTCCTGCCAGAAATATAAAAAGGTATGATACTGCAAAGAGTCAAGAGAGAAATCATGAGTGGCCGGATATTCCAACTCCTGCCCATTTTCATCTTTCATGGTTTTGCAAGACAGACCTATAAATAAAAGTAATATTAAAATATATTTATGCATTTCAAGTTGCCTTTCCTGGTAAAAAATAAACAGTAGTAAGAGACATGGGTTCAGAACATTCAAATAAATCTTCCGGGATCTTTGATGTGTTGGTTATTCTTTGACCGCCGACAGCAGACCGGGCAGACTGCCGTTGAATTTGTCTGAACTAAGCACAAAAGATGGAGGAATGTAGGATGTTTTATATGATACAGTCAGCCAACATAACTTATGATTAAACCTCCATCCTACCCAAAACCCAGCAAACCATTTCCTGAATCACATCTTTTCCCTCAGGTTCATTATGTAATTCATGAAAAGCATCTTTCCATAAAACCAACTTACTTTTTTCAGGTACCAGAGCGGCAAACTTTTCACTACCGGTAGCATAGGTCAACTGATCAGCCTTTCCATGCATGATCAGCAAAGGATAACCAAATTCATTGGCCTGCTTCATAGTCCAGTTTTTTACCTCCAACAACATTTTTCCCAAACCCAGAGATATCTTATCATGAACAAGCGGATCCTGCTTATATGCTTCCACTACATTTTTATCTCTGGAAACGGTTTCAGCATCCAGGCCATTGGAAAGGACCAGTTGAGGCATGATTGCTCCCAATATTTTCACCACCATTACTTTGAAAGGTTGCTTTTCTAAGGAAGACTGTAAACCAGCACTAGTGGCTATCACACCCATAATTTTAGGTTTTTGCTTTAAGCCATAATACAAAACCAGTAATCCTCCCATGCTATGGCCATACAGAAAAACGGGTAAGGCAGGGTACTTTAATCTGGCCTGATCCAGCAGAAGGTCTATGTCTTTTAATACAACTGCCTGGTTTGGTATATGTCCTCTGGCTCCTCCCGAACGCCCATGCCCTCTTAAATCAGCTCCGAAAAGGATTATTCCGGCTGAACAAAATGCCTGAGCCACATGGTCATACCGGGAAGTATGGTCACCCAAACCATGTACCAGACAGACAATTGCCTGCGCCTTCGTATGAGTTGGTTCCCAAACCTGGGCGAAAATCTCTGTTCCGTCCGGGGCAATCCATTTTAAATGATGATGGTTCACCATGATATACTTTTAAATTAATCCTTAATCTTCAACCTTAACATCACTGAAGGTTTTAAACGGTCCTATCAAATTAAATCCTGCCGCCATAAAAATGTTAAAACCTTTTATATTAATAACATAATCTATAAATTTAAGACCATCGAAAATAAATAAATATGAACTCACGTCGTCGTTTTCTGAGCAGTCTAGCATCTTCTGCAATAAGTATTCCTGTTGTGGCTCATGGCCTTTCCGCCAGGTCATTCAACCTCCTGGACAAACCAGTTGGTCCGGTTCTAAAAGTAGCTATTATGGGCTTAGGCAGTTATGGAACCAGGGTAGCTGAAGCCATGCAAGCCTGCAAACGGGCTAAACTCACAGGAGTGATCAGCGGAACACCGGAAAAGATTAAAACCTGGCAGGAAAAATATGGCATACCTGCGGAAAATTGTTACAATTATCAAAATTACCATCAGGTAAAAGAAAATCCGGAGATTGATGCCATCTATGTTATAACACCCAATGGGCTGCACTATGAACATGTTCTGGGGGTAGCTCAGGCAGGGAAACACGCCATTTGTGAAAAACCTATGGCAAATACAGCCAGTCAGGGCCAGGAAATGGTAGATGCCTGTAAGGCTGCCGGGGTGAAGTTGTTGATCGGATACCGTATGCATTTTGAACCTAAAACCCTGGAAATCATCCGAATGCGAAAAGACGGTGACTTTGGTAAGATCATGTTTTTTCAGGGCCTTACTGGTTTCAGGATCGGCAGTCCTGATCAGTGGCGTTTCGATAAGGAACTGGCCGGAGGCGGTGCTATGATGGATATTGGTATCTATTCCATCAATGGAGCCCGGTATATGATTGGGGAAGAACCTGTATGGGTGACGGCTCAGGAAAATACCACCGAACCTGAAAAATTTAAAAATGGCATCGATGAAACCATTCAATTTCAACTGGGCTTTCCAGGTGGAGCAGTAGCTTCCTGTCTATCTACTTACAATATGAGGTATCTGGACCGGTTTTACTTAAATGGGGAAAAAGGATTGGCCCAGTTGCATCCGGCTACAGGTTATGGACCTATTCAGGGGAGTACCCATTTGGGTTCGCTGGATCATCCACACATTACCCATCAAACAGTTCAGATGGATGAGATGGCGTCGATGATTCTGGATGGCAAAACAGCTGAAGTACCGGTGGATGGTGCCGAGGGGGTGAAGGATATGAAAATTATTGAAGCAATTTACCAGGCCGTGAAGACAGGTGAAAAAGTTAATATAAGGGTATAGGGAAAACGATTTAAATCTTAAATTGATTTTTCAGTAATCTTAAAAGATAATTTTTTCAATGGAAGGTTTTATACAGAAGAAGACAATCATTTGTTTTTAATGCAATAAAGATAGGGAGCCTTATTCTTAGCCCCGGTAAACTTCTTTTCCAAACGTTGCAGAACGTTCATTTCCAAAATTTTCTTCTGAAAGTTGCTTCGGGTATATTTCTTTTCAAAGATGGCCTCATAAATTTGTTGTACCTCTTTCATCGTAAATTTCTCGGGTAGCAGATTGAAGGCATTGAATTTCTGGTTTATATCTTCTTTAAGTGTATGCAGTGCTTCTTTAAACATCTCATTGTAGTGCATGACCATTCCGGGTACTTCATGGATGGAATACCAATCAATGGAGGCATCAAACTGGGTCAATTTAGGCTTCACTTTATTTATGTCTACCAAAGCATAATAGCCGATGGATATAAAACGTTTGGTAAACCATGCATAAGACTGGTCCGGCTGCTTTATCAATTCTTCCTCATTTGGAAAATTTGCCTCTATTACCTTATCCAAAAAGTATTTACGTCGCTGATCAACCTTGCCAAAGACTGTAAACTGTTGAAAGTAAATTTCTTTAATTCCTATTCGAGCCTCCAGAATACGTTTGGCAGCATCTTGCAGATCCTCCTCCTGCCTGATGAAGCCACTATGTAGGGCATAAAAGTCGCCCATGAAATTTAGCCTGGAGACTAAAACTTTCAATTGATGGTTCTCATACCCGAAGATCACAATGTCAATAGCCAGCTGAGGTATATAATTTTTACCTTTCAATACGTCCATTTCAAAAATATTTGGTGCCAGATATTTACTAGCCTGAGACAAGATTTGATAGGCCAAGCCTGAAACAAGATAATTGAATACAATAGTAATGATAAAAGTAGATAAATTATATTGTATACAGTTTTATACATTAAAAATTTGTATACCTTTGTTTTATTCCAAATACCTTCCTATGAAAAAATGGACCCTATATCTAGCATTGACTCATTTTGTGCTAAGCCTTTCCTGCACGGGCCAAAAGGAGATAAAAAACGCTTCTGCCAGTATAGACTTTTTCCATATGGAAAAAATCGCCCAAGTAGATGAGCGCTACCAGTCTGTCAATGTAGAAATGTGCGAAGTGGTCGGAGGTGATTTCTGGGTGCCATACAGCCAAATTGATACGGCCAAGGTGCGGACATTGGGTTTTGCTGGTCTCAAGCAAAGCATCCCCTCTATCAACCTGTATGATGAAAAACTACGTATCCTGGCCAAGGGTTTAGGTCCCATGTACGTTCGGGTCAGCGGCACCTGGGCCAATACCACTTATTTTCAGGATAATGACGAGCCGAAATTAGAAGAGGCACCCGAAGGTTATGAAAATGTGTTAACGCGTGCTGAATGGAAAGGTGTGATTGATTTTTGCAAAGCCATGGATGCCAGATTGGTAACCTCCTTTGCCATCAGCAATGGAATACGTGACGAAAAAGGCAACTGGACACCGGCACAAGCGGGTCCACTATTAGATTTTACCAAGTCAGTAGGAGGAGAGATTTATGCTGCCGAAATGTTCAATGAACCTTCGCATGCCAGCCATGGTGGTGTACCTGAGGGGTATGATGCGGCGCAGTATGCAGAGGACTTTGTAGCCTTCAGAGAATTTGTATCCGAAGCGGCTCCCATTATGAAAATCATGGGACCCGGATCAACTGGTGAAGGGGGAATTATTCCGGGAATCGATTCTACCATGACCACTGATAAACTTCTTACGGCCAGCCCTGCTCCGGAATTTGAGATCTTGAGCTACCACTATTACGGTGGTGTCTCGCAAAGATGTATGGGTCAACTCACCCCCGAAAATGCATTGACTGATGAATGGCTCTCCAAAACAGAAGAAGGACTCTCCTTTTATACAGAGGCCCGTGACCAATATTTGCCCCAAGCGCCTATCTGGTTGACCGAAACTGCCGAAGCGGCCTGTGGTGGAAATCCCTGGGCGGCTACCTTTGTGGATAGCTTCCGTTATCTGGAGCAGTTGGGTCGTTTGGCCAAAAAAGGAATTCAGGTGGTGATGCACAATACTTTAGCAGCCAGTGAGTATGCCCTGCTTGAACAGAGTAGCCACGAGCCAAGACCCAATTATTGGGCCGCCCTACTGTGGAATAAACTGATGGGAAAGCAGGTGTACGACACACAAGCGCTTGTAGATGGACCGGACTTATTTGTGCACAATTTGAAAAATGCTTCCAATGGCTATGCAGTGTTGTTGGTAAATCCGAAAGAAGCCGAGGCTTCCTTTCAAATCCCGGCAGATGCAGTGCAGTATTTGCTCACTGCTGATGATATCCTTTCCAAAGAAGTCAAACTCAACGGCGAAGCACTTCAACTCAATCCGGATGATACCTTACCTGAAATCCAAGGCAAGAATGTGGAGGCTGGAAAATTGGTGATGCCCTGCCAAAGCATCATGTTTTTGACCTTTAGTAATATTTAAGTCAAAGTAAACTGAAGAAGATCGCAGATTAAACATGGCTGGTTACTGGAGGAGAAAGCGGTATGGATCGTAGCCTGGTACTTGACATGTTAGCAAGGGGAGCCAGGGTCGTGACAGTGGACATCATCGACAAGGCCTGGATGAAACCATTGTTTTGGCTGGAGCTCAAAGATATTCGCTTTCAACTTACGTGTTGAACATGGCTGATAAAGAAACGGGAGAGCATACTATTGACCAGATCATTTCCAAAAACTGGGCCGATTGATGGTCTGATCAAACGGCGATTAACGGACATACAGGGTATTTACTCTATTTATTATTTTGATTTATTTCAAGATTATTATACTTTTCGGGAAGGTAGCCCAAGTTATCAACAACTTTAGTTTTTTAAATTTCAAATTTAAGATCTTTCGATGTTATTTCATCAAAATCAAAAATTTCATTTTGATCAAATAAAATGAAGAAAATTTTGTATTTCGGTAAGAAGTTTATTGAGCCAATTACATAGTATTTCAACCATTCAAAAAGGTCATTTTGCAAATTTTTTTGCAAAAAATGAGGGCTAACGCTAAAAAACCCAGCTCTAAAACCTTAGAACTGGGTTTCTTATTGTACCAGGAGCGGGACTTGAACCCGCACGGCCAGTAAAGGCCACAAGATTTTAAGTCTTGCGTGTCTACCAATTCCACCATCCCGGCATTGACTACATTGTAGCCACTATCTGCTTATTTTATACTCCTTAAAAATTCCGTTTGAATTCCTGCTATAATATATTGCTCTTACAAAAGGGTATAAAAAAAGAGCGAAAGACGGGATTCGAACCCGCGACCCCGACCTTGGCAAGGTCGTGCTCTACCAGCTGAGCTACTTTCGCTTTTAATTTTTGGTGTTTTACCAAACGGATTGCAAAGTTAATTAAGCTTATTAAAAATACAATAGATTTTAAGAAAAATATTCATCAAAGAAACTACTACCATTCCAACTATTTCAATACTATAGGGGTCCATCATAAAAACAAACCATTATTATGAGAATTGCTTTATTGATTCAGATTATGCTGCTGGCTGTAATTACCTTATATGCCAATCCGCCACAGGGGGAAAATAATAATACCTTTAAACTGAGTCCAAACCCTGTGCAAACAGAACTGGCTATCAGTTTGCCTGAAGCAGGCTCAGGGAATATTGTTATCCATAATGTGCAGGGTGTCTTGATGTTCAAAGACAACTTCCACAACCTGTCGTTTTTAAAAATTGATTTTCAGCATTTTCCTTCCGGCCTGTACTTCATTCAGATTCAAATGCCAGGAAACATGGTCAGCAAAAAGGTGTTAAAGATTAATTAGCTCCAGATAATAGCTTTAATTTCTTACATCCCGAAAACAATTCATACTAAAATCCATAATTTCGCGTGGTTATTGGAAATAATTGCTATGAAAAAGTCTGTTTCCCTGGTTTTATCAAGTGGAGGAGCTCGTGGTTTGGCTCATATTGGAGTTATTGAGGAATTGCAAAAGCATAATTTTGAAATTCGGTCAATTGCTGGCAGTTCTATGGGGTCTTTGGTGGGAGGGTTTTACGCAGCCGGAAAGCTGGATATTTATAAACAATGGATCTGTGAGCTTGATAAAATGGATGTTTTTAAGCTGATTGATTTCACATTCAGTCCCCAGGGTTTTATCAGAGGTGAAAGGGTTTTTAAAGAGCTGGAAAATATGATAGAAGACTGCAATATTGAAGACCTATCACTTCCATTTGTTGCAGTAGCAACCGACTTGCATGAACAAAAAGAAGTAGTCTTCAGAAATGGTTCATTATTTCAGGCTATCCGTGCTTCTTGTGCTATTCCTACGGTCTTAAAACCTGTTATTATTGATGATAAAGAATTAGTGGATGGGGGTGTGTTAAACCCTTTGCCAATTGATCTTATTCAGCGGCAAACTGAGGATATTTTGGTGGTGGTAAATGTGAATTCACCCCTGCCTTTTGAACCACTACCTTTAATTCTTGAAAATGAAATTAAAAAGGAGACGGCTTACCGGATAAAACTGGAAAACTTTAAAAAGAAATGGATCAGCATGCTGCCTAAAAACAAGCAACCTGTGATTAAAAAGCTGGGCTTTTTTGATTTGCTGGTACGTTCTTTTGATCTGATGCAGGACCGGCTATCAAGCCTGATCATTCAGCGACATCAACCTGATTTGTATATTGAAGTATCTCGGCAGGCCTGCACTACATTTGAATTCTACAAGGCCTGTGATATGATTGAATTAGGCAGAAAAGCTTTTCAGGGGGCCTACCAGAAGTATCAGGACAAAATGCCAATCATTTGATTTAGGGGGTTTGTTTATCCGGACTATAGGTTGAAGAAGAAGGCAAAAGAGGGTTCTTCCATTTTTCCGGAGGAGTATCTTTACGATGCAGTACCAAACGATCCAATCCAAAATTATAAGATCTACCCCTTAAGATCACCCGATGTAATCCTTTGGTCAATTCTATTTCAGCCCAGGAATAAATATTATCATCTTTTTTATTCCAACCAGTTTCGCACCAGGTAAATTCCTTTTCGTTCCAATCATAATATTTTCGATAGTCGCCCCTATCAATACTGATCCATATGTCATTATCTCCATCTTCCTTAAAATGATAATTGCGTACATTGATATAGTAAATACCCGGGTTCTCAATATCAATCCAATATGGTAACATAGCCGTAAGATCAAACAAGCTATCATAGTTATTCTCTGTCCAATTACCAGGTCCTTTCCACACCAAAAAACCAGTCCCGGTATATCCTGACGGTTCTTTTTTTAATTGCCAACCTTGAGATGACAAAGGGAGCCTTATAGCTTCTTCAACTTCTATGATTATAACTCCATTTTTTTCTTTCCAGACTTTTTGTGCTTTCAGAGGGTTTAAACATCCCACTGCTATGGCTATCATTAAAATATACCTATATTTATGCATAATGAATATTTTCTCAGCAAAATAGGTGAAATTATTGAATTAAACCCATATAAAATGAAAATAATATAAATATAAGATGATCAATTCCCGGTATTTATTATAAGAGGTTTTTCAGATTGTTTATCTTTTCGGAACGTAAAAAAGAGAATGTTTTATCATTATTATCGATATATTCATAAAGACCCAGGGCTACCAAATAGCGATTCCTGTAATCCGGGTCCTGTTGAGCTTTTCTTAAATCCCCCTCCGCTTTCATCAAATCAGCCAGCGCCTCCATTCTGGCATAATCAAATGAATTTTTTTCCAGATATTTAATCAGTGAAATCAGATCCTTACCTATTATCTGAGGTGCAACCTGTAACATTTGATATCCTTTTTGGGCTAAATCTTCAGCCCCGGAATAGTCATTCTGATCAATCAGCTTAAGCATTTTACCAATCATTCTGGCAATTTCTTCGATAATTCTTAAAATAAAGTCTTTTTTAAACATAATTACTTATTTTACCCTAACTTAAATGAATTCATCAAAACAACCCATTACCAATAAAGAAATACCGGAAAGTTAAACTGAAAAGTTTTCTTTAAAACTATTTTTTTAAAGAATGCTTCTATAATATAGAAACCAATAGCCAAGCCTAGAAGACCATGCAAAGGAAAACTTTAGAAGAATTATTAAAAAAACATCACTTTCTTCCTGCTTCTTTTAGCCAGGTGAAAACCGGTAAGTTTAATTTATCTTACCTGGTGGAAATAAAGGATGCTCCGGCCAAATATCATTTAAAACACCAAATAATATTTTTACGTATAGCGCCTGAACCAAATACCGGATTTATATTTTATGAAAAAGACATGATGGCTCAAGAGCCGGAAATTTACCAGATCATCAAAGAACAAACCTCAATCCCGGTTCCGGAGATTTATGTATATGATAACAGCCATGAAACGATTCCTCAGTCCTATATGATCATGGAATATATTCCCGGAAAGGCCCTGTCAGAAACCAATCTGCCTCAGTTCAAAACTCAGGAAGTCATACGACAAACCGGAGCTTACCTGAAAGAATTACATCAAAAATGCCAGTCAGATCAATATGGCTACCTGGGCCCACATAAATGTATGGAGCCAAAAAGCAGCTGGGAAAAAGCTTTTCATGAAATGTGGAACAAATTGATAGATGATATAGAGAATTGTGGCGTATACAAGTTAAATGATGCCATGATTGCCAGAAAGGCCCTGGACAACCATTTGGAAAAATTCAAATTAACGCAACCTGCTTCCCTGCTTCATATGGATATCTGGTCACAAAATATTATGGTAGACCATTCAGGAAAGGTGACTGGAATTGTAGACTGGGACCGGACATTGTGGGGCGACCCCGGGATTGAATTTGCGGTGGCAGATTATTGTGGCTTTAATACGGAAGCGTTCTGGGATGGCTACGGGAACAAACCAGCCCAGGATGAAGCGGCCGGTATCAGGTCAAAATTTTATCATTTTTATGAAATTCAAAAATACCTGGTGATCTGGACCTTAAGAAGAAGAGATCCCATTGGAGCCGCAAGTTACAAAAGTTATGCACTGACTGAATTGAAAGAATTGTTACGATAGCAAGTAGTTCCTTTTCAAGTTGGCCAGCCAACATCCCATTCAGTCAAAAAAAGTGAAGGTAATGATCCACAGAATTTTTTGAAAATACCCCAGGTCACCTTAAGTTTACTGCAAAAGCAAATCATGATAGATCTAAGAAGCGATACCATAACCAGGCCTACTCCAGCTATGCTGGAGGCTATGATGCAAGCCCAGGTGGGAGACGATGTGTTTGAGGAAGATCCTACTATCCGAAGGTTAGAACAGAAGTTGGCACGAATGTTTGGCAAAGAAGCTGCGCTGTATTGTCCTTCCGGTACAATGACCAATCAGATTGCGATCAGAATCCTTACTCAGCCTCAGGATGAAGTAATCTGTGATAAAAGATCGCATATTTACAATTATGAGGGAGGGGGTATTGCCTATAATTCACTTATATCGGCTAAACTGCTGGATGGAGACCGGGGCCGGATCAACCCGGAGATGGTGGTTCAAAATATAAACCCGGATGACATTCACTATCCCCGCACCAGGTTAGTGGCGTTAGAAAACACGGTAAACAAGGGTGGAGGCAGTATTTACCCTTTAAAATTGATCCGTGGTATTAATCAGGTTTGCCGGGAAAATCAACTATACCTGCATCTGGATGGGGCCAGACTATTTAATGCCTTGGCTGAAACAGGAGATAAACCATCAGACATAGGCCCATACTTTGATACAATTTCGATCTGTTTATCCAAGGGATTAGGAGCACCGGTAGGGTCAGTGCTTATCTGTGATCAGGAAAAGCTTAAAGCAGCCAAACGGGTAAGGAAAGTATTGGGCGGAGGTATGCGACAAGCCGGCTATCTGGCTGCAGCCGGCATTTATGCCCTGGATCACCACCTGGAAGGCTTAAAGGCAGACCACCAAAGGGCTTATAAAATAGGCAATATCCTGTCTGATCAACCTTATGTAACCCAGGTGTTGCCGGTTGAAACCAACATTGTCATTTTTAGTCTTCAGCCTGATCTGTATGTCATGCATTTCCTGAATCAACTACAGGAAAAAGGTGTAAAGGCCGTGAAATTTGGACCAAATGAAATAAGAATGGTAACTCATTTGGAATTTGATGATAATCAATTGGATCAGTTGGAGGGCATTTTAAAAAGCTTATAATAAAAAAGAACAGAAACGTAATACATTTCTGTTCTCCAAAACCAAAAATTATGAAAAATAAAACTACTTACTTTATTCAAATTCAATTACCATATTTTTAACGTCTTTAGGTACATAAGGTTTTAGTAATGAAAGATTTATGAAATCCTGAGTAAAACCTTCCTGGTTAGGTATTTCATCTGCACAAGACTTAAAACCTTCCGGTTGAACAAAATATCCAGGCGCTTCTGTATTTTTAAACATATTTTTTATGGCCTGATCTGCCCAACCATCGGGATTGATGGTAATGTTAAAGGCATTTTCAATATCTTTCTTAAAAACGTTGTATATGGAATAATCTGATAACAAATTGTTATTATAATCGATATCCGAAGGAGGCAGTCCCACCTCTGCTACGCCTATATTCAGCTTGATGTCTGCTTTGGCTACATAGGCATAATTTCTTCCACCGGTATATTCCGTATCCACTAATACTAACTGAGGATGGTTAGAATTTCCAAAAATCTCCAGCACATCGCCTTTTTTGCCCACAAACATTTTCATTTTATCCAGGTATCCCGGATCAGCCGCATTTTCCGGAGCATTGGTGATGCTTACCACCATTTGTTTCTCGTATCCAGCTTCGGCTTCACTATATTCTATTTTGTACATTACATCCTGTAAGGAAGCATCATGTGTGCGGTCAATGTCAAAAATTTTCATGATTGCAACTCCTTTAACCGGGTTGGTATTCCAGTATAGTTGAAAAGCCAGATCATTGTTTTCCTGATCGAACAGATTCAGTCCATAATCCCAGTTGGTTCCCTGAGCAGTAGCATTTTCAACTACTTTAAGAAATTTCTCTCTCTGGTCATCATCACTGATGAATGATATTTCCATGGGTTGATCAATCTTGTGGCTGCCAATGGCTTTGATAAAATCATCGACCAATTCAGCCGATTTTTCTCCTACTTTAACAAACAATCGCAAATTGGCATAAATCAAGCCTCCTTCGATTTCATTTTCCTTGATTCGTCCATTGGTAGTTGATTCACTGATAGCATCAGGAATATCTATAATTAAACTTTCCGGTAAAATACTAACATTTACTTCTTCATCTTCCTGACAAGACTGGCAAAAGAGCAGAAAAGGGATTAATAAAAGTAAAAGTATCTTTTTCATAAATTATTTATTTAAATTATGAAGTAAATATTGCTATAATGATTTAAAAAAACTGATGGAATAGCCTGTAAATCATACTTTTGTATGATTTTAGAAAATTTGAAGAAAACAGCAGTAAGTCAGGGGGTTCGTATATCTTCTATTAATAATTTGATCTTCTCCGGAATGTCTTTGGTAAAACTGGAAATTGTGAGGGATACCGCAAAATTTATCAACATACCGATCAGACCTATACCCTCTGGGGAAATCCCAAAGAACCAGTTTTCTGGCAGGTTTTGTTCAGGAAATAAGATCTTAAAATAAACAATATAGACTGCCGTGAATGCCAGTCCGGCCACCATACCTGCAATAGCGCCTTCCTTATTCATTCGCTTGCTAAAAATGCCCATCACAATGGCTGGAAAAAAAGATGAGGCAGAGAAACCAAAGGCAAATGCCACTACCTGAGCTACAAATCCAAAATTCATGATTCCAAATAGCCCGGCAATACCTACAGCAAATGCTGCGGTTATGCGGGCTGCCAGTAATTCCTGTTTTTCCGTCAGCTGAGGATATAAATTTTCCTTTAGCAAATCATGTGAAATAGAGGTAGAGGTTACCAAAAGCAATCCAGCCGCTGTAGATAAAGCTGCAGCCAAAGCACCAGCAGCCACCAGGGCAATTACCCAGTTAGGTAATCCTGCAATTTCCGGATTGGCCAGCACCATAATATCCCGGTCGATATAAAGCTCATTTTGATCCGGATCACTCAGGTATTGTATTTTTCCATCATTGTTTTTATCTGTGAACTGGATCAATTGAGTCTCTTCCCAGGAGTTGAACCAGGCTGGCATTTCACTATATTCCTGGTTATGCACTGTATTGATCAGATTAACCCGGGCAAAAACAGCTACAGCCGGAGCAGTAGTATACAAAATAGCAATAAAAAGTAAAGCCCATCCGGCCGAAATCCTGGCATCCTTTACATTTGGAACCGTAAAAAAGCGTACGATCACATGAGGTAACCCGGCAGTACCAATCATTAGGGCAGCTGTAATACTGAACATATCAATGGTCGATTTTTTTCCACTGGTATATTCGGCAAACCCCAGTTCACGATGTAGCTGATCCAGGGTATCCAACAGGTAGGTACCATCTTCAAGTTTACTGCCAAAGCCAATTTGAGGGATAAATTGATCGGTAAGCATCAATGAGAGAAATATGGCGGGAAGCATAAATGCAAATATCAGAATGCAGTATTGAGCCACCTGTGTATAGGTAATCCCCTTCATCCCACCTAATACGGCATACATGAAAACGATTGCCATTCCGATATAAATTCCTTCATTGATTGGCACCTGTAAAAACCGGGAAAATACCAGCCCCACACCCCTCATCTGTCCGGCTACATAGGTGAATGAAATAAACAAGGTACACACAACAGCTACGGTACGGGCTGTTTTGGAATAGTAGCGTTCTCCAATAAAGTCAGGTACTGTATATTTTCCAAATTTGCGCAGATAAGGGGCCAGCAGCAGGGCCAGCAAAACATAACCTCCGGTCCAACCCATCAGGTATACAGATCCATCATAACCCATAAATGAAATGAGCCCGGCCATTGAAATAAAAGAGGCGGCGGACATCCAATCGGCCGCGGTGGCCATACCATTGGCCAGGGGATGTACACCGCCACCAGCAATATAAAACTCTTTGGTGGATGCAACTTTAGACCAAATGGCTATGCCAACATACACCGCAAAAGTAATTCCTACGATCAGGTAAGTCCAGGTTTGAAGATCCATATACTTTAATTCGATTAACTATTGGTTATCTACATTAAACTTTTTATCCAACCGGTTCATAAGTCTGACATAAATAAAAATCAGGATCACAAAAACATACATTGACCCTTGCTGGGCAAACCAAAAACCTAATTCAAACCCTCCTATTTGAACTTTATTAAGTGGCTCAACCAATAAGATCCCCAAAACATAAGACACTAAAAACCAGATCGATAACAATACAGTGAGGTATTTTATATTTTTTCTCCAATAAATCTCTCCTTTGGTACGGCTGGTCATATTTTATGATAAATGAAATTTATAAAGGTTAAAGTGGTAAATATATAAATTTTAAGCTATTTATTTAAACCTTGATAAATAATAAATTACCGATCCAATTATTTTTAGTAGATTATTTTAACATTTTGGAAATGATTTTCATTTTTAATTATGCAATTTGTCGTCATTAATAAAACCATATCCTAAAATGGTATTTGCTAGCTACAGGTTATAATACCTGAAAGATCTGGGTATTTAATGGGGTTCGCTACAAATTAAATATCCTACCGGTTGGGTTTCATTTGTAGACTAAAGTGATTATATTTACTTAAGATTTTAAGCGCTAATAAGTAATTGGCTACACAGATTTTTGATATTTTAGCTTAATCAATTTTTTTTTAATCAAATCCATTTACAGAATCAAATCCATTTTTTCTCATGAATGATTATAAAGTATTAGCCGGCATTCTCAGGAAAATAGATGGCAGAAGTTATGCCGCATATAAAGAAATAGAAGGCACTTTTTTATTTCTTGATTTCACCCTGATCATTGATCATGCCCAGGGAGACCCTTTTGCTTCACCCAGCCAGGTGAGGGTTCAGGTGCCTCAGAATATAGCAGATTTCCCCACCGATACCTTTCTAACCAAAAGCAGGTCTGTATCGCTTAGGGATTTTCTTACCCGGGAGTTTAAAAAAGGGGCCAGGCATCTTACCAGGGGAAAAGGAACTGGCAAAAGCGGAGAGGTAAATATGCCACCGGTAGGCCAGGAGATACTGGAACGAAGTGCCGTAATTGTAAACGATCAGTTGGTGGAAGCCCGGTTTACCGTAGGTCTGCCTGCCAATGGACGAAAGATCACTGGATTAAAAGCGATGGAAATACTGATTGATGAAATTCCTAAGCTGGTTAATAAAAGTCTTAAATTCAAAGCGCTGGATCATGAAGTGCTGTACCGTCATATCAGACAGGCCGAAGATGCTGACTTTATTCGAAAAAAGCTGCTTCAGCAAAATTTAGTGGCATTTGTAGGCGAAGGGTCCATTTTGCCCCGCCGGAGTGGAGTAGATCAACGCCCTTTGACAGAACAGCCAATCCCATTTGAAAGTCCGGAAGCTTTTAAAATAAGTTTTGAAACGCCTAATACCGGAGTTGTTTCTGGCATGGGAATACCAAAGGGAATTACTTTAATAGTGGGCGGCGGATATCATGGTAAATCCACTTTATTAAATGCACTTAGCCGGGGCGTTTATAATCATATACCCGGTGATGGCAGAGAATTTGTTATAACACATCCTTTAGCGGTGAAAATAAAGGCTGAAGATGGCAGAAGCGTGCAAAAAGTGAACATTACCCCCTTTATAAACAACCTGCCAGGTAATACTTCGACCAGAGAATTTTCTACCACCAATGCCAGTGGCAGCACTTCGCAGTCGGCTAATATCATAGAAGCGCTGGAAGCAGGGGCTAAAGTTTTCCTGATCGATGAAGATACCTCGGCTACCAATTTTATGATCCGTGATCATCGAATGCAATTGTTGGTTCAGAAAGAAAAAGAACCCATCACGCCATTTATTGACAAGGTACTGCCATTATACCAGGAAAACAATGTATCTACCGTACTGGTCATGGGAGGAAGTGGTGATTACTTTGATGTGGCTGATCATGTTATACGTATGGACAACTTTAAACCAAAAGATGTTACAGCCGAAGCTAAAGAGATTGCTCAGCAAAATCCTACTCACCGGATGTCAGAAGGCGGTTCAGAATTCGGACTGATCAAAAGACGAAGGATCTTTCTAAAAAGCCTGGATCCCAGCCGGGGCAAAAAAAGTGTAAATGTTAAAACCCGCAGTACCGACAATATAGGATTTGGCAAGGAAGATATTGATCTGTCTGCTGTAGATCAATTGGTTGATAATGGTCAGTTAAAGGCTATTGCAGAAGGTATTTTGTTCATAAAAAAAGATCCCCAAAGCAAGGAACTTACTTTACCTGAAATCCTGAATAAGCTGGATATGTATCTGATGGAAAATGGCATACATACCATTAGCCACAATAACCGGGGGGATCTGGTAAGATTCAGGGTAATGGAAATGGCAGCAGCAATTAATCGCATCAGAGGGCTGATCATACTGGATTAAAAAAGTTAAGGAATGCCCAAACAGGCATTCCCTAAGCTGTTTTAAACAACATTGCCAGTTAAAGAGATGTTTTCCACAAACCCAAAGGGATTGCAAATTCTTCAACTTATTATATGGGAGGTGAAAAAATACTTACCACAAATCAATTTAAATACACTTTGTCTTTAATTAAATAATTGGTTGATCTTAATTATTGGACACCTTCATTATCTAATTGGTTGGAACAAATAAAAAAAAGGCTGCCGGGGTGGCAACCTTATTATTATCTTTTGGTGTTTTTAATTAATCTGCTATAGCTTTAGGGGGTTATGAAGGTTATTTTTTATATTATCAGTAGGATTAGCAAGTGGCTCAGCAATCTTTTCCGTGGCATAGTGCCAGGTAAATTGATTTGATTCCGCTGATTGGGATTCCATCAAATAGGAAACTGGGGGTTCCATTACCTGTTCTATTTTTGGCTCGATTTCATTTTCCTGAAAAACCCTGCCATCAGTCAGGTCATAGGCAATGGATGGAGCAATTACCAGTGCCACCACAGACATTAATTTCAATAAAATATTCAGTGAAGGGCCAGAAGTATCTTTAAATGGATCTCCTACAGTATCGCCAACTACGGCGGCTTTGTGTGGTTCAGAACCTTTGTAGTATTTTTTTCCATCTATTTCCACGCCTTCTTCAAACATTTTTTTGGCATTATCCCAGGCGCCCCCGGAATTGGCCTGGAAAATGGCCAGCAATACCCCGCTTACTGTGACACCGGCTAATAAACCACCCAACATTTCGGGCCCGCCTAAGAAACCAACGATTACCGGGGCGGTGATAGCTAACAAACCTGGCAGGATCATTTCTCTTAAAGAGGCTTTAGTGGAAATTTCAACACAACGACTATATTCTGCTTTTCCATCAGCCGCTTCCAGAATCTTTTTTTCTTCAGGAGTCGCTTTTTCCACATCGGCATCATATTTTTTCATGACCTTAAGGGCGTTTGTTAATGCCGGGATCTCCAGAAACTGCCTCCTTACCTCTTCGATCATCGATCTGGCAGCCCGACCTACTGCATTCATAGCCAATGCTGAAAACACAAAGGGCAACATGGCACCCAAGAACAATCCAGCCATTACAACCGGTTTGGCAATGTTAATTCCTATGGTAGCTATATTTGCCTGTTGCATGAAAGCGGCAAATAATGCCAGGGCGGTTAAAGCGGCAGAACCAATGGCAAAGCCTTTACCAATTGCTGCCGTAGTATTCCCTACTGCATCCAGTTTATCAGTGCGGGAACGAACTTCTTTAGGTAATTCTGACATTTCAGCAATTCCCCCGGCATTATCTGAAATAGGTCCATAAGCATCTACGGCAAGTTGAATACCTAAATTGGAAAGCATACCTACAGCGGCGATTGCAATCCCATATAATCCGGCAAAATAATAGGAAACCAAAATGGCAGAAGCTATCAGTACTATTGGGATTCCGGTAGAAAGCATCCCTACTCCCAAGCCGGCGATGATATTTGTAGCCGGTCCGGTTACTGATTGATGTACAATTGAAATAACCGGCTTTTTACCGGTACCTGTATAATATTCTGTTACCTGGCCAATCAGTAAAGCAATAGCTAATCCTGAAAAGACCGCCCAGAAAACACCCATTGAAGTATAAGTCTTTCCATCCATCACCCAGCTTTCCGGTAGCATCCCTCTGATCAAAAGGTATGAGACCACCAGCATGGCCATACCAGCAATGAATTCTCCAAAGTTCAAGGCCTTATGCGGATCGCCACCATCTTTAACCCTTACGAAAAATGTGCCCAAAATTGATACCAGAATTCCGGAAGCAGCCAGGAAAAGTGGCAACATGACCGCAGAAAGACCACCCAGAAAATTATTGGCCGTAAAAGCATCCAGTTGGACAAATGCCGCGCCTAAAACCATCGTTCCGATAATGGAACCCACATAGGATTCAAAAAGGTCAGCTCCCATACCGGCCACATCACCTACATTATCACCTACATTATCGGCAATGGTAGCAGGATTTAATGGATGATCCTCCGGTATGCCTGCTTCAACTTTTCCTACCAGATCAGCCCCTACATCGGCTGCTTTGGTATAAATACCCCCACCAACACGAGCAAATAATGCGATTGAAGAGGCTCCTAAGGAAAAGCCGGATAGAACATTCAGAACCCTGACAATACTCCATTCTACACCGATGAATTGGGTATAAAGAATAAAAAGCACACTTAATCCCAAAACCCCTAATCCAACCACACCTAATCCCATTACTGAACCTCCGGCAAAAGCCACACCAAGGGCTTTTCCCAGGGAAGTCCTGGCGGCCTGGGTAGTTCTCACATTGGCTTTGGTGGCTACTTTCATACCCAGGTAGCCGGCTAATCCTGAGCAGAGCGCTCCGGTAATAAATGACAAAGCCACCAACCAATTGGAAGTAGCCTCAGTTGCGCCTTTTATGGCCAACAGTATGGCTACAGCAATGACAAAAATGGTGAGAATTTTATACTCGGCTTTGAGAAATGCCATGGCACCATCCGCAATATTACCAGCAATACGTGCCATTTTTTCAGTACCTACTTCTTGTTTACTCACCCAGGATGACCTGATAAAAACAAACAATAAGCCTATAATACCCAACACAGGTAAAACGTAAATTACATATTCCATAAATCCTTTTTTTGTTCAGCTATTTGTTGATTTTTTAATTATGAAAATTAATATTTTGCTCAAAATTATTCAAAAAATTATAAAATATGGCCCTAATATAGAAACAATTATTTGAATAATAAATATATTTTGGACTTATACCGAATAAATATTTAGTTATTTACAATTATTTTGGCCTGAATTATATTGTACTAACCCTTAGGCTAAATAAAATACCAATCAAAAAAAAAACTGCCACTTTGAAAAATTTTTATCAGTTTTTCTATTTAGGTCCATGGTTTATTTTTTTGGTCTGGGCAAACAGGAAAGGTGCTACAGAAGAAATTTTCATTCTTTCAATTAAATGTTCATTTTTCCAGTCAAATGATAATATAAACCATTTACAGAAAAATAAAGTTATAAGTTACTGTTGAAATAATTATTGGGTAATTTTATATAATCGGATAACCTAAATTTTAAATTTTATAACCATGAATCAAAAATTCCTTCTTATTTTATCCCTGTTATTCTGTACTACCTATTTGTTTGGTCAAGAAACAAATATTGAGTTTACTGAATATGACCTGGACAATGGACTTCATGTCATTCTACATCAGGATAACAGCACTCCTATCATTGCTGTCTCCACCATGTACCATGTTGGATCAAAAAATGAAGAAATCGATAAGACAGGTTTCGCCCATTTTTTTGAACATGTGGCTTCACGCCGAACCAAAAATATTCCCACAGGAGGATTTACCGAATATGTTTCTGACGCAGGAGGCGCCAGAAATGCCTCCACCAGTTTAGACCGTACCTATTATTACGAATTATTACCTTCCAATGAACTGGCGCTGGGATTATGGATGGAATCAGAAAGAATGCTGAATATGGTAGTGGACTCAGTGGTAGTGGAAACCCAACGGGAAGTGGTAAAAGAGGAAAAACGGCAAAGGTATGACAATCAGCCTTATGGTACATTTTTATTGGAAGTGCTTAAAAGGGCCTACCGTGAACATCCTTATCAATGGCCTCCCATTGGCTCCATGGAGCATCTGGATGCCGCTTCAATACAGGATTTTAAGGATTTCAGGGATAAGTATTATGTACCCAACAATGCCACTTTATCCATTGCCGGTGATATAGATATTCAGGAAACCAAGAAAATGGTTGAAAAATACTTCAGTGATATTCCAGCCGGTGAACCAGTTCAACAACCTGATATCGTGGAACCACCTCAGCAAGAGGAAATTAAGGATGTAGTATATGATAATATTCAGTTGCCAGCTGTAATTACTGCTTATCACATGCCAGCCCTGGGTACTGACGATTATTATGCCATGGATATGCTGGTCACCTTACTTTCAGATGGTGCCAGTTCCAGATTGAATAAATCTATTGTAGATAAACAGCAGTTGGCTCTGGCTACCGGAGCCATTCCCTTATCAGGTGAAGATCCTGGTTTGTTTTTAACCTTTGGCATCGCCAATATGGGGGTATCTGTAGATGAGCTGCAAGCTGCAATGGAAAAAGAAATTGATCAGGTAAAGAACAACCTGGTTGAAGCGTCTGAATTTCAAAAGATCAGGAATCAAAAAGAGTCTGAATTTATTACTTCCAATTCTACTGTAGCCGGTATTGCCGAATCCCTGGCCACTTATTATACTTTTTATAATAATACCAACCTGATCAATACTGAAATTGACAAATATATGGCAGTGACCCGGGAAGATATTCAACGCGTGGCCAATGAATATCTGAAAGATAATAGCCGGGTAGTTTTACATTGGTTACCTAAATCATCCGCACAATAAATTTTTAAAATCTTAAATTGAAATAATAAATGAAGCTGATTAAAAATTTACTGATCCTGATCCTTTCTATAGGATTAAACCAGGCCTGGGCTCAGGTAGACAGATCCCAAAAGCCTGCTTCCGGGCCTGCACCTGAAATAAGAATTGGAAAGTCACAGAATTTTGAACTGGACAATGGCCTGAAAGTAATTGTGGTAGAGAACCGCAAATTGCCCAGAGTTGCATTTAACCTTATTCTGGACCGAGACCCATTGCTGGAACATGATAAAGTGGGCTATATTTCCATGGCTGGTCAAATGCTGAGAAGAGGAACTACCAACCGCAGCAAAGATGAAATCGACCAGGAGGTGGACTTTATAGGCGCTACCCTGGCTCCCAGCGCCAGTTCCATTTATGCCGCCTCGCTCACCAAGCATAAGGATAAGCTGTTGGAATTGATGACAGATATACTATACAATCCCACATTTCCAGAAGAAGAGCTGGAAAAGATCAAAAAACAGACCATTTCCGGATTGGCTTCTGAAAAAGATGATCCTCAAGCTATTGCCGGAAATGTGGCTGATGTGTTGAATTATGGTAAGGAACATCCTTATGGCGAAATTCAAACAGAAGAGCACGTTGAAAACATTACCGTACAGGATCTGAAAGATTATTATACCACTTATTTCAAACCAAATATAGCTTACCTGGCCATTGTGGGTGATATCGATTTAAAAGAGGCCAAACAACTGGCTGAAAAATATTTTGGGTCCTGGCAAAAAGGTGATGTGCCGGAAAAAAACTACAGCCTGCCTCAACCGCCTAATTCAACCGTGGTAGGGTTGGTAGACCGTCCGGCAGCAGTTCAAACAGTGATGGGACTTACTTACCCGGTGGATTTAAAACCAGGTTCTGACGACCTGATAAAAGCCGATGTGATGAATATGATCTTAGGGGGGAACAGTTCTTCGCGATTTTTCATGAACATCAGAGAAGATAAAGGATACACTTATGGTGCCTACTCAAACTTAGGCGAGGATGAACTGGTCGGCACCTACAGGGCCGTGGCCAGCGTCAGAAATGAAGTAACTGACAGTGCCCTGGTTGAATTTATCTATGAAATGGAAAGGATCCGGGATGAAAAGGTGGAAATGAAAGAACTTTCTCTGGCAAGAAATGTATTGGCAGGTCGATTTATCCGATCCCTGGAGCAACCTCAAACCATCGCCCGGTTTGCCATCAATACCCAACGGTACGGATTACCGGAAGATTATTATACCAATTATGTCAAAAAAGTTCAGGCTGTCAGTCCTGAAGATGTACAGCAAATGGCTCAAAAATTCATATTACCTGGTAACATGAATATTATTGCAGTAGGTAAAGCCAGTGACATCGGTGATAAATTAAAGCGATTCGGAGAATTGAAATATTATGATGTCAATGGTAATACAGTTAAACCACCTTCAGTTTCCGAACTGCCAGCTGACCTTACAGCCAATCAGGTGCTCAACAACTATATTGAAGCTTTAGGAGGTGAGGATCAAATCAAGGCCATTGAAGATGTTCAGATTTCAATGAAGGCCTCTATTCCCCAGGGGGATTTAAACATTAAAACCATGATGAAAAAGCCGGGAAAATCATTTACAGAGATCTCTATGAATGGAATGACCTTTCAAAAGATAGTTTTCGATGGAAATGATGGCTACATGATGCAAATGGGAAATAAAATGCCTATGGATGATCAAATGAAAAGCGATTATAAAATCCAGGCCATGATGTTCCCCGAAGCCAGGTATGACGAATTGGGCATTGACTATGACCTGGTGGGTAGCGAAATGGTTGAAGGCCAGGAAGCTTATGTGCTGGAGGTAACGCTTCCTTCCGGAAACAATTCCAGAAAGTATTACAGTAAAGAAAGCAACCTGCTGGTCAGAGAATCCAGCACCATGAAAACCCAACAGGGAGAAATGACACAAACCACAGATTACGGAGCATATCAAGAGGTAAATGGAGTTATGTTTCCTCATATGATGCAGATTAAAACAGGTCCTCAAAATATAAAAGCTGAAGTAACGGCAATTGAAGTCAATGCCGGTATAGCAGATGATGTATTTGCCAGTAATCAATAGTATCTGACTTATTAAAATATGACAGGCTGTCTGATTAATTGGACAGCCTTTTTTTATTTTTTGCCTCTTGATTTGCTTCAAAGTGAATGGTCAGTGACCGTAGGAAAAAAATCATTCCGGATATCTAAAAATAATGAAGCAGAACGCAACTAATTAATCACTTTCCCGTATATAATAGTATAACTATCATATTTAAAACTTATACTATCATGAAAAGATTTTGGCTAGTGTCGCTGTTAGTAATTTTTGGATTTTCAGCTCAGGCAAACGGAGGGTCAATGGAAACCATAAAGGATGATTTAATGGATCGTGCATCGAAGGTAAATTTACATCAATTGATTGAGAACCATTTAAATAATAATTTCATGGATTTAAAACATCAAGATAAGAAAAAAATTAGTTTATACGATTTACAGGGAAATCTTATCCTGGAAAAGAAAAAAGAAGAACTGAATGATGATGAAAGGCAATTGTTGAAAAAAGGGTATCTATTAATTAATTTAGACCATCATTCCTTATACCTGCTAAATAAAAAGAAGTAAAAAATGATTTAACATAATTGAGCTGTTGCTAAAAAGGCGGGTAATTTTTTATCCGCTTTTTTTATAGGTACAAATAATAGTCTTTCAACAGCTCAATAAATTCCGGAGTATATTTATTACCATTTCTAATGGTCAGGTATTCACGCTTACATTCTGAGGAATAGAACGAATAGGCTCCCACCATCCGGAAGACTGGTTCAGTAGCTTGATTTTTTACTGTCAGTTTTTTATTTAAAATTAGCTGAGCCTGTCCAGCCATTTGCTCGAATTGATTAAACTCCCACTCCGGTAACATAATATAAAACTCTCCACTTGGATGCAGAAGTTTCAGAACTACCTCAAGCAAGTCTGAAAAAGGTAAATATTGATTATGCAGGGCTTGATTCTTGTCAGGATCCGCTGTTGTGTGATGATCTTTAAAAAATGGAGGATTGGTGATAATAACATCATAGGTCTGGGTTTTTTGTTCAGCATATTGCTGAACACTTTCCCAATAAACCTTTATCCGATTGCTCCAGGAGCTTATTGCAATGTTTTCACAGGCGGATTGATAAGCTTTATCATTAATTTCCACAGCATCAATTTGAGCAGCAAACCTTTGAGCCATCATTAGACTTAACAAGCCAGTACCTGTGCCTATATCCAAAATGCTTTGTGGATGATCGGGTTTTATCCAGGCCCCAAAAATACAGGAATCAGTACAAACTCTAAATGGAGCCTGTGCCTGATTAATCCTGAATTTTTTAAACTGAAAGTAATCATTAGCCACTTGCAGAAAGAATTCTAATGTTTTCTGTTTTAATTAAAATTATATCGGATAGATAAACCAAACTCTTCTCCCCAGAAGCCCTGGTAGCCTATTAAATTTACTTCGGGTTTCCAATCCAGACCCAAAGTAATAGGAGCTTCTGTAAACGTGTATTCAAGACCCAGAATGAGGTCTACTCCCATAACCGTATCGTTATGATAATCATCTTTGAACCAGGGATGATCCCGGTAATTGTTATAAAACCCAATATGAGCCCCGCCACCGAAAAACCAACTAAAGCCCGGTGTATCGAAGGCAGGATTCTGAACCACATATAAGCCGGTAATGGTTACCCCTCGCCACCGGCCAGTAAGCTGCCCTTCAAGAGCTGCATTGCTATTTACAAAATGTTTGATCGTAATGCCATTAGAAGTACCTAACCGTAATCCCAATCCGGTTTGATAATCCTGTGCCTGCATCCAGGTTGTACATAACATCAGCAGACCTACAACAATAATTTTTTTCATACCTCTTGTTATTTAAATTGGCTGGGCAAAGCTAACCCAAAAAATATTCAATAAAAGTAAAAATCAAGCAGAATTTAGCTAATGTTAGATTGTTTTATAATTTACCAAAAATGGGACAATGAGGATAAATTGCCATTTACAATAATTAATCAAAAACATAATTAGTAATCTCATTTTCCGTAAAATCCAATCAATCTATTATTAGAAAATCAAAAAGCAGGGATGGCCCGTCATCTGGCTGACAAAAGCAAGAGGTCTATCAGAATGTTTTTTAAAACAGCCAGCAAATTAGGGCGTTTTTCTTTCAGTCATATGTCACGATATACCTTTTTGTCAAATAGTCGAGCCATTTTTTATAGTTGCTGTCAGGGCAATGTTTGCTTAATAACGCAAAGAAATCTTCATAAGTCAATGCGATAAATTTATTTTCATTTTTAGTAACATTATATTGTAAAATTACCTGTTCCTGCTAGCATTTACCCAACGTGTCCGTCTTTACAATATCGCCCGTTTCTTCACTCTTTGAAGAATTTATCCCCTTCAAATGTGCCGTATCCACAATTTGAACAATTAACGCGTTCGTCTTTACAATCTTTGGCTGGCAAAGCTGCTGTAGGGAATAAGTGCGTACCAGGTGCCTTCCAGCTCACTTTTTTCTGTTGACGCTTCCATCTTAACAATCTTTGAGACAGACGCACCCTGAACCCTTTTTTGGTTCCTTAGCCGCTGTTTTTCCCGATTATAATTTTGGTAGGTGGGGTGAGTGCTACGATAATTGGCCTGGTATTAATCGCCTGGCTGCTGCTTATACCATTTCCTTTTCTGGGCTTTCCTGCTTTCTTTATAATCAGCGTCTGTATGGAGTCTTCTTCGCTCTCAGGCATTCTTGCGTGCCTGCTGGCATAATGGTGAGCTGCAGTATTTTTGATTTTTATGCCGGGTGTTCTTGGGGTGTGGAGTCTGGCAATGGCGACATATAAAGGTATCCATCTGTTAACCTGAATTTTATCTTCAAGCTAAACATAATCTTTACAGGTGGTAACACTTTTATTCAATTTCTGGTATCAGTTAGAACCAATGCTGAAAATGTACAGTGGTGTCAGAGCCTCAACCTGAGTCAATTTGACTTAGGTCGGGCTACTCAATTACCTGTTCGCCTTTTCCCGTTCTGACTTTAGTTTTTTCAGCTGTTCTGATAAATAGGCTCGTTCCTCTGCTAATGACATGTCCATGATGTCCTTGCTTACTTGATCACGAATTTCCCTCATTAGTTCGACCATTGTTTGTGTGCTATTTGCTTTCTTCATCCTTAAATATTTCATTTGGCGTTCGGATTTCAGTCATTTGATACCCTTCTCTAAAGTTGATGGAATTATATCCTCTGATACGTTCAAGGTATACAATGTGTTTAAAGTTCCAACTGACTAGCACAACAGTCTTATAGATTGTTGCCAGAGCAATATGTTGACAATCAGCTATACTCGTTCGTCCGACAACATTTTCTGAAATGTACAGTTCAGAGAGTGTCTTGGCTTCATATGTCAGTTGCACCCTTTCAATATTTGTCAATGATTCAAAGAGTTCAACGATATGATCAGGGGCTGTATAAACCTCAAGCTCCAAAATTTCAGATACAAGAATTGTAATATTCTTGGTGTTCAGGATTTTGAAGAATTTCTAAGTCGGTTCGTCAAACTCTGAGTCAAAATACCCTCCAAATACAGAAGTATCAATGTACACCCGTTAAATCATATTCAAAAATCGTTAATTCCATTGACCTCTCCAACTTAGCTCTGGTGACAAGTAACAACCTAATAAAACTTATACCTTAATTCCACCGTATATTCCAACTCCTCTTTCAGATTATAAATCTTATAATTCCCTACCAAACCATTTTCCAGATAAGAATAGGTCTTTAATAAAGTCTCATCCTCCCGGTAAATAGCAATCAATCGTCCATCCTGATCAAACTCATATACATTTTGACCATCCATTTGCCTCAACACATTTCGGGAGGCCAAAGATTCATTATCCATTCGTCTGATAGTTTTCCGGTAATACCTGTGCCTAACCTTATTATCCAGGTATTCAAATTGATCTTGTTCATTGACCATGCCGGTACCCGTGATTTTACCTTTTTCTAAGGATCCCTGATTATATTTTAATGCATGCATTTCAAATTTATATTCCTGATCAATACCAATGATTTGATCACCCGCATAGGTTACATTAATTTTGGAACTGATAACATCTTCATAAGGTCGCCTCTTATAGCTGGCTAGAAGTTCCCGGGCAAATGTCTGACCATATTGCCGGAATCCCCTGGTCAGGAGTGGATCATAGCTCGACAACTCGATCTGAGACAGAGGCTTACATTCAGTTATATTAGCCAGGGAAAAATTCTTATCCTTTATATTTCCATTCTGATCAAATTCAATATATTTAATAACTTTTCCATCCCTGTGGGGCTGATCACCGTATTCATCTATATAAACAGCTTCCACTCGTTTTATACCAACTTCATCTGCTTCCAGGGAAACAGGATCTGCATCCATTTCCAATGGTTCTTCACAAGAAGTAAGGAATATGACGGACATAAAAACCAGCAATGGTAAAGCAGTCTGACCTTGAAATCTAATTTCATGGTGTGCTGGGAAAAGCCGCCTGAATAGGTTCGGATTTATAAAATTCATCGCTTTAAATTTAAATTTTTATTATTTTCCATATTAAAAAACCTTGATAGTAAATTTATGAAAAATCACCATATCTATCAACTAATTTTAACGTTTTTTAACTTATTAATTAGTTATTCTTGTTATCATTCCTTCTATTATTTAATTCAAAACATTTTAAATGGAAACCTGACTGAATATTTTCAATCCTGATCACACCATCACCGGAAAGAAACAGCACCTCACCGGAAACTCATTTTGATTGTCTTGATCTGCCCCAAACTTTAACAAAAAATTACTACCTTTCCGGAACATTCTCCCCAATATTTCATTTAATCCTATGGCAATATTTTAGGAGACTAAAGGTTTTTATTCATAACAATTAAGGTTTATAAAATGAATTATTCCAAAGTTTTATTTTTCATCAACTTATTAGCTATTTTATCTATTGAAGCTTGTCAAACCATCCAGGAAGAAAAAAAATTGCCTGTATTAGGCCGGAGAGAGGTAGTTCAGCAGGAAGTAAATGGCAAGATGGAAGTAGATACTGTATACCATACCATTCCGGATTTTAAATTTATAAACCAGGACAGCAGCATTGTCACCCCCTCCACCTTCGACGATAAGATCTATATCGCAGATTTCTTCTTCACTACCTGCCCTACCATTTGCCCTACCATGAAAGCCCAGATGCTACGGGTATACCAAGAATACGAAGACAATGACCAGGTTATGATCTTATCCCATTCCATTGATCCTGAATATGACACAGTTGCAGTTTTGCGGGAGTTTGCCCGGAGATTGGGTGTCTCCAGTGAAAAATGGCATTTCATTACCGGTAGTAAAAAGGAAATCTATGATATTGGCCAGAATGCCTACATGGTGACTGCCAAAGAAGATGAAAATGAGCCAGGCGGCTACATACACAGTGGGGCCTTCATTCTGATTGATAAGGATAAAAGGATCCGGGGATACTATGACGGTACCAAGCAAGCCGATGTCAACCGGTTAATTCAGGATATCCCCATACTATTAAAGGAATATGAAAATTAGGCTGGTACTCTTGCTCCTATTTTGTTAAATTTGGCCCACTTTGAAGGGATCAGTCATAAAAATGTCAGCAAAATATTTTTTTTACCCTATATTATTTCTTTTGATTGGAATAGCCGGTTGCCAACCACAATCAGACCGAGAATCAGAAAAAAACCCATTGGATTACCGCACCCGGATCCGGCTCAAACAATACATGACCCAGGGCAAGCAGTTGTATCTGCAATACTGCAGCAATTGTCACCAGGAAGACGGCAATGGTTTAGGCGCGCTTTACCCTCCCCTTACCCAATCTGATTACATGCTGGCCGATGTCAATCGTACCATCTGTATTATTAAAAATGGTCAACAAGGAGAGATCATGGTCAATGGCGTGAGCTACAATCAATTGATGCCGGCCAATGAATTCCTGTCAGACCTGGAAATTGCTGAAATAGCTACCTATATGTATAACAAATTTACCGATTCCACCCTGATTGTCACCCTTAATCAGGTGAGCGATGCCCTTAATAATTGCAGCTACGGTCCGGTTAAAAAACCTGCAGAAGAGTAAGGGCTAAGGGCTTTTGATGGGGCGCACTGTCCAGCCCACCAGCCAGGGCGCCAGGGCCAGCCGCGCCTGAGCTTGCCTCCCGCTTACTTCCCAGCCAAAACCTGGTTTTGCCAAAGCCGGTAACTTCTATTTACGCTCCCTGAAATCTCCTGAAAATGGCCATTTCGATCTCAGGCCGCTCCGCAATGCTTAAAAAGAAGTCAATTCTGTAACATTTTTGTAAAATTCTTCAACAAGGCCTGCATTTTTACGTATGAGAGTAAGGATAAGTCAATGACTATGAAAAGAATACCACCTGTACTTTGTTGCTAAACCAAAATACCTGAATTTTAGGTACTTTTTTAATAACCCTGTAGTTTCCTGAACCTTTTAATTAATGCACCATAGATCATGAAGAAGGAATTTATTCAACAATTATTTGATTATCACCACTCCGCCGAAAGACTCCCTAATAAAAAAGCCATTTGCAATTTCACCAATGGTATACTGCAACTTTTATTTCCCCAACATTCCGAACAGGAATTCCATTCCAGTCTTGAAATAGAAGTATACTTCAACAATCTGCAAAATGAACTCATTGGAATACTGGCCAGAATGAAAGATAAGTTGGAAGATGAGCCGGATAACATCGCCCGCCTGTTTATGGAAAAGCTACCACAGATACATAAAATGCTGAAGGAAGATGCCCAGGCCATTGCCGAAGGAGACCCTGCTGCCGTCAATGTGAACCAGGTGATCCGTACCTACCCGGGATTTCTGGCTATTGCCTATTATCGCATTGGCCATGCCTTTTGCAACCTGAATGTCACCCTGCTACCCCGGGTCTTGACCGAATATGCCCATAACAGAACCGGCATCGATATTCATCCCCGTGCTAAAATTGGCAGTCATTTCTGCATTGACCATGGTACCGGAGTGGTAATTGGAGAAACTTCCGTGGTAGGCAATTATGTCAAAATTTATCAGGGTGTCACGCTGGGCGCTTTAAGTGTAGCCAAGGAAATGGCCAAGCTGAAAAGACATCCTACCATTGAGGATCACGTGGTGATCTATGCCGGAGCCACTATTTTAGGCGGCAATACGGTAGTGGGCAGCCATAGTATTATTGGGGGTAATGTCTGGTTAACAGATAGTGTTCCTCCATATTCCAGGGTGTACCACAAACCACAAATCAAAGTAAGGACTGAGGATGAACCACCCGATGTGATCAATTTTTCTATTTAGCCAAAAAAATGCATTTAACTGAAAATAATTTTAATAATTTCGAACCTTCATATAAACTTTTGTAAACAACAACCAGAATGAAAGCAAATAATATACTGGAAACCATCGGATCCACTCCTTTGGTAAAGATCAACCGCTTGTTTCCTTCCCATTTGCAGGTATGGGTCAAAATGGAAAAGGCCAATCCCGGAGGCAGCATAAAAGACCGGATTGCCCTGGCCATGATAGAAGATGCGGAAGAAAAAGGTTTACTCAGCCCGGAAAGCGTTATTATTGAACCCACTTCAGGCAATACCGGTGTAGGGCTGGCCATGGTAGCCGCAGTGAAAGGATATAAATTGATCCTGGTAATGCCTGAGTCGATGTCCATCGAAAGAAGAAGACTAATGTCATTGTACGGAGCTCAACTGGAGCTTACCCCCAGGGAGAAAGGAATGCCCGGAGCCATCAGCCGGGCCAGGGAATTATCAGTTGAACTCAAAAACACCTGGATGCCCATGCAGTTTGACAACGAAGCCAATGTGCAGGTACATTATGAAAAAACAGCCCGGGAGATCCTAAAGGATTTCCCCGAAGGTTTTGATTATATCATTACCGGAGTAGGTACGGGAGGGCATATCACAGGTGTTGCCAAACGACTAAAAGAGCATTTTCCCGCTACCAAATCCTTTGCAGTGGAGCCTTTGCGGTCGCCCATCCTGAGTGGAGGAGAGCCTGGTCCACACCTGATCCAGGGAATCGGAGCCGGATTTATTCCCAATATCCTCCAGCGTGAATTACTGGATGGCGTGATCCAGGTAGATAATGACGAAGCCTTTGAATATACCCAACTGGCCGCTAAAAAAGAGGGCATATTTATGGGTATTTCCTCGGGAGCTTCATTGGCAGCCATTGCCAAAAAATTGCCTGACATAAAACCTGAGGCAAAAGTGCTTACCTTTTGTTATGATACCGGGGAAAGATACTTGTCAATAGAGGGCCTGTTTGTATAGACCAGATTTATATTCATCCCAATTATTTGTTCATACATCGAAAAAAGATGTTTGGTGGTAAATATATGATTATCTTCGAATCATATTGCTTGGAAAAATTATATAAAATATTAAAATGATTTTAAATTTAACCAACATCACCACTCATCTGCCTTTATTATTGGTATTCGGTCTGGTAATAGTACTGTTTTTGATCATTGACCTGGGTTTTTTAAATAAAACTGCCAAAAAAGTTACCACCCGGTCTGCTTTTAATCAAACCCTGTTTTGGATTGGTATCAGTTTGATCTTTGGCATTTTGATCTACTTTTTTGATGGTGGCACTGATGCTACAATGGAATATTTTTCCGCCTATATAACCGAAAAAGCATTATCTATAGACAATATTTTTGTAATCATCCTGATTTTCAAATTTTTCAAAGTAGAAGAAAAACACTACCACCATATTTTATTTTGGGGTATTTTAGGGGCGGTAATATTTCGCGCCTTCTTTATATTTGCAGGAGCGTACCTGGTGCATGAGTTTCATTGGATCCTGTACATTTTTGGTGCATTCCTGGTTTATTCCGGAGTTAAGATCCTGTATCAAAAAGCCGATGAGCAGCCCCATCCTGAAAGAAATCCAGTGCTTCGTTTGGCCAAAAAAGTCCTGAATGTTTCCCTGGATGACCGGGGTGGTAAATTCATGTTTGTGAGCAACAAGAAACTTTATTTCACCCCGTTGTTCCTGGTAGTTATCCTGATTGAAACTACAGACCTGATCTTTGCTGTAGACTCTATACCAGCAGCTTTTGCCATTACCCAAAACGAATTTGTGATCTACACTTCCAATATCTTTGCCATCCTGGGGTTGAGAGCCATGTTTTTCCTGTTGGTAGGGGTGATAGACCGTTTCCACTTCCTGCAAAAAGCTCTTTCCATGATCTTGATTTTTATCGGGGCCAAAATGCTGCTGGATTTC
The DNA here is from genome assembly GCA_051418075.1 of Candidatus Cyclobacteriaceae bacterium M3_2C_046. GTDB lineage: Bacteria > Bacteroidota > Bacteroidia > Cytophagales > Cyclobacteriaceae > JBPRGG01. The sequence continues at coordinate 4,836 of JBPRGG010000127.1, read as the reverse complement.
TTCGGCATCGAAATACCTGTTGTTGTGTCGTTTGTAGTGATCATCATTTCCCTGACCTTTTCAGTGATACTTTCAATTCTGATACCCCAGCAAAAAGAAGAAGAAAAGCCCCTGGAGCTATCTGATTTATCAAACAAGCCGTCGGAAAGCGCAGTTAAACAACACTTTAGTCCGGTTCCGGAGGTTGAAGAAATTTAACGCAGGTAAAAATTATACCGGATGCCAATTCCGCCCTGGAACCTGAATCGAAAAGGATTATCGATCAGTTCCATGAATAAATTAAGATCTATAAAGGCTGCCAGGGGTACATCAGGAATTTTATACTCTGTTCCTAAGATGACATCAGGGCCTAACGCAATATCAACCCGATTATCATACTCTATCCGGTTATTGGGTAAACGATACTGATATTCGACCCCTACCAACTGCATTTGGGCACCTAATCCCCAATACCACTCCAATCCGTCTATATTCTCAGGAAACTGATTATGGAAAAGTAGCCTGCCCTGTAAAGCCAGGGCATAATTAATAGAATGCCCTTCATAAACAAAATCATCAAATTCGGAAATATCCCGGTAAGCGTCTCTGAAATAGGAACTGTATAATCCCGGTGCGGTGGAACCAAAATTGATTTCCAGTGCTCGGCCCTGATCCAGGTATTGTTTGTAGCTGATCCCAAAAGGATCTCCGATCCGGAGTCCTATGCCCGCATCATAGCGATGGTACCGTTGGGCCTGTACAGCTATTGACAGCCCCAACATAATCATGATAAAAAAAATCTTCCTCATTTGGCTGAACATTTAAAAGTAAATATGCCTGCAAATTTATAGCGAAAAAATGGAAGTCGTATCGAATTACACCACTTCTTTATATTGCATTTTATGAAGCTGGGTGTAGTATCCGTTGAGGGCCAGCAATTGCTCATGATTGCCCCGCTCCTTGATCTCTCCCTTATCTAATACCAGGATATTATCCGCTTTTTGAATGGTGGATAACCGGTGGGCAATCACTATCGATGTCCGGTCTTTCATCAGTTTTTCGATAGCATGCTGAATCAACTCTTCTGTTTCAGTATCAACCGACGAAGTAGCTTCATCCAGCACAATGATCTTAGGATCATACACCATCGCCCGCACAAAGGAAATCAATTGTCTTTGCCCTACCGAAAGCGTAGCCCCCCGTTCCATCACGTTATATTCCAGACCTCCCGGCAGCCTTTCTATAAAACTTTTGGCTCCTACCAATTCAGCCGCATACATGATCCTGTCCCGGTCAATATCTTGATTACCCAGAGTAATATTTTGCTCAATCGTATCCGAAAACAGGAAAACATCCTGTAGTACCACCCCAATCTTTTCCCGCAGAGCCACCAACTCATATTCCCTGATATTAACTCCATCCACTTTAATTTCACCTTTATTGATATCATAAAAACGGTTAAGCAGATTAATCACGGAGGATTTTCCTGCACCGGTAGCGCCTACCAGAGCGACCGTCTGGCCTGCTTTCACCTCAAAGGATATGTCTTTTAATACATAATCCTGATCTATATACGCAAACCATACCTTTTTAAACTCCACCTGTCCTTTTATTTCTTTGGGAACAATGGTACCCTGGTTAGGAATATAGTCCTGGCTTTCCAGTAAGCTGAAAATGCGGGAAGAACTCACAATTCCCAGTTGAAGGGTATTAAACCGGTCAGCGATCATACGAATAGGGCGAAAAAACATGCTGATATACATGATAAAAGCAATAAGCACCCCGATAGTCACATTGGGATTGGCCTGAATGATTTCCCTGGCACCATACCACACCACCAAGCCTATTCCCAGAGCCTGAATGACTTCCGCAACAGGAAAATAAATGGAATAATAAAGGACTGATTTAATATTAGCAGCCTTATGCTCCTGGTTAATATCTTTGAATTTATTGTATTCCCTTTCCTCGCTGTTGAATATCTGCACAATGCTCATTCCGGTGATATGTTCCTGTACAAAGGAGTTTAGGTTGGCCACGGCATTTCGTACCAGGTTAAAAGCCACTTTGATCTTTTCTTTAAAAATATAGGTACTGATCAGCAACAGGGGAAGGGTAGAAAGACTGATCAGGGTCAGTTCCCAACTCAAATAAAACATAATGCTCAGGATCACCACAATCTGCAACAGATCAGCTACAATTGCCGCCACGCCCTGGCTGAAAACTTCGGCCAGGGTCTCAATATCCGAAATATTGCGTGTAACCAGTTTTCCAATAGGCGTGTTGTCATAAAATTTCAGCTTCAACCGTAATAAATGACGGTATAGTTTAATTCTAAGATCCTTGATAATATTTTGACCCAGCCAGTCCGATAAAAATGTGTGAAAATACTGGGCAATAGATTGTACTACCAACAAGCTGATCAGCAAGGTTATCATCATCACAAGTCCCTGGTAATCGCCTTCTGCCACAAACTGATCAATGGTGATCTTAATGATGACAGGGGTGGCTGGGGCCAGAATTGCTACTACAAAAGTTAACGCCACCAACACATAAAATTTACCAATGTAGGGCTTTACATATTGAAAAAGCTGCTTAAGAACCTCCAAATCAACTACATTACCACTTTTTGTTTCCGCTGCCAAAACTTATTAATTTAAATATACAGATCTTCCGGATATCGAATGCCAGCCAGGTATAAACCTTCTGGTGGAACAGATGGTCCTGCCCCTTTCCGATCCTTATTTTTCAATATTTGTTCGAAGGTGGCCCTGTCAATTGTTCTTTTTCCAACCAACAACAAGGTGCCCACCATTGCTCTAACCATTCCACGTAAAAAACGGTTTCCAGTTACATAAAAAACTAATCTTTGTTCCAGTTGCAGCCATTCCGCCCGGCTGATATGGCACACAAAATGGCTGACCTGAGTTTTCACCTTACTAAAACTGGAAAAATCATGTTTACCTAACAAAATTTGAGCAGCCTGGTTCATCGCCTTCAGATCAAGATCACGGTGGTAAAAATAGCTCATTCCATTTAAAAAAGGATCTTTTCCTTGATGAATATGATACTGATAAGACCTGTCGATGGCGCTGAACCGGGCATGTCCATCGGATTTAACCCGCCTGATTCTTTGAATGGCAATATCAGGAGGCAAAAAGCCATTCATCCTGAAAGCAAAAGCCTCCTGATCGAGTTCCTGATCCAGATCAGCATGAAAAAACTGCTGAAAAGCATGCACACCGGCATCAGTTCTGCCACTGGCAGTAATCTGGACCGGCTTCTTTAGCAATATAGTTAAGCATCTCTCTATCACTTGCTGAATGGATACTACATTATTTTGGATTTGCCAGCCACAATAATTACTACCCCGATAGGAAAGTTCGAAAAAATACCTGTGTTGCATACCATGGCAAAATTAATACAATAAATGATCAATATCCCCCTGACTGGCCAGATAGTTCTAACTACATGCTTTGACCGCCAACCGAGAAGGCAGAAAACCATAAGTATCACTAATGGCAGATATAATCTCCACCATAATAATAATAATAATAATAATGCCTATATCCTACCAACATACTTAATTCGGAAAAATTAATTCAGCTTGGCCTAAATATCTAATAAAAGATAAAAAGGGCATCCAATAAGTCATAAATATAATTTTAATGATTGCTTGATAACTAAGACAATTTCAGCTGTATTATCCCAAGGACTAAGTACGTTTGTACGTTTCCAAAACATGCTTAATAATGAAAAATAACCTGCCTGTCACTATTAAACCAGCTTTCATAAGCAGTACCTTCCGGAAACTCATCATGGGCGCTCTCAAGTAACGTTACCAATCTATCCCGTAAAAAAGCAAGCTCACTTTCAAGTGAATCTACAGCTATCAGGTTTTGCATCTGATAGGGATCGGTTATATCATTATACAGCTCTTCCCGGCCATCAATCCATTTTATATAGGTATATTTTTTCGTTTTCACTGCCCGCCATTCCATCCAGGGCTCCCTGGTAAGACAATAATCCCAATGAGAGGAATAAAGCATCATCAACGCCTCCTCGCGGTCCTCACCAGTTTCTCCTTTCATAATATGGCTTAGATCAACCCCATCAGCAAATTCCGGAACTTCAATATCTGCCAGGGATAATAAGGTGGGCATGTGGTCAAGGGGTGTGAAGAGGGATTTTGAGGTGCCGGTACTGAACTTTCCCTTCCAATAGTAAATTAAAGGCACATTTACTGACTCTGTATAAGGTACCATTTTATAAACCCGCCCCTGGCTGCCCAGCATTTCCCCATGGTCTGATGTGAAAACCACCATTGTATTGTCCTCCAGGCCACTTTCTTTCAGATACTCCATCAACCGTCCAATATTATGGTCTATGTTTTTGATCATGGCATAATAAACCCGCGGATCCCACTGACCCACATGTTCCTCTGGTATCAGATGCCCCTTTACATTTTCTCTCAGATCAAGGTCTTCCTTTACCTGATCCAGGTATTCCTGCGGCACATCTTCCGGTTTCCAGGGGTTGTGTGGCACGTGCGGTGCAATCATAAGCATGAAAGGCTGATTGCTGTCCTTTTGTTGCTCCATAAAATCAATGGCCACTGATACTTCTCCATCCGTTTCGTATGGCTCAAAATATTTTTTCTCGGGCGTATCTTCGTAATAATAGCTGTTGTCGGCAAAATTGGTATGGAAATTATAGGCTGCCCAGTAATTGTATCCCAGGCGATAGTTTCCGGGAGGAACAAATTCCGAAGTGTTCGACGGCTCATTAAAACCCTCCATCTTTTCGCCATGCAGGTTGGCATCGTTTTTATCATATTCAATTCCGAAGCGCTGCAGATAG
>JBPRGG010000126.1:0-1008 GCA_051418075.1 Candidatus Cyclobacteriaceae bacterium M3_2C_046 | reverse complement strand
TTAATGTGGGGGAACCTGGATCTATCCGGGGAAATCCCACCCAATTGATATTTGATGATTTTTGGCTGATCTTGTTATAAAAGGGATGAAAATTTTTTAGCACCGAAACCGAAATACCATATTTAGTAGTCAATACCTGGTTACACCAGGAGTCCGCTTCCTGAACAGTCCAATCAGAGATTTTATTAGTCTTTGACTTTACTACAAAATTCATTTTTGCACCTAACGCTTTATAGTTCTGACAGGTTGGTCTGCACCACGGTCTGTAAATCGATCAACTGATAATTCTTTAGTCAGAAGTTGTTCTTTGGAAAAATTATGACCATACTCCAGCAGTCTTCCTTTTTGCTGATCCAGTGGTTCCCAGTCAGATTTTTTACCTGTATCAAACACATGTTTATCCGCAGTTTGATAATAGTTGCCTTCCAGATCCCTGGCATAATACATTTTTTCATCAGCAGGTTGTATTGGTTTTACCGGGACCATTATTTCATGCTGCTCAATCATTTGTTTTAGCTGGGATGTTATTTGAGGGTTCCATACCAGCGGATCCTGAGTTTGAGATTGGTAAAAATTGCCAGATTGATCTTTACCCAATACAATTTTTTGATCCTCAACTTTCAAAGTAGTCAATTCCTGCACATATTGAGGATGATCTACTCCAAATCCTTTAGAATCCAGTAAATCCAAACGCACCAGGTGCAATTGCTGATCCCTGGGGCTAAATACTTCGACTACCTTCCCTTGCAATAACTGCTCTTTGTGTGGGGAAGATAATTCCTGGCCCAGTATGGATGCAGGAAACTGAATATCCGTTACCCGTATGCGTTGGATTTCATTGATCTCCGGATCCAGTTGGAACAGGTAGGTTTCTTTTTGTCCATTGAGCGAAAGATGATCCGCCCTGATCAGATTTCCCTGTTTCAGGCTCTCCAGTTGATATTGGTTAAAGTTAAAATCATTCTGAATTTCAGCTCGTAGCGGATGAACCTTTAAGCCTACCGAATT
>JBPRGG010000125.1:0-74730 GCA_051418075.1 Candidatus Cyclobacteriaceae bacterium M3_2C_046 | reverse complement strand
CATACCACTGAAGGTTCTCTCCATTGCCTGCCAAAGCCGGTACAGAACTTCCCTCACATACCTCCTGATCCTGGGCAGTGGGGGCAGCGGGTGTGGGTTTAATGGTTAAACTTACTTTTGCTGAGGGACTTTCACAGCCGGAAACTATTTGTGTGGCAAAATAGGCATATTCTCCCGGTTTGTTTTTATTGGTGATTAAGCTCTTTCCTTCATGCAGCAGGGTGTTCAAAGCTGCCTCTGCATACCACTGAAGGTTCTCTCCATTGCCTGCCAAAGCCGGTACAGAACTTCCCTCACATACCTCCTGATCCTGGGCAGTGGGGGCAGCGGGTGTGGGTTTAATGGTTAAACTTACTTTTTCCGGAGGACTTTCACAGCCGGAAATAGTCTGAGTAGCAAAATAGGTATAACTTCCAGGATTGGATTTACCGGCATTATAGGTATCGCCCTGATGCAACAGGTTATTTAATGCTGCTTCTGCATACCATTTTATCTGCTCTCCATCCGCCTGGAGACCAGCCATAGCAATTCCTGTACATACTGATTGATCTGCTGCGGCAGGTTTAGATGGCTGAGAACGAATGTTTAATACTACTTTAGCCGGAAGGCTTTCGCAATTTGCTATAGTTTGGGTAAGGTAGTACTCATAGACTCCCTCAGTATTATTTTGTGAAGAAAGACTTTCCCCTTGATGGATCATATTCAATAGTTCCGCCTCTTCATACCATTTTATATTTTGGCCCTGACCGGTCAGTTCCGGAATCGGAGCATTTTCACAAGCAAAAACATCTTCTGCCTCAGGTGGCGTAGGGATTACTTTATAAGTAACTTGATTTGGTGCACTTTCAATATTTGCAATGGTTTGTGTAACATAAAAATAAAACAAACCTATTTCAGAAGGATTGGGGGAAAACTGATTCCCCTGGTGAACCAATTGTGTCAAACCTTCATCCCTGTACCAACGAATGTTTTCACCTGCTACTTTTAACAAGCCTGACTCTCCCTGGGTAATAGTGGTATTGATAACATCAGGAGCGGTAGGGGCTAATTGCATTATATGACCGTATTCATCCATGGGTCCTTTAAAAGGATCAGAATCATCACCATCAGGCTGGTCCGGACAAGCTGGACAATGAGCTGGTTTAGGTCCAATACCCCAATTATAAAAACCATCACCATCCAGGTCCTGGCATAAGATGTCCCCATCATTCAAAGTCAGACTGCTCACTGGTCCATAAACTTCCGCTGTAAGGTAAATGTCCTCCAGGTTAGTGACTACATAGGCAAATCCCTGGTCACCCCATCCGGTACCCCAGCTGTTTTTGATATACCAGGCTGTTCTTCCAATCAGAGGATCTCCCGGCTCTAGATTCACCCAGCTGCTACGATCGCTGGTCCTAACGTAAAATCGATCGCCCGCTTTTACAGTTTTATAACCAGCCATAGTGATGGTATGCCACCAGGGCCTGATACCTAAAGAAACAGGTCCTTTAATAATCATGGATTTCAAGTCCTCTTCATTTTTCAGGTAAGGATTAAAAGCAGTCCATCCCCCGATTTTGATAACCTCCTGTGGGTTTGAACACCTGCCTGAGCAATCCAGATCCTGGCCTGCATAGGGAAAACAGGATTCATTAACAATGCCATGATCACGAATATAGTTGAAAGCGCTAAATGGTGACCCTCCTTCACAAGTACCACTATTGCTGCAAGAAAGAATATGCTGCTCAGACAGATCAAGATCCAGCTTCCTGTTGTAATACAGGTTCACCAGGAATTCTGTTACTCCGGTAGCTGCAAAAGCCCAGCAGCTGCCACATCCTCCTTGATTGGTCACCGGAGGCAGCCAATCCTGTCCATGCCGGTCTCTCCAGTTATATTGATCTACATAAGGAGAGTTTCCTGCAGCAGGGGAAGTTGTGGTTTGTGTTGTACTTCCTGATGGAACTTCAAAAACTCCCCCTACATAGTAATCAAAACCTTGCAAATTAGGTACCTTCCCGCCAAAGAACTGTTTCTTTTCCTGATAAGATAAACTGGAAACTGAAGTTGCTCCAGCTACCCAATTTTGACCTTTTTCTGCAATTTTTTGATTCAGTAAATTAATAATTTCAGTTTGCTGGAGTACTTTTTGACTTGTTTGCTGAAATGACCTGGCCATGGCATTCAGGCTCACCATAATGCTTTTCAAATTGATCTCAGCCTCCACTACTTCAAGTTTTAACCGATCAGGTTGCACCTGATTCAAATTAACAGTTTCCAGGCCCACCTGATCAAGTTGTAAACGGTAGTTTTCAGCCATTAATGGATATGCTTCAAAAATAAGGTGCTCATTGGATTGCTTGTCTATCAGAATTAAACGAACCAGACTGGAATCTGAGTGAAATGTAATATTTGCTGAAACTGTCACTCCTCCTACCTCAGGTAGTGACCCAAAAGGCTGAAGGTCAATATTTTGATTTATATTTCTATTGATACTGATAACCTGATCAGCTGAACCGGAAAGCTTAAATGACTGATGATTGAATTGCTGGGCATAAATTGAGTGGGTAAAAATACCCAACCATACATACAAGGTAATTCTTAATGATAAAGTAAACAATTTTTGTAGCTGGCTTAATGAATACATTGGAAAAAGTAACTATGATTTTTTCTACCTCAATTTACATAAATTTTATAACAAAAACTATCAAAATATTGAAATAAACCAATCAACCGGCTTTGCAAACAAGTCTGGCTGGTTTGTCTTGAACTTCCAATTTCAGAAAGAAATATCGTTTATTACACTATTGCTCAAATGAAATGCTGGTTTTTGTAAGTTTACAAGGAATAAAATAAGGTTGTTAAATGCTATTCATTAGGATAACAAGATGATGGGATCATTTCCCGTACTTATATTCTTAATGAAATGCTGAAATAAAAATAAATATAAAAATTGATTTAAAAAATTTTTGCTGGTTTATTTTTTTATGATCTTAGTCAGGTTTTTAACCTTTTAATTTGTTACAATTACCGTGTAAGTTTTTATGATTTTGTTAAATATTTGAAGACACCTTTAAACTAAATGGTAGTTTTTTATACATATCATGCTTCCCAAAGCATATTTCTGACTTTTACGGATGGGGTATCATACCTTTTTTATCAGGATGGTTCACAAAGACCAGTAAAACACTGGCATCACCCGGTAAGCATTTACTAACCGGTAGGTTACTGCTATAAATCATTCTGATGTGAGGCAATTTTAGCAGACAATAACTAACCATTTAAATATTATAACTTATTTTAAATACACTGTATAAAACACGCCAGTGATTTGCACTTATTGGGCAGAAGGTCCAAATATCATTAAGCAATTCAGCTATTAACTTAAAATAATTATATAACAGACACATATAGGCTGTTTTTAATTTCCAGTCGGACTAAATTATATTATAAAACTTAAATGGATAGTTCAGCTAAGGGATCATCCATGATTAAAGGAGCCATTATCGCGGATGGGCCAAATGCCGTTTTTTAATTAATTTAATGGCAGATCTCATCATCATGGTATTAGATAATTATGATATGGGATGCTTATGAAGCAATAAATAGCGCGCTGGCCCGACAGAAAATGAGAGTGCCATGGTGTATCAGGCCACGATAGCCCCAAGCGAAAAGGCCGAGCAGGTGCGGTAACATTTTTCTGTCTTGATCTTTAGCATACTTTTCGGATCATACCAAAAAGTATAATCCATACGGCCTGGACAAAGATGGAGTAATGTAAAATGTCAATTATGATGCATTCAGCATACGTATCTCATGCTATTCCACAAATTGTTAGAACAATTCAAATACTTACAAAAAGACCTGAATTTAACCTTGTAATTGAAACTATTTAATCTCCCAAACCTTCTACATACTTCAAGGTGGTTTCAAAAAATTCTTCCCGCATTCTATCGGCATCAATACTTTTGTACATATACACTTCCCTATCGCCTCTTTCCTTTGAAGTTCTGATTTTTACTTCTTCAGTAAACTCAGGAAATATAATGGCCTGGATCAGTGCCAGGTCCCAGATGGTCCTGTGACGTCTTCCCCCATCCAGGTGATTATACCAGCGCTGTCTCAGAAAATCCAGCATATCATGTTTCCCCCGCAATCGTTCATCGGTTTCCTGCCAGTCAAAAATCATTCCGGATGAAACTGAATTAGGAATAATATGCAACTCAACTTCAGAATTCAGGATCACATCCACTGCCTGGATGTCCATTACGCTGTTAAAGTCTATGTTTTTCATCACATTTTGATCAAAATCATAGGAAGATCCCAACCAATACAGCCTGATTTTATCCTGGATATCAGGATTATCCAAAATAGCTGAAGCAACATTGGTTAAGGCTCCCAGGGCAATCACATTCAGTTTGTCATTTTCAGTTTTCAATGCCTCATTAATGATAAAATTGGAAGCGGTGGAGGGTTGAGATTTATTACCCCAATCGAATAAACGAGCTTCAGCTCCCCGGTTAGATTGTACCTGGCCATTCATTTTTAAATACGACAACAACACCTGATTTAGCCGGTAACTTTCTTCCATACTTTTTCCTACAGCCCAATGACTTACCTGCCATTGGGTGGCATTCAGCCCTAATACATTCCAGCTGGGTTCAATCAATCCCCGTACCACTGCATACAGGTCATCCACTTCATTACCGGTATCGGCATCGATGATTACCCGCTTCTTTTCCTGGGCTTCTACCATCAAGGCTACCAAAGCCAGCGAAAGTAAAATAAGCATTCTTTTCATATAAAATTCTTGTTTTTTCGGGGTTGTAATTTAGCTAAAAGTATGGGGTAAAAAAAACTAAATGATGCAATTAAGATGATAAATATCTATTTTCGTTTGCTCCAAACCTCATATAAAGGCTCTCCCCTGCTGCTTTTACCCTGATGATGCCAATCGTCTCCCTGAAGATCATAATCAAAAGTCAGCGATGCACCCACCCGGGTTTGATCCCGTGAGAAAAAGTCAATTTTTTCAATATATTTTCCGTCTTCTGTGGTATAAGTCCCGCCACCGGTACCCATAAACTGCCTGGTATCCGTATTATAGGCTATCCACTGGAACCTTTGTCCGGAAAGGATCTTCATGGTTTTACGAGGCCCCTCCTGTCTACGGCTGATGGTGCCATCTTGCTGCTTCCGGCCGGAGAATAACCATGCACCTGCCAGTTTTCCCGGGGATCCATCATCTATGCGATCAAAACTTTGTCCGTTGATCAACAGCTTACTGCCAGATATGCTTAATGTTTCACTTACACTGCTGCCTACTTTTTCGGGATCAAAAGTATTAAATTCAAATTGAAGATTCATTTTACCACCTGCCAGGTCAAATTTTCCACCATGGGTTCCCTCAAATTCATTTTCATCATAGGCAGCGTAAGCATAAAAACCATCGGCAAATATGTAAACTCCGTCAGGGCCTTGCCAGCCGCCCTTAATCTCGTCTAATGTCTGGGCTGAAACAATTTGAAAAGAAAGAAGCAGCAAAACAAGAGCTTGTAATAATGGTACTTTCATAAATTGGGCCTTTATTATTTATACAGCTAATTTAATCATAAAAAAAGGATATGGCAATCAGTTGGATTGGGAGAATCATTAACTATTTGCAGGAAAGAATTGACAAGAAACGAACCTAACGCAGACCAGTCTTGAAAATATGACTAAAGTGATTGATGTTATTGCGGTATGCCATAGTAGGAATTGTAAATTTCAATTGCAGGCATATAAAAACCAACCCTCTAATTTATCAAAATAAGCTATTTGCTACTCAATTTTAAAGCTTAACAGTTCATTTTCAGTAAATTTTGCGATTGCAGGCACTGAAACCTAGCAAACAATAATATATCCCTTAATTTCCGGGATTTCAATACCACAAATTTTTTAGCTAAATTTATTAGGAAAACATCAAGCAAATGGAAAACAGACGTACTTTTTTGAAAAAAACTACCGCTATTACTGCCCTGGGCATCTTTTCTCAATGGACGATGGCCCAAAATCAACAGGATAGATTTGGCCGGATCCTCCCTACCCGGCAATTGACCCGTACCGGAGAAAAAACCACAGCTTTTTGTCTGGGTGGATATCATCTGGGCTTTGTAGATGATCCAAATCAGGCAGAAAAAATGGTTGATAAAGCCATTGAATCAGGAATTCGTTTTTTTGACAATGCCCGAAGATACAATAATGGTCGTTCGGAAGAGTATATGGGACGGTTTTTAACCCCTAAATACCGGGATCAAATCTTCCTGATGACCAAAAGCCCGGCTAAAACTGCCGTTGAAGTACGGCAGGAACTGGACCAATCGCTTAGAGCCCTTAAAACAGATTATCTGGATTTGTGGCAAATTCACAATTTTACTACTCCGGAAGATGTGGATAACCGTATCAATCAAGGTGTTTTAGATGTCTTTCTGGAAGCCAAACAAAAAGGGAAAGCCCGGTTTATTGGGTTTACCGGACACAGGAACCCTGTCACACATTTGTACTTCCTGGATTTCCTGAAGCAACGAGGGCTGGAGCTGGATACCTGCCAGATGCCTTTGAATATACTGGATCCCAGTTTTGAATCCTTCCAAAAACAGGTGTTGCCAGTTTTACTGGAGCGAAAGTACGGTGTGATAGCCATGAAAACAATGGCTGGTGGCTCAATGATGGGCCAAAGAATTGATCTGACACCACGTGAAATTAAAACCAGTGACATTCCTGATGTGGTAGCCCAAACAGGCATTTCACTGGCCCAATTGCATCAATATGTTTACTCCCAGCCGGTTTCATCCCTTTGCAGTGGATGTCTTTCCCTGGAGCAGATTGAACAAAATGTTGGGGTATTGAACAACCTGAAAAAGTTGTCTCAGGCTGAAATGGAAGCTTTGGTAAATCAAAGTCAGTCTTTCGCTGGTTATATTGTGGAAAATTACAAGCGAGTCATGGGATCTTAATCCTTAAAAAGATGAAATTTAAAAAAGCTCTAACTGATTAGCTATCAGACGAAATGATTTTCGATGAAGTGGTGTTGGGCCCAATTCTTTTAAAGCTTTCCTATGAGCCCGGGTAGCATAACCCACATTGGTTTCCCAGCCATATCCCGGATAATTTTCAGCCCATTTCCACATCAGTTGATCCCTGTGGGTTTTGGCCAGGATGGAGGCAGCTGCAATAGAAAAATAAAGTCCATCTCCTTCTATGATGCATTCATGTTTAATATTTCCATAAGGATTGAACCGGTTTCCATCTATCAGCAAAAGTTCCGGGATCACTTTCAGATGATCAAGGGCCCGGTGCATAGCCAGAAAAGAGGCATTAAGGATATTGATCTGGTCTATTTCTTCATTCGAAACTTCGGCAATAGCATAATCAACAGCCGCATCAAGCACTTCAAGCCGCATCTCTTCCCTTTGAGTCCGGCTAAGTTGCTTGCTGTCATTTAACACCTTGTGGCTGAAGTTTCGGGGTAATATTACGGCAGCAGCCACTACGGGACCAGCCAGACAGCCTCTTCCCGCTTCATCACAACCGGCTTCCACCATCACTTTCTCAGAAAAATACCCTTTTAACATGACTGCAAGTTAAAAGCTTTCTCTGCAAAAAATCAATAATTTGAGATAAGGAATTTTATAATAATTTTGCCCTATGGAAAAACACAGCAATCCCTGGAAAACATTAAGCAGCAAGCAAATTTATAATAACCCCTGGATCCTGGTGGAAGAACACCAGGTGATTACTCCCAGAGGAACAGATGGAATATATGGAAAAGTGCATTTTAAAAACAAAGCCATTGGTATTATTCCCCTGGATGATGATGGATATACCTGGCTGGTAGGCCAGTACCGATACACCCTGGATGAATACTCCTGGGAGATTCCTATGGGGGGTGGTCCCCTTCAGGAAGACAAGTTATTGTCAGCCCGTCGGGAATTGAAAGAAGAAACCGGCTTAACAGCCTTAAAATGGACCGAGATCATGCGTATACATCCCTCCAATTCAGTTTCAGACGAAGAGGGATTTGTTTTCCTGGCCGAACAACTGGAACAGGGTGAAACAGAATTTGATGATACCGAGGATCTGCAAATAAAAAAAGTTCACCTTACCGATGCCATCCAGATGGTAATGAAAAGTAAAATCACTGATGCCCTTAGCATGGCCGGCCTTCTGATGGCAGGAAGGATCAAAGGAATGTAATGTTATCGGCCCAATACAAAGAACATTTTCACCGGAACTTTCTGCTGGCCTACCCGGTGATGCTCAGCCAATTGGGTCATGTAATGGTAGGTGTAGCCGATAGCATGATGGTGGGCCGACTTGGAGCTGAACCCCTGGCGGCTGCCTCTCTGGCCAATAGCATTTTCTTTGTGATCTTCACTTTTGGCATTGGGGTATCCTATGCCATTACCCCCATGGTAGCCGTAGCTGATGGGCAGGGGGACATTCATCGCAGTACTGAAGTTTTACAGAATGGCTTCCTTTTGAATTTAAGCATCAGTATCCTTTTATTAAGCCTGATCCTGACCGGCTCAGATTTACTTTATTTGCTAAACCAACCATCCCAGGTAGTTGAGCTGGCCATTCCTTATTTTAAGCTCATTGCCTTTTCTCTGGTTCCGTTTATGTTTTTTCAGACCTTTCGTCAGTTTGCTGAAGGTTTATCATTCACCAGGCAAGCAATGTTTATAACCCTGGGTGCCAACCTGATCAATATTGGTTTAAATTACCTGCTCATTTTCGGTAAACTTGGATTTCCTGCTCTGGGTTTAAACGGGGCGGGATGGGCTACCTTTATCTCAAGATTCATTATGGGCATTTTGATGGCAGGATATATTTATAAGTTTAAGCCTTTTCAAAGATTTTTAAAACATATAGACTTTGGAAGCATTTCCTGGACTATTATTAGAAAATTATTGCATATTGGCATACCCACGGGATTACAATTCGTTTTTGAAGTGGGTGCCTTTGGTTTTGCTGCCATCATGATAGGATGGTTGGGAGCTGAAGCCCTGGCAGCTCATCAAATTGCCATCAACCTGGCATCGATCAGTTATATGATGGCTTCCGGTATCTCAGCCGCTGCCACCGTAAGAGTAGGTAATCAATTAGGCCGTAAAGACCAGAAGACCCTGCGCCTGGCCGGATTTACCTGTTACCTGATGGGAATTCTTTTAATGAGCCTGGCCGCAACTTCCTTTATTATAGGGAATAAATTCTTACCCGGACTTTATATTGATAACCAGGGTGTAATTGAAATGGCCTCATTGCTGCTGATTATAGCGGCTTTCTTTCAATTATCCGACGGGATACAAGTTATCAGCCTGGGTGCTTTAAGAGGCCTTTCTGATGTAAAAATACCCACTGCCATTACCCTGGTGGCTTATTGGGTGTTGGGCTTACCTCTGGGATATTTTTTATCTTTCAAATTTGGTTTAGGAGCAGAAGGCATTTGGTATGGTTTGCTAACAGGCCTTACTGCAGCTGCCATTTTGTTGTCTATCCGGTTTAATTATATCAGCAGAAGAGTAGTATAGCATATCAGGGGATCCTTTCCAGCCTTACTTCCTCAGCGGAATCATCATCTGTATCATCACTGCTATCATCATCATAAATAGCATCATAATCTCTTAATACCATGATCGTTTCGGATAATTCAACCACAGCCCAGTCATCATCAAACTCATCGTAAGGATCTCCCCCTGTATTGATCTCAATATCCAGTTTAGTACCATTTTCTTCAATAATATAACCACCAAAAAACCCTGTTTGAGGAAAGAATATAGATCCAGAAGGTCCGATCTGGATGGCCTTGGTAGGAAAATCGCTAACGATATTCTGACCATCATCTATAAAACTGAGAATGGTCCAGTTGCCACTTATATCATCATCATCAAATGTAATACCTTGAGGATCCTCATCTTCATCATTGCAGGAAATCATGGTAAAAAAAAACATAAAACTAAAAACACCGATCAGATAAAATAATTTCTTCATATTTTCTTCTTTAAAAATTAAAATGAATTTATACAAAAATAGTTTATATCAATAAATTTTTCTTATAATTTTAAGGCCCAAATGAAAGCATTAAAGAGGTTATATTCAATTTACGGGACCATTATTTTTATAGTTTCTTTTGGAATTCTTTTACCATTCTTTATTATAATCATACCAAATCCTAAGTGGCACCGTTTTACCGGCATTTTAAATTATATCTGGGCCAAAGCATTTTTTATGATGTGTTTGATTCCAGTAAAAAAAGAATTTAAAGGCAATATCAAGAAGGATCAAAACTATATTTTTTGCTCCAATCATTTTTCTTATCTCGATATTCCTACCATGGGTTTGTCTCCCTGGTACTTCAAATTTACCGGTAAGAAATCAATTACCAGGGTTCCGATATTTGGCTATATGTTTAAAAACCTGCATATCACGGTAGACCGGGAAAATCAAAAAGGCAGGTATGAGGCATTTTATCAATATGGAAAAAACCTGGATCAGGGAGTTAATCTCTCTATTTTCCCGGAAGGAGGCATCCGATCCTCCCAACCTCCCCGGATGGCCCGGTTTAAACACGGCCCTTTTAAGGTGGCCATCGAAAAACAGGTACCGGTGGTTCCGGTTACGTTACCTTTTAATTGGATTATTCTACCGGATGATGGGAAATTTTTGCTAACTTGGCATGTCAACAAGATCATATATCACGAACCTATAGAAACCAAAGGTTTAAGTGAAAAAGATACCGATGCCTTAAAGGATCAGGTTTACAAGGTGATTGATCAGGAATTAAGAAAACAGAATAATCATGAAAATTGACCAGCAAATCCTTCGAAAAATTGCACACCTGGCCCGGTTGGATTTTGAAGAAAGTGATGAAGAAAGTATGATCAAAGATCTGACTGAGATCCTTAATTGGGTAGAGCAATTGAATGAAGTAGACACAGAAGGTATTGAGCCTTTGACCCATATGTCGGATCGGATAAATGTATACCGCGAAGATAAAGTCGGCCGGCAATTGGAGCATGACAAAGCCTTAAAAAATGCCCCAAAAAATGACAAAGATTATTTTAGTGTACCCAAGGTAATTGAATAAATCGCCCTAACTGAATGAATGAAAGATTTTTCTGGCGCAGCTGGCCTTCTTCATACGCCCTGATTTACAAGATTCTGCTGATTTTATTGGCTGCAAATATTATCATGTATCTCATAGCCTGGATATGGGGTAAATCCCTGGCTTATGATTGGGAAGTCATTAATCAACTGGAACAAATTCAGGTGCCAGGAATCAACCTTCAGATAGCATTATTTAACTTAAATATACCAGCCACTAATTACCTTAATATCCAGGAATATTGGGGCAGTGATTTAAGCACACCCTTATTTGCTGCTTATCTTCAATCAATCCTGTTCCTGCTTGGTTTTTCATTGATACTTACAGCGCTTTCCGGGCTGCAAAAGTTTTGGTTTACCTTCAGTATGATTTGTGTGATAGTCGGGTTTACATTTTTGGGTCTGGAAAACCTGGTTTTATTTGGCCAGACTGATAATACAGCCTTAATTATTGCCCTGGTATTTTTTGTTTTACCCGCCTATTATTTTAATGCCATAAAGCCCGATACAGATGTGGTCTTAAGACTGGGGGTTTTTCTAACCATCAGTATAATTTTTCTGGTATTAATCTATTTTGGGTCAGAGGTGTCACAGCCTGTTTTATATTTTGCCAATTACTCAATCACCATACCCATGGTGCTTTCACTGCTTTTTATTTTAACTGTGGGCCATGAAATCATCAGCTTTTTTCTGTATCTGATCACCAATGCAAATACCGATTCCAGTCAAAACAGCTCTATTCACTTTACTGTGATCAGCGCCGTTTACCTGTTGAGCTTATTTTTTGTTTACCTGGAAAACACCGGTATCGCCAACTGGAACCTGATATACATCAGTCCTTTTTTGATCATTATCATTTCTGCCATACTGGGAATATGGGAGTTCCGGAAAAGAAATTCCATGTACAGCAATATCATCCGGTTTCAACCATCCGGGGCTTATTT
Organism: Candidatus Cyclobacteriaceae bacterium M3_2C_046; assembly: GCA_051418075.1. Classification (GTDB taxonomy): domain Bacteria; phylum Bacteroidota; class Bacteroidia; order Cytophagales; family Cyclobacteriaceae; genus JBPRGG01. The sequence goes on along the minus strand of JBPRGG010000125.1, from coordinate 62,659 downwards.
ATACCTGGGATTGGCTGTGATCTGTTTTTCTACCATAAGTTACTTTTTTATGAATGCCAATGATCCGGCCCTGGAAGCTTTTGAAGATCTTATTTTGTTTTCTCATCTGGGCTTCGGATTGATCTTTTTTATTTACATCATTGCCAATTTTTTCACTTTACTTCATTATAATCATAAGGTATACCGGGTATTGTATGATCCTAAGCGTATGCCCTACTTCACAGCCCGGCTGGCTGGCATCATTGCTGTGCTTGCTTTTTTCTTTCATTCAGGCAAAATGGCCTATTATCAAGCCCGGGCAGGCTATTATAATGGCTTAGGAGACACCTACAAGCTAGAAAATGACTACGACCTGGCTATTCGTTTTTATGAACAGGGCACCATATACGGTTATAAAAACCATCATTCTCATTATGCTCTTGGATCAATGCTTTGGCAGCAAAATCAGCCTAATGATGCCCTGTATTATTTTCAGCAGGCTACAGAAAAAAAACCAACGCCTCAGGCCTTTATAAATTTAAGCAATGTTTATAAATCTGAAGGGCAGTTTTTTCAATCATTGTTTTCCCTGCAGGATGGCTGGGAGCGTTTCCCCGGAAATGGACCAATCGCCAACAACCTGGCCCTTCTATATAATCGTACCAATGTATATGACAGCGTCCTGTATTATTTTGATCAGGCCGAAACCCATGCTGAAGGTGAAGCCATCGCCAGAGCCAATCGGTGGGGTTTTCTGTCCCAAAAACAGGCAAACCTTTCTGCCGATTCTATAGCAGAAGTTTACCTTCAACTGGATGACCCCATAGCACGCAGTAATTTACTGATCTTTCTCAACCAAAAAAACCAATCCCTACCACAGGCTAATTATGAATTGCCTCAGGGAGATTCCGTACTGAATTTCAACCAGTATGTTTTTTTGCAAAATTATCTGGTCAATCAATTTTATCGCACCGATACCCTTTTCCTTAACCAATTGGATCCATACATCGAGCATTCAGGCAGTTTTTTTAATGATAATATGACAGCCAGTCAGGCATTGGCGTATGCCTCCAGAGGGGATTTGTACAAAGCGTTTTCGATTTTTCAACAGCTATTGATCAATGATTTTAAACAAGCTAATCAATATCATAAAAAAATGGGCCTTCTGGCTTTAAAACAGGATGCGCCCAGGCTGGCTTCAGATTATTTCAATCGTGTGCTCAGCCAGGGAGATTCATCAGTATTAGTGCCTCAGGTAATGACATTGTTATCTTCCGGAAGATCAGATCAGGCCCAAGACCTTCTGAAAAATCACCATAAATCCAACCATCAGGTTCATCTGATTACCAGGTATTTGAGCACCCCATTTTCCCCTGAAATTTCCAATGACAGTTTAAAATATCTCTATCTGTATTTTGAAAAGGAGCAATTGTTACCGGATTTATCCATTGACTTCTGGAATTCCTTTACTAACCAGCCACTCAAGGCCCTGGCTTTATGGGATGCCTTGGATTGGTACCTGAACCAGGAACAGCTCACACAGGCTCGTCTCATGTATGACTACCTGCAAAACATATCTGCTCAGGATGATCACACAAATCACCTGATCAGTTTATCTTATTTGAGACTGCTAGCTCAGGAACAACAATTTGATGCACTGGAAGAAAAGCTAAGTCAAACCGGAAAATGGCTTGAATACCAATTTCCTGTCTACTTCATCTATTTTAAAGCGCTTTTGGCTCAGCAAAAGGATCAAACTGATGAAGCAACAATGCTGTTTAACTGGCTGGGGAGGAGCAATCCATTTTTTGAGCCGGGAGTTTTATCTGCAGCCAGCTTTTTGGAGCAAAATTCCAGTGATGAATTGGCAGCCTATAATATCTTGCTCAATGCAATTCGTTTGAATAGCTATTCAGCGCCTTTATACGAAGCCTATATCCTGCAAGCGCTGAACCTGGGCTTGTTTAGTTTTGCTGAGCAGGCTTTGCTGGAATACCAGCAGTTTGTAACAGTGGACACCTATCAGGAATTCAGAAAAACATATAATGAAAAGGCTTCCCAGGAATACCAGGATTGGGAAAATGGGTTACCTTAACCAGCAGATGCAGGATGATAATATTTCTGGCTCTCATGACCCAGGCAATGAGCAAACCTAAAGTAAACCATCCGGAAATTGCAACAAGTGTTTACTTCAACCTATTTTCTTACTTGCATGGTAAAAAAGTCATTATTTTAGCTTTTGATAGTTAGATTATATTTATTATTACAACATATAATTAATAAAAACTTCTACACCATCTAATTAACCCATGAGAAATTTAAAAAATAATCATATCAGCCTGGAAGAAAAAGCTATCAAGATTATGGAAGCAGGTGCATTAGTTTCCTCCGAGGAATTTTTCCAGCTTAATATTAAATTATACCGGGTGGAAGATGAGTTTTTGGAAGTGTGGTATAATACTTTTCTTAAAAAAGTAACCAGGGTGGAAAACCTGGATCAAAAAAAGATCAATCCTTACTTAAAGTACCTGGCCATCTCCAACCTGAATTAAAAGTTGGGCCATCAATATCTTTTTTACCCCATTCATCATATTTCTCATTAAAAAGTGTCGATTCTTTACTAATTTTCTGGTCTTGGTAATTCATTTTATTATATTTTTACAGCTATATCATTTAGCTGAGTTAAGGTACCATTTAAAGATTGAATATGAGTGAAGTAATCCGAACCCAAGAAATATCTAAGGTATACCAAATGGGTAGTGAGAAAATACATGCCCTGCAGAGTGTATCAATTACCATAAACCGGGGAGAATATGTAGCATTTATGGGACCGTCAGGTTCCGGAAAATCTACCCTGATGAACATAATTGGCTGTTTGGATACTCCTTCTTCTGGCACATATATATTAAATGAAAACAATGTGAGTGATCTTTCCGAAAATGACCTGGCTGAGATCAGAAACAAAGAAATAGGATTTGTCTTTCAAACCTTTAACCTGTTGCCCAGAGCTTCTTCCCTGGAAAATGTATCTTTACCCCTGGTATATGCCGGTTACAGCAAATCTCAAAGACAGGAAAAAGCCTACCAAACACTGGACAGTGTTGGATTAGCTGACCGGGCCAAACATAAGCCTAATGAGCTATCCGGAGGTCAGAGACAGCGTGTAGCCATTGCCCGTGCTCTGGTAAATGATCCAAGTATTATTCTGGCTGATGAGCCGACCGGAAACCTGGACTCCAAAACTTCCTATGATATTATGGATCTGTTTCAGATCTTACATAGCAAAGGGAATACCATCATTATGGTTACCCACGAAGATGATATTGCCCATTATGCTCACAGGATTATCAGGTTAAGAGACGGTTTGATAGAATCAGATGAGATCAACAAAAATATTCGGCAACCTAAGCCGAATATGCAGGGCGCCTGATATACTGATAGTTAAGTTATACAAAAGTTTTTTTATTTGACTTTTGCTGTAGTTGTCCTGTCAGCTTACTGGAGGATGGATTCTGATTGCTCCCTCATTCCTGCAAAAATAGTTGCAGAAAAATCAAACCTTTGACTTAAAAATTGCTTAATAGTTCTAATTTTGTGCGATCATTTATAGGATGGCAAAATTATTTTGAAAAGAACAGAACAAGTTCTCATCATCATCATTTAATTTGTGGAGAGGAGGCGCAAGGACAAATAAAATCTGAGTTTGAAACACCTTGATCGGCTTACCTTCAGTAATTCAATTCATAAAATTTATAATAAATCAATGAAAATCTATACTAAAACTGGAGATACAGGGGAAACATCATTGTTGGGAGGCAGAAGACTATCCAAATCAAGTCTTAGAATAGAAGCTTATGGAACAGTAGATGAATTAAATGCTTACCTGGGCCTGCTTAGAGATCAGGAAGTAAATCATAAAAGGCTGGATTTTTTAATTAATATTCAGGAAAAGCTTTTTACCATAGGATCTATCTTAGCCAATGATCCGGAAAAACCTGTTAAAAATATTCCCAAAATCTTAGCCTCAGATATTGAGGTTTTAGAAAAGGAAATCGACCAGATGGAATTGGTTTTGCCCCAAATGAAAAATTTTGTGTTGCCAGGAGGGCATCCCGCTGTCTCTTACTGTCATGTTACCCGTTGTATATGCCGGCGGGCCGAGCGTAAAATCATCTTTTTAAGCCAGACTGAATCCGTGGATGAAATTGTAGTCAGGTACCTGAACAGGTTATCCGACTATTTATTTGTACTGGCCCGTATGACGACCCATGAACTACAGATAAAAGAAATTCCCTGGAAACCTAAAGAAAATAAATAACTGGATATTAAGCTTTTAAATCGACTGTCCGGAGGGTAGATTATTAATTTTTGCTCCTGGATTCTCCACTGGTTTAGGTTATTTTTTTGTAAATTGGTGGTCCGTTTTTAAATAATTTAAGCATATAAAAAATGACAGGAACTTTGGACATTGAAATCAATCGAATAAAGCGATCAAAAATTGATCAGGTTGATTTCAAAAATATAAAATTCGGAAAAGTGTATTCTGATCATATGTTTATCAGTGATTTTGATAAAGAATGGGCTGATTTTCGTATTATACCCTATGGCAATTTAAGCCTTAGTCCTGGTACCTCTGTGATTCACTACGGCCAATCTATTTTTGAAGGGCTTAAAGCTCATAAAAATGAAAAAGGAGAGATATTGGTTTTTCGTCCCTTCGACAACCACAAAAGGATGAATGTATCAGCTGAAAGAATGTGTATACCTGCCATTCCGGAAGAGGTATTCATGGGTGGACTGACCAGGCTGATAGAATTGGATAAATCCTGGGTACCTGATCAACCCGGTACTTCCTTGTACATCAGGCCTTATATGTTCGCTACAGATGAATATATTGGCATAAGACCTTCTGATACTTTTAAATTTATCATTTTTAGTTGTCCGGTAGGAGCATACTACAGTAAACCAGTTAAGGTGAAAGTTGAAACCTATTACAGTCGCTCATTTGAAGGAGGCACGGGCTTTGCTAAAGCAGCCGGAAATTATGCAGTCTCTTTATATCCCATGGTTATGGCTCAAAAACAGGGATATGATCAACTGATATGGACGGATGGAAAAACTCATCAGTACATTGAAGAATCCGGTACCATGAATATTATGTTCGTCATTGATGATACTTTAATTACAGCCCCGGCTGGCAATACGATTTTAAAAGGAATTACCCGGCATAGTGTACTCACCCTGGCCCGTGATTGGGGTTATAAGGTGGATGAAAGGCGTGTTACAGTGGCTGAGGTAATTGATGCCATTAAGTCCAATCGGTTACAGGAAGCCTTCGGCACCGGAACTGCCGCAACTATTGCCCATATCAAAACTATCGGGCATGAAGGTACTGATTATGAATTACCGCCCGTTGAAGAAAGAGAATTTTCAAACAAAGTATTTAATACCCTGGAAGATCTCAAGTATGGACGAATAGAAGATAAATTTGGCTGGATCTACAAGATCAAATAGCGCATTGACTATATATTTGAGGTTAAGAATCTGGGTTCTGGTTTTGCCATTGCTTCTTGGTCCGGTGATAAGCAGTTTTGGTCAGCAATTTCTGATGTATCAGAAAAACAAATATCAGAAAATATATTTTAAACCAGGAGATTTTATTTCATTTAAAATAAAAGATGATAGATTTAAGATCACCGACCAAATAAAAAAACTGGAAGACAACCAAATCGTATTTGACTTTTATAAAGTTCATCTGGATGAAATTACCCATTTTTATATTGATGACGATACCCAAAACTGGAGTTCAGGTGCGCTATCCAACCTGCTTCCTATAGCCGGAACAGGTTACCTTTTGCTGGATGTGATCAATACAGGTGATTTTTATCCAAATACCATGATCATCAGTGGCTCAATGGTGGGTACAGGTCTGCTGGTAAAATGGTTAACCAAGAAAAAAACCAGATTAAAAGGATCCCGAAAATTAATGATCATAAATATTTAAAAACCAAACATATGACACAAGAGCAATTAAAAGATTTAAAGGTGCGTATCTCGGCCTTGAGGAGGTATCTTTGACTACGATAACAAAGTAGAAGAGATCCAGGAAGAAGAAAGTATCACAGCCCAACCAGAATTCTGGGATGACCCCAAAGAAGCTGAAAAAATGCTGAAAGGAATTAAATCCAAAAAGTTCTGGACTAACCGATATGATAAGATCAGTCAGTTATATGAAGATTTGGTCACTTTATATGAGTTTTATGAAGATGATGAAGTGAGTGAAGAAGACATAAATAAAGAATTTAAGAAGGTTTTGGATGAAGTGGAGGATCTTGAATTCCGGAAAATGCTAAGTAATGAAGAGGACCAACTCAATGCCATTTTGGAAATAAATCCCGGAGCTGGTGGCACAGAAAGCCAGGATTGGGCGGAAATGCTGATGCGCATGTATATTATGTGGGGGGAAAGTAATGATTTTAAGGTGAGGCAAGTCAATTACCAGCCAGGTGAAACAGCCGGTTTGAAATCTGCCACCCTGGAATTTGACGGAGATTTTGCCTATGGTTTTTTGAAATCAGAAATCGGGGTACATCGCCTGGTGCGCATTTCACCTTTTGATTCCGGCGGGAGAAGGCACACCTCTTTTGCTTCGATCTATGTTTATCCGGTGGTGGATGAATCCATCCAGATTGAAGTGAACCCAGCCGATATCACCTGGGAAACTTATCGTTCTGGTGGCGCCGGAGGACAAAATGTGAATAAAGTGGAAACAGCTGTCCGATTAAGGCACGCCCCATCCGGACTGATCATAGAATGTCAGCAGGAGCGTTCACAACTGCAAAACAAAGACAAGGCTATGAACCTGCTTAAATCAAAGTTGTATCAGCTGGAAATTCAAAAAAGAAATGAAAAAAGGGCAGAAATAGAAAGTTCCAAGAAAAGAATCGATTTTGGATCTCAAATCCGCAATTATGTGCTGCATCCTTATAAACTGGTCAAAGATAACCGAACCAATGTGGAAAGATCGGATGTAAATAATGTGCTGGATGGTGATTTGAACGAATTTATTAAAGCGTATTTAATGCAACAATAAGCTTTTTGAGATCAGGAGAAGGAATACCCTCCCCTCCTGCTCCTGGTTTCATGTTTTTAATTTCCCTGTGATTTTAATTTTTACTCCCATCATCCGGGTTTTTACCTGAATTAATTCCCAATAGTATTACTATTAATTGTCGTTCAGCAGACATTCTCTTCTGCTCATTTTATGGAAATTTGTTTAAAAACTATCTTATGAAGGTAATATATTATGTTCCTTTGGTTTTAATTCTTTGTTTCAGCTGTATTGGAACAGACATTGTAGAGCAGGAACTTGTTCCTGAAATGATGCGGATCTCGCAAAAAGTGGAGGCACTGAAGGTGGGGGAAACTTTCATGTTTGGTGCTGATTATTTCAATAATACCGGTGAGTTGTCTGGTGTTCCTGTCATGTGGAGTTCCACCAACAGCAACATCATAGCCATTGATGAATCAGGCAATGCCACTGCCATTAGCCCTGGACAAACCTACATCATTGCTATGTACCAGTCAGTGAAGGATTCAGTACTGGTTGAATCGGGTGAAGAAACGATTATTCCTTCAGACTTACGAACCGGCACATTTCAGGGGGCCAACAATTACACCGTATCCGGTGATTTCTCCCTGGCAGACCAGTCAGGACAATTGCTGCTGCAATTTAATAATAACTTCCGCACCTCAAATGGACCAGGATTACATGTTTACCTGAGCAATCAGTCTAGCAGTGTGAGTGGCGGGATAGATTTAGGTGAATTAAAATCTAACCAGGGCAGTCAGCAATATGATGTTCCGGCTGAAGTTAATCTTAGCACCTATAATTTTGTCATCATTTACTGTAAACCTTTTGGTGTTCCATTTGGATACGGCCAGCTAAACAATTAAATCCATGAAACAGATATTATTCCTGAGTATATTATTTATCATGATTACCGGCCAATTATTTGCTGGAGGTGGCTGGACTCCCGAAAAAGGTTCCGGTTTTGTCAAATTAAGCCAAAGCATGCTGTTATCTGACCAGTTCTTCTCACCTGCCGGTGACCTGGTAGACATTACTACCACAGGGATCTATTCCAGCAGCATTTACGGAGAGTTAGGAATCACAGACAGATTTACCGTTATTGCCTATTTTCCCTTTTTCAGCCGGGCAACCCTTAATCGCAAAGAAACTCCGGAGGGAGAATTAATAGAAGAAGGTGACCACCTCAACTCATTAGGTGACGCTGATCTTACCTTTAAATATGGTCTGATTCAGCAGAAACCCCTCGTTTTAAGTGCCAGCCTGACCTTAGGCTTACCCCTGGGAACCAATGGCGGAGGAAGAACCGGATTACTTCAAACCGGCGATGGGGAATTCAACCAAATGCTTACCCTGGAAGCCAGTCATTCCTTTTATCCTCAAAACTTTTACTTGTCCGGCTTAATAGGATTCAACAACAGAACCAACAATTTCTCAGATGAGATCAGGTACGGACTGGAAATTGGGTTTACCCCCGGCAAATTTATTGGGGTACTAAGGTTCTACGGAGTCAAACCATTAATGAATGGCAACGATGAATTATTACCAATCAATGGGGTATTTAATAATAATGTAGAGTTCCTGGCTGTAACGCCTGAAATTAATTATATGATGACTGAAAAATGGGGAATTTCATTATCGTTCGGAGGCGCATTTTATGGTAAAAACATTCTGGCTAATCCCAATCTGGTAGGTGGACTGTTTTATGATTTCTAATTCATTGTTTATTTAATTGATAAATTTAAAACACAAAAGATTTTCATTCGGTTATGCCTGTAAAAAAATATGCATAAACTTCTTTCTTTAAAAGATATCCAGCAAATGCCTAAAATTCCAAGGCTAAACCTGATCAATGTCATTACAGGTTACAAAAGCGCCAACCTGATTGGCACTATAGACCAGGATCAAAATCTGAATCTTGCCATTTTCAGTTCAGTGGTCCATCTGGGATCAAACCCTCCCTTAATTGGTTTTATTACCCGACCCACAATAGTACCCAGGCACACTTACCTCAATATTAAAAAAACTGGTTATTACACCATCAACCACCTTCATCAGGAATACCTGGAGCAGGCTCATCAAACATCAGCCAAATATCCTCCGGAGGTTTCAGAATTTGAAGTATGTGGATTCACTCCAGAATTCATTAAGGATTTTCCCGCTCCTTTTGTAAAAGAGAGTAAAATAAAGATAGGGATGAAAATTTGTGAAGAACAGCATATAAAAGCCAATGATACCATCCTGGTAATCGGGCAGGTCCAATATATTATGCTGCCTGATCAGGTGATACAAAATGATGGATTCGTGGACCTGGAAGCCATGGGAACTGTAGCCTTAAGTGGTCTGGATACTTACCTGATTCCCCGAAAGTTGGCCAGAATGTCTTATGCCAAACCGGAAAAAGAGCTGGAAGTGGAATCCTTTAATCAAGAAAACTCCAGGACTGATCGTTGATTCAATTTTCAGGCTCATATTGGCAGAACTGCTCCGGAAGAATTAAAACAGTCAAATGATACAAATTATCCTAATATTAAACCTGGCTGGATAGGGCAACTTAACCACCTAAATCCCTTAACAGATATAAAATATTCTATTATCTTTGGGGCGAAAATTTAATCATTCATTTTTAAATCTTAACAGACAATGGCTAATATTAAAAGAATAATAGTTGGGCAGTCAGGAGGCCCCACCCCTGTGATCGATTGGTCGGTAGATGGTATTCTTACCTCAGCCCGGGCCAAAGGCATAGAAGTATATGGCGCTAAAAACGGTTTTGAAGGCATTCTTCACGCTGATATTGAAGGTAACATTGTAAACCTGAGTGGTATTGACCCCACCCAGTTTATTTATAACGGACCTGGATCCGGACTAGGAGCCACCCGGATAAAGCCTGGCAAAGAGCAATTGGAGATCATTTCCAGAAATCTGGCCAAACTGAAGGTGGATGCAATCGTTTATATCGGAGGTAATGACTCTTCTGATCAGCTGAAAAGTTTAACTGAAGTTTCGGACATCAAGGCCATTCATGCCATCAAAACGGTGGACAATGACCTCCCGGTTACCCACCACTGTCCCGGTTTTGGTTCAGCTGCTTTATACAATGCCATTGCCATAAAAAATGTTGTCAGTGATTTTTCATCCTATAAAATGAAAGGCAAATTAAAAGATGGCCGCATGGGTACTTTGCATGCTCCGGTCGTAATCTATCAGGTCATGGGAAGAAAAGCCGGATGGCTGGCTCAGGCTACGGCCTTTGCCCGGGTTGACCCCAGGGGCGTGATGATACCAGGGCGGGCACCGCATATCATCTTAAGCAAAGAAATGTTGTTTGATAAGGATCAATTTCTGTCTGATGTGAGCAATGTTATCAGCCAGTATGGAGAAGCTACCATCGTAGTACAGGAAGATTTAACAGATAAAGCTACCGGTAAATCCATTGCCATGGCCTATGGAGAAGTTACCCTGGATCCACATGGAAATATACAACATGGACGGGCAGATTCATTCCAGCCAGCCATCTTCCTGGCTCAAACGATCAATAAAGAGCTGAATGTAGATGCCGTTGCCAAGATCAAGGAAGCAGCCCTGGTACCTCAGCACATCCAGCGAAGCTATGCCATGTCTAAATCCGATGCTTCTGAGGCTTATATGGTTGGCTATAGCGCGGTAGATGCCCTGGCTGCCGGAGAAACCAGAAAGTCTGTGGTTCTGCAAAAAAGCGGAACCGGAAATTTTGTGACCGGATTAACAGATTTGGAAAATATAGCCCGTAAGGAAACCAATGTGGAGTTAAAGGATATTGAAGGGTATATGGGCCCCACCCAATCTTTTGTGGATGAATACATCCATTGTATTGGTGGACCGTTAGCGATTCCTCATTATTCTACCATGATGTATCAAAGCGTAAAACTACCAGAATAATTTTTTAAAGTGGCTGTTTTTAATGTTTGGAATATTGGATAAAAACATGTTCCATTCATGAAGACAGCCTCTTTTATTACATTCTTTATTCTCCGACCGTGGACAACAAACTGCCGATATTTTTTGACTGCCGACGGCAGACTGACGGCTGAACAGAGATCAGGTATGGTCTCATCCTCTAAAGTGACTGGTGCCTCTGCCTTTACAAGCAGGTGTTTGTTGAGAGTAAATAAAGCAGGTCCTGTCAGCCAGTTGGCCGACAAAAGACGAAGTAAAGTAGAATGCATACTTAAATGCAGTCAACTGTATCTTCATGAATCAAGCTCATGCTGCTTATAGAACCAGCTACCTTAGCTCCGATAGATTTCTCCTGACGTTACAATGACGAACTTTCCTGAGCATTCGCTGAATGACACTTTGATCGACTCACCGAATCAGAAGGCAACTACCATTGGTATATTTAAGAGAAGAACTAAAATTTACCTGAACCTTAGTTGTTTTCCCCTTTTTTTGACCTAAAATCTATGCTTCATTTTTAAAATTCTCACGACCAAAATGAGCTATAATAAGCGGTAAAAAAACCATACTTTTACAAGACGATTGTTGTCAAAACACCTCTGTAATATTAAAAAAGTTTTAATTTGGCAGTTGACAAGGCAATGTCGCCAAATTGAAAACAGGTTCTATGAAAAAACACCTTCTAATAGCTCTTCTATTGTTAAGCCATGAATTTATATTGGCTCAGCCGCTGCAGGATTGGTTTATATTTGATCCTCAGGAAGATTTTTCTTCCAGCGTCATTGATATGAGTCACTGGCTGGATGCTCCGGCAGGAAAACATGGATCTGTGCAAATCCAGCAGGATCAGTTTACTTTTGAGGATGGCACTCCTGTCAAATTCTGGGGAGTAAATATCTGTTCTTCACTGCCCTATTCTGATAAATCCACTGTGGACCAGTGGACCAAATATTTAGCCAAATACGGAGTAAATGCGGTTCGTTTCCATAAATTTTCCAGTCATGGGATCACTGGAAATGTTTCCACCCGGATCGATCCTGATCTGTTTGACAAGATGGATTATTTTCATGCTGGCTTAAGAGAAAAAGGGATTTATTATGGCTGGTCCCACATTTATGGTCATAAGCCAAAGCCAGGTGATCAGGATCGTCTGCTAAATTATGAGGAAGTCACCAGCACTGAATTTCCCTGGGCACACCTCAATGGTGCCACATCCAGTCTGGTCAATTTTGCCCCCGACCTGCAGGATCTGAATATTGAGCTGACAGTGAATATGCTGAACCATGTGAATCCATATACCGGTTTAAAATATGCTGATGATCCAGCCCTCAATTTCATTGAACTTCAAAACGAAGATAATATCTTCTGGGGAGCCATGGAAGCTTCCCTGGAACAAACGCCTACCTACCGCAAATTACTTTGCCAGTTATTTACCAATTGGCTTAAACAGAAATATGGCTCTCACCAGGCATTGGTAGCAGCCTGGAATAATGAGGGGCTGGAACCGGGTGAACACCTGGAAAAGGAGAACATTTATCCTCATCCCAGTCACAGTTGGTTTTCTGCGGAATATGAATCTGCCCGACGGGAAAATCGACCTATAAAACAACATTATCTGGATAAAGGAGAGTTTCTGTATCAAACCCAAATCAAGTTTTATAAAAAATTTATCCGGGCCATCCGGGAAACCGGCTATAAGGGACCCATTGTGGGATCCTGCTGGCAAGCTGGCAGTGGAATTACCCATTTTTATAACCTGCACAGCGATTATCTGGCCGGGATCATTGACCGGCATAATTACTATGCCGGAGGAACCGGGCATCGCTTAGTGCCAGGTAAAGTGAAAAATGTATCTATGCTGGCTAAACCAGGTTCCGGCTTATTAAGCACTGGCATGCAAATGGTGAGTGATCGCCCATTTGCTTTCTCCGAATGGATGAGCCTGGTACCCACAGAATGGACAGCAGAAGCATCGCCCATTGTTGCAGTCTATGGCATGGGATTACAAGGTTGGGATGCCTCATATTCCTTTGCCTCCAACCATCCACATATCAGCCGTACCATCGATTCAGAAAACCATGGGGTTTACAATGCTGATTCTCCCCTGCAAATGGGGCTTTATCCGGCCCTTACGCAGATGCTGTATCGTGGAGATGTAGTGAAGGGAAACACCATTACCAACAGAAAAGTACATTTTCCCAGCCTAAAACAGGGAAAATTAGGTTTTTACGAAACAGTAGTACAGGATTACGACGTGAAAAGCTTTGATGGGACCATTCCTTCAGAAGCTTTGGCTATTGGATTATTTCCAGTGGAATTCTCAGCGGAATACCAGGAAACAACCAGGCCTGACCTGAAAAATTACTGGGACATTGATAAGAAAATCATACGTTCCAATACAGGTCAGCTGGAATGGAATTACCAAAACCAGGGATTCTTTACTGTAAATACTGCCGGCACCAAAGCCCTGGTTGGTTTCTCATCCGGTCAGCAAAAAACCGGTCATATCAGCATTGGTTTTGAAAATCCTTTTGCAGTGGTTTTTATCAATAGTCTGGATCCTCAAAAATCCCTGGAAGATAGTAATCGCTGGTTGATCACCACAGTGGCCAGGGCCAGGAATACCAACATGAAGTACAACCAGGACAAAACAGAACTTATTGAACCCGGAACCGCGCCCCTATTGATGGAACCTGTGAAAGCTATAATTCAATTGCCCTCAGTTAAATCTGGCACCATTCACGTGCTGGATCATGCCGGTCGCAGAACACAACAGCAATTTAAAATAGACCGGAGTAAAATAAATCTGGATGGGGCAAAACATCAAACCATATATTATGAAGTAGTATTTGATTAAATCCTTAACCAAAATATTATGCAAAATAAGTATATCTTCATATTAACTGCCATATTAATATTGTCCTGTGGATCAGAAGAGCCGGAACAGGCTGATTCCACGCCTCCAGAATTCAACCTGGAACCAGTTACAATTAATATAAATCCTGATCAGCTTTTACAAACCATGGATGGGATCGGTGCCAACAGCTATGCTTTCCCTATTGCAAATGGGGTAGGTTGGAATTGGGATCAGGTAAAATATGTATTTGATGAGCTGGATGTGCAATACATCCGGCTGGCTTCCTGGTTCAGCCATTGGGAACCAGAAAATGACAATCAGGACCCTGATCAGATCAACCCGGATGCATTTGACCCTAATTACACCATTAAAAACCATGACCTGGCCTATGCCCGGTTTTTAACCGATCGCGGCATTGATGTGGAATTAGGTATTTGGGGTGCAGCTGACTGGCTGGCTCCGGGAGAAAAAGCAGTGATCCCTCCGGAAAACTATAGCGAACTCGGGGAGTCCATTGCGGCTTATCTATCCTTTATGAAGCAAAATGGGGTAAATATAAAAGTGACGGAGGTGCAGAATGAACCAGATATCCATGCTTCAGTGAAATATTCAGATGCCACCCATTTAAAGATGGCTGGAAATGCTATTCTGGACCAATTAAACCAGCATGGTTTCACTGAGGTCATGTTACATGGCCCTAACCTGCACAGTCCCAGTAATACGGCCCAGTGGGGGGAAGTATTGTTAAATGATCCTAAACTGTCAAAACGATTGAATGCAATTTCCTATCATACCTGGTGGAGTTTTAATCCTATTGAATATGAGGCAATTAAAGATTTTGCTCAGCAACATGATCTTCCGGTATGGGCAACCGAAGTAGGTTTTTGTGCCTTAAAAGATGGATGCAACCTGGGAGGAAAACAACATTATTTACGACCTGAAACCTGGGAAACTGCCTGGGATTATGCCATGAGCTATTACCGGGCTATAGACTGGAGCCGGGCCAGCCGTATGTACCATTGGTCATTACTGGGCCATAATGCCATGATAAGTAAAAATGGAGAGAAATTTCCCTCTTACTTTATTTTTAAGCATTTTGCCAATTTTATACCTCCCCGCAGCCGGTATATGGCCTCCCAAACACTTGATGAGGAGCTACTCCCTCTTTTCTTTCAGTTGGAGGATGGCTCTTTTTCTGCAATCATTATCAATAAATCAGATCAGGAAAAGCGTATCCTGGTCAAAAATGAAAATGCTGGCTATGAAGCTACTAAGATAGTATCATCCCTGAAAAATGCCTATGATCAGGAGGTGGAAGTGATTGATCCGACCAGTAATCAATTGGAGTTTGTTATTCCAGGCAGAAGTGTTACCAGTTTTAAATTCAAGTAGCAACAGGGTTTAATTAATCATTCAATTTATCGGATCATGAACAAGCCAATTTATCTTTTAATACTCCTTTTGTTTTATTTTCTTTTTGAATTAAAAGGACAGCCTGCACCAGTGAAAGTTAAAATAGATCCATCCCAGACCTACCAAACCATAGAAGGTTTCGGGGCCTGTATTTTGGATTTTAAGGAATTTCCCGACTATTACCTGGATTCCGCCTTTTTGGACCTGGCCATTAAAGATCTGGGCACTTCGATCATCCGGTTTTCAGTACCTCAGGACATGGAAACTTTCAATGATGATGAAGATCCCAATCATTTCAACTGGCCTGCCATCAATATGCTGGAAATGCAGAAAAGAATGGAATTTGGCCAGGCTTGTAAAACCCGGGGAGTGGAAAGATTCATTGCCTCTACCTGGTCTCCTCCTGAATTTACCAAAACCCAGCGATCCCTTCGCTATGGAGGCCATTTACGCATGGATCAATACGACGAGTATGCGGAAAATATGGCTGCCTTTATCATTTCAGCCAAACAAAACTGGGATATCAGCATTGGTGCCATCAGCCTGCAAAATGAGTTGTTGTTTATTGAGCCCTATAAATCCTGTATTTATAATCCATACCACCTGAAGGAAGCGGTGCGTACCATCAGCCACAAATTTGAACAGGAGCAAATCAATACCATGCTGCTGATCCCTGAAGATATGATGTTTACCCATCGGATGATCAATTATATTCTGCCAACCATGGATGATCCTGAAACCAGACATTTTAATGGGCATTTTGCTACCCATCGTCATGGAGGATATGAAGTTGTGCAGGAATGGAAAAATCAAACGGCCAAATACAACAGACAATCATGGATGACGGAAACCTCGGGGCATAAGACAGATTGGCAGGGTGCCCTGATGATGGCCCGCGATATGTATGATTATCTGGCAGGAGGAAACTTCAGCGCCTGGGTTTACTGGCAGCTGGCAGAACCAAATAGTGTATATGCCCTCATGGATGGCCCCCGAACCTCCCCAAAATTCTATGCAGCCAAACATTATTACAAGTACATTCGCCCTGGCGCTTTACGCATAGAAGCAACTTCAGACCAGGAAAATATATTGGTTTCAGCTTACAAACATCCGGTGGATGGTACCCTGACTATGGTCTTTATCAACCTGGCAGAAAAGGACGCTGAAGTGAGACTGGATTTTAACGGGGATAACACTCCCTCCGGTTTTAAGTTTTATCAGTCTACCCAACAACAGGGATTTGTTCAGCAACCTGATCTGGGCCTGGCCAAACCCACCATCATCATGCCTGGCAAAAGCATGATCACTTTACACGGTACAAATAAAGGATTGAAAACCAAAAGATCCATCGACCAATGGCCCGAATCCTGGGCAGGTCCAGTCAAGGGGAAGTGGGGAGATTTCTCCAAACCGGCTGAAGCTCCCGGTGCCCATATTGGTCGTATGGCTGAGATCAACCTCCTGGAAGAAGTTCAAAAGGAAATCAATAAGGGAAACATACAGGCCATGAATTATAATGGCTGGACTGCTTTGCATCATGCAATCTTAGGTGGAAGTTATGAAGCCGCTGAACTTTTGCTTCAGGCCGGGGCTGATGTGAATACCCCGGCTCAGGATGGATGGACTCCTTTTCATATGGCCTCAGCTACTTTTGTAGGTAATGATCATAAAAACAATACCCACTCTGAAAAATCAAAGTACGACCTGTTTAAATTAATTTTAGCGGCTCAGCCAGATCTAAATGCCACCACAAGGGACGGATGGACCCCATTACATGCTGCTGTGAGTAATTCACACACGGCCTACAGTCAAAAAGAGGAAGAAGTGACCCAAAGGATTCAGGATTTGATCGATGCCGGGGCTGATCTGGAGGCAAAAGATACCAGGGGCAGAACCCCTTTACATTGGGCTGCCTGGCAGGGTTACCAGCAAATGATGACAGTTAAAGATGATGTCATCAAGTTATTGTTAGAAGCTGGAGCTGAATTAGATGTCAGGGATTCAAAAGGAAGGACTCCCTTGCATTATGCTGCTGATTTGGGCTATATTCCTATCGTTAGCGCCCTGGTAAAGGCTGGAGGGGATCCGGAGCAGAAAGACAACCAGGGAGAAACGCCTTTGCAAATAGCCCAACGTAAAGATTTATCTGTGGTGACATACGTGCTTAAGTTCCATGAACTACCTTCCGGGTATCAAGTTGGGGCCAGCCAAACCAATAAAGGGGATGGTCGGTTAGGCAACGAGCTGTTAAAGGCTGCCTGGCAGGGAGAAATCCAAAAAGTCAAACAGATGCTGGAGCAGGGAGCGGATATCTATTATGTAGATACGGATGGATTCCGTGCTATCGACCGGGCCCGGGATAACGGTTTTGATGAGATTGTAAAGTTATTAAAAGCGGCTGAAAAAGAATAAGGATAGATTTTAATAAAGTCTCTGCGATTCCCTGGCGCTGCCCCCATCAAACTGTACTATGTGTGATAAATTTATCAATGATACACGACAAATCCACCATTAGCCTCTCTTTATCAGGTTAAAGACACCTTAAAATGAAATTAATTTTCCTGTTGTTGATCCTATTCACCTTTGCCAGGCTTCCAGGTCAGGACTTCAAAGAAGTTTCACAACAGGCTGGCCTTGATCATCTTTTCAACGTAGGCGATGTCATTTACGGTGGCGGAGTAGCTATTTTTGACTATAACAATGATGGCTGGGAAGATATGTATATCACCGGAGGGCTCAATGCTGATAAGTTATACCGGAACAATAAAGACAAAACCTTTACTGAAGTACTTACCGCCTCCGGACTGGAATTGGTTCATCAATTCCATACCCAGGGAGCCATAGCCGGTGATATAGATAATGATGGAGATAGAGATCTTTTTATTACTACCCGCTGTAAAGTGGCTGACCTTAAAACCTATACCCACAACCTGCTTTTCCTGAACCGAGGTGATGGTACATTTATTGATGTGACAGAAACCTGGGGCATCAACCTTGATATTGGCTTTAGCAGTGCTGCCAGCTTTGCCGATGTTAACCTGGACGGCTATCTTGACCTGTTTGTGGGAAATTACATTGCCGATCCATTCTATGAAGTGTTTCATGCCGATGGTACCAATGAACCTTCCATGAATGGCAGTACTGATGTGCTTTATATAAACCAGGGAGGCACAGGTTTTATTAATATGACAGTATCCTATAACATAAATGTACCAGGTTGTGCCCTGGCCGCTGCCTTCACAGATTTTGACAATGATCATGACCTGGATCTTTATGTGGCCAATGATTTTGGTAATGCCGGCATGCCCCCAAATTCTTTGTACCGAAATAATTATCCTGAAGCTTCCTTCACCGAAGCAGGCTTTGATACAGGAACTGATATTGCACTGAATGCCATGGGTATAGCCATTGGAGACCTGGAAAATGATGGCGACCTGGATTATTTCGTCTCCAATATGGGACCTGATGTCTTGTTGAAAAATAACGGACAGGGCCTGTATGAAGACGCCACGGTACCAGCCAATCTGGTAAAAATTTCCGTTCCCTGGCAGGATCGAGGCTATCTGGCTGTCAGTTGGGGAACTGTGTTCTTTGATTATAACCTTGATGGTTACCAGGATCTTTTTGTAGCCAATGGAGATCTATCCCCCCCTGCCTTACCCAACACCAATGTACTATATCAAAATCAGCGGGATGGCACCTTTAAAGATGTTACTTTGGAAAATGGGTTGAATGATCCTCATGTAGCCCGAGGAACGGCTGTATTTGACTATGATAAAGATGGCGACCTGGACCTGGTGGTAGTAAATCAGCAGTATCCGCAGGGGTATGGACAGGTGGAGCATCCCCGCCTATGTCTGTATGAAAACCTGACAGCTGATGGAAGTTGGTTAAAGGTAAAACTGGAAGGCACATTTTCCAACCGGGATGGTTTGGGTGCCCGCGTGGTGGTACACCAGGCCGGGCAAAGATTTATCCGGGAAATCGATGGAGGATCCAGCCACAATTCTCATAACTCCACCATAGCCCATTTTGGTTTACCCAAAAACAGTTCGGTAAACCTTCTTGAAGTTTACTGGCCGGGAGGAAAAAGAAATGTAATGGAAAATATCAGCCCTAACAAGCAGGTCTTATTCAAAGAAACAGAAGACCAACCAGTAGTGACCAATATTTTCGAAAATGACCTGTATAGCCCTCACCTCAAAGTTTTTCCCAATCCTGCCCAAAGTCAGCAGATACAAGTGGAATTTCACCTTAAGACTCCGGCCCCGGTGAATTTATCCCTATTTGACATGTATGGTAAAAAAATAACAGAATTTGTTGACAGTAAGGAAGCTTATGGTCATTTTTCTGAAATGTTCCATCTTAACCACCAGCCTGGAATTTACATTTTGAAGCTGAAATCCAGCCATTATTCAATTGATCAAAAGATCTGGGTTAAATAATAAGCAGGACTGGATCAGAATGCTCATTTTAGCACCTCTGCTACATTGGGTGATGTCAATCTGGATGGTTACCTGGATATTTTTCTGGTAAATTATTTGAAGAAACCCATTTACGAAGTGTATTATCCTTCTACCGGTTCTTCAGGTTTTCAAAGTAAACTTAATTCGCTGAGCTGGTTTCATGCCATGTTATTTTAAAAGTAATTTAAGCTCCCTGGCCAAACCATTTTTTATTAAATGGCGATAACGATCCTTTGATTTCAAAATGAATTGTAATCATCAATGATTATTATTAATAAAAGTTTATTCGAATCAATATTTAAACATAACCTTGTAAATATTCTGATTTACTTTTTTATATTTGTGCACATCAATTATTTGATATTTTTTATACTACAATTAAATAATTATAACTCTTTTATTATATTCAAACATTCAAAATGTTATTTTCGTGAAATATTCAAATTATACGATGGAGGAATTAATTCAAGATGAAAAATTTTGTCAATGGGTTCTTCATCCTTCAACTGAAAATGACATTTTTTGGGAAAATTTCAAGAAAAATCATCCTGACAAAATTAATGATATTGAAGAGGCCAGAAATTTTTTACTATCATTGAACTTCTCCGATAATTTAAATGACCATGAAGCAGAGCAAGAATGGGATAAGATCTGTACTAAAATAAAAAATCATAAAAAACAGCAAAGATCGTATACAATTATCCCTCAATCCTACTTTAAAATAGCTGCCGCATTAATACCTCTGGCCATTCTTTCAGTGATTATCTACTTTTTGTTTATACAAAGTCCGGCAGTACACTATGAAACTAATTATGGTGAAATCAGAACTATTGAATTGCCGGATAATTCTAAAGTAGTGTTAAATGCCAATTCTGAATTAACCTATGAGGATAATGAATCGGAACGACAGGTTTGGTTAAAAGGGGAAGCTTATTTTACCGTAAACCGGGAATTAGTTGAAAATGGTCAGTTAAAAAGATTTATTGTACATAGTAACCAGGTAGGTATAGAAGTGGTAGGTACCCAGTTTAATGTCAATAACCGGCGTGATAAAACCACTGTTGTACTTAATTCTGGTTTAGTAAAAATCAACCTGGATCAGGCCAAGAATAGTAGTATCATGATGTCTCCGGGACAATTGGCTGAGATTTCAGATCATTCCAATCTTTCTCTGAAAGATGTAGATACCGAACACTATACTTCATGGAGAAAAAATATCCTGCTAGCGGAAAAAATGAGCCAGATCATCAATTTTTTTGAAGATAATTATGGTTTACAAATAGATGTGCAAAATCCGGAGATCCTTAATAAATCCGGAAACGTAGTGCTACCCCTTAATCAGGACCTGGAAACGCTGATAACCATCCTAGAGGAAACTTTTACAGACATTAGCATAAAAAAAGATGAAAAGAAATTAATTTTTGCCAAAAACCGTTAATTTTATATATTGCAAGAATAAATATTCTCTAATCGGTGCTACATGAAGGAAAATATACTGAATATCACTAAGATAATTTTATGCAGTATATTGTATAGTGGTTCTCAGTTTCTGTATGCACAGGATTTATCCCGTTTAAATCTTGCTGAAGACAAATCCCTTTCAAATCCTTATGCTGATTCCGATGAAAAAAATTCTTTTCAAAAGCCATTGGATGAAGTTCTCAAAGATATAGAGTTACACTTCAATATCTATTTCAATTTTGATGATGAAATCATCAAAAATGTGGTAATTACTGATAATCAGTCCATCCAGAAGATCATTGGAGATGGATCTCAATACCTGGAGAAAAATATTAATAAGTTATTGCATCCACTGGACCTTAAAGCCAAAAAGATCCAGGATGATCTGTTTGTCATACAGCCTTATCCCAACAGGTTGATCAAAGTACATAAAAAACAGGTAGGGTCGGAACAGGAAGACAATGAAGCAGCAGCTCAAATTATTTCTCAGAGAAATAAAAAGGACAATATCGAAATCCTTGAACCAGCCACGCAATCTATCAGTGGAAATGTTTATTCAAAGGAAAACAGTCAGGAACTTCCCGGAGTGAATATTGTAGTAAAAGGCTCTGTGTTTGGCACCATTAGTAATAGTGATGGTTCTTTCAACCTGAAAATTCCCGGCAATGCCACTTTAACTTTCAGTTCAGTAGGCTATTTCAGTAAAGAAATCCAGATACAGGATCAACAGGAAATTATCGTAGAGTTAACACCAGACATAAAGCTTTTGAAAGAGCTGGTAGTGGTGGGATATGGCACCCAGGAAAGAATGGATGTAATTAGTTCTATCGCCTCCATCAATGGGAAAAAGCTGGAAAATACGCCGATTAATTCCGTAGATCGCTTAATGCAGGGTAAAGCTGCAGGGGTGCATATCATCACTTCTCAGGTGCCCGGAGGTGGTGCTCAGGTGCGGGTCAGAGGCAGCACTTCTATCAATGCCGGTAATGAACCCCTTTACGTAGTGGACGGCATTCCTATTATTTCAGATATCACGCCAAACCAAATTTTAGAAAATAACTGGTCCAATACATTTGCCGGAAATCCATTATCTGATATTAATCCCAATGATATTGCTTCTATTGAAATATTGAAAGATGCAGCTGCTTTGTCGATTTACGGGGCAAGGGCAGCCAACGGAGTAGTACTTATCACTACCAAAAGGGGCTTAAATGCCCAAACCAATATCAATTACCAGTCTTATACAGGAATTCAGGAATTTACCAGGCAAAATCCTTTACTCAGCGGACCTCAGGCTAAAACATTGATACTGGAAGCAATCAGTAACAATGAAACGGAATCTAAGCCTTCTTATCTGATAGATCCTGAACACCCTGACTTTGATCTTTATGAAAATGACACTGACTTTGTCGGTACAGTATTAAGAGACTTTGGCACTGTTTCCAGCCATAATCTCTCCCTGCGGGGAGGCGACGACTATCTCAATTTTGCCGTAAGCGGTGGCTACTTTCAAAATAAGGGAATTATAAAAGGTTCAGAGTATCAACGCTTATCCCTGAACACCAACCTGGATATCCGGTTTTCTGATAAAGTTTTTTTAGGTAACTCTTTAAAATTATCCCGGGCATATACCGACCGGGCAGATGGGGTTTATGCTACGGCTTTGAAAATTTTACCTTACAACCCACTCTGGAAAAAGGATTCTCTGGGAAATCATATAGAAGGTGTGTTTGCCCCGACTCATCAGGGGGTTCATCCTTTAAAAAAGGTTTTCCGAACTAATGAGCTTTTAACAAAACGAATAACCAACAACATCTTTCTGGATATAGAATTGTTGAAGGGCTTGAACTTCAGGACCAGTTGGGGATTAGACTACCGGGATGAGGCAGAACAATATTTCATGCCCGCTTTTGGAGAAGAAAGATTACAAAACAAAGCTAAAGCCCAACGGGTAGACAATACCTTGTGGATCAATGAAAATACTTTATCCTATCAAACCAAATGGGCCGACCGACACAAAATATCCGGATTGATCGGCTATAGTCTTCAACAAAACAATACACAGACCTTAAGAGCCGAAGGACGGGGAGCTTCCACAGATCGAATCATCACGCTCAATGCATCCGCTTTCCCCGATCCGTTCATGGTCAATGGCAGTTTTTATCCCGGTATTTATAGCTATAAGCAAAGATGGGGTATTTCTTCCTTTTTTGGCCGTCTAAATTATAACTATGCTGATAAATACCTGTTGTCTTTTAACCTTAGAAGAGATGGGTCATCCAGGTTTGGGAAAAATAATCGTTATGCTATTTTCCCTTCATTCTCCCTGGGCTGGCGTATTTCGCAAGAAGAATTCATGAAAGCTTTATCAGCTGTAAATGACTTCAAATTAAGAGCAAGCTTTGGACAAACCGGAAATCAGAATATTGGAGATGAATCCGCATATGCGATTTATGCCACCAATAATGGATATCTTGGAACCCCTGGGCTTCATCCTCAAACAGCACCTGTTCCCGGTCTTTCCTGGGAAAACACTACGCAATTTGACCTGGGATTTGACCTCACTCTTTGGAATAGCCGGGTCATGATCATGATGGATTACTACAGGAAGAATACCCGCAATTTACTGCTTTCACTTCAGCTTCCTGCCACCTCCGGATACAGTGAATCCCTGCAAAACGTTGGGGAAATAGAAAATCAGGGCCTGGAACTATCTGTAATGGCCAATTTAGTCTCCGGGTCATTCAACTGGAATATCAACGGTAATATTTCCGCCAATAAAAATGTGATCAAAAGATTACCGGGAGGAAAAGATATAATTCAGGTGGTGCATGATCTGAAGAAATTTTATGGGATCGCTAAAGAAGGTGAAATGCTGGGAAATATTTATGGTTGGGATTTTAATGGGGTATTTGCTTATGATGAAGATGCTTATCTGGTCAATCTGGGCACCCCTGAGGAACCGGTATATGAGCTGGCCGGCGATCGGGAACCCAGCCTGGACACACAGGGAAACCCTCTGGTACTCAAAAATGCCGGTGGTTATAAATTCCAGGGAGGTGATGCCATTTTTACTGATCTCAACCAGGACGGCATTATTGATGACAAGGATCGCAAAGTGATAGGCCGTTCCCAACCCTTGTTTTTTGGTGGTTTTGAAAGTATTATGGGATATAAAAATTTCGAGTTATCTACCTTTTGGCAATACCAGTATGGAGCTCAGGTCATGTCTCAAATCAGACTTTACCAGGAAGGTATGTGGAATTGGAGTAATGCCAACACCCGGGTTCTAAACCGCTGGAGAAAACAGGGAGATATCACTGATGTACCTAAAGCTGTTTTCAGAGACGATTTGGCAAATAATTCGAGGGCATCCACCAGATTCCTGGAAGATGGTTCATTCCTGCGCTTACAAAATGTGACCCTGAGTTATAATCTTACCCCCAGATCTCTTTCCAATACTTTCTTTAAAAACATCAAAGTATTTGTGACCGGCACCAACCTGATCACCTTCACCAGGTATCTGGGTAACAATCCTGAAACTTTGACCGGTGGTATTGTGGGCGGCATAGATTTTTCCACCTATCCCATTACCCGAACCATTACCGGGGGTATTAATTTAAATTTCTAATTTGTTTAACATAACTTACAAAACCTTTTACAAACACACATGTCTTTTGGAATTATTAAAAAAAATTATTTTTTATGAATTGCATTTTAAATATTTTTCATTAATTTGCTTAAATATTGTGCTTATAACAGATGTTTATAAATGTATAATCGAAAAATACAACCTGTGGATGATTCGAAAATATGGTTAAATTTCAAGCAAGGAAATATCGAAGCTTTTAACCTCATTTTCAAAAAATATTACCATTTGATGTATAACTATGGCTACCAGATCTATCCAGATAAAGAATTTATCAAGGATAATCTTCAGGATCTGTTTTTTGAAATCTGGAAGGACAGGGAGAAATTGGGTGATGTAAGATCAGTCAAATTTTATCTTTTAATAAGCTTCCGTAGAAAAGTCATAAGTGTATTAACCAGGAACAGGAAACAGTTTCAACAGCAAAAGCAACAAACGCAATTAGAAGAGCAGGTTACATTTTCCTACGAACAGCAGATGATAGATGGCCAGCTGGAAAACGAACAAATGCAGCATCTTCAGCAAGAACTTACCAAACTCCCTCCCCGTCAAAAAGAGGCGATTTACCTGAAATACTTTCAGGAGTTGCCTTATGATGAAATCACCCAGATAATGTCTCTAAAATACCAGACAGTGAGGGATTTGATTTATAAAGGAATAAAAACCCTGCGTTCCAACACCCGTCAGGTCAACACCATATAATATTTAAAATCCGGATAATCTTTCATTAAATTCTTTAGCTTAAGTAATCTTGTAAGCAACTGGTTTAATTGAATGTATTCCTGAAAAAATTATTTTAGTATACATCCGTCAATTCCCTTCTTTCTCTTGTAAAGTCCTGCTTTATCCATTTATATCATTATTTTTTAACTTTTTTAAATATTTCCTTTCCCCATCACTACAAACATTACATGCTTTTCTCTATAGCCTTTAAAAGGTACTTATATAGATGAGTTATTTGGGTTTCTCATCTTTTAGTTTAATTGTAAATGTAAATATTATGAAAAACATGTACGGTGTTAGAAGAAAGCTGCTTATGAAGGCGCTTTTGTTCTTCTTTATTCCTTTACTCGTAATGAGTTGTTTTCCCGATGATAGTCATTTTGAAGTGAATGATGATCTGGCCGGAAGATTATTTGAGCAAATTAATGCTGAACCACGTTTTAGTACCACTGCAAAGGCTATTGAAATGTCAGGTTTGGAAGGTTTTATTGGTCGGGCCGGTTTATATACCGTTTATGTGCCAACCAATGATGCATGGGACGAATATTTTCAAAATCATCCCAGTTACAATTCCCTGGAAGATATTCCTGAACAAACGTTACAGGAAATAGTGTTTTATCATGCCATGGTAGACATGTACTTCTCATTTGATTATGAAAGTGGCATGGAGCGTTTCTTCGCTTTAGGAGGAAAATATATCACGGTAGTTAAAAATCCGGAAGATGGCATTGTATATGTAGATGATGCTACCTTCCTGCCTGAACTGTCTGATATAAATGCCGAAAACGGAGCTGTTCACGGGATTAATAAAGTGTTATCCCCCAAACCTAATTTTTCTGAGTTCGCCATTCAGCACAGAACCGGAGATTTTGGTGTATTCTATGAATTGCTGGAAAAGTTTACCCGACGTGAAGTCAATGAATCTTTGTCTACTCCTGATCAAATAGTAATAGACACTATTAGTGTATTAGCTGTAGATTTTCGCAATGAGGATCAATTATTAACAGGACTGGTATTTACAGATCAGGCCTTTAATGAATGGCTGGATGCGCAACCACAATTCAACTCCCTGGAAGATGTTCCTGACTACGTGTTAGAAAGAATTATGAATTATCATTTTATCAGAACAGATCCAGATGGTGGAGCGGCCAAAACAGCCCAGGAACTATATGCATCAAGCGTAGAAACTTCAGCTGATGAAATGTTGACCCTTAAGCCGGAATTTGTTCGAAATGAATCTCTAGAAATCAGTAACGGAAATGGTATTGTGGTAGATAAATTATTAATACCACCCTCATTCAGTTCAGTAGCCGGATACCCTACCCTGAACCCTGACCAGGACATGATGATTTTCTATAGTGTAATGGATAGGGCCGGGTTCTATGATGATTTAAGTGATGAATCCAAAGCCTATACCTTGTTTGCCCCTACTGATGCCGCATTTAAAGCTGCTGGTATTGATACCACTACCGTAAAATCAATGACTGGTGGTGAACTGGAATCTATTTTAAGATATCACCTGCTTCCAACTGAAGTCATGGCTGATCAGTTAACTAATGGATATATTCAGAATCAGCAAGGTTCTTATATCTTGGTGAATGGAACCACCCTAACTGGTACTGACAATGACAATGCTTCCATTACTGCCACTAATTTTGACCGGACCAATGGAGTGGTCCATAAGATCAATACTGTATTGACTCCTCCCCCATTTGATCTTTTCAATACCTTAACTGAAGATATTGATAACTCCTATGCCACCACCATACAGGCTATCGACATGGTAGGTAAAACGGAAGATGTATTGGCTGGTAACCTGACTATTCTGGCTCCCAACAATGCTGCCTGGCAGTCATATTTTGACAGCAGACCAGACGTAGTGGGTTTAGTGAATTTCCAGGATAAGATCGAGGAACTGGATTCTATCATTTCCAACCATATTGTAAAAGATAAAAGTATCTTCACTTTGGAACTGTCAGATGGTGATCAGATTTATACTCTGATGGATACCCTCACTGTGATTAAAAGTGGTGTGGATGTGCAGTTGAGTGACCAGAACCCCAACAACAGTGATGCCAGGGTAACCAAAGCAGATTGGCAGGCTACAAATGGTGTGATACAAGTAATCAATCGAATTTTACTTCCTGAATAAAATTATTGACCTAATCTTTTAGATCAAAAAAAATATTATATTATGAAAACAAAATTAAAAGTACCCATATTAAAGATCTTTTTGCTTACCGGAGTTTTTCTGGTTACGCAAATGATAGCTTTTGCCCAGGATCGATCCATTAAAGGAAAGGTAATATCTTATGAAGATAACCAGTCGGTACCCGGGGCTAACGTGGTTGTTAAGGGCACCACCATAGGAACTGTGACCGACATCGATGGTAACTTCACCCTAACAATACCTGAAGATGCCCAAACCCTGGTGGTTTCATATGTAGGTTATACTTCAGAAGAAGTTTCTATTGGAAATAAGACTAATTTTAGCATCAATTTAATGCCGGATATCACACAGTTGCAGGAATTGGTGGTAGTAGGTTATGGCCAGCAGGAAAGAAGAGAAATCACCGCAGCCATTACCTCTGTTAAAAGTTCAGAAATTGAAGACGTTCCCCTTCCTTCATTTGACCAGATGATCCAGGGGCGTGCTGCTGGTGTACACGTGGTTTCATCCAATGTACCTGGTGGTGGTACTCAGATTCGGATCAGGGGTAATTCCTCTATCAATGCTGGTAATGAGCCTTTATATGTAGTGGATGGTGTGCCCATTTTGTCTGATAATACTGACAACCAGCTGGACGGTGGTCAAAGAGGAGGAAACCCGCTTTCTTACCTCAACCCCAACGACATTGCTTCTATTGAAATTCTGAAAGATGCTGCTGCTTCTTCCATATATGGAGCTCGGGCAGCCAATGGTGTGGTACTGATCACTACCAAGAGAGGTACTTCAGGAAGTACTACTATAAATGCCAGGGTATATACAGGTTTCCAAAGCTTTACCCGTCAGCTGCCCATGATCACCGGCCCTCAGGCCAAAACCCTGATCGTCGAATCCATTTCTAATAATCCGGCTGAAAATCCTCCATCATTTCTGTTTGACCCCAGTCATCAGGATTATCAGTTTTATAATAATGATACTGATTGGGTAGATGCAGTTGTTAATGAAAATGGTGGTCGTATTACCGACTATAATGTTTCTCTAAGAGGTGGTAGTGACAATCTCCGTTTTGCTGGTAGTATTGGTTATTTTGATCAGAAAGGTGTTATTATCGATAATACCTTCCAGAGAATTTCCACAGGTACCAACCTGGATTATGATATTTCACCCAAAGTGAGAGTAGGAACTTCTCTACGTCTGGCCCGTGAAATCAATGACAGGGATAATGGCGTATATGGCGCTGCTGTAAGGACTTTACCTTACAATGCCCTATGGAAACAGGATTCAGTAGGTAATGATGTCGTAGGTGTGTGGCCGGACCAAACTCATCAGTCTACCCATCCCCTGAAACAAGCAGCCCGTTTGAATAATTTATATACCAACCGGATCATTAATAATACATATCTGGAGTGGGATATTGTACCTGGTTTGAATTTAAGGACTAGTTTTGGTGTAGATAGCCGTGATGAGTCAGAAGAAAGATTTAACCCCGGATTCAATGACAATAATCCTGCCCGTACAGCCCAGGCCCAGAAAATTGAACATCTTACCTGGATCAATGAAAACATCCTGTCCTATAATAAAACATTCAACGAAGTGCATAGCCTCTCTGCCCTGGCTGGTATGAGTATGCAGGAAACCAAAGTAGACCGACTCAGAGCCGAAGGTCGAGGTGCCTCAGCTGATATTATTACTACTTTGAATGCCAGTGCAGTACCTAACCCATTCAATGTAAGTGGAGCCAACTTTCCTGGTATCTACAGTTACATCTCCAATTGGGGTATCATGTCCTTCTTTGGTAGGGTGAACTACAATTACAATGACAAATACCTGGCTTCCTTCAATATACGTCGCGATGGTTCCTCCAGGTTCGGACCCAAAAACAAATGGGCTGTTTTCCCTTCAGGTTCTGTAGGTTGGAGGGTCTCCTCTGAACCATTCTTTGAAGGAATGACCAGTGTGGTGGATGACTTCAAGATCAGGGGTTCTTTTGGCCAGACTGGAAACCAGAGCATTGGGGATGAAGCAGCTTATGCCACCTATGGCACAGGTTATGGTTATCTGGGCGTACCTGGTGTAGCTCCTGAATCTGTAGCTGTACCAACCCTCTCCTGGGAAAGCACCACCCAAACCAATATTGGTATCGATTTAACTATCATTAACAATCGGGTGACTTTTGTAGCTGACTGGTACAGAAAAGTAACTGACGACCTGCTCATGGCCCTGCAATTGCCAGAATCTTCCGGGTTCTCTAATTCATTGCAAAACTTTGGCCAGATATTGAATACGGGTTACGAATTCCAGTTGATCGCCAATATTCTGGACCGTGATTTTAAATGGAATGTAAATGCAAACATTGCTTTTAATGAAAACTCTGTTAAAAGTTTACCTGGCGGGAAAGACCTGATCCAGAGTACCGGTGGTTTGAAACCATTCTTTGGGGTAGCCAAAGAGGGCGAACTGCTGGGTAACTTCTATGGCTGGACTGCCGACGGTGTCTATGCCTATGATGAAGATGCTTATCTGGTACAGGTAGGTGAAAGAGATGGCGATCCAATCTACGATTTTGCCAATTCTCCAGAAGAAGCTACTTTAGATGGCAATGGCAACCCCATGGTATTACGTAATGCCGGTGGTTATGCTTTCCAGGGTGGTGATATGATCTTCAGAGATTGGGATCAGAATGGTGTGATCAACAATGATGACCGTACTGTAATTGGCCGATCTCAACCCAAATTCTTCGGTGGCTTTAACAATACTTTTGCCTGGAAAGGTATAGAATTGAATATGTTCTGGCAGTACCAGTATGGCAACGACATCATGTCATACTTCAGGACTCAGGCGGAAGGAATGTGGAACTGGGCCAATGCCACTACCATTGTATTGAACCGATGGAGGAAACAAGGTGACGTTACTGAAGTTCCTAAAGCAGTTTTCCGTGATGATGATGCAAACAACGCCCGGGTTTCCTCCAGATTCCTGGAAGATGGATCATATATGAGGTTGAAAAATGTAACCTTAAGCTATCAGCTGCCCAATACCCTGCTGGATAACACCTTCATCAAAACTGCAAGGGTTTATATGTCTGGTAACAATTTATTAACTTTCACCAGATATTTAGGTAATGACCCTGAACAATTCTCTGGAGGAATTATAGGTGGTATTGACTGGTCTATTTATCCTGTATCAAGAACCATAACGTTTGGTGTCGATGTTAATTTTTAACCCTGTTAAATAACAAAGAAATGAAAATAATAAAAATAAACTTTAAAGCGGTAATTGCTCTTTTTACAGGCATGATCCTGGCTACCACATCCTGTGATGTGGTAGAACAGCCCCCTGTAAGTTCATTTACAGAAGCGACCTATTGGCAAAATGGAACGGATGCACGATCTGCTGTAGCCGGTGTATATGATGGATTTCAACGACTTGTTTCAGGCAGTCCTACCGACTCCTGGAGTTGGGCCTCCGGATGGATGGCCCTGGGCGACTGGAGGGCCGGTGGAATGAATGTACAATGGGGCGGAACTGGCTGCTGCGTACCCAATGGAGGGGCTCTGATCAATCAGGATATATCTCCGGACATTACTTATGCCAACTGGAATCATTTTTATACCCTGATCAACCGGATCAACCTGGCCATTAAGAATTTGCCCGCAGTAGTTGATAAAGATCCGGATTATACCGAAGCTGAAATGAAAAATCATTTAGGCGAATTGCACCTGCTCAGAGCCATGAATTATTTCAAAATGGCACAATGGTGGAAAGAAGTACCCATCATTCTGGAGCCTACGATCGACCCATCTGAAGATTTGACAGTTGAAAAAAGTTCAGAACAGGATGTACTGGCCCAGGTAAAAGCAGACATTGATATCGCCCTTCAATCAGGTTATTTGAGAAGTCCCACGGATCCTTCCTTATCAACAGCGGAATCCAAGGGAAGAGCTACTACCATGGCTGCCAAAGCATTATTGGTGGATTATTACATGTGGATGGCCGACTATCAAAAAGCAGCTGACCAGGCCAAGGAGATTATTGACAGCGGTATTTATACCATTTCCGGCGTACCCTATTATAACAACTTTCTGGATGGTTTACAGAATACTAATGAAAGTATCTTTGAGTTGCAGTACAACTGGGGCGAAAATGAAGCCAGTGGTCATGTGTATTTCTCATTCTCTGAAGGAATCATTGTATATGGCTATACCAATTCATTCATCAACCTGGTAAAAGCTTCCGGTGACTATGTTTCCGGTGGTCGGGGTATGATGGAACCCTGGTGGTATCATGGTGCCTGGAAATTCATCGGAGGATCAGTTCCAGGTGATGATGTAGGATTCTTCGACTGGCCTCAATATACCCGTAAAGATCATAGGAACAACTGGACCAACGATAATAACTGGATCATGTATCGCCTGGCGGACATCATGCTGATGCGGGCTGAAGCCTTAAACCGGCTTTCCGGTGGTACCAGTGAAGAAGCATTCAGCCTGGTTAATCAGGTTAGAACCAGGGCTAAGGTTGCTCCTATCGATTTTGGCAATGTAGATGGAGCCAGTATTAAAGGTGACTGGAAAGCTGTAGAAGATGTTATCATGGATGAAAGATGGATAGAATTACATGGTGAAGGAAAAAGATGGTTCGACCTGATCAGGGCCAGTAAGGACATAAATGGTAATTTACCCACTGCCTCTTCAGCAGACCATTATCTGGTGCAACAAGTAGCAGAAGGCTTTAATGGCAACAGACGAGAACAACTGATCAGCCGGGTTTCTGATCCGGGTAGTTGGTTCATGCCTATTGCAAGAAGGGAAATAGAACTCAATCCGAAACTAACTCAAAACGAGTACTGGCAATAGTTAACTCCGCAATAAGTAATATTTAACATTAAAAAGATCCTGTCAGGCAGGATCTTTTTTTATTTACCATCTAATCATTAAAAGAACTTAGCTGGAGGACCACCGGTTTAATTGACTCAATTTTATCTCATGATTGATCCTCAGGCTATCACGTACATCATAAATTTGTAATTTTACTGCCGGATCATTGTCTTGCCAATTGATACTGATCAAGCCAAAATGATTCTCCATCACCGGCCCTTCTATCCTATTGTGATTAGGCGTAGCAAAACCCCAGGTAGATGTGATCCCGCTGGCAGTGACATCATATACCGGATACATTTCATCTTTTTTTATCCTGGAGATCTCAGCATAATGGACATCACCCGAAACAAATAGCACACCATTGGCTTTGGTTCTTTGTATCAGGTCCAGCATGCGCTGCTGCTCATGGGGAAAATTAGCCCAGGCTTCATAGCCATTAGCCGAAATCCCAAATTGTGTACTGGAGGCAATGATCCTAAGTTCGGCCGGCATACCGAATTGTTGCTCCAGCCACTTCCATTGGGCCTCCCCCATCAATGTAGAGTCCGCCTTTTCATAAGGCCAATAGTCAAATTCATAATCATATAACTCCTTATTCATTGGTTCTCCCCGGTACCGGCGCAAATCATCCCTGAATGTACGTAGATCCAGTATAATCACCTGCACCCGATGCGTTCCATCAGTAAACATGTAACTGGTATATATTCCTGGTCTTTGCCTGCGAATATCTTCCTGTGGGACTTGCCAAAAATCCAAAAAAATCTGCTTAGACTCCTCCTTGTAAGGATAATGGCGGCCTGAATCATTCCAGCCATAATCATGGTCATCCCAGGTAGCCAAAATTCGACTGGTATTTCTCAGCTTTTGAAATTCTGGTTTAGCTCCCAGTTGATCATATTTTTTCTGAAGTGTATCCATGCTGTAAGTATCACCATAAATGTTATCTCCTAAAAAAATAAAGAGATCCGGTTGATGAGCTGCCGCCAGGGACAATACCGGCTGGTTCAGATCCTGGTGACCGCAGGAACCGAAAGCAATGGTAGCAACCAGATCTTCCCTATGCTCATATGATGACATCACATTACTTGCTGCTGATATTGTATCCCCTTCATGAGGATGATCATGTGCCTGTTTGCTTTGCTCACAAGCTATGAACCAGATTAAAAACAATATGGTAATCAGATAAAATTTTTTCATCGTTTTTTTGGCAAAGCTTCATATTTTACCACAGGATCACCAACCAATACTGATTAAATATTTATTAATATTATCGATTTATTAAAAAACATGATTCCGGGCATTTTCTATTTCCTCCGGCAGAATCGTGTGGGGTCTTCCAGTCAGGATATCCAGCTTTACCTTTGCCCCCATATTTATCAATTGCTTTTTGGTTTCTTCAGATCGAGATAATGGTACATGGGGATCATGGTCTCCGTTGCTTAAATAAATGGAAGTGCCCTGGAATTTCCCATCATAATTAACATATTCCGGTTTTTCTCCGATCAACCCTCCGGTAAATATGGCCGCCCCTCCTATTAGAACTGGATTACGGGCGGCAAATTCGGCTGTTAGACAAGCACCTTGTGAAAACCCTGCCAAATAAATGGATCGGGAAGGGATCTTTTGGCCAACCGCCTGAATCAAACGATCCAGCAAAGATAAAGCGCTGCTGAGCCATGGCTCATTTTGATCAGCTGCAGCCATAAAACTATAGGGATACCAGGTATAATTGGTAGCCTGAGGCGCTGCCACGTACCAATTATCTCCGGCAAAATGGTCGGATAAGCTTAAAATGTTTTCCGCTGTGCCTCCTCTGCCATGTAGCAGGATCAGAGCTTGGCTGGCCTTACTTAGCTTTTGCCCTCTTTCAAAAATTTGATATTCATGCATTAATCATAAAATTTATTAGCATTAAAATTAATTTCTGCTAATCCAGCCGCTATTTTATTCCGATGGTTTTCCTGCCAGGGAGGCAACATCAATTTGGTTCCCAGCTCCTCCAGTGTTTCATCTTTGGCAAATCCAGGAGGATTGGTAGCTACCTCAAATAGAATTCCTCCCGGTTCGCGGAAATAGATGGAATGAAAATATTGACGATCCAGTACCTGGGTTACATGGTAACCGGCATTCAATAATTTTTCCTGTACTTCTAATTGGGTTTTATCATCCGGGGTAGCAAAGGCCAGGTGATGAACCGTCCCCGCCCCGGGTAATCCAGGCACATCATCAGTTTTAAATACAATATCCACCAGGTTTCCCGGATTTCCCCCGAGTGAAAAGCGTAACCGGTCGTTTTTTTCAACTACCAGTTGATGGTCCAGTAGCTGAATCAGCAGGTCAGCAGTTGGCTGATAGTCTTCCATGGATAAGGTTACAGTGTGAAACCCCTTAATCGCATGCTCCGGCGGGATCTGACCATAACTATAACCAGCCCGCTGATCGTGATCATTGGCCACCAATTCAAGGCCCAATCCATCGGGATCCTCCAGGTAAATGAAGACTTCCCTGTCCAGCCTTTCCCAGGGTTGGGAAAATGCTATATCAAATTTTTTTAATCTTTTCATCCAGTAATCCAGTGCGCCGGAGGAAACAGAAAAGGAAGTTGTGGTCAGCTGGCCCTTGCCTTTACGACCCCGTCTTAGGCCTCGGTAAGGGAAAAAGGTCATGATGGTGCCGGGAGCTCCCTCCTGATTGCCATAATAAAGGTGATAAACCTCCGGCGCATCGAAATTAATCGTTTTCTTTACCAGTCTTAAGCCCAGGATCCCAGCATAAAAATCCAGGTTTTGCTGAGGATCAGCCGCAATAGCAGTTGCATGATGTAAGCCTGTAATTAATTGATTCATAATACAATAAATATAGAATGACGTTTTTGATCGGTTATATTCCTGGTTTTATGTCCTTTGCCAGAGGTGTCTTCCATCAACAATATATCTCCGGCCCTGAAAGTTCTGACTTCTCCCAGACTAGTGGTGATCTCAATGGCTCCATCCAGCAAAATAATAAACTGACGGGCCGGGGCCAAATATGGAAATCCCAGTCATAATCGGCTGAGTTTTCTCTGAATTGTATTGTGGATACCGGATATTTCCGGGATAAGTGGCCAATCAATCCCTGATCCTCCAGTTGGATCTCTACCTCCTGGAAATGTGTTTCTCCCTGTTCATCACTGTAGACACGGCAATAATACATAATTTAATACTGATAAATTAGACACCTGATTATAGAATGAGGTATAAACTATACATTTGTAATTAATGTTTCGACATTATAAAACCAGGCTGAACTTCACCAGTTCAGGTTACCACCTTTCTTAACTTCGGATTGAAACACTGAAGTTGATAATTTGGTTTAAATTTGGCGTTTTAAGGTAATAATGTTATAGATTTGTCGGTTTATGTTATACAACATAAGCTTTTTGTGAACAGGTGCTAAAATGAAAACATTTAGTCAGATCTTAAGCTATTTGCTGCCTTTCTTATATTTAGGTGGAATTTACTTCTACTATCTGATCTACCAGGGCAGGAATAAAAGTATAATTCACAAATCCACCTGGGTTTTGGCCGGATTATTAGCCATACATGCCGTTGAAATTGCCACCAGACACATTGCATTAAAAACCATACCGTTATCTTCAGTACATGATGCATTTTCTTTTATGGCTTTTTCGGTTTTATTGGTATATATGATCATAGAGCTTAGTATAAAAAACAAGGGTTCCGGTATATTCATCCTGTCATTCGCTTTTATTTTTGAATTGATATCCACCTTCAGCATTGACTGGAAACCGGAAACCAATGAGTTACTGCAACAAACCTCGTTTGCTATTCATGCTTCTGTATCCATTATGGGCTATTCGGCCCTGGCTTTATCGGCTTTATATGGTTTAATGTATATAATTCAAAATAAAAATATTAAGGAAAGAAAACTAGGCAAATTATTCAATCAACTACCAGCCCTTACTTATCTGGAAAAAATGAGTATGCGGTCGGTCACTATCGGAATTATTTTACTGGGTATCGGTATTTTACAGGGGCATATCCAGGCCCTTAAAATAATAGGCACTTTCTGGCCTAATGACCTGAAAGTAATATTGACGGATGTAATCTGGATCTTTTATGTGATGGTGTTTGTTTTAGCCAAAGCTACCAGATGGAGAGGTATTTATGTCGCCTATTTTTTTATTTATGGCTTCCTGACCTTGATTTTAACTGTTTCTATAGTTGTTTATTTTGCTGATTCGTTTCATAGTTTTTATTGATGAGTATTGATAAGATGAATGAATTTGTTCCATTAGGGTTGATCGGTGTATCACACAAAACCGCCCCGGTAGAAATACGGGACCAGGTGGCTTTGAATGAGGAGGAACAGCAGCAGGCTATAAAATCTATAATTCAGCAATTTGAAGTTGATGGGTGCATGATCATTTCCACCTGTAACCGTACGGAAATCTATCTAAGCGCAGATGAAGTAGAAAAACAGTTAGGCCAGGTGGCTCAGTGGTTTGATCAGCTTAAAGGTAATCATTTATTAGATCAATCTGATTACGCTTATCAGTTAGTAGGGTTTGAAGCAGTGAGTCATTATTTTAAAGTAATTTCCGGTATTGATTCTCAAATTGTAGGCGAAACC
Source organism: Candidatus Cyclobacteriaceae bacterium M3_2C_046 (assembly GCA_051418075.1). GTDB lineage: Bacteria > Bacteroidota > Bacteroidia > Cytophagales > Cyclobacteriaceae > JBPRGG01. Next base: position 25,403 of record JBPRGG010000125.1, on the reverse strand, counting down.
CAGATCTCCGGACAGGTAAGAGACAGCTATGAAATGGCTCACCAACTCAATGCCACGGATTCAATCCTCAACAAGCTGTTTAATTTTGCCATGCAAGCTAAAAAACAGGTCTGGAATGAAACCTTTCTGTGTGATGGTACTGTTTCAGTAAGTTTTGCCGGGGTGGAACTGGCCAGGAAAATATTTAACCAACTGCAGCAAAAGGAGATCCTGGTATTGGGAGCAGGAAAAACAGCCGAACTGGCTGCCTATTATTTTGTAGAAAATGAAGTAAAGCATATCCATGTTATAAACCGCACTTTTGAAAATGCTCAAAAATTAGCCGATAGTTATAACGGTAAAGCTTATCCAATGGATCAGTTGCCGGATGTACTAAAACGGTCAGATATTTTAATATCGGCCACAGCCAGCCAGCAACATGTGATCACGGCAGAACTGATGAAGCAAATTATGAAGGAACGCCACCACCAGCCCATTTTTATGATCGACCTGGCCATGCCCCGGGATATTGATCCCCTGGTGCAGGAGATTGATGGTGTTTTTCTTTACAACCTGGATGACCTGCAGGAAGTTGTGGAAATGAACCTGGAAAAGCGCAAAAAGGAAATACCGAAAAGTATCAGGATCGTGGAAGAATACGTGCTTGAGTTTAAAAAATGGTATTCCAAATATTCCATGGCCACAGTGGCAGGTAAACTTAAGAAACAACTCGATATCCTGAGACTGAATGAAATTGAACGCTTTAAAAACGGCTTTACCGGAGAAAACCTGAAGGAAATCAATTACCTTACGGAAAGTATCATCAATAAAATTGTACGGCAGCATGTGAAAATGCTGAAAAAGAATGCAGACGATCCCATCCGATATCAGCAACATCTGGAGATGATCTATCACTTGTTTGATTCAGAAAAATAACCTAATGCTTTTAATATGTCCCAGGCTTTCTCTGCAGAAGCAACAGGTAATTTGCAGGTCTTGTCCTGGCAGACATAAATGAGGGTTTGATTTTTTACCACCTTATTTTTCAACAAAGGCAAGTTTTCCTCTCTGCCTCCCATCCAAAGGGCATTGGGCAGATACTTTTGTCTTAACCACCCGGATTTTTCCAGGGCATGTTCACCTGTGATGGCAATCTCCAGGTCAGGTCCCCATTGGTATCCCAATAAAATAGCCCAACTGGCGTAGGTCGGACCTCCGGCCACGGCAGTACCTCCTGCCAGGTGCAGCATGGAGGCGCTTTGCTGGAGATAAGCTGGCTGGTTAAAATAATTACCCAATAAGTATAAAGTCCGGGCCAGGGTGGCATTAGCTGAGGGGATTTGCTGATCAGTCAGTTCACTGGAACTTAGAAACAGCTTATGATCTTTGTTATCATAGAGCAATGGACTATCAGGTTGGTTAAAAAGCACCAGGGCATAATCGACAATCATCCTGGCTCTTTCCAGCCAATAGATATCAAAATTGACCTGATAAAGCAAAATATAAGCATGGGCCAACTGGGCATAATCGGAAAGTAACCCCTCCTGGTAAGGTCGGTCATTTACATATGACCTGTATACCCGGCCATTTTTTTTGACCATATGCTGGTCCAGCCATTGAGCATTTTTCAAAGCCATCTGATAATAGATATCCTCATTCAATGCAGTGCTGGCGGCCAAACACCCCTCAATCATCAGGGCATTCCAACTGGTAAGGATTTTATAATCAGTTTCCGTCAAAACGCGCCCCTTCCTTATTTTAAACAACTTTTGATTGATCCGCTGTAAAATTTGCCGCCATACATTGGGGCTCAATTGATGTCTGGCTAAAAATCGTGATTCTTCCAAAGGCCTGTACAAAACATTTTGACCGTTCTTCCAATTTCCCTCTGGCTTAATATCATAGAAGTCCATCCAGACATCAAGGTCTGGATCTGAAATATTCTGAATAATATCAGCTTTGGTCCAAACATAATATTTGCCTTCCACACCTTCACTTTCTGCATTCAACGAGGCATAAAATCCACCTCCGGGGCTGGTAAGTTCCCTTTGAATAAAATCCATGGTTTGTCTGATCACCCTGGCATAAGTTGGATTAAGGGTAAGCTTGTAGGCATCAGCCAAAACCTGTACCAGCTGGGCATTATCATACAGCATTTTTTCAAAATGAGGAATACGCCACCTGGCATCCAGACTATAACGATGGAAGCCTCCGCCTAATTGGTCATATATACCTCCCCTGAGCATTTCATTCAGGCTCCTGGTTACAGCGGAAAGAGCCTGGTCATTCCCGGTCATATAAAAATTTTGTAGTAAATAATTCCAGGCCATAGGCCAGGGAAATTTTTGCATTTGCTTAAAGCCCCCGTAATTCAGGTCTAGCAAAGGGCGCCATTGTTGAAATACCTGCTGATAAGACTTCCGGAATGAATGCTCCTCTAAAACTGATATTTTCTTTTTCTCACCAATCCGTTGGTATAAGGCCATGGCATGCTGATGTACCCGCTCAGGAGATTTTTCATATAAATTATGGGTTTGTTTCAGCATCTTGAGCCAGTCAGTACGGCTGAAATAAGTGCCGGAAAGAAATGGCTTCCCATCAGGCAAAGCCACCAGGTTGAGGGGCCATCCGGAGTTGCCGGTCAAAATTTCCGCCGCCTGGCTGTATATGCGATCCAGGTCCGGTCGCTCTTCCCGGTCAATTTTTACCGGAACAAAATATCGATTCATGAAGTCTGCTACGGTAGTATTCATGAAGGTTTCCCTTTCCATGACATGACACCAGTGACAGGCGGCAAAACCGATGCTGATGATCAGGAGTTTATCATCCTGCCGGGCTTTTTGAAAGGCTTCTTCTCCCCAAGGATACCATATGACCGGGTTGTCCCGATGGGCCAGTACATAAGGACTGTGAGCGCTGTCCAAAGGATGTTTTATGATATTTTCCGGCTGTGCCTGGCCTGGCAAACATCCGGCCAGGCTAAGCCATAAAAAAAACATCCTACAGATTTTCCTCAAATCACTTAAAACCACATAATCAAATTGGCAACGCATCAATAACTCCCGGTATATTATTAATAAAAAGTGTAATATAGGCAACTTTAGGGCAAACCACAAAGAAGTATCCCATCGTCAGGGCCCGAATGAGCAGATATGTAACGCATAAAGCCCGAATTGGTATTAATATATGTAAATAATTTTCCAAGGCCAATCAATAGATTACAATAAATATCGTTTTTTAGTTTGGAATGGTTAAAATAAACCCCACAAAGGGTCAAATTTAATGCTGGTATATCTATTTATATTTGGGGGGAAATAAAAATCCTTTGTATCTTTCATAGTCTTGTTATAAACCTGAAAATTATTTAAAGTAATGGAAAGAAGAAGATTCATTAAGCAATCTGTATTGACTTCAACTGCCATGGGTCTGGCCCCACTGGTATCCTTTGGTGGAAACAGAGTTTCTGCCAATGATAAAATAAATGTGGCTTTAGTTGGCTGCCGAAATATGGGATTTGGTATTTTAAGACATGCTGTAAAAAATGAGGATGTAAATTGTGTGGCTTTATGCGATATTGATTCCAATGTATTGACTGAGCGGGCTGGTGAAATCAAGCAAAACTACAATCCAAATGTAAAAACCTATAAAGATTATCGAAAGCTTCTGGAGGATAAGGATATCGACGCGGTGATCATAGGAACTCCGGATCACTGGCATTGCCTGAATATGGTAGATTCCTGTGAAGCCGGCAAGGATGTTTATGTGGAAAAACCCATGTCCAATACCATTGAAGAATGCAATATCATGGTAAAAGCGGCCAAACGGTATGATAAAGTAGTACAAGTGGGGCAGCAGCAGAGGGACAACAAGGTTTTTCTGGATTGTATGGACCTGATCAAATCCGGCCAGATAGGCAATTTACGCAAGGTAAATATGTGGGCCAATTTTAATTATGGTGTAGGTCCTGAAGTTGTTCCGGATAGCCCCGTTCCTGCCGGTGTGGATTATGATATGTGGCTGGGCCCCGCCCCGGAAAAGCCATTTAACCGCAACCGGTTTCACGGTTCCTGGAGGCATTTCTGGGATTATGGTGGTGGTTTGATGTCCGACTGGGGAGTTCACCTGCTGGATATGGGATTATGGGCCAAAGACCTGGTGCAGGCCCCTAAAAAGGTGATGACTTATTTCGACAATACCTATCATGAAAAAAGAGCCAGGGAGACCTTTGACACTATGAATGTATTATACCCTAAAGCAGATTTTGTGATCAATTGGGATATGACGGCCGGAGTGCAGCAAGGGCCCTATGATATGTTGTACGGCGTGGCTTTTATTGGCGACAAAGGAACCCTGGTAGCCAACCGTAGCAGTTATCAACTCTACCCCGAATGGAACAATCAGGAAGACAAGCCTATGACCAGACCAGTAGAATTTTCCGGCGGTCAGGAGTCTCATGCCCAGCATGTACGAAATTTCCTGGATTGTATCAAGACCCGGGAAACCCCCTCCTGCCCTCCTGAAGTAGGTCGGGCAGCTGCTTTACATGCCCACATACCCAATATTGCCGGAAGAGTGGGAGAATCCATTCTGGAATGGGATGACGATAACAACCGGTTTATTAATTGTGAAAAAGCCAATGAACTGATCAAGCCGGAATATCGGTCACCCTGGAAATTACCTAAAGTATAATTAAAATCATTATTTTATGTCTGATCGTAGAATTTTCTTAAAACATTTAGCGGCCGGATCAGCTGCTTTATTAGCCTGGCAAAACCTTTCAGCCGGTCTCAGCCCTTCTAAAAAGGTAAAGAAGTTTGGATATATCACCGGGATCATCAAAAAAGAACTGGAGCAGGACTGGAAACAAGCCCTGAAGCAAAGTGCCGATTACGGATTCAGCGAAATCGAAACCGGAGGTTATATGGGAGATTCCGCCAGTGAATTTCTTGCTTATTGCAGAGACATTGGGCTGAAACCAGTAGCTGGTGGTATTTCCATGACGGAAGACCAGGATGAACTGATGTCCCGGATAGATAACCTGAAAGCCATCAATGTAGATAAAGCCGTAATCTACTGGCCCTGGAAAGTCGGACGTCCATTTGGCCTGGAAGACTGTAAAGTGAGTGCAGAAATGCTGAACACCATCGGTGAAACCTGTAAAAACAACGGGATGACCTTGTACTGGCACAATCATGACGGTGAGTTTAACGCTATGGAAGAAGGTCTGCCCTTCGATTACCTGATGCAGCATACAGATCCTGACCTGGTAAAATGCGAATTGGATGTATACTGGGCCAAAAAAGGCGGGGCAGATCCGGTGGAAGTAATGAAAAAATATCCGGGCCGTTATGGCATTTTACATATCAAAGACATGAACAACCTGCAGGAAATGGACTTTGCCTGTCCGGGTGAAGGCATCATAGATTTCGCTGCTGTATTTGAAGAAGCTTACCGTCAGGATATGGAACATTTTATGGTGGAACGCGATAAAGTGGTTGATGGAATGGCTTGTTTGCAGTCCAGTAGCCAGTTTTTGAAAAACCTGCGAATTTGATCTGTTTATATTTCAGTCACAGCTGATCAGGTAAAGTTTTCTTTTGGCATTGGTTTGATCAAAGGGAAATATAAACTATGTCAGATTGAATCCTGCAGACCAGTAAAATATTTTCCTCTGGGATGGGGAATCAGGTTCAGACCAGGCATATTAAAACCTTCAGATAACTACCTGAAAAATATTCTTGCTGCTGCAGTGACTTCATCTGATCTTTATTTTGCAATAACAGCAATAATTGCTTTAGATCTTGCACTACCTGATTTTTAAAAAAATCAAATCGTTGATCAGTTCGGTCTCTAAGTATGACTCGGCTAGGAGGAAAATATGCCTTGGCCAAAATATCCTGGAAGGTTTCAATAGATATTTCCTCCAGATTTAAATAGTATCCCATAGCCAAAAAGATTAAATTTATATTACTGATGTTAAACCCCGGGTACTTTGGCACTGCTCTTGCCCGGTTCCTTTAAAATGATCTGGATGTCCGGATTGATGGTCTTCAGGTGATGGATAAACTGGTGCTTTCCCCGGGGAGATACCAATATAGAATCAAAGCGGTTAAAATGGATTTCCAGCCTATCCAGAGAGTTTGCCGGAGCGCCCAATGGATTATTTGTTTCAGAGATCAGCCTGATGGATGCTATTTTGATCGATTTATTAATTAGAAAACTACTTTTCACCTGCAAAATATCATCCAAAATAATATAATAGGTAGTCTGGAAAAGATGCACAAAAAAAAATAATACCAAGCCAATCAAAAGAACTCCTATCCACAATTTACTTTGGATCATCAGCAAGGCTATACTACCCAAACTTAAAGCCAGAATCAATAGGATGGGCCATCCAATTTTTGAAGGATATTTTTGGATTTGGCTCATTTTTTTCGCATTTATTAATAGAAATTGTAGAAAAATTGATGATTAAAAGTACCATTTTTAATTCAATTTTTCAAGCCAGCTGCTCCATCCATATCTTAAAAACCAAGTTTTATTTGGTTATACCTTCTGACGCTTTCTTGTTAAATATCCATCCATTACAAAAAGCAAAGTAAAGGCAATGCCCACTGAAATGGTGGTGGGATTTAGCAAAAGGTTAGAAGACCAGTTTATTATACCAGCAAAAAGTTCACTCCTGATCGAAAAATGAAGGGCTAAAGTATTATATAATACAGTCAGGATATATATCATGGCATAAAGCACTACAGGATACAAGATGAATAAGCTGTAATTTTGGAATCTGCTTTTTCTGGCCGCTTGTAAATTCCTGATCCTGTTTACAGTATCCTGAGTAAATCCAGGATTAGGTATTTTTTTAAGATCGGAAGTAATTAGTTCCCTGATAAATTCATTCTCACCGTTTTTCATAATAATTCCTTTAATTCTTTGATCTCTGATGAAGAAAATGAGGCAATTAACTTTATACGTGCTCTTTGTAACAAGACCTTCATATAACCTGGTTTTTTTCCTATGATTTTTGCTATTTCCTTCAATGATAAATTCTCATAATAAAATAATGAGAGCAGGGTATAATCCAGTTCATTCAATTTTCCCAAAGCCCGACTAATGATCATTTTACGATCTTTGCTGTTTAAGTTTTTTAAAACCTGCTCCACCCCGTAATGGTCCTGTTCATCAGCCCTTGCCTGGTTCATTTCTACCGTGGGCAATTTATGCTTTCTCACATGGGACAGGGAGGTATTGTAAACAATCCGGTAAAACCAGGTGGAAAAACTGCTTTTCTTTTGAAAGCTGCCTAAACCGGCAAATGCCTTTACAAATGAATCCTGAACTATTTCTTCCGCGTCCTGCTCATTCCTGGTAATCTTCAGGGCGATATTAAAAGCCAGTTCTTTATATTGGTTAATAATGAAGGCGAAATCGATATCCGGATCCTGGTTTGTCCTATCCATTGTTCCACCTTATTTGGCTGATTCTGATTTATGGAAATATATTAATAATCCACCGCAAAAAACCAGGATCATAGTGGAATAACTTACAAATTCAGGCACCAGCAGAATGATATGCAACAGGTAGCCAAAAACCACTCCTAGTGCTATACCTATCAGCATTAAACCTATTTTGAAGTTGTTGGCTGTGCTTTTTGGTTTCACATCAGCCAGGGATGGTTCCATACCTTTTTCTATCAGGGCCATTTTTTCCTGGTTTTTCAATTGAATCGCCTTATAAATAATAAATAAGGCCATAAAGCTTAAGCCAATACCCAAAAAGCCCAGCACAAATTCCTGAAGTTGGTTCATCATTTCTAAATCCATAATTTTACTATTTTTATTTTATAGAATTAGACGCCATGTTCTTCAGGGTGGTATCATTTAAAGTGGAACTTGACAAAATTGTACTGAAGCTATTGATACATAAACTGAAAAATTTTGAGGTTATTTTATACCTCCAAAAGCAGCAAAACATAAATTTTTGTGTAATATTTCCACCTGTCTAAATCCCACCTTTTTCATCAATTCAAGCTGAAAATTTAAGGACCTGGGAGAATCTTCCTGATCAATATAATCCAGTACCTGGTTTCGGTAAGACTCCCCTCCTGTTTGTTCAAGGTATTCACCATACTTCTGCCAAATTAATTGGTTCACTTGTTCAGAGTCCTGAATCACCAAATCTGAGATCATCAGGCATCCTCCAGGCTTTAATAAACCATACAACCTGGAAAAGGTGGTTTCCCAATCCTGATCATCTCTCAGGTGATGTAATACCGCCCCGGCCAGGATGATATCATAATGATTTTCTTTAAGTTGCACCTGCCTGATATCGCCCTGGAAAATTTCCACTTTTTTAGCCCTTGCCATTGAAACCCTTTCCAGCGCTTTCTCCAGCATAGGTTTACTCAGATCTACCAGGGTGCAATTCAAATCTGGCAATTTGGATAACATCTTTAAAGTATAATTGCCTGCTCCGCAACCAACATCCAGCAGGTTTTGGGCGGCAGGAACAATCCTACCAGCCGCTTCTGTGATTAATTCCAGGGAAAGCGCCGCATCAATGGTGGACACCTGACCGGTTTCAAGGTTGGAGAACCTCTCCACATCCCGGTCAAAACGCTGTCTGATTTCTTCTACCGATGATTTTTTCATAAAAATTGGTCCAAATTAAGAAACTGTAGTTCAGGATGTCAATTTAATCAATTTTCCGGTATTATTCTTTGGTTCGCTCATACACCTTGAATTCCAGATTTGGATAAAATTTAACAGCCCGGTTATTTTGTTCATTTACATCTACTTTATCAGCCTTTAGCTGATTGATAGCAAAATCCATCAGTTTTTTACCCCCGGCTTGTGGCAGCTCCACAAAACTGACAGGGTCCCCGGTCATGTAGTACCACCCCATTCTTTTGGGCTAATTCGATATAATTCTGCATTGGGTAGATCTTTGGTCTAACAGCAATTTACCCTACGTATCGAATGGTGAGCAGCATGTGTTTTTCCTGATCCGAAAGATGTAAAGCTTCATTTTCGCCATAAGAAAAGAAGGAATATTCTCTAATTTTGGCGGCCAGGCAGGTATTTCTGATCAGTTCCGGATGAAAATATAAGCCCCAGCCTTCCGATCCTTTTTCTTCTTGGCTGCGGTCGAAGGTGATCATTTGTTCCGGAGCTGTACAATGCAAGGTGCCATCCTGATGGTCGAAAGGTTGCCGGCCATACATAAACTGGCAGTATTTTTTGAAATTAATGGTATAAAAACTGCAAATAAAACGGGCTGACTGAGGCGCCTGTGCTACTTTCACTTTGGAATAGTTTATCACCGTAACCAGCGGATGTTTTGGTTTTTCCAGACCAGCCAGCTGGTGTAATTCATAAATGGTATTTACCCTGTAAACCATTGCTTTCCTTGTTTAGCGTTCTGATACAAAGAACGTCATCTTTTGAAGCAAAGTAAATAGCCAAATACAGGATAATTGTATCCAGATTACAGGTTTTTGTATAAATTCATCGCTTTGCCCGGACTTTAATGGTATAAGAAGTTACAAGACCCGCAGTCAAACCACTTATCAGAATATCTCCAAAATTATACCGGGTAATCACTTCACAATTACCATCTCCAGGGGTATTGACATTGGTTCTGCCCAGGGGAATTAACCCCCAGAAAAGCCAAAATTGTTTGCCTTTGGCATATTTATATTCTTCACCGAAGGTTTCTCTATATTGACCCACACTTGTTTTAGTGGTCATACAGGCAGGTAAACTGCTGGTTAAAAAAGTGATAAACATAAGATTGATTACTAAGGATTTTAATGATTTCATGATATGCTTTATTTTATTTCCTACTCATTTGGCTTTTCGGAATCGCCCCGTGTTTTATAGTGTTTGCTGGTCTCCACTAATTCGTTTCATGTTTTTTGATGATAATTGTTACTGGCAGACAGGTATTCCTGTCGTTTTCCTGCATATATTTAAGATCGTATTGCTCTGAGCCGGTAAAGGTTACCCCGGAATTTCAGAATTTTTTGTGCTGATTGAAATTAAATAAAGGAGGCAGGAATCAGGCAGAAAGCAGGGGAAGGTTTGAAAAGTACAAAGATTGATTTATTAAACAATCCTTTAAATTTTCAAATTCAAAATAAGCTGATTACAAAAAAGGAATACAAAGATTGCTGCGGATCATTTGTTTTTATTAATAAAAAAGCAGCTAAAAAAGTGCTTAACTATTTTAGCTGCTATACCTTTCATTGATTTGGTTTCAAAAATTATCTGTTAAGATCATACAGCATATCATAATACCACCGGTATTTCACCTATCAGCTTCCAATTTCCATCCGGATTTTTTATCAGGGTGATAATAGATATAAATGTCATTTTTGAACCAATAAACCGAACCTTTGCACTTGCATTGGTACCATTCAGCAGCATTGATTCAATCTCTACTTTTCTCTGATCTCCACCAAATTCTTTAGACCTGATTTTTTCAAGATATACATCTTTAGGCATGATGGATACTTTACTACTGCCGAATAACTGATTCATAACCAATTGATAATTATCATCCAGAAAGGAAGCTAATTTGACAGCATCACTTTGATCACCCGCTTTGGAAAAAGCCATAATTGTTTCTTTAATGTGCTTTTCTTCGGTAGATTGCGCTTGACCTTGTACTACTGCAAAAATTGCCATCAAGCTTAGAAGCATTCTTTTTTTCATTTGTTTCATATGTTTATTAGTTTATAATATGGTTTCATAATTTGATGCTTTCAGAAGTTCTCATTACAGAATGATGCTGAAAATCATCCTCCCGGCTATAGGCCAAGATCAGCCACCATTGCTTACCTGTCCACAGTTTTTTATGATATCTGCTGGCAGGTGTTAGCGGAATAGAAAATTTCAACGTTGTCCTTCCATCCTTTTCAGTTCCACTTATATTTCTCACCTGATTTACAATTCCATAATTTTCCAGGGGATGGTAATTGCCAGGACTTTCAGTGAAATGTTCTAATACCTCGGTCTTGTTATGGCGCACTCTTCCCATCAATAAATAAGCCCCTGTAATTTGATCAGTTTCGTTAAACCCAATGGCCACCCAACCTTTGGTGGGTGCTTCCATTTCAAAATGAATGAGATCGCCTTCCACCTGCCATCGTACAGTCATTTTGTTTTTGCTGATGGTATGCTTCATATCCTGTTTGTGGCTCAGGCTTATTGCCATCAGGAAACATAAGGATATCATTGTTTTCATTATTATCATTTAGTTATAAATCCAGGCCAGCATGTAGACTGGCAACACCTTAATTATTGCATAATCAAATATTGATATATCAATTTAAAAGATAAATTTTTTTAACCCATATTTTTTTGTATTCGAATCAACATCTGGCCCAGACTTTCCAGTTCTTCCGGAGAAAATCCTTCTACACTTTTGGCCCGATGTGCATTGATCACAGGAAGATGTTGTCGGATAAAATTATCACCATGTTTACGCAGAAATATATGATATTGCCTCCTGTTTCCAGGAACAGATTTTCTTTCAATCAAATCTTTCTTACTCAACAAATCAAGGGTTCGGGTGATTGAGGCAGGATCTCTTAATGACTTTATAGCCAAATCATTTTGAGTCAGGCCTTGATTTTCATGAATTGTCTTTAATAAAATCCATTGTTCTACAGTAATACTAAGTCCTAACCTGTCAAATTCACGTTGAGAATATAATTTGGATATTTTACTGGTTTTATCTATTTGAAATAAAATGACAGATTCAAGATTCATTGATATTGCAATTATTGATACTGCAATATTATACTAAATTGAGCCCACATAAAAATATTTTGAATTATTTTTTTTAATACCGTAATTCTACACAAAACTTTAGGATGTAAAAGCAAAAACCTTTGATGTCGATTTTTGCTTCAATATACCTAAAGCCAGAAAAAAGTTCATTTAGAACTACATAAATGAACCTTAGCTTTTCTTAAAAAGGCGTTAGTTCACAGAAGGTGTTATAACAAATTTACGAAAGTCAATAGGTCCATGATCTCCCTGAATCATTATAGGCCCTGGTTCACCTTCATTACTGTTAAGGGATCCGCCTGTTATACCGGGAATCACACGGTTAGAGACAGTTGCAATCCCGTTATGCACAATCGTGACATGTCTTCCAACTAATGTAATTTCGTAAGTTTGCCACTCTCCTGGTTTTTTGGCTGCATTAACCGCTGGTGCAATAAACCCGTAAATGCCACCGATACTTACATCATCAGTTCTTCCCTTCGAATCTTCTATCTGGACTTCATAACGGCCACGAAGATAAATTCCGCTATTACTTCCTTCGGGATACCTGAATTCTAAACTGAGTTTAAAATCATCAAATTTTTGGGTTGTAATCAAGTTACCGCCTTTTTCCGGATTCATCATGATACCATCAACCATTTTGAATTTATTATTCTCCGGAATAATCCAATGATCCATATTTTCAGTAAGTAAATTAATTGGATTACCCCACACCGGTGGCTCTTTTCTTTCTAAACTTGGTGCACGAACACCGGTAAATTGAAGTTTGTTCCCGTCGAGTAATTTATACCCTGTAAGCTTATCGTCTTTTAGACTAAATTCAAAATAGATATCATCAATATCCATCCATTGGGGAGGAATGGTGAAGTGATATTTATCTTTATCGGCATCATAATGAACTTCGGCAATTGGTCTTGCACTTCCCTCATAGCCAACGTAATAGCCAACAAGCGTAGAAAAACCAGATAATTTAACTTGCAACCAAGCGGGGAATCCATCAGATGCCATGAGTCCATGCCTGAAAATGCCAAGGTTCTCTAATTGATCTTTTTCCATGACTATGGTAAGATCCCATTTTCCAATCAGATCAGAATCACTTTCAACGCGTTGTGCTTGTAAAGAAGAAATACCAACCATTGTAAAAACAGCTAGCATCAAGATAGTTTTTAAATTTTTCATATTCAATGGATAATTAATACTTATGTTTTTGTTAATATACAAATCTAATTAAAAAACCGGAACCGAATAAAGGACAGGCATATGTATAGCACTTCTTCTTTGATCAGTTAAATTTTTTTATCAAAACATTTCCAGACCAACAACCAGGAAAAAGTCCGATTAGAACTACACATATGCCTTAACTTATCATCACGTTTTGGTTCAACACCAGGAAAAACTCAGTGGCCCCCCCCCTGGCCCACCTGGGTTTGATTCCTTATTATTGTAAGCCGTTATTTTATTCTTTTTATCATTGTCCAAGAAGTCTCTGTCTCTTCTACTATTTCGTAACCAATCCGTTTATACAAGTTTAAAGCATTGTTTGCCCTGTCAACACTAAGCGATAAATATTCCACTCCGATTTTTTGATACTCGAAAGCGATTGCCTTGATCAATTCGGTTCCAATTCCTTGGTTCCGATATTCGTGTTTGACTGCCATACTCAACTCTGGTGTTCTGTTGTCCACATACCCAAACCCTTTGTTCTCGTCTGTTAATAGTCGTCCCCAAATTGCTCCAACAAGTTGATTGTCAATTTCCATAACCAAGGCAATGTCAAATTTGTCTTTTCCCCATTTTTCAATGTATTTAGACAATGATTTGTCCATAATGACTTCTTGTGGCAAAGGGTCATGTCCTTCTGGAATGAAAATCGCTTCATAGAGCATGTCCGCTAAAAAATCTGATTCGGTTTTCTTTAGTTCTCTTAATGTCATATCCTTTTCAATAGAGCTTTTACTTGGTTAGTCTGTAATAAAAAAGTTCAGGATCTCCATCATCTAATCCGTTTAGTTCACCTGCAAAAGAGAAATTAGCTTTGGTCAGAGCCTTTTGCATTTGAGTATTTGAACGATTTGTAGAAGTGAAAACTTTATCTGACTTACATTGCTTACATATAAGGTCAAATACTTTTCCAGCTATCCCTTTGCCCCTATATTCTTCGCCCAGGATAATCAGCTCTATCCACCCTTGATCAAAAAAACGGTAATCAAAAAACACAAATCCAACTTCTCTGTTATCTGCTAAAACGAGAAAGCATCCGTCATTAAATATTGCTTTTGTAATCTTTTCTTCTCGTTTTAGTTTGATATATTCGTCCATATCAAGACTATAAGCAAAGTCAACTACAATGTCTCTGTCTTTACTTGTTGCTTTTCTTAACCTAATATTTTCCATGTTAACATTATGTTTCTGCCTCCTTGTCTTACAACGGATGGCGATATGAGTAGTGCGGGGATTCGAAGTTCTTACCTATCAAAAAAGTTGATATGTTTATTAAATGCACTCATGTCAAATATACCACAGCCCCCACTATACTTATGACCGCGTTTTGTGCCGACCTGCGAACTATTTAATGCTATTTAAATATAGTTCTAACATAGTATATCCATCTGGTGAAATGTAATTTCTATCATCTGGATTTGACTTATCTAAATTATTTTTATCTTCCCAATCATCAGGCATACCGTCACGGTCTGTGTCAATAGGTGCTGGAGTACTTTTCAGCTCAGGCCACCCACCAACATCATTTTGTGTATCAATAATTCCACAAACTATAGCTGTGTCGACTACATTATGAAACCTTTTATAGCTTTTACCTTCATATGTTGCAAAACCACCTTGAACTTCCCTGATAATCCGTAAATCAACCGTATCTCGGTTTGGAAGAAGAGCTCCTGCGTTTTCAAGGACAAGTTTATAAGCTTTTTCAGCTGTTTGCTGATTTATTGGCATGGAATTCCATGGGTTATCTAATTTTATTTTTTTGAGTTCTATTTTTGCTTGTACACCTCCATTCCAATTATCTGAAGAAACTTTTTTGTTTCCTTCCATTACATTGTCTTTAATGTACCATTTGCCAAAATCATCTGTTTCATTTCTGAATGAAGGATTTGCAATTCGATATGATACTTTTCCAGGTTCTGTTGCTGGACCTGGTTTGTAATAATTGGCCACCAAATTAATTTCTGAAAAAATGAACTTCTCACTTCCTTTTTGTAATGCTTCACCACCATAACAGCTATTATATCCCCAATTATAGATAACATTGTTTCGATAATCAGTATATCCTGTGCCTGAAGCCATACGCGGATTTCTACTTGAATGATGAGCCAAAAGATTATGATGATAAGTTCCGTAATTACTACCCCAAATCCCACCAAATCCGTGTAAACCTTTAATGTGATTAGACTGGCTCATACTTTCCGAAATGATGCACCACTGAACAGTAATACTATCGCAATGATAAATCGACATACACTCATCAACACTCCAACTTGCTGAAATATGGTCAAGAATGATATGCTTTGTAAAGCGACTTCCAACTGCATCATAATCTTTACCAGAGTCGTCTCCCAATCTTACTCTGATGTACCTGATGATTACGTGGTCAGCATCAATACTCAATTGATGATTTTTAATACATATACCATCACCCGGTGCAGTTTGTCCGGCAATGGTTATGTATGGATTATTAATCTTTAATTCACTTTCAAGTTCAATATTTCCTGATACTTTAAAAACTACTGTCCTTGGTTCTGAGCCATCAATTGCAGCTCTAAGGCTTCCATCTCCACTATCGTTTAAATTAGTTACTTCATAAACAATTCCTCCACGACCTCCTTTTGTATATTTTCCATAACCTTCAGCAGTGGGAAATGCTAATTGCTGAGACCACGAATTTATTAAGGTCATTATCAGAATCAGTCCTGTAAAAATTATTTTTGTCATTGTATTTAGTTTTAATTATTGCAGATTGTCATCTTGCACGCGGCAGAACGGACTCGGATGAGTTGTCGTAAGCGACCTTAGGAGCTTAAGCACTTTACCCATTGTTGAACCGAACACCTACTGACGGCTAAACTGTATACAATTTAGCAAATTGCAGAATAACTTACCAAACATTTTCATTATGAAAGATTTTTAAAAAGCCAGGAGTTGGGTCCAGTTCCTTTAAATCCTAAAGATGAGGGGCTGTTTTTAAAAGCGGCCGGGTTTTTAACAGCCAAATCAAAAAAGCAGAAAATCCTGTATATAATTCTACCTAATTGAATCCTTATTTCATAAAGTCCGGTTGTGCCTTTTAAATGTTTTAGATACATTTTAGGAATTCTGTCAATTTCTGGATCAACTTTTGGTTTGCGAAAAAATAAAAATCAGATAAAGAAGGGCTACCGCAAAAATACTTTACCAGGCTCAATCAGGCTTTTCTTTGGGTATTTCAGCTATTCGGCTAAGTGTTGTGTGTTCGTTGTTTTTATTTCCATCTAATTGCAAAAGCTACAATTAGTTTCACAATAAATAAAATAAGCATTAATTGAACTATCGGTTGCATTTCATCAATTAAAAAAGATATTGAAAGCCCAATAACCATCAAAAATGCACCGTAAACTCTTTGTCTCAAATGTTCCTTAATGCTGTTAATGACGGTCATTGCTATCAGCGTATAAACAGAAATTACTGCTATTCCAACCCAATCAGTGGGAAAAAGCCAAATCAACACCAAAGGCTGCATTAGGTGAAACGCAATAAATACATATCGTATCTTCGGTTTTTCAATGTAGTAATTGTTTGTACCTTCAGTAAAGTTCGATACTACACCACCGGCTAAGTCCAATGCCAATACACCAAGAATTATTAATTTGTATGGTGCTAATGATAAATCCCAAGCGAGGAAAAGAATGATTACCGTTGTTATTAATGCCGTTGAATAATTGACCAATAAGTCAAAAATGCTTGCTTCTTTGCCATGTAACTCGTGCAAGTAAGAAGGAATCGCAATTTTTTTATCAAATGCTTTCATTTTTCCGATGTTTAAACTTGTTTTTGCAAAGTTCGGAAGTATAGGTGATGCGTCCTTTTACATTTGTTAAAATCGAGATGCATTCTCCTGTTTATAGTTCTCAAAAAAGCTTACTAACTCTTTATTACCATATTTCGGTGCAATCATATCCATTGATAGTGTAGTTAGAAAAAACTCAACTGGTCCATAGGTTTTTGATGATGAGAATGTTCTAAGGAAAAGCAGAATCATGTTTTTAACCCAAGTAGGTAAATAGGTAATCTTAACTTTGTTTCCTAAAACATCAGAGACTATACTCACTATTTCATTATGGGAATATATAATTGGTCCACCAATGGCAAATTCAGTTTGATTAGTACTTAGAATGTTGACTATTTGAATGGCTAAATCTTCGCCATCAATAGGATTTAATCTATACTTACCTTTGCCAAAAAGATAAACTCTTCCTTTATTAGCCATCTCTAAAAACTCACCTAAATCTGAGAAAAATCCATTTGGCCTAACAATGCAGTAATCAATTCCCGATTGCTTTAAGTCATCCACAAATTGTTCTTTTGCTTCACAAATTTTCAAATGACGCATCTTTTCGCCATTAAGCGATGCTACATAAACGATTTTTTTTACACCTTCTGAAATAGCCTGGTCAAGTAGGTTTTTGTTTGCCTGATAATCTACATCCCAATAGGTCAAACCATCTTTTTGTCGCGTTATGCCAATGGTTGAAATTGCAATATCAACTCCATAAAAAATACCACGCAAGGATTTGGGTTCAGTTATTTCCGCTTCAATCGTATGAATTGAGGGTAGTTTTGTGAGGGATGATTTCTTTCCTTTGCGGACAATGGCGATTGTATCGACTTGCTGTTCAGAAAGCACTTTTAGAATATGGCTGCCCAAATAACCCGTTCCACCAGCTAGTAAAACCTTTGCATTTTTCATTATCTGAACCTTTAGTTTATTAAATAATGCAAATTTCAGTGTTCGTTATCAGATATCCTTTTACATTTGATAAAAAGGGAAGTTATTTCCTTTGTGTACCGGCCCTAATTCGACTTAAACTAACCTGGCTTATTCCTAAGTATGATGCAATATGACCTAATGGAATTCTTTGTAAGATTTCCGGGAATGTATCAACAAGTTCGTGGTACCGCTGACTTGCATCTTTGGTTCTAAGATTTTCGTAATAATGGGTCAATCTTAATAGTTCCTGTTGGTGGAATCTTGCTCCCCAAATAGCCCAACTATGGCTTTCAGAATACAATTTATCCAAATCATCGAAAGATATGCTTGCTAATATTGTCTGATTTTCGGCTACTTTAATGAAAAAATTACTCGCTGACTGAGAATAGAAACTAATAACTTCTGTAAAAGCATTGCCTTCAAACTCGTACCACAAAATTCTTTCAGATTCCTCATTTGAAAAGGCATATACCAAGCCCGTTTGAATAAAGTATAGTTTTCTACAGATTTGCCCTGATTTGAGAATTACATCACCTGCACTATATTTTTTGATTGTAAATAAATCATCCACATCTGCAAAGTCATCGTCCTTTAAGACATGTAATCCGGGTACTATTTTAGAAAGTAAATTCATATTGTCGGTTTCTTTTACATCTTGACTAACGTAAGAAATTAGCGTTGATTTTCAGCTTGTTACAATTCCGAGTTCTTCGGGTTTCAAGCCAAATTTATCAATTTGCTTTTTGATTCGCTTCGCCATTCCCAGTTTTCTTTTTTGGTCAAGGAACATGTATGGAGTGGGCGGCCGATAGGCTACTTTTTTTGTGACCATGCTCCAGATAATGACGGCTAATTTTCTGGCTGTTGCTGAGATGGCTGCAGTGCGGCCTTTACTAAAGCTCACTCTTCTAAAGAAGTCTGACAGATGGGTATCCTTCAGTTTGCCGATGGCATTGGCCGCATTACGTAAGGCTATTTTCAGCCGGCTGCTGCCTTTAGGTATCCGGTTGCTCAACACTTTGCCGCCTGTGATCTTGTTGTTGGGGGCCAGCCATCCAGGAAGCAAACTCTTTTGCCGTTCTAAATTTTCTGAAGCCCTCCGTACCTATTTCGCCCATGATGGTGAGAATAGTGGAATGGCTCACCCTTCTATGGCCATAAGATCTACACCACCAAAATATCTGAAGGCCACTTGGTTGAAGTTTTTTATAGCTGGTGCATTTTTATTTTGTCGCTTATAAGGTTTTTCAGTGGTAACGAGCTTCTCCTTGGTCGGGTCTTTTTTTAATTCTTCTTTTATAAACCTGTCAATTTGCTTGTCGCAGTCGGCTATCTTTTTTTGGTAAAATTTATAACTTTCATATTCCTGATGTAATCCAAAAAGGTATTAAAGAACCTCATGGAAATGTACTTTTGATCTTGAAAATTATTTTGAACGGGGTTCCACCAGCTGGTGGACCACCACTGAAATCATCAACAGTCCTGGATATAGTCCAGGACTTTTACATTTCAACCAGAATGCGCCCCGAGCTTTATTTCAAGCACCAGTTAAAAAAGCGGCCTTGCATGAGGTCGGCTCAAAGTTCGGTGCTCCTCGTTTGCAATGGAAATCATTAAGGTTTCTTTATAGGGGGAATGCAGTACAACGGCAGTGATATATGGCGTTAGCTGTTTTTAATTTAGTACGGAATTTAATGAACCACTGACTGACCTGCAACCGAACCAGCTGTGACATATTTCGCCATGTTGGCAACTGGCCTTATTCAATCATTTCTATGAATTGTTTGGCTGTCATGATCGGCAATTTTGAACTTTTAAAGTCCTTTAGGTTTCTCGTAATTATTAAATCCTGTTCGTTTTCTATTGCTGTGAAATACTGCAGCCCGTCCTCAAAATCCCAGAAATTCTCATCGTTCAATGCCAATCCAACTATTTTATCATCCAACGATAATACCTTAACTATAAGCCGAAGTTTCCTGAGTATCGATTTTGCCTTATGTGAATCCATTTGTCTCAGCAACACATAGCTGGTATTGGCTATTGTCAATGATGAAACAGACAATTCAATTTCTTTTCTATCCGCCATAGAAAAAAGGATTGCAGCCTCTTCATAATATAACTCTCTTTTTGACAACAGATCAATAACAATATTTGTGTCTATAAAAAGTTGTCTCATTTATATTTTTTCTCCAAATAATCAGGATAATCCTTTTTATAGTCAAAATCGTCCGGCAAATCGACAACACCGCTTAAGCTCTCCACCAGTGGAGTAAGCAAAGCTTTTTTCTCTTTTTTTTGCTTTGTCACACTATCAAGATAGGACTCAATCATTTTTGATAGACTCACTTTGTGACTACGTGCATATTTTTTTGCCCGCTCAATCACGTTGCTGTTCAGCCTCAAAGTCAATTTGGTTTCCATATTTAAAAAAACTTTATTTACGTACAAATATATAAAAAATATACGTCATTTGCAATTTGCAGTCTCTCAGGCTTGTTGCCAATATGTTTGTAGCCAGTGCTTTATCGATTGTATATAAGGTTTATTTCTGAAAGTTCCCTACCTATTTGTTGGATACCAGAAAATGTGCTATGTGAAGCCTTTTCTCGAAATGGCTTAATTTGGGAATTACACCAGAAACCTCAAGAATTTGATGGATTTCCATCTTCAATTACCTGATCAACTGGATATCGACCAGGTAATCGATTACCTCAACTATCTGAAAGAAGATTGTCAACGCAACTGGCGCACTATCAAGATATATGTGGCTTCATTCAGATGGTATTATTTACCAATGATATTCAATTTTTCAACTTTCACTCGAAATACAACCAGGAAAAAGTCCTGATGAAAACTACACAAAAAAAACTTTAAGATAAACATCGCCGGTTTGGTTCAACACCAGTAAAAACTCAGTGGAATCCCCCGGACCCACCTGGGTTTGATTCCTTATTATTGGCATTAGTTTTTTTATAATATTGTCTTTTCAATCTGATATTTTATTGTTTTACCCTTTGAATTAATCAGTTCCAAAAAGATTTGATTGTTTAATCTATGGTTTACATAGTCGCAAAAATCACTTCCATTTTTAAAATCCAGACTATCAATTTTAACTACTTTCATATTCGGTCTAATTCCCTTAGAATAAGCATCTGATTTTTCCATAACAGACTGAACATAAATGCCTTTTTTCACGGTGTAACCTATTCTAAATCCAGATGTATTGGCTTTATCTGTTGCTTTACCTGATTTTAAAAGGTAAAGATTTTTGTTATTCCAATCAATAGTTACCTTAAATCTTGATAGAAAATCATTACCTAGTGAAACGGTTTTTCCAGTTCGAATCATAACGTTTTTAATACTCAAATTATTAATTTTCACAGAATCTGAATAAGATATCTCTCTACTAAGCTCGACAGGTTTACCTATAATTCCACTCTGATTAATTCCCTTTTCAATAAATGTTTCATTAAGTAGATGCTTCTCTTCAAGTACAGTAAATATTTCATTGGTCAAAGCAATAGACCCATTAGAACCATAATCAACCAACATATTCTTAATACTTGACTTTCCAATATTTAGGTCTATAAAAATATTATATTGGTTATCAGTTTTAAAGGGCAAAACAATACTCTCTTTAAGAGCTTCTGTTCCGATTTTACTAGATACCGACAAAGAATGTTTTTCTTGGTCAATTGTCCAATTGCACTGTCTAATTAAGTTTGAGCCAATAATACCTTCTATTCCTAAACATTTCATGATTGGATTTGCATCGAAATCCCCTACAAATGCCGTTTGATTTTGAAATAATACATTACCAACGTAAATTGAATCAACTTGCACCCATTTGACTTTCATTCTATTGTAATCACTGTCTACAATATTGCCCTTACTCACTGTCTTGAAATTAGTATTTTTCTGAAGTTTCTCTGATATACTGAAGGGTGCACCTGTATCAAATAAAAAGCGATATTCTTTTCCCCCTATAGTGATTGGTATAATTATTAGTTTATTTCGAATTTCAATTTCTATAGCCTCTGTAGCATTTCCGCTGGTAACACTTCCATATTTTATTGCATCAGTCCATTTAACAGCGCAGCCTTGAGTCAATAGAACAGCAAAGCAAATGAATATTAATATTTTATGATTGTATCTCATTCCTAATTAATGACAACGTGACAGCGGTATGCATTGCTTAGTGTTTTATATTTATCTGTATCTCTGTTTGCTGGAAGAAAGTTAAAATAATGCACCGCCACCTAATTTACAACTTCAGCAGCAGTGATATCATACCGTTTTGTTGAACCAAATCTAAAGCTAGCTTTTCTTTTTTGCTAATTTAAGTTTTCATAATCAAAAATTACGGTATTATGATCAATTTACCAATGGTATAGAGCCTATCAACTTTCACTCGAAATACAACCAGGAAAAAGTTCTGATTAAAACTACACAGAAAAAAAATTTAAGTTAAACATCTCTGGTTTGCTTCAACACCAGGAAAAACTCAGTGGAATCCCCCAGACCCTGGGTTTGATTCCTTATTATTAACACCAGTTTTTTATTTATTTTTTATTGCTCTTGTCGCTATGAAAGCAGGAAAAAAATCGTCCATTTTGTTTTCTCCTCCCCAATTGTCTTCATACATATTTGTCAAGCTAAAACCAGCGTCTAATTGTCCGCTAATTTGGTCTGTCAAGCTATGTCCAAATACCAAAGCTTCTTTATTTTTTTTCAATTCTTCTAATTTTTCTGTCGGCAATGAGTGCAGGTCTGAAAATGGTTGCTTATAAATTAGTTTCAAACTTTCTTCGTCAAGTTGAAATGAAATTGGATTCATTAAACCTGTCATTAAAATTCCGTTTGGTTTCAAAACTCGGAAGCATTCTTTCCAAACTGGTAAAACATTTTCCACGAATAGTATTGAACAGGGGTTAAAAATAAGGTCAAATGAATTATCTTCAAACATTGAAAGGTCTTTCATATCTCCCTGAACTGTTTTTATGTCCAGGACAAATTTGTCGCTTAAAGTTTTGTCTTGTTGTAACTGCCTCTCGGAATTGTCAAAAATTGTAACATCTGCTCCCAAAGTCGCAAGGATAGGTCCTTGTTGTCCTCCACCAGATGCAAGTCCTAAAATTTTTAAACCTCTCAAGTCAGGAAACCAATTGTGAGGAACGGGTTCTTTCGGTGTCAAAACAATTTTCCAGTTTCCATTTTTTGCGTTTTCTAATTCTTGTTCGGAAACAGGAATTGTCCAACGGTCTTTTTTGTCAACGTAATTGTCCCAAGCTGATTTATTATGTTTTACAATGTCCATTTTTTTTCGTGGTGTGTCGTCCTAAAATTCTGACTAACGTTTTATAAAAAGTTGAAAATCAATATTTTGTATTTCAGTGATTTTCTTTAATTCTTTCAATCGTCCCGCCATTAGCTTGCGAAGTAAATGGCTTAGCTTTGTTAAACCAAACCTAAAGGTAGCACTTCTTCTTTGATCAGTTAAGTTTTCATAATCAAAAACTTACAGTATTATGAAAATCAAACAAAAATTATCTCAATCACCAGCTGGTGAAAAAGTATTAAGCCACTTCGAGAAAAGGCTTCGGGTAGCTCATCGATCGGAACAAACGATTGGGAATTATACCAGAAACCTCAAGAATTTGATGGATTTCCATCTTCAATTACCTGATCAACTGGATATCGACCAGGTAATCGATTACCTCAACTATCTGAAAGAAGATTGTCAACGCAACTTGCGCACTATCAAGATATATGCGGCTTCATTCAGATGGTATTATTTAACAATGATATCCAACTTTTCAACTTTCACTCTAATTACAACCATGAAAAAGTCCTGATTAAAACTACACAGAAAAAACTTTAAGTTAAATATCACCGGTTTGGTTCAACACCAGGAAAAACTCAGTGGAACCCCCCGGACCCACCTGGGTTTGATTCCTTATTATTGTGGTGCGTTTATCTTTATTTTTGTCAAGATTTCCTGCTTATCTTTGCTCTCTTCTTCGATATCATAGTCATCTTGAAGTCCAAGCCAAAATTTTGCAGTCGTACCGAAATATGATGAAAATCTCAATGCAGTATCAGCCGTTATCCTCCGTTTTCCTTTAATTATCTGTGAAATACGGGTCTGTGGAATCTCCGTATCCTTTGATAGTCTGTAGGCAGTAATCTCAAGAGGACGTAAAAACTCCTCAAGTAAAATCTCTCCTGGATGTATGTTTGCTAATCTGTCCATTTTTAATCCTCCAATTTTTAATGATAATCAACTATCTCAACCTCATGTGCATTATTGTCAATCCACATGAATACAATTCTCCACTGGGCATTAATCCTGATACTATAAAAATCAGAACCTTTTAATTTCTCAAGTCTATTGGATGGAGGGATTCTCAAATCAGACCAACTTTGGGAGTTGTTAATCATCCTTAGTTTTCTCCGACCAATCTGCTGTATCTCAATCGGCATCTTTTTGACACGTTCTCCATTCCATATTTTCTCTGTGACCTTAGTTCCAAAAGAAAAAATCATACTATCATTTCACATTACTAACGTCAAAGGTAATCAATTTATTTCATTTAGTCAAATCATTGTCGGAATGTTCGTCCAAATGCACCACAACGCCACAGTATGAATCGTGGCGGTTTGATGTAGTTAGTTAAAGTTTCAAATATAGGATATCGCCAAATCTGGGATTTGGCCATCCAAATTTTGTTCAACACACAGGCCAAATCGCTGATTTGGCGGGGCTTTCAGAAAGCAGAAAAGTATCGTCGAC
The DNA here is from genome assembly GCA_051418075.1 of Candidatus Cyclobacteriaceae bacterium M3_2C_046. GTDB lineage: Bacteria > Bacteroidota > Bacteroidia > Cytophagales > Cyclobacteriaceae > JBPRGG01. The sequence goes on along the minus strand of JBPRGG010000125.1, from coordinate 856 downwards.
TACTGACCCGTCATGATTTCATACTGAATGTTACCTGTCGGCTATTTTTTCATTCAGTTGGCTTGGCTCGATGATTTCCGTTCCCTCAAAAGGGTTGAGCACAAGCAAATCTTGGTCTCCAGTTACTAAGAAATTCGCCTGTGAGGCTCTAGTTAATCCCAGTAAGAAGTTATCCTTTGCATCTCGGCAAATTTCTGGATACTCGACCACCTCGTAATCCGTTCCAATAAAGTTCATCAGTTTCAGAAGTTCATTTACCTGATCCTTCTTGAAATATTTTCGGAATTTCTCCCTTGCGGTCACTTCAATTAACTCAGTTCGAAGTTGTTCTGAAAGGACGAGTTCAACCTTGTGAGTTGAGAGCAATTCAGTTAAACTACCGAGTTGATGGCCAATGAGGTAACTTATCCAAATGTTGGTATCGAAAATGACCTTAGTTTGATGTTCGCTTATCATGGAGGTCTTGTCTCACTTGCTCAACTTCGGCTGTTATTTCGTCCATCGAGATTTTGTCCGTTCGGAACGCAGAAAGAAGTTCGGTCAACTTGGATTCAATGGTTTCCTTCTCAAGTTCACGAGAAATCTTGATTTTCTGTTCACTAGGCAAGTTCTTGACCAGTTCAAGTATCTGAGAGAAAGAAAGGTTCATATTTGCTTCCATAAAGTAAAGTTACGAAATTTTAAGACTTCTTGTTCGGTTTGCAGTGCTGACAGGTAATCGAGTAGGGAAAGATACGAAATAATTCGTATCTCCGACCCTCTCACACCACCGTACGTACCGGCCGGTATACGGCGGTTCGTCAAACCTGGCGGTATCTGACAAATATATCACTCATGGGCATAAACCCCCGCTGCT
>JBPRGG010000124.1:0-3001 GCA_051418075.1 Candidatus Cyclobacteriaceae bacterium M3_2C_046 | reverse complement strand
GCTTCATATACTACTGTGCCATGAATGATATTCAGCCCCTTTTTCAAATCTTTATTTTCACTGCAGGCTTTTTTCCATCCTTTATTTGCCAGTTGCAACGCATACGGTAAAGTTGCATTGGTCAAAGCTATAGTAGAAGTATTGGGTACAGCTCCAGGCATATTGGCTACACAATAGTGAATTACTTCATCAATAATATAAATTGGATCCTGGTGAGTAGTCGGTTTGCAGGTTTCTATACAACCACCCTGATCTACTGCCACATCTACCAGAACAGTACCTTTCTGCATTTCCTGTAGCATATCCCGGGTAACCAGGTGAGGGGCTTTGGCCCCTGGTATTAAAACCGCTCCTACGATCAGGTCATGGGTCTGAATTAGCTGCCTGATGTTATATTCATTGGACATCACAGTATGTACATTGGGGGGCATTATATCTGAAAGATATCGCAAACGGTCCAGGTTGATATCCATGATGGTTACATCAGCACCTAAACCCGCTGCCATTTTAGCAGCCTGGGTTCCAACGATACCACCTCCTAAGATCAATACTTTAGCAGGCCGTACTCCAGGTACTCCGCCTAACAAGATACCTTTGCCACCCATCGGTTTTTCCAGGTATTTAGCTCCTTCCTGTACTGCCATTCTGCCGGCTACTTCCGACATTGGAATTAACAGTGGTAAAGATCTGTCGGGCTTTTCTACGGTTTCATAAGCCAGGCATATACTTTTACTGTCTATCATTGCCTTAGTCAAAGGCTCATAAGAAGCAAAATGAAAATAGGTGAAAAGCAGTTGGTCTTCTTTGATCAGCTTATATTCTTCCTCAATAGGCTCCTTTACCTTAATGATCATTTCACCTTTAGCATAAGCGGTGGCAATATCGGGTACTATAGAGGCTCCAGCTTCTTCGTATGTAGCATCAGTGAAACCACTGGCATTGCCAGCAGTGCTTTGCACAAATACGGTATGTCCGTTTTTGGTTAATTCCTTCGCTCCGGCAGGAGTAAGGGCCACCCTGTTTTCATTATTTTTTATTTCTTTTGGAACAGATATAATCATTTTCTATCAGTTAAATTCAGGTAACAAAGATATTATACTTATACCATTAGCTAAGCAAAAGGTTAAGATAAATTTAAAGTAAACCATTGCTTTTGCAAAATTTAATAAGTGTTTGTTGGCTTTTTGTTCAGGTGATTCGGAATATTATTTTGAATTGTATTAAAATTTAATTACTTCATTTGTCATTATTGGGCTTTTATTATCCAGTGATTCTACTATTTCAGCAATGACCCTAATTTTTATTTGGGGATTTTTGAGATCATTTGAGTAGATCGTAAAATCATCTTCTACATTTCCTGTCTTTTTGGGTGAATAGATCAGGTTTATTACCACCTCTTCATTTTTGGAAATCTTCTCCTGGTTATAGTTATTCCAGATGATACAATTACAGCCTGACCTAATAGCACTGATCGATAATGGGTTCTCGCCAATGTTTTTAACTTTTAATTGTAAAGGTATCTTTTGTCCCAGTTCAATTTTACCTGCTTTTATTTGCTGATCAGTGATTAATTGGGCAGATAATGCCATTTCCTCTTCGGTATAATTTACCACTGGGGCTGACTTTACCACTACCCCCTGAATGTATACAGTTTGTACAGGTTTTACTGCATTGGAAAATATACTTATGCTTTTTTTAAACATACCCGGTCGGTTTTTACTGTTATATGCAGCGCTTACAACACCGGTCATTCCAGGCAAAATGGGCTCTTTGGTCCAGTAAGGCGTGGTACACCCGCAACTGGCTTTTACACTATTTATTATCAGGGGCTGGTCACCGTTGTTTTTGATTATAAAATCATGCGAGGCAATATTTCCTTCCTGGATTTGTCCAAAATCATAATTTAATTCTTTAATTTCAAGGGAAGGTTGAGCTAATGTTTGGCTAATGGGGACCAAAATAAGCAAAAAAAAGAATAAAATTTTAATATTCATAGGTCACAGTAATTATATCGTTGCCAAATTTGATCGATTAGCAAATATACAAACAAGCTTTACGGTATTTAACAAACCTTCATCTTTTTGGAGGTATCTTTGTCAATTAACCAAAATTGCAACTAAAGTTGTTTTTATTTATTTTTGTTAAAGGCGTTTAAAAGACCTTTTGATGCCTTTCTCAAATTTCTAACATTAACGCTTTTTTGCCAGTGAATAATACGGAAACATTGAAAAAATCGGACATTTCAGTTGAAGAAATTTTAAAAGATTACCGCATAGCCTGGGAAAGCAGACATACCAGTCTAATAGGAAGAAAAGAAGTTTTTATGGGAAAGGCCAAATTTGGCATCTTTGGTGATGGCAAAGAACTTCCGCAACTGGCAATGGCCAAAGCGTTCAAAAAGGGTGATTGGAGAGTGGGGTATTATCGCGACCAGACTTTCATGTTTGCCCTGGGAGTACTCTCTGTACAGCAATTTTTTGCTCAATTATACGCACATACCAATATTGAAGCCGAGCCGTCGTCTGCGGGAAGATTAATGAATAGTCACTTTTCCACCCGGTTGCTCGATGAAGACGGAATGTGGAAAAAGCAAACTGATCACTATAATAGCGTAGCTGATATTTCGCCAACAGCAGCCCAGATACCCCGGATTGTTGGATTAGGCCTTGCTTCAAAATATTACAGACAGAATAAATCTCTGCACAAATTCAAGAATTTCAGTAATAAAGGAAATGAAATTGCTTTTGGAACTATAGGTAATGCTGCCACCGCAGAAGGAATATTTTTAGAATCGGTTAATGCCCTGGGTGTATTGCAAGTGCCGGTAATTTTGGCTGTATGGGATGATGATTACGGAATTTCGGTTACCAATGAATACCAAATAACAAAATCAAGTATATCTAAAGCCCTGGCAGGTTTTCAAAGAGACGCCAATGATAAAGGCTTCGAGATCTTAACAGTGAAGGGATGGGATTACGAATCATTAATGAAGACCTTCAAT
>JBPRGG010000123.1:0-2429 GCA_051418075.1 Candidatus Cyclobacteriaceae bacterium M3_2C_046 | reverse complement strand
TTATTTCTATTTCAAGCTGGACGAAACCATCGTGAGCTATACCGATTCCATTATTAATACCACCAAATTCCGTAATACCGGTTCCACTGATCAGCAGGGGATTGAATGGAACAGTACCATTTACCTGGTCAATGATCCTTACAAAAGCCTGAGCCAGGTTAAACTGCAAACCTCCTATACTTATCACCATTTCAGGTTTAAAAATTATGTAAAGGAAGGTGAAGATTTTTCCGGTAATGAACTTACTGGCGTGGCACCCCATATTTTTGTAACTACCCTGGATGTGTATACCTCCCCTGGCTTTTATGCCAATTTGACTTATAACTTTACCGATGAAATACCATTAAATGATGCCAACACGGTATATGCTCCGGATTATCATTTATTTGACCTGAAGCTGGGCTGGGAAAAACAGTTGGATGGCACCCGGCTGAATCTTTATGGAGGCATTAACAACCTTTTTGATCAGAAATATAGCCTGGGTAATGACCTGAACGCCTTCGGACAACGATATTTTCAGCCTTCCCCGGACCGGAATTATTACCTGGGTCTGAAGGTGGAGATTTAGTGTCATTTTCGGATGGTTTTCGCTTGGTGCTGCCACTCCTGTAGTGGCCTAGTTTATTTATGATTTCTGAATTATAATTTCAATTTAGCTAAAAACCATTCTGCCATTTCCTGATCACCCACCTGTTCAATTATGTGCAGGATTTCTTCCGTGGTTTCTACTTTCTCATCAACCACCTGCCGTAGCAATTTTTGAAATTTTTGATCGCCTAATTTTTGGTGCAACTGATAAAGACGGTAAGTGCCTTTATCATACATGATGGCATAATCATAAAACTTTTCAGTATCATATATAGGCCCTGAGTCATAACTATTTCGTATTCGCTGATCCATTAATTCTTCAAAAGCCGGCTCACCTAATTTTTCTTTGACATACAAATGCCCGCTATATTCAGCAAAGCTTTCATTTAGCCATCTATTAAAATTGGCGTTGGATCCATGTTTCCACCAGGAGTGGCTTACCTCATGGGCTAAATACCGGTGAAATGATGCCTTTTGTTTAAATCCTTCCTCCCGGAAAATAAATCCTCCATTAAAAGCATAAGAGTTTCCCGGATAAGGGTGGCGGATAAAATGAAAATCATGTATTGAATCATTTCGGGCAAAGGTGGAATGAAAAAACTTCAGCATATCCAACACTGATTGAGCCAGCAGTGTGTCCTCATTGGTCAAGGTGGTATTCAGTTTTTGGTAGCGAATTTTTAGTCCATCTTCCTGCAGGATCAGGGATGATATGTTATCCGATCCATATATCTGTAAAAGATGTAGTCCAGGCCCGATAGAAATATCATATTTATTCCCCCGGGCCTTTACAGTTCCTTCCGGAACGATCAGTTGAAAATTATTTTTCGTTTCTAAATCAACCTGGTAAGATGTCAATGGGATGAATCCTGAAAAAGGGTTAATAAAAGGATACCAGAACGCTTCATTGTTGAAATTAATTAATTGTCTATTACAGGTTAGTGTATCCAATTTTCCCTGGTATTTGATAGAAAATCCAGGCGACAGGGATCCGGTTGAAGACCGGGCCATTTGAATTGAACGAACCTCACCAATATAGGGAATTTCCTTTTTTTTATTTGATATCCAGGTATCATCCTCGGCTTTGATCTGGTCAAGTTTGAATGCTGAGGGCAATATAAATTCAATGGTATCAGATGCTGAATAGTTTTTTAACGTCACCTGAATTTCTGCCTGGAGCTGTTGCACATTTTCCTGCAATATTATCTTCATGCTGTAATCAACCACTGGATCCGCCAGCAGTAGGGGAATGATCCAAAAATGTATAAAAACCAGGCAACCTGCAGCTTTTTGCATGTTTATAGGATATTTAAGTTATTAAATTTAACTTATTTCAGGTTTTGAAGCAAGACCGATGAAAAAAATGGTGTGATTAGCCGCTGTTACCACTTCAGTCGACTTGTTTTGCTAAGAAATTAAGGTTTTAATAATCTAAAACTATTTTTAAATTTACGTGAGATAAATTTTTATATTTTTTAACTCATAGTTTTTACCTAAATACAATTAAAAAATAAATCCATGAAATATTCAGTTGAACAGATCAATGACCTGATTAAAAACAGGCGATCGATCTATCCCAATATGTATAATAGCGAAAAAGTACCGGATGAGGTCATTCAGCAGATGCTGGAGAATGCCAACTGGGCTCCTACCCATAAGATCTCAGAACCGTGGCGCTTTGTAGTATTTAAAGGTGAGGGTTTAAACAAACTGGCGGAATTTCAGTCTGAACTCTACAAAAAAGTTGCGATGGAAAAAGGTACTTTTAGTGAAAAAGATTATGAAAAGTTGGCCTCCAAGCCTTTACTGGCTTCCCATATTATTGCCATTGGCATGAAAAG